>CAZARI010000022.1:0-42742 GCA_964487545.1 uncultured Cryomorphaceae bacterium
AAAACCGTTTGGTACACTTTGCATTTATATCCAACAGGTGGTTGGCACGCAGATGCCTAATATTAGATAAATGGGTTTGATCGCCCACAAATACCTTTTTCGACTGGAATACTTTTGATTCAAAAAAAGATATAGCATCCGAAGCAAGATGAGGTTCTAAGGAAATAACTGTGTTCATCGGATTTACTTGGGAACTAAAAGCTGAAAAGGTCTTATCAAAATATACTTCGTATTGCGCACAGGCATCATTTACAAGAATAAAATCTTTTTCACTTTTATAAATCAACATATAGTGACCCATAAACCTAGAAAGTGCTGCAAGAAAATCTTCTGTATTGCTTGTTTGAATCAAATATTCCAGCACCTCACGATTGGTCCAATGGGGGAATTGCCAATCGAATATTTCTCCCAACAAATGAATTTGTTTGCTGTTTTTTATGCAGCAAGAATACTCACTATCCAGATGATAGTGTAGTTCGAATCCGCCAATCTTTACCGATGGCCCCGAATACAGTACCTCGTTTTTACTGGTTAATAAAAACTGTTTACACCCTAATACCAGTGTTTCTTTATCCATGGGTGCGGCATACTAATCTCAGAAACAATTCGAAAGTCACACCCAAATGTATAATTTCAAGGGCATTAATAACAATGGAGAATACGATTTTATTCGTTTGATTGCATTTCGGCGAGTGAATTATGGAATCAATCTCGGCCGTAACCCGTCCATCCGGCCAGAATTCAGCCAACGATAAGGCCACAAAAACGATTTACCCAACCTGTGGTACGCGTTGGGTTCTTTCGGAAAAGTCAATCTTCCTGGCCCTGACTCACAAACATGTGAATCCACATCGAGCGGCTGAGTCGATAGATTACAGGCAATAACAAAAACAGCAACAGCACACCGATTCCGATGGTTAGCAGCGGATAATCAAAAAAGGTATATTCCATCAATCCAATGGCGTCAAAAACAGTAAGCGCTACCACCACAGCAACCCAAAGCGCAACCGTTAGTGCGTAGCTAACATAAGCCGCTCCAAAATAAAACCCCGGTTCGCGCTTGAAATCACCTCCACACGTTCCGCACGCCGGTTTCATCTGCATAAATTGTTTGCTGTATGCAGCTTTCGATTCATAGAGATGGCCCTGATGACAATAGGGACATCTGTTGCTCATCATGGCAACAAATTTATTGGGAGTATTCATGGTGCAAATCTAAGGTATTGCGTCAAGTCCAACACAACTTTAATTACCTTTGCTACGTGCATAACTTTGTGGATAATCAGGGGTTCTATTGACCTCAATCTGCGAGCGGTTCTGCTTAACTTTGAATTAAACACAACTAACAAGGAATAAAACGATATGCTCACACTGTTTGGCAAAAAGAAACTCACCGAAAACGCCATCGCCAACATATTCGTTAATTCACTCGTGGATCTGGTTGACAAAGGTTTTGAAGACGTAGCTGTGTTAATCCAAAACGACCCTTCCTTTGTACGTCCGCCCGTTATCGACCCCACCAACAGCGATCCCTTTCTACTGATATTGGTTGCCGGAAACATTAGCTACATCCCCAAGTATTTTCCCGGTGGGCAGGATCGGCGCATCATTGAGCTCAGCATCGAAAAAATGGCGGCCATCTACGACATGGATAAGCTGGAATATGCCGCTTTGGTTAAGGAGTACAAGACGATGATGTCGCGGGTTAATCACCCATCAAAAAACACGCTTTATGCGATGTCGAAAGCCGTGTTTTTCAAGTATCACCTCAATGCGTATCAAGAGGAATATTTCCGCAACCTCAACACGCCCAATCCCATTTTTTTAAAGAAAATGAACGAAATCATGGAGCACTTTATCTGGAACTGGGAGCGGTTTTTTGAAAAGTACCGGGTCGCTTCCTGATTTGCTACTGAGCAAGCGAGTCAACTGCGACTTCGGCGGGTAGTTCAGCCGGCCAATCAATACTAATTTCATCGCCCAAAAATCGAGGCTCTGTATTGAGCAAATGAATATCGAGCAAGGTTTTGACCCGGGCAAATTTTTCGCGCACCATGGTTTTTAAACCATAGTTGTATTCTACATCCTGTGCATTATAACCCACCGCTGTCATGTGGTGGTGATGGGCAATGTACAATGCGCGCTCGTTGTGAAAACGCTGCGATACCACAATAATGTCGTGCTCTCCAAAAACATACTTGCAGCGCACCATGGAGTCGAATGTTCTAAAACCGGCATAGTCCAGAAAGATTCTTTCGGAGGGCACACCGCGTTTAATCAAATCGTTTTTGATGGTGGTCGGCTCGTCGTAGGCCTGATGCGAATTATCTCCACTCACCAGCAAAAATTCCACTTTTCCCGAATCAACCAATTCAGTTGCTGCGCGCAGTCGGTATTCATAAAATGGATTGATTCCTCCCCTGACCTGATACTTTGCTGTGCCGAGTACCACCGCCACTTTTTTTTGTGGTAAAAGCGAAATATCGTCATAGCAAAAAGCCGAAAGCGCTCCCATCCGTGCATCAACCAAAAAAATGAAGATAGCGACCACAACGATGAAATCTGCCACAATCCACCCCAGCCCCTTCGCTATTTTAATCAATTGTTTCAATGATTTGCCATCTGACAAAAAGCTGCCCAAATATATCGAAGTATATTTTGTCGGGTGATGACCAATCTATCTTTATAGGTCTGTGGGTTTTAGAATTGATATTATGGTATATTTATCCTCCTCACAACCGATATGACCACAGCAGAGTTTACCAACGAGCTTCGACGTATAGCAGCCAATACCAGTCTGTTTGCCGGAGACACTAAAGACGTATTTACCCTGCTAGCTCAACAACTCAGCACCTGTCTCAAGGTGGAGCGAATCAACATTTGGATGTTTAACGAGAATCACAAACGCATTGAATGCCTCGGCAATTACATAAGCAGCTCGGGCGAATTTTCTAGCGGAGACACCATGCGCATGAAAGACGCTCCGGAATATTACACCCGACTGAAGTCGAGCTTGATACTCATTGTAAACGATGTGCACACCTCTCCGATTACGGTCGAAATCAAAAGCAGCTACTGCCAGCGTCACGGCATTACCTCGCTTCTGGATGTTCCGATTCACGTGCAAGGCGAGCTAAAAGGAGTGGTTTGCTACGAACACGTTGGACCAAAACGGTTATGGCGCGACGAGGAGGTTCACTTTGCACTGGCTGCCAATCAACTTTTGGCCATGGCGCTGGAATCGAAAGAACGCGAAATTGCAGAACAACAGATGCGGGCGAGTGTTCAAGAAAAAGAGTTGCTGCTGAAAGAAATGAACCACCGCATTAAAAACAACCTGAGTTTACTGATCAGTTTGCTGCGGATGCAAAGCCGTGAATCGGATAATGAACAGGTAAAATCCATACTGAACGATTGCGAGTCGCGGATTTTTTCCATGGCAAGGATTCATGAGCAACTCTATCTTTCGCAAAACTATCTGGAGGTTAATCTGGGTCAATACCTCCATCAATTGGTGACGGAATTTAGGAAAAGTAATTTTGGGAGTCTCGGCAACGTCACCTACAAGACTGAGTTTGACCCGGTAATATTAGAAACCTCGCGGGCCATTAATCTGGGTCTGATTGTGAATGAAATCATGAACAATATGATTAAACACGCCTTTGACGAGTCGGGGGAAGAACCAAAGGTGATTGAAATATCTCTGAAACAACTGGTCAGCTCCATGATACTCGAAATTAAAGACAACGGTTCGGGTTTCGACCCTACAAAGCGCAACAAAAATTCGTTGGGAATAAGTTTAATTGAAGACCTTTCTGAACAGATCGACGCTAAGTTGCGGCTCCAGTCAGACAGCGACGGCACCACCTACCTGCTTCAACTATCGCTCTGATTGGCTGAACAAGTTGCGCAATTCCTGCCAAAACATTGGAAAGGATTTGGAAACCACCTCGTGATCAAGAATTTCGAGGTGCGGATAAATTATGCCTAGCGGTGCAAATGCCATGGCCATCCGGTGATCGTTATGGGTTTCAATCAGGAATGATGTTGGTTCCTCGAATCCAGCAATTTCGAGATGATCTGAACCCGCAGTCACCGTCACTCCAAGCTTTGCCAGCTCGGATTGCAATGCCGCCACGCGGTCGGTTTCTTTAATGCGCAAACTCTTTACTCCCGTAAATCTCACCTTAACCCGAAGGCCTGCACAGGTACAAGCCAGGGGCTGCACCAAATCAGGAAAATCGCTGCAGTTGATTTCCATTGAATCGGGCAAAAGTCTTTTTTCGCGAACAGTGATCACCGCACCGACATCATCAAAAGTGGTGATGACTCCAAAGTGACCAAACAACTGCTGGCACACCGAATCGCCCTGAAGACTGTCGTTATACAAGCCCCGAAGCGAAATGTGACCTTTTCCGGACAGTGCAAGCAAGGAATAAAAAAAAGAAGCGGCGCTCCAGTCAGATTCTATCGAAGCGGGAACAACCGAATAAGCACCCGGCGCAACTTTAATCACCTTATCTTCCCAATGCACCTTCACTCCCGACCGCTCCATCAATTTGGTGGTCATGCGCACATAAGGTTTAGAATAGAACGGCGGTTTTACTTCTAGAATCAACCCGTTTTTCATATAGGGTGCAATCATCAACAACGCCGATAGGTACTGCGAACTGATGTCTCCGGCTATAGGAACCGATCCGCCGGCAAGATGCCCGCCGTTGATTTTAAGTGGCAGAAATCCATATTCACCAAGATATTCAATGTTGGCACCCAGTTGAAGAAGGGCATCGACCAACACACCAATTGGTCTTTCGAGCATTCTCGGAGCACCGGTCACTTGATAAGTCCCCTTTTGAACAGTAAGCCAGGCCGTAACAAATCGACAAACGGTTCCGGCCATTCCTACATCAACTACGTTTTGGGAATTGGATAAAACCTGACGCATCAGTTGAACATCGTCGGCTTCATCAACCCGCTGTAGTGGTGGAGAAGACCCGGCGAGTGAAGATAAAATCAACAGTCGGTTAACCAAACTTTTAGACGACGGCAGCTCAACGATTCCCTGTGGAACAAAATCTTCAGGAAAATCAGGATTCATGCGAAATGAATTGGGTGCGTTTTTGGTATTCATCCAGTGCATTAATTACCCTGTCGGCGCTAACCTCCTGATTTATGATGGCCTTTCCGATTTCGGTAAGCAAAGTGAAGTTCATCGTATCACCGACGTTTTTCTTGTCGTGGCGCATGATTTCTATAATCCGGTGATGTGCCAAATTATCTATGTTGAAAACCGGATAGTGATGAACCACAAAGTCGGCGATATCTTCGAAATCATCTGGAGGTAATCCACACAGCTCGGTGCTGATAAAAGCTTCGCACAACATTCCAATAGCCACCGCTTCGCCGTGCAACATTCCCTTGCTTTGGTTCTCGTGCGAATAGGTTTCGATGGCATGACCAATGGTATGTCCAAAGTTGAGCAGTTTGCGCTCGTTTTGCTCGTGCGGATCGTCGAGCACAATTTTGTTTTTGATGCGAATCGATGTTTCGATATGCGGTTCCAGTAAATCGAGTCGCGATAAGTCGAAATTTCGCAACTGTTGGTAGTGATGCCCGTCACTGATCAATCCGTGTTTTATCATCTCCGCATAGCCCGACATGACTTCATTTTTGGGTAGCGTGTTTAATAATTGTGGATTGACATAAACCGCTTGCGGATTGCAAAAAACACCCACCTGATTTTTAAGATGCCCGAGATTGACCCCAACTTTTCCTCCCACCGATGCGTCCACCTGAGAAAGCAACGTGGTGGGCACATTCATGAACTGAATGCCGCGTTTAAAAGTGGCGGCGATAAAACCTCCAAAATCACTGATAACACCACCACCCAGATTGATGAGCAAACTGTGGCGATCGGCTCCCAGCTCGGTAAGCACCTCCCACAAACGCGTGCACAACTCGACGGATTTATTGCCTTCTCCACTTTCAATTTCAACCACTTCGGCTTCGCGAAGGGCAGGAACCGAAGACATCAGAACCGGCAAACAATGTTGAATGGTATTTTCATCAACCAGCACAAACTTTCGCGAGTACGAAGACGTGCACAAATCCCTTTCCAACTGGCTCAGCACATCGCTGCCAATATGGATTGCGTAGCCATCAGAAATCACTTCCTGGTTGAGTTCACTTCGGGTCATTAGGTTGTTTTTGAACGACGTTCAAATGTAGCTGTTTCCGTTAAACTTTCTGCCCAACACATGATTTGTAAACGTATTTTTGCAGCATTATGAATTCTGAAATCTCTTTTCAAAATACGGAAATTGCTTTTAGCGGCAAAACCGACAAAGACCTGAAACGCGCCTACTTATTGTTTCGCGTAATCGGTTATCCCAACTTAATGAAGGTGGGCAAAGTGTTTACCCAAGTGGGGCTAAAACTGCATCTTCCCATCACTGGATTGATCAGAAGCACCATATTTCGGCAATTTTGCGGGGGTGAAAACATCACCGAATCGCGAGAAACCGTTGCATTGCTCGGCCGCTACAATGTGGGCACCATTCTGGATTATTCAGTTGAAGGTCAGGAAGATCACCAGAGCATGGATTTGACCACCGCTGAAATTCTGGACACCATTCGCGAAGCACAGCAAAGCAAGGATATTCCATTTTGTGTATTCAAACCTTCGGGAGTTGCGCCTACTGTGGTGTTGTACAAAGTCAGCAATAACCAGGTTTTAACGGATGATGAAAAGAGCGCATTTGAACAAGTTGAAGCCCGTTTTGATCGGATTTGTGCCGCGGCTCATCAGGCCGATATACCGCTGTTTATCGACGCTGAAGAATCATGGATTCAACCCGCTATTGACCAATTGGCCACCAAAATGATGGAGCGTTATAACACGCAAAAGGCCATTGTATTTAACACCATCCAGCTTTACCGAAACGACCGGCTCGAATATTTGAAAACCAGTTTTGAAGCAGCAAAGGCAGGTGGTTATTTTCTTGGAGAAAAGCTGGTGCGCGGTGCCTATTTGGAAAAGGAGCGGGAGCGTGCCGTGGAAAAGGGTTACCCCTCACCTGTTCACGACACCAAGGGCGACACCGACCGCGACTACGATGCTGCGATTGAATTCTGCATGCAACACCTCGACACCATTGCTTTTTGTGCTGGCACCCATAACGAAGAAAGCGCAATGCTTCTTACCCGATTGATGAACGAACTAAATGTGTCGAAAACCGATCGACGCGTTTATTTTGCACAGCTCTTGGGTATGTCTGATCACATCACCTTTAACCTTTCGGCTCACGGATACTGCGTTGCCAAATATGTGCCTTACGGTCCGGTGAATAAGGTATTGCCTTACCTGATTCGCAGGGCAGAGGAAAACACCTCGGCACAGGGTCAAAGCGGACGTGAGCTTCAACTCATTTCGCGCGAGCTGGAACGCCGCAAGAATCTATAAAGACAACAGAGAAATTAACCGCGGCCCAGCACTTTGAGTTGACGGTAATGCGATGCGATAGCGTCTCCTAATGTTTCGTAGTAATTGTACGGAACGTTAAACTCACTGGCCGTTTGCGCTACAATCGGGCTAATGTTTTTGTAATGCACGCTACAGATATTGGGAAACAGGTGGTGCTCTACCTGAAAGTTTAGTCCACCCACAAACCAGTTGACAATGGGACTGTTCATGGCAAAGTTTCCGGTAGTTTTCATTTGGTGCACCGCCCATGAGTCGGGCATGCGACCTTGATCATCGGCAAGTGGATGTTCGGTGTTTTCAACCACGTGTGCCAATGAGAAAATAACGCCGAGAATGACACCGGCAGTCAGGTGCATGGTTAAAAACCCGATAGCAAACTGCCACCAGGTGACATCCAGTACCATAAAAGGAATTACAATGGCGTATGCGTAGTACATCAACTTGGTTAATACCAACAGCACGATTTCCTTTTTGGGATGACGTTTGCCTTGGTAGGGACCAATATTTGGCTGGGAAATTTTTTTGTAATCTTTAAGAAAGACCCAAAAAATAGTTGCCAGACTGTAGGCCATAAATGCGAGGATGTGCTGCAACCGGTGAATGGGTCGGTGCGGATCGTGTTGCGACATTCGAATGAAAGGTGCCACCTGAAGATCTTCGTCGTGATTGTGAATGTTGGTGTAGGTATGATGAACCACGTTGTGGGTAATGCTCCACACGTATTGGTTTCCACCGATCAGATTCATCGAAAAACCCAGTAGGTAATTGAGTTGTTTGTTTTTAAAATAAGCGCCATGAATGGCATCGTGCGCCACGCTAAAACCGATTCCGGCTTTGGCAACTCCAAGTGCGAAAGCTAAAGCCCAAAGCACCCAAATATTAAAGCCTCCCAACAGAATAGCGAAATAAAACCCGAAATAAGCCGAGAGCAGGATCGTGGTTTTTAACCGCATTTGCGCGTTGGCAAAGGTTGAAATACCATTATCTTCGAAATATTGATTGACCCTGGCAGTTACCGCTTTATGAAAATCGCGTCCGTCGCGATTGGGAAACCGAATTTTGGTTTCAACGTTTTCCTGCTTGAACTTGGTAAACTTGGTTGCTTCAGGTGATTTTGGTGCAACCGACTCTAATGTACTCATAAGCTTAATTTTTACAACATTATCATGCAGTTTCTAAAATGGGAACTATCCTCGCATGATATGATGTGCAAATATAGCAAGTTTAGCATGGCCTGTACAGGCAACCGACAGGCCGCTAATATATTTTAACTTTTACACCGACTGACCGAAACCACTAACGACTACCTAACCACCACCTTACCGGTGTGCAGCACGTCACCTTCGTGAAGCAACTGATAGAAATATAATCCACTTCTATTATCGGTAACAGATATGCGGTTGCGGTTTTCAACCTGCGATGTGCTGTACTGCTCCCTGCCGAGGTGATCGAACAACCTGAGTTGCAGTTGACCGTATTTTGACAGCACACCTTCGTTCAGTTCAATGATAACAAAGTCATCTGCTGGAACAGGATATACCTGCTTTATCAAATGGATTGCTTCCATTTCACCGACGCTGCTGGTTCCTTCCTCAACGTAAATCACTCCGGTCATCCCTTCGTGTAAATGCACATCACAGTGGTATTGGTACATTCCGGGAATGGTAAAAACTTTTGTGTATTGCCATCCTTCGCCGATTTCGGTACCGAAAGGTTCGGGGTTGTCTTCATACCAAGCCGAGCCGTTGATATTGTGGGTACCTTCGAGATTGAACCAATGCACGGTATCGCCTACGTGAATACTCAAACTCGGCGGGTCAAAAACAGATCCATACAATTCAATAGTATGTGAAACCTGACCAATAGCCGGCTGTGCTGCCACGATTATTAATAAAGATAAATACCATTTCGTTTTTTGTAAAAGTTGTTTCATAGCGTTGTGTTTTTAAAAAAATGGCGGGAAAAACCCTACCGCTTTCTTCGCGTTTCTTCTGGTTTGGATATAACAATTTTCCTGCCGCATTGTTGAAACTGCAGCCATTGGTGCAATGGCCCGTCAGCTAGTTTTGGGCGAGTTGCGCTGTTAAATCAGGTGTTTGGAGTAATGGTGCGGGGCCAGTTCACCCGAACTAACCGATCCCGATTGGCTGGCTTGCCAGAACTCCCGAGTGTGGACATTCATACACGAAAGCCACATTCCGCCGTAGGCAAAGGTGTCGAGACAAATGCTGTGACCAAAGTCGGCAATGTGGCCATCCTTCAAAGCGGTGTGGCCATAGATCACCACCTTGTCCTGCGCATAGGACATTGGTTTCCGACACTTTCTCCAGTAAAGGGTGTAATCATCGTGATCTTCGAGCGGCAAGCCGGAAATGACACCGGCGTGAACAAAAACAAACTGGTTGTATTGCCAGAATCGACGAGTAGAATGAATGAGTTTCCAATGTTCATCAGGAATTTTCTGCTCCCAACCCGACTGGTAATCAGCTCCGCATGACTGCAATACTTGCAATCCGCCTTTGGCCATCCATTCGTCGCGGTGCTTGTCGCCAACTGCTGAACGAATCAGCATGTCCTCATGGTTTCCCCGCAGCAGAATCAGGTGATAGCGGCGTTGATTCTGAATAATCCAGTCGACCACACTTTTAGAATCGGGGCCTTTGCTGATAAAATCACCGAGCAGCACCACCGTGTCGCCGGGTTTAATGGCGGACGTTTCCACCACCCGTTTGAGCGCGTTGAAACAGCCATGAATGTCACCAATTGCGAATAAAGCCATCATTCAGAATTCTTCAATAAAAGTACGCAACCCCCGGTTTTGTTTTGGTTGCAATTGCGATTTGGTATTCAAAGTTTCATTTCCGGTCGATATCACCGGAATTATGCATCTGAAAAGCGCGTATTTTTGCGCCCTTATGAAATCAGCCAGATCGCATTATAAGGTCAATTTGCAGCTCGCTGTTCCGGTGATGATCGGACAGTTGGGACATATTATGGTGGGTGTGGCTGACAGCGTAATGGTTGGACAATTGGGCACGCTACCCCTTGCGGCGGTGGCTCTTGGCAACAGTTTGTTTTCAATTTTTATGGTGTTTGGTATTGGAATCGCCTATGGGATTACTCCTTTGGTTGCCAATGCCGACGGCAGGGGTGGTCGACACTTGCAATCGATCGTGCTGCACCATGGCTTTTGGCTCAACCTGGTCATATCGGTGCTATTGTTTCTCCTGATCGTGGCAATGGGCCCCGTGCTCCGGTATTTGGATCAGGATCCGAAAGTAGTAGACCTGGCCCTGCCCTACCTTAATATTATCAGCGCGTCGATTATCCCGCTGTTGATTTTTATGTCGTTCAAGCAATTTGCCGAAGGGCTGTCAGACACCCGCATGGCGATGATAGCGAGTGTGGCCTGTAACCTGATAAACGTTGGGCTGAATTTTTTACTGATTTATGGATACTGGGGGTTTCCAGAATTGGGCATAAACGGCGCAGGCTGGGGCACGCTCATTTCCAGAATTTTAATGATGGTGGTGATGGCCTGGTATGTACTTCGTCACCGAAAATTTGCGCGTTTTAGGCTCGGGCTGTTTCACACCAACATCAGAAGAAAGGTGATAAAGCGGCTACTCGGCTTGGGAATCCCAACCGGATTGCAATACATTTTTGAGGTCGGAGCATTTGCCATGGCAGCCATCTTTGCCGGAATGATCAGCGCGGTGGCATTAGCGGCACATCACATTGCCATTAATATTGCGAGTGTGAGTTACATGACGGTTTCTGGTCTGGGCGCCGCTGCTGGTGTACGGGTTGGGAATCAACGTGGACGTCGCGATCCTGCTAACCTAAAAATGGCGTGCAAAACCATTTTCATCATGACCATTTCCTGGATGGCGTTTGCAGGTTTGGTCATTCTGCTGTTTAATAAAACCCTTGTCGGATTTTACTCTGAAGATACCGCTGTGATAGCTATTGCGGTGAATATGCTGATTGTGGTGGTTTTATTTCAATTATCTGACGGATTACAGGCCGTTGGTTTGGGTGCATTGCGCGGATTTCAAGATGTGAAAATTCCCACAACCATCACTTTTATGGTGTATTGGCCCATTACCTTACCGGCTGCATATTACCTTTCTCAACACACCGCGCTTGGCGTAATGGGCATTTGGTATGCACTGGCAGTTGGCCTCACCCTTTCGGCTGTGCTGATTTTGTTTCGATTACACCGACTTGTGAATGAATTCGCGAGAAAGTGGTCGGGTTGATTATCGCGTTTTCTGAAACTGTGTGATGTATCGTTTACTGTCTTTGGTATCGGTCACTTCAAGAAAATACGTCCCTTGGCTCAATGCGCTTATAGTGGAAGGCTATCCCTCCGTTGCCCATCAATTGTACCAAGTCGGGATCATTCGTAATGGGGGCATCGATCATCCACCCACCAAGAATTCCAAGAACAGAAGATGCATTTCCCGTAACCAGCGCCACTCCTTCGGTGAATTCTAAAAACGCGCTCGGGCCGGTAAAGCCAACAATCTGATTGTTTGGTACGTTATCCTGTGTATCATTAAAGGTGACATTGGAGACCTCAACACCGGTTCCAACAAGATATTGCACCACGAGTTCTTCAGGTGATAAATCGGTGTTAAGCACGATTTGGGGTTGAGCAATGCCAACGCTGGATAGGGCAAACGATGAGCAAAGGCAAATTAATGTGTTGTATAGTAAATGGCGCATAATGAATAAGATTGGTTATTCACAATTATAACCAAAATTTGCAGGAGATCTTTACAGAAATTACACTAATTATTGTAATGCTAATGAGATAGGCAGATTGTTCAAGACGACCGGCATCGTTTCAGGCCGATTTTCGCTGTCTCGTGGGCTGCTGCTGCTCCCTTTGTTCAACGTGTGGAAAGGTAACCGTAACGGTAGCTCCTCCGGTAGGATTATCGTCGATGATCAGTTCACCGCCGTGTGCTACAACAAAATCGCGCACAAGTTGTAGGCCAATGCCCGTGCCTTTTTCGCCATGAGTTCCTTCATAGCTCACCGGGTTTTCTCGCTGTTGAATTACCGCCAAAACATCCGTTGCAAAACCTTGTCCCCGGTCAGTTACAGTAATGGCTACCCCGTTGTTATTTTCTTTTGCCGAAACGATCACCCTTTCGCCGTTAGGAGAAAATTTAATGGCATTGCTGATCAGGTTGGTTAAAATGCTGCGAAACTGGTTGTCATCGGCATACACTTCTCCGTTAGACTGATCGACAAATTGGAGTGAAATATTTTTTTGACAAGCACTGGGTTTAAAGGCAACCTCCAGCTCGCTTAGGTATTCCTTTACCGACAGGTACTGCCGGCGAAGTGCCACTTCATTACACTGCAACTGCGACCACTGCAAAATGTTGTGCAGCGTATTGAGGCTTTGATCGGTTTCCTGCTGCAAATGACTGAAAATCCGTTTCACTTCTTCTTTAGGTAAATCGCCAGAGGTAGCCATTGGCAACATGGACGAGATATTGGCCAACGGAGAGCGCAAATCGTGGCCTAGCACAGAAAATATTCTATTCTTCACCGCCAGGGTTTCATTGAGCTTCTTTTCCTGAATTTTAATTTTCTCGTATTGTGTTTCTACCTCTTTCTTGGCTACAATGGCGGCATTAAAAGCAATTTTACGCTGGTGATGCGTCCAAATAAGGATCAGAATGGCAATTAAAATTCCAAACAACAGTGCGCACAAACCCCAAAGCAACCATTGCTGTCGTTCCAGTTGCATGACTTGCTTTTCTTGGTTTGCTTTGAGTAACTGGTTTTCCGATTCGGCGAGTTCGGTTTCATACCGCACCTTTGCCTGAGCCAGGTGTTCGCGCAATTCGTATTTATTTGCACTATCGCGCAGGGCGTGTAAATTTTCGGAGTGTTTTAGGGCTTCGTAATACCGCTTATTATTCTTAAAGAAGTTGTACAAGGCCTCTTCAGCGGCCTCTTGAAATTGTAGTGAACCGATTTCCACAGCCTTATCGGCAGCTCGCGTATAGGCTCTGTGCGCCTCGGCATAGTTATTCATTAATTCGTAGGTCTCGCCGCTACCAAAATGTCCGAAGAAAATGCCCGGCCCGATCCCATATTCTTCGCTGATTTGCAAGGTTTTATTAAATGCTAACAAGGCGCTGTCGGCATTCTGGACATACAAATAGTATTTACCAAGCAAGTGCATTGAAATGGCCAGGCCACCGCGCGGCTCATGCTCTTTTCGCATGGAAACGGACTTCATAATGTACTTGCGCGCACTATCAGGCTCGTTCAATCGCATCAGCGTTAACCCAAGGTTGTGGTAGTTCTGGACGAGAAATTTCGTTTGATTGGTTTCTATATTGAGGGCAGCGGCGTTGAGCAGGTGAGACTTTGCGAGTTGAAAGTTCAATATCCCTTCGCGATACAACTCACCAATATTTCCCTCCACAATGGCCAACTGCCTGATGAGTCCTTTGCGCGTAAAAACGGCCTTCAAATTCTGGTATTCCTCCAGTGCCTTTCCGTGATCCCGCGCCTGAGTGTACGACACGGCAAGGTTTGAACGCATCTCGAAATACTTTACACTATCCGGCTGGTTGAAATAATCTAAAGCTTTGCGTTGATAGCCGATGGCTTCTTGATACCGCTCTTGCTCCGCCAGTGTTGTTCCTAGTCCAGAATAGGCCTCTATCAGCCGAATGCTGTCTTGCATTTCAGTCCAACTCTCAATCACCTGATAATACATTTGTTCGGCATCCCGAAGTTGCCATCCGAGCAGCATCCAGTCCGCTTGAAAGTGATTATAGCGCGCGCGGTCGTAATCGGTCCAACCCTTTTCCGGTGATTGTGCAATTTTCGCAAGCAATTCGCCGGCAAGTTGGTGATCGTGTTTGTAGAGCACCTGTTTAGTACTGTCGAGCAGCAGTGATATTTCCTGCTGTGAAAGGTCGTGGTTGGGTTGACTAAAGGTTGATGTATTGACGAAAACCACACACATCAACACAATAAAACATCGGACAAGCATAGTGAGGTAATGGGGCCTCAATTTACGCCAATAATGACGGCATTCATAGGCTAACACCTCGAATTATGAACAAATAGACGAACAACTACTGTTGGCTGATGAAGTGATGAAGCGCGACTTTGAAAAGCAGGAAATATGAGATTTGGTCTAATTCTATGGGAATAGTAAGCCATGAGTGCTCAAAGTTATTTCCGCTACAGCAAGCAATTAATAGTTGCTACTTCAGGTGGTCAAGAATTTCATCGATCAAACCAAGGAAAGAATTTGGTGGTGAGAGGCGGTTTTAGTACAAGATCCTTTCTCTATGACCAATAATTGGGGCGATTGATGCACCACCTCAAAGCGGTCGGCTATTTCGTTGGAAATATCGCGGTAGTTTAAAAGATCTAGATAATAGAGCGCTGCATTCTCGTCGTCGTGAAAGGCGTTTTCGAATTGCTTTAGTACAATCCGGCTGATGCCACAGCGGGTGCTGTGTTTAAAAATGAGCACTTTTTTTTCTGATGACTGTAATTGCAGTTCATCAAGTTGGCTCAGTGATTCAAGCGGTGTCCAGTTTAACCTTGGTCGTTTTTCGGACGATCTTGATAAAAAATCCAAAATACCCATAACGCAAATGAATGTTAGACTGTAAAGATAACAATTGTTTAAGTGTGAAATAAATGCGTGATTTTGAGACCCAGACCATAGAAACGGTATTCCATCAATCCAACAAAAAGCAACCTGCATTCTGTTGATGGCTTGCACCAAAATTGAGCAGCGCCCATCCCAAATGGGACAGGCGCTGCAAATTCTGGTTTCCGAGATGGTAAATTTAATTCACCAACCCACGGTTCTTCAGCATTTGATCAATTTCGGGATCGGAACCGGTGAAGTCTCTGTACATATCATTATAATCCAGCGTATTTCCACGAGACAATATCATATCACGGTAACGCTGACCGTTTTCGCGCGTCATACCGCCGTTGTCTTCAAACCACTGGTAAGTGTGGCTGTCGAGCATTTCTGCCCACAAATAAGCGTAATAGCCTGCGGCATATCCACCTCCAAAAATATGGGCAAAGTAGGTAGAGTGGTATCTTGGCGGCACATTCTGCAGATCCAATCCGCTGCGCTGCAAAGCTGATTTTTCAAACTCATGCACCGCATCAATTTTCTGATCAGCGCCGATAATGTGCCATTGCAAATCGAGTGATGCTGCAGCGAGCACTTCGGTGAGTGCAAAGCCCTGATTAAAGGTGGCCGATTCTTTAATTTTATCAATCAGGTGTTGTGGCATCGTCTCGCCGGTTTCGTAATGCACCGCATAGTTGGTCAACACTTCGGGCACCAATGCCCAGTGTTCATTGAGCTGCGAAGGATACTCAACAAAATCGCGCGAAACTTTGGTTCCTGACAAGCTGGGGTACATTTGGTCGGCAAACAGGCCGTGAAGCGTATGACCAAATTCATGAAACAGGGTGAGCGCTTCGTCAAAAGTAATTAACGCAGGCTCCCCTTCAGCCGGTTTGGTATAGTTGCACACATTATAGATCACCGGCCTGGTATTAAGCAACTTGGACTGCCCCACCATGCTTCCCATCCAGGCGCCACCACGCTTGTTTTCGCGCTTCCAGAAATCGCCGTAGAACAAGCCCATTGGCGTTCCGTCTTCTTCAAAAATCTCATACACCCGAACATCTTCGTGATAAACGGGCAGGTCATCCCTTCTTTCGAATGTGATTCCAAAAAGCGCTGTCGCCGAATAAAACACTCCATTTTCGAGCACGTTGTACAATTCAAAATAGGGCTTAATGAGATTCTCGTCCAGATCGTATCGCTCCAGCCGGATTTTCTCTGCGTAGTAGCTCCAGTCGTACGGTTGCAGCTCATTTTCCTGGCCAAGTTCTTTAATCAGCATTTGCTCCAGGTCATTTTCCTCTTGGCGTGCATTGGCCACGGCTGGTGCAATCAATTGATTCAGGAATTCCTTTACGTTTTCGGGATTCTTGGCCATTTGCGTTTGCAGCGACCACGAGGCAAAATTATCGTAGTTCAGAATGTCGGCTTTTTGCGCACGCAGCTCGGCCAGTCGCTTTACGGTTTCGCGGGTATCATTTTCACCGCCTTTTTCGGCGCGTGTCAGCGAAGCGTTAAAAAGGGCCGCTCGGGTTTCTCTATTGTTTAGCGACGACATCAATGGCTGCTGGGTGGTGTTTTGCAGTGACAGGCGCCATTGTGTACCGCCGTCTGATTTTGCTGCTTCAATTTGACTTTCGGTGAGTCCGTCCAGTGCCTCGCGATTATCCACTTCAAGTGCACCGGCTTTTGAAGCCTCCAACAATTGGTTTGAAAATTTGGCGCTCAGGCTGGCGAGCTCCTGGTTTACTTGGCGCAGTTTCGCCTTTTCATCTTCTGTAAGATTGGCTCCGGCTTTTACAAATTCGTCGTAGTAATAGGTCACCAAACGCTTGCTCTCGTCGTCCAAATCGAGCGATTCGATGTCTTGGTAGATGGTGTTTACCCGTTCAAACAAATTGGTATTCAGAAAAATGGCATCGGTCAACGAAGCGAGTTTTGGCGCCATTTCCTGTTGAAGCGCCTGAAGTTCTTCGTCGGTATTGGCTCCAGTCAGGGTGTAAAAAGCACGTGAAACCCGCGATAGCAACGGGCCACTTTTTTCGAGAGCGGCCAGGGTATTATCAAATGTCGGCGCGTCTTCGTTGTTGGCGATCTCCTCGATTTCGGCCAGACTTTGTTTTAAACCTTCCTCAAATGCCGGAGCAAAGTGAGAAGATTTGATTTTGCTCCAATCGGGTGCCTGATAGGGCAATTCGCTAATAGAAAACAGCGGATTGTCTGTTGTTTGTGAAGTTTCGTTAGTCACTTTACTTGATTCGTTGGATGGCTGATCGCACGCTGTGGCGAGCATCAATACTAAACTGGCGGAAAACAGTGCCGTCTTTTTCATGTTGTTTTTTTTTCGGTTTGAAATGTTCGAAATGCAGGTCGCAAAGGACTTAAAAATTTGTAAATCCAATAAAGCCCCCAAACTTATGAATTTTGAGCGTTTTTTTGTGGATGGGCTGAGGTCGGAAAAGACTGAAGGCCTCCCCTATTTTTTAGCGCTCCCAGAAAAACGGCGGGTCAATACCGAGCGCCCGCAGGTAGACAAACATTTGGCCGCGGTGGTGGATTTCATTGTCGATGAAGTAGAGAATGGACGACTTTATCGTGCCTGGATACTTTCCGAATGTGATAATTAATTTCCACAGCCGGTCGATCTCTGCCGAACCCTGATTCCATAATTCCAAGGCCTGCTCTTTGGATTTGAAGGTAAGTTCTTCGCTGAGCTCCTCGGTGGTTCCGTTGGCAATTTGCCGCAATCCCGGAGCCCCAACCGCAATTAACTCCATGGTAAGCTGCGCGGCCGTGCGCACTCCTATCGAGTTCAAAAATCGCGAGCTCGGTTCAGAAGGTTTTGGCAACAGCCTTACCCGCAACATCCTCTTTGCCATTTACGAAACCAAAAAAACTGAAGACCCGCGCATGGGGCGCAACTGGCTTTACAACGAACTTGCCGATTACTGGGGCAACCGCCAGTTGATCCTGCACATCCTCAAATACATTGAGCTCAATGCTGCACCGATACCGCATTAGAAGATGTGGAGGCATTAAAGTTATTGGGTAGTTTTGTAGAGAATGATAGTGTGTAATGAGAACAGAAGAAATTATATCATCGATTAATGAAACCCGAAAGCCTATCACTGAACTAGAGAGGTTACCAACGAAGCAAGGTATTTATGCATTCACGCTAACGGAGGGTGCTGAGCTCGGAAAGTTTGGATCCGCAGGAAGGGTGATTTTCGTTGGTCTTGCAGAGAAAAGTTTGGCAAGTCGGGATACTAAAAGCCATCTCAAAACAGGACAGACAGGAGGTTCTTCACTAAGACGGTCTTTAGGTGCGGTTCTAAAACAGGAACTTTCCTTAACAGCTCTTCCCCGTGACAAGAATGGGAAGAAACCACGTCCTGACAAATACAAATTTAACCCCGAAGGCGAGAGAAAGCTTACGAATTGGATGATTGAAAATCTGGAACTGGGCTATTGGGAAAATTTGGAAGAGCCGTTTTCGACGGATGAGTTGCGGAAAGAGGAAGAACAAGTGATTAAAACCTTGAAACCCACTCTGGATCTGGACAGGAGAACCAAAAGGTTCAATCCTCTGGCTGGGGAGCTGGATGCACTCAGGGAAGTTTGCAGGGCAGCAGTGAGGAACACTTCAGAAATATAGATACTAATAATTGAAAAATAAGTAATCTACCGCTATTCTTCCAGACGAAAATCCATTGATCAATCCTTTCTTAACGAACGTTTGAAAAACGCCCGTTCTTACGATCGCATCGCGGGCTACTTTAGTTCTTCTATTGTAGAAGTTGCGGGTGAGGCATTGGAAAGCATTACAGGCAAGGTGCGAATCATTTGCAATTCTGAACTGGCCCTTCTGGACGTAGAAACTGCCAAAGCCGCCGCATTGGCTTTGGGCCACGAGTGGCGGTCGAACACTGAAAACAAATTGAGTGACGCGGCAAAAGTTCGTTTGGGGAGGCTCTATGACTTTTTACATTCTGGCAAACTCGAGGTGAGGGTTTTGCCCGACAAAGTACATGGGCTTTTGCACGGAAAAGCCGGCGTAATCACAGCGGCCGATGGTTCACAAACTTCATTTCTCGGGAGTATCAATGAAAGCAAATCGGCCTGGCAATTAAATTATGAATTACTCTGGGAGGATGACTCTCCGGAAGCAGTTCAGTGGGTACAAGAGGAATTTGATCAGCTGTGGAATCATCACAAAGCACAGCCTTTGTCCAATGCCGTAATTGAGGACGTAAAACGGCTGAGAGATAGAGAAGTGGTAAACATAACTCAATGGCAGGAACTGGAAAATGTAGCCAGCCCGGTTATTGAAACACCTGTTTATCAAAAGCAGTTTGGTCTTTGGGTACACCAGAAATATTTTGTGAAGCGCACCTTTGATGAACATCGATCTGGCAGGGGCGCCCGTTTTGTATTGGCCGACCAGGTAGGATTAGGTAAAACCCTTCAATTGGCCCTTTCAGCAATGCTGATGACTTTGCACGGCAAAAGACCTGTGCTCGTAATTGCACCCAAAACACTCATTTGGCAATGGCAAGATGAGAATATGAAGTTGCTCAACTTCCCGTCTGCCGTTTGGGACGGTAAAGCCTGGGTGGATGAAAACGAAGTCCGCTACGTCAATTCCGATCCCGAAAAGGCTTTGCTCAACTGCCCCCGGAAAATGGGCATCATCAGCCAGGGAATCATCACGCACGGTGGTCCATTGGCAGAAAAACTCCTGCAAAAGGATTACGAATGTGTAATTGTAGATGAGGCACACCGCGCAAGGCGAAAAAATTTAAAAAAAGGCCTCGAAGATATTCCGCCAGATCCCAACAACCTGATGCGTTTTCTCTGGGAATTTCCCTGATATGGATCGAAGGAAAGTTCCACTTCTTCGATGTTGTGCGTCGAATACACCAAGCCAATGGTGTTATCGAAATTTGATTCTGGTTCGGGGTATGCCTCACGCAAGAACGTTTCATCCGAGATTGTGAGCGTTTCAATTCGGTCGATTCCAAAATTTCGGAATGCACTTACCTCTTCCGAAACGCCGACCAGATACCACCGATTTTGATATTCCTTCAGCATATATGGAAGCACGGTGTAAGTTTTAGAATTTTCCTGTCCAAAACTCGTGTGGGTCATTTGCACTTTAGCGTTCGACTCAATTGCAGATAGTAAAACCGGCAGGTGCTCCATGCCCTTCAAATCTCCGCGCGACTCGAAGGAGAAATATTGCAGCTTGTTCTTTCCATGCTGCAACGTGTCTGTTATCAGGCGCATGGTATGCGCGGTTTGAGCAAAACGCAAAAACTTATCTGCTCCCTTTTGTGAAGCTTCGTCAATGGCATATCCGTTTCGGTTGCGGTTGTATATGATATTCACATCAAATTCGAAGCGAAGTTTTTCGATATCGCGCTGCAACGTTCGGTGGGAAATACTAAAGTCACAATTGCTTAAATATTCATTTATCTCCCTTGCCGATGGATAACCATTTCTACCAATTTTTTCGATGATCAATTGATAGCGACGAAGGGTTCCGTGAATGGGAGACATGGGTTGGTTTTAAAATATATCCTAAATATAACGGCGCGACTTTCCTTATTGTCGGCCCGCAACAAACTTATTTAAAGGCACAAATCTTGAATTTACCACTTCCTCACATAAGTTATATACGCTGTTAGCAAACTTTTATTTTCTTTATTAACACTTGGATTCCATCTATTTCAAAGTTAAATTCCACATTGTTATTTTTTACTAGTTCACAATTTCCATAGTGCATTTGTCTGTGGTGATTAGCGCAAATAGTTATCAAATTTCCAATTCCTAAAGACCCTTCTTTCAAATTTGAGACTTGCTCAACATGGTGATTTTCCACATAATAATCCCCATTTTTCTTTTCGAAAGAAAAGGGAGATTGTCCTAGTGCTTCACAAACCAAACATTTAAATTTTGTAATTTTCTTTACCTTGTTAGCGATTGCTCCTCGTTCAATGAAAGACGAAATACGGTGTCTCACTTCGGGAATCTGATTTCTCATTTTTTTCTCCAAGGCTATAATTTCTTCAACACTGTCAGAGGACCTGCCGTTTAGAATTAACTCGGCACGTTTTTCAATTTGGAGTTAATGTCAGTAAATGGATTTGTAATGGTTGTCCAATTAAAATTATAAACTTGCTCTATATTATCAATTTCTTCGTCTCTTGCGATAGGTTTTTTACCATCACGTTCCAAAATCACATTTACACCTTGGCTATAATTTGCTCTTCGAGTTTGCTTATTTATAACAATAATGGTTAATGGTGGTAAATTATTGGTGTGGCAATATTGAAGCATTGGCTTTAGCAAATGGACTCCCACATTTACAGCAATCACATCAACTTTCTCGCCTAATTCACCATAGGTTATAAATTCTCCGTTCTTGGCATATTTAACAAGAATGTCCCAAGTTTTCTGTCTTTTGACAATCCATTTATCTGTTTTCATTTCAAATTTTTGCTAAATAAAGATTGGTTCGGTTGATTATGTTCACCGCGATGAGCCACTAAACTTTTCTATTCCTTTTATAGAACGACATATTTCAACTATCGCCCGCGCTGCTCTCGCTGCATCTCGTTTTCTTGAAGATGCTCGCGCTGTTTGAAGAGCTTAAAGCGTTTGGGCTGGTCATTACCTGCGCGCCAGTAGTTGTTGCTCACGTCAGAATCGGCGGTTTCAAGAAAGGGATCGAGCACAATGGCCACGGCTTCTTGGTCGGTGATAAAAACCTTGGTGACTTCATCGTGGTTCATGCGCCAGATTTCGGCCGGAATGCGTTTAACTTCGGTGGTGCCATCTGCAAATTCAAACTCCACTATCAACGGCATCACGAGTCCACCAATATTTTTAAAGGAAATCTCATAAAACTGTTGACTGGATTCGAGCCGGGCCTTTTCGGCTTCGGTCAGCGAGGAATGATAACGTTCATAGGCGCTTTCATCGAGCCGGTCGTAATTCAGCGGATCGTAGGTTGAGTAAAAATCGCGCAAAACAGAATCGCGTTCGGCAAAGGTCTTTTCACCCATTTCGCGGTTGCGGATATTTCCAATATAATCACGTTGTGCGGCTTTGCGCTCGCGAGATAGCTTGCTTTCGGCAGCGGGGTGGCGGGTATCGATCTGAAACCAGCGCACCTGTTCAATGGCAATGTCAACATGGTCGGTAGTGAAAAACCAGCCGCGCCAAAACCAGTCGAGATCCACGGCCGAGGCGTCTTCCATCGTCCGGAAAAAGTCGGCCGGTGTAGGGTGTTTAAACTTCCAGCGGGTGGCGTATTCCTTCAATGCATAATCAAATAACTCGCGCCCCATAATGGTTTCGCGCAATACGTTGAGGGCAGCAGTGGGCAAACCATAGGCGTTGTTACCGAGCTGCGGAATGCTTTCGGCGTTGGTCATGATCGGCACCCTGTTCGACTTGTCGCCGCTCATATAAGCCGCCATCGATTGGGGTGAGCCGCGCCGGATGGGGAAATCATGATCGAACTCCCGCTCGGTGAGGTACTGTATAAATGAGTTAAGCCCTTCATCCAGCCAGGTCCACTTGCGCTCGTCCGAATTGATAATCATCGGAAACCAGTTGTGACCCACTTCGTGCATAATCACTCCGATCATTCCCCACTTGGTTCTTTCGGAATAGGTGCCGTCGGTCTCGGTGCGGCCGTAGTTAAACGAAATCATTGGATACTCCATTCCGATGCGTTTGGCGTTGACCGAGATGGCCACCGGATAGGGATAATCAAAGGTGTATTTGCTGAATGATTTGAGCGTGTGAATAACGGCGCGGGTGGAGTAACGCTCCCATAGCGGGTTTCCTTCCTTCGGATAAAACGACATGGCCATCACGGTGCGGTTTCCGAATGGCACTCCCTGAGCATCCCAAATGAATTTGCGCGAACTGGCAAATGCAAAGTCGCGAACATTTTCGGCTTTAAAGCGCCAGGTGCGTGTGCCTTCTGCTCGCTTCGATTCGCGTTCTTCGGCCTCCTCTTGCGTAATCACCAAAACCGGCTGGTTGGCAGTGCGGGCTTTTTCCAGTCGGCTGCGCTGCGTTTCGGTCAGCACATCACGCGGGTTCTGAAGCTCGCCCGTTGCCGACACCACATGATCTGCCGGAACGGTAATGTTTACCTCAAAGTTTCCGAAGCTAAGCGCGTACTCCGAAGGCCCGAGAAACTGCTTGTTCTGCCATCCGTCGTAATCGTTGTACATCGCCATGCGCGGATAAAACTGAGCAATGGTATAGAGGTAATTGCTGTCGGTTTCGAAATACTCATAACCCGATCGGCCACCCACCTTCATGCGGTCGTTGATGTTATACCACCACTTGATGTTGAAGGTAAATGCCGCACCCGATGGCAAGGCCCGCGGCATGTCCACCCGCATCATGGTTTTGTTAATGATATAAGGTAATTCCTTGCCGCTGTTGTCTTTCAATTCCTCGATTTTAAATCCGCCATCGAATCCCGGATTCCAGTAGTCCACATCACTAAATCGCAATGAATCGCGCATGGAGCTGGTTTGAATTTTATAGGAGTCAGAATCTTTGGCGCGCACATTCTGGTCGAGCTGAACCCACAAGTAATTGAGTTGATCGGGCGAATTGTTGAAATAGACAATGGTTTGCTGACCGTAGATTCGCTGCTGCTCGTCGTCGAGCCGAATATCCATTTTGTAATCGGCGCGTTGTTGCCAATACTGTGTACCCGGCGCGCCAGAACCCGTGCGATACACGTTGGGCGTGGGCAGCAAATCGTCGAGCTGATCAAATTTATTGGGCTGTTGCTGGGCCATCACTGCCGAAATGCCAACAAGGAATGAGAAAAACAATGCGTTTAGATACTTCATATACAAGGGGTGAATTTTTATCGCCGACTAAGATAAAAATTATCGCTTCTATTAGGCCTTATGTCGTTCCATGCAATACGCTGCACGATTCCCTACCTTTGCACCGCAATTCAGTTAAAATGGATCAGGCAGCAAAATCAAGAAAAAACGGCCTGGTGAATTGGCCTCGACGATAATGACAAAAAAAGAAAAAGCAGCATACGTCATGCAAGAGTTGGAGCGGCTCTATCCTACAGTGCCCATTCCACTCGATCATTCCGATACATACACGTTGCTCATTGCAGTTTTGCTGAGCGCACAGTGCACCGATGCCCGCGTCAACCAAATTACGCCCCTACTCTTTGCCCGGGCAAGCACACCTTATGAAATGGTTTTACTAAGCGTGGATGAAATTCGCCAAATTATTC
Organism: uncultured Cryomorphaceae bacterium; assembly: GCA_964487545.1. Classification (GTDB taxonomy): domain Bacteria; phylum Bacteroidota; class Bacteroidia; order Flavobacteriales_D; family SKUL01; genus SKUL01. Next base: position 24,430 of record CAZARI010000022.1, read on the forward strand.
GTCCATGCGGTCTAAGTCCGGCTAAGTCAAAAGCCATTTACGGACTGTCTGAAATTCTGATCAAGAAACACGGTGGCGAGGTACCACAGTCGTTCGAAGAACTGGAGGCGCTACCGGGGGTGGGACACAAAACAGCGTCGGTTGTTATGGCCCAGGCATTCGGCATTCCGGCGTTTCCGGTTGATACGCACATCCACCGCCTAATGTACCGCTGGGGATTATCGAATGGAAAAAATGTGACGCAAACAGAAAAGGACTGTAAACGGCTTTTTCCGAAAGAGAAGTGGAACAAGCTTCATTTGCAAATCATCTACTATGCCCGCGAATACTCGCCTGCACGTGGACTGAATTTAGAAAAAGACTTGATCACTGCAAGAATTGGTCGTAAATCGCTGTTGCGCGAAGCAGAAAAAAAGAAGAAATAATTCTTTCTATTGCTTCACAAACTGCTCAACGATTTTTCCAGAATTGGGGATGATTTGGGCCTTGTAAATTCCAGCAGGCAGCACAGAAACATTTACGCGTTTGGATAATGGCCTTACGCGCCACAGCTTACCGAGTGCTCATAAATTTCTATCGAAACAAGGGCGGATCAAGAAGTTTCAATCTGGATGTATTCTCTCACCCGGATTTGGAAATAAAAGGATTTGCGAAGATGGTTCGGAGTTTATCGAAGTTGCAGTTTCAGTCAAATCCTGCCTTAATATAAATGCATCGTTCAGGCACCGTTAACGTTGTTTTCATTGAATGACGGATTACATGGTTGGTATTTATTGGATCAGCACAACGACACAAGTTGGGCATCGATAGTTGTACCCACTTCAAAACGTGCGGCATACCAACTATAGCAGAAGATTATCAATTCCGTAATTTCAGCCCGCCATGCAAAACCAGCTTTCCCAAAATCCCACTTCCTACTTCCACGGCCTGGATGGATTGCGTTTTTTGGCGTTTATGGTCGTGCTCGGAAGCCATTTGACTCATCCGCTGTCGGTGCGGTATGAAGAAGGTGTATTGGGATATTTCCTCTCGTGGTTTCAGTACGGCTATTTGGCGGTAGATTTGTTTTTTGTACTCTCGGCGTTTCTGATTTCATGGTGGGGGCTACGTGAAATTCAGCATAAAAACGACTTCAGTTTTGGCAAGTACTTCGTGAGACGAGCCCTGCGCATCTGGCCGCTTTACTTTTTGATGGTGCTGATCTGTTTGGTGATCAATCAACTACAAACCACCAGCGGAATGGAGGTTTCAGAAATGCCGTCACTGTGGTACTACCTCACCTTTACCCTCAATTTTGCTGCACTGGAAAACGATCAATTTCTCATGATTATTCTCTGGTCGATTTCGGTGGAAGAACAGTATTACATTTTTAATGGACTTGTTTTAAAATGGGTGCGCAAATACTTTTTACCGATCAACCTGTTGATTCTTGCCTGGGCCACGCTTTTCAGAATATCCCATCTCGATGAGCCGCTTACCTTGCATTACCATACCTTAAGTGTGATGGCCTGCTTTGCTGTAGGAAACATTCTCGCTTACCTGATTACACATCAAACCTGGTCGCAGCGGCTGGAGAAATTAATCAAAAGCAAATTTTCGGTTGTGGCCATTGGGTTGCTGGTAGCTGTTTTAATTTCCTATCCAATTTTGGCCGCATTCAGGTGGGTGTTTGCCATCGAAAAAGTTTGGATACCCATTCTATTTGCGATCGCTGTTGCCTATCAGGTTTATCACGCACGCGGTTTGTTTGCGCTGCACGGCAGACGAATGATGAATTATCTCGGCAAAATTTCGTACGGATTATACTGCTTTCACGGTTTGGTTATCGCCGTGCTTATCAACCTGCTGCAAATGGCCGGATACGATTATCCACCGCTCTCACCGGTCATCGCCTTGGTTGTTTTCCCGGTGACGAGTTTGCTGTTGACTATTTTGCTGGCCCACCTTTCGTACCGATGGTTTGAATTTCCGCTGCTGCAGTACAAAAACCGGTTTCGCTGATAAAATCCACAGAGATTAATAACCTTGTTATCTGTCACCCAATACTGGCTGATCGATTTCAAACTGTATTTTGAAATCACAGCAAGAAAGGAGAATTTTGAAGCATGAAGCATTTTTTATTGAGCGTCCTGCTCTTTTGCACTACGCAAACCTTTAGTCAAGATCACGTTGACACGACATCCACTCCCGATGATGTTTCTACCATCGACAACATCATCAATGCCTATTACGAAATCACGTCGGGGCCCTCTGGTCAACGCGACTGGAAACGCTACCGCCACCTTTTTCAACCGGAAGCGCAAATCAACGCCCGGGTTTTTGGGGTTTCCGGAAAACTGCAATACGTCACCGGAACGCTAAACGAATATATTGCTCAGGTAGATGAGTACTTTACGTTAAATGGGTTTTTTGAAATGGAAATTGGCAGAAAGGTGCACGAATACCGCGATGTAGCGCAGGTTTTTTCGGCTTACGACACCAAGCTCGCCACCAATCAGATGTCCTATCACCGCGGAATAAAATCCATTCAGCTTGTGCACGATCAGGACCGATGGTGGATCGTAAACATTTTATACAACAACGAATCATCGCGCAATCCCATTCCGGATGAGTATCTTTATGACGAATACCGCTCCGAATGATTGCCAAAGAAATATTGATGATCCGGCCAAGGCACTTTGGCTACAACCCTGAGACGGCTGCCTCCAACGCTTTTCAGCAGGCTGCTCAAATTGGCAATGCGGCAGAAAAAGCCCTGCTTGAGTTCGACGCGATGGTGAACAAACTTCAATCGTATGGTGTTATTGTCCGTGTAGAAAACGACCGCGAAGACGAAGCGCTTCCCGATGCAGTATTTCCAAACAACTGGCTGGCCGTTATTCCCGGGGGAACGATCATCATTTTTCCGATGATGGCGCCGGTCAGGCGAAGGGAAATCAACCTGTCGGTGGTCGATGCGCTCACGGATCAAATGGGGTATCCGCGGATGATTGACCTGTCGCACCGTGCTCCTGACGGCGAATTTCTGGAAGGAACCGGCAGCATTGTTTTTGACCATGCGCACCGATTGGCCTATGCCTGCAAATCACCACGCACCAACCTGAAGCTGCTTTCAACACTTTGCGAGCAGATTGAATACACGCCAGTTTCATTCCTCGCTGCCGATGCTGGCGGAAAAGAAATCTACCACACCAATGTGATGATGAGTGTGGGCAAGCAAAATGTTATTCTCTGTTCCGAAGCCATCGACGAGGTGATGGAACGCAGCATGGTAAAAGCCAAAATCCAATCTACCGGAAAAACAGTGGTAGAAATATCATTTCGGCAAATGGCTGCATTTGCGGGTAACTCCTATTTGGTGCAGTCGGCAAGCGGACCGGTATGGATCATGTCTGAAACAGCGCTGCAAAGCCTGAACCCCAATCAGCGACAACTACTCGAAGCCGAAGCTGCGATATGCGCTGTGGCCATTCCCACCATCGAAAAACTTGGCGGGGGAAGCGCACGTTGCATGGTGGCGGGTCTTTTCTAAACTTTTTTGCGGGCACAAAAAAAGACCGGATTACTCCGGCCTTTTTTTTGACGTTGTTCTGTTTCACTTCATCTTTTATTTTACGATCAACCGCTGGGTAGCCATTTCGGTTTCCGTGGAAACTTGTACGAGATAAACGCCCGACGATAAATCCTGAACTGAGGTTTTAATGTAATTGGTCGCAAACAATGAAGGGATAATTTCGCTATACACTTTCTGTCCATTTGCGGACCAGATGTTGAGCGTTGCTTGCTCCCATTTACCATTCACAAAAATCACAATCTCTGCACTTCCAGTAGTGGTTGGATTCGGATAAATGAGCATTTCGGTTTTCAGGCCATTCTTTTCAGACGATAAGTTTCGGCTTTGATACTCCTCCTGTAAATCACCATCATAATTATTGACAGTTTCGAGATTTGGCCTTTGCATCATTTCGGGCTGTTTGCGGATTACGGTAACCACGGCTTGGGCAGAAGCTGTATTTCCGGATGCATCGGTTACGGTGAGTTCCACAGTAAAATCGCCCGAATTGTGGCCGTAAAAAGTATCTTGGCTAAGACTCATGGATTCGATAGTGCAATTGTCGAATGAGCCGTTATCGATCTGATCGGGAGAAATGGTAATCTGATCACCAATGCTCAGGTATACCGTCAGGTTTTCTGTTAAGACAACCGGTGCAACAGTATCGAGCACGGTAACCTGTATGGAGCAATAGGTGGTATCGAGTAGGCCTGGAGCAGCAAAAGTATAAGTTGTTATACCGGTCGTTAAAGCGTCACCACTGGCAGGACCCTCAATCTGTTCGGCTCTGAGTTCGTCGGTATTGCTGTAGGTTAACACCAACATTCCGTTTCCGATGCGCTGTCCGGCTAGCAGAAGCACATCCGCGGCGTCACCGGCAAATGAAGATCCTCCGCCACCTGAACCTGCGTGTCCAGAGCTGTGGTCTGCAACGGCTGTTCCGCCGCCTCCACCGTAATAGCCAGCACCACCTCCACCACCACCCCATGAGGCATGGTTGGTTGATCCGCTTCCGCCGAGTCCAAACTCACCGGGAGTAGCTTCTCGGTCGGTGTTGTAAACCGCTCCTCCGGCATGGGGTTCACCGCCCATTCCGGGTTGACCAACGCCGAAAGCGTTTCCAGCCATCCCGTATTCCTCGCCGCCGTCGCCTCCGATCGCATTTTTAGCAGCTCCACCGCCACCGGCAGCAACCAACACGCGATGGTCAAGACTGTTTCCGCCAATGCGTATATCTGTTGCGCCACCGCCACCGCCCGCGCCATTGCCAGTGTATGCCGCGTCGAATCCGCCGTGGCCACCGCCGTTCCATCCTCCACCGGCCGAACCGGCAAGCTGTGCATTCTGCCCCTTACCTCCGATATTAATATAAAGGGTATCTCCTTCGTCCACAGCAATCACTCCGCTGGCGAGAGCGCCTTTACCTCCCATATTGAGATGGTTTTGAGGACCCGAACCATGACCACCAGAAGCGCCCCATGCATTGACTTTAACTTCGGTTACTCCGGATGGAACAACATAAATTTGGGTTTCGCCGGTATAATGAAAATTGGCTGAGCCGTAGCACTGATCGGTTACAATAGGTGCATCGAAATGATATGCCACCGAGCAATTATCAGCCGGCAAATAGAGCGTTATATCTTCTCCGCATTCGATAACCGGACACTGAGCGTGGACGGTGAAAACCAAAAGCGTAAGCGGGATAATTGACAATAATCTGAAAAGTGAATTCATCATCATGCAGTTTTTAGTACACCCCCAAATAATTAGGGAGTTGCCCCATGTTACGCTAACACTTTGATAAGGTTATAGCTCAAAACGAAGTTTTTTACGAATCGCCGTTTGAAGTCGTCGGCAGCCACAAAACTGTCGACGGATGAATCAAGCATAAAAAAAGGCCGTCTGAAATTCAGACAGCCTTTTTGATGGATCAGCTTTCGCTTATTTTTTTAAACGCTTTTGCAATTCTTCATCCAGCGCAGCTAAAAATCCCTCTGTGGTGAGAAAATGTTCGCTGGTGGTTTTATCCTCGTGAATGAGCAAGGCCAAATCTTTGGTCATTTTGCCACTTTCCACGGTATCGATACACACCTGCTCGAGGGTTTCGCAGAAGTTGATCAACTCCTGGTTTCCATCGAGTTTTCCGCGAAAAGCCAGACCTCGTGTCCAAGCGAAAATAGATGCAATAGGGTTGGTTGAAGTCTTTTTACCTTGCTGATGTTGACGGTAGTGACGGGTAACTGTTCCGTGTGCCGCTTCCGCTTCCATGGTTTTTCCGTCGGGAGTTACGAGGGTCGAAGTCATCAAACCGAGCGAGCCAAACCCCTGTGCTACCGTGTCGCTTTGTACGTCGCCGTCGTAGTTTTTACAGGCCCACACAAATCCGCCATTCCACTTCATGGCGGCAGCCACCATATCATCGATCAACCGGTGTTCGTAGGTAATTCCTGCTGCCTCGAATTTTTCTTTGAATTCATTCTCGAACACTTCTTCAAAAATATCCTTAAATCTTCCGTCGTAGGCTTTCAGGATGGTGTTTTTGGTACTCAGGTACAAGGGCCATTTTTTGGTTAGGGCCTGATTCATGCACGAACGGGCAAAGCCGTAGATCGACTCGTCGGTGTTGTACATGCTCAGCGCCACGCCGTCACCTTGAAAATTGTACACCTCCCAGGTTTGTGCTTCACCGCCATTTTCGGGAGTGAATGTCATGGTGAGTTTTCCTTTTCCTTTAATCACCGTGTCAGTGGCTTTGTACTGATCGCCAAAAGCGTGACGACCGATGCAGATGGGCTGGGTCCAACCGGGCACCAGCCGCGGCACATTTCGCATAATAATCGGCTCGCGGAATACGGTTCCACCAACGATATTGCGGATGGTTCCGTTGGGTGATCGCCACATTTTTTTGAGTTTGAACTCTTCGACACGTCCTTCGTCGGGTGTGATGGTTGCACACTTGATTCCAACGTTGTATTTTTTAATGGCCTCGGCAGCATCGATGGTAATTTGATCGTCGGTCTCATCGCGGGAGGTGACGCTGAGGTCATAGTATTTTATGTCGAGATCGAGATAGGGTAGAATGAGCTTACCTTTGATGAACTCCCAAATAATACGGGTCATTTCGTCCCCGTCCATTTCCACAACCGGATTCTGAACTTTAATTTTCTGCATGGGTAAGATTAACTTTAAGATTTTTGAATTACCGCAAATTTAGCATTATAGAACGGTTTTATTATGGGCTTGCAATGGCTTTCATTTCCTGCACCTTGTCCAAAAACGATTGAAACGCCTTTCTACTTCTTCCGCGATCCATTTTATTGGAGAAGCCCGCACAAGTCAGTTGCCCACGGTAAGCCTTGATTTCTATTTAGTGTATGGGATATTTGCGACAAATCGGTCTACGCACAAATCAAAATAAAAAAACAGGCCGGTCTAGGGCCTGTTTTTCTGATTTTCAATCGGTGAATATACTGGTACAACCGCTATTTTCGCTGAAGCTCATTTTTCGGAGCTTGTACTGGTTTTGAGCGTTGAGAATCGCCTTTTCTCATTTCCTTTTTATGCATTTCTCTTTTTTGGTGCTGAGAGCGCTCCTTGCGTTGTTGCTTTTCTGATTGCCATTTTTCCATTTGCTCGGGAGTGAGGATTTCACTCATTTTATCCTCTCGCGTCTGCCTTCTTTCTTTGGCTTCTTCACGCATTTGGCTGCGTTGTTCATTCGCTTTCTTCAAGGCCTCCCTTTCGGTGAGATGCAGCTCATACACCTGCTTTTGTTGTTCTTCGGTAAGCGACAGCACCTTTGTGAGGTATTCGGTTTTTTTCTTTGCGCGTTCTTCTATGTTGCCTTCCGACTGCACGCTTTTCATATTCCTTTCGGCTCTGGGTGACTCAGATCGCTGCGCAAATGTTGCTCCTGCGATTCCAAAAGCCATTAACACTAACATTAATTTTTTCATGATTTTATTTTTAAATGATACAGCCCCGACAAAATCAATAGTTATGCCAGAAAGATTTTTTATGATAAAGCTCACCGGCTAAACCACAGATTTCTTTATCTAAAATTATAGGCCAACCCGATACTCAACACTTCACGAAATTGGGTTCTGGGAGCACTTCGCGCCACGTCGTCTTCCACAATTACTACATGAATATCGTCATCATAAATCAATTCGGCAGCGATACTTGCATTAAGGAAGTCGTTGATTTTAAACGTAAGTAGTCCTTCCCAGTTCACGTCGATGTTTCCTGGCTTTTCTAGGTAATTGCTAAACAGTTGCAACTTAGTGGCAAAGTTGATGCTCTCATTGACCAGTGAAACGTTGTAGCGCGCCATGAGCGATGCACCCATTTCGAGTCGTACGTTTTTGCCATCGGCTATTTTATCACCCAAATCGTTGTATTCGGCTGGCTCAACGCCGTAGCTGCCTGCATCTGCGAGTCGCTGATTCATTACCATGGTCATTTTTCCGGCGATTGGAGAGAGCATCACGCTGAAATTTTCTGAAGGGATATAATCCAAACCAAGTGCAAGTGTGAGGTATGCCGGTGACATAAATTCTGAAAAGAACACCGAATCGTTGGGGAGGTTATAGCCCAGGTCGAACTGGGTTCTGAAGTTCATCAGCGCACTGAGAAAAAGTTTATCGGTCATTTTATACCCGTACTTGGAGTTGAAGTCGATGCGGTCGTCGATCTTTTTCATGCGGCCACCTTCGCCAATACGCGACTGGCCATAGGCTAAATCGAGGGTGGTATTCCACCTGGAGTTGCCTTTCTGATATTTAAGAAATGTATTTAGCATGGCGGTGTATGAAATGGAATTTTCACCTCCGGCTGCCCAGTTCACATAGGCCGACTGACTAAAATTCAAACCAACCATCCCACCAAATTGCCAGGTGGTATCTGCTGTTGCGGGATCACCCTGAAAAAGGCTTAGCGTATTTTTATGGTTATTTTCCAAAAACAACGAGTACGTTTCGAGTGACAACGTCGCGTTAGTATTGCCGTCTTGCGCCAAGGTAATGGCGACCGGCACAAAAAATAAAAAGAGGGTAAAACTTAGTCTTCTCATGATGTTCGAGATTTATAATTGGTGATCGTTTAATTTTTCTTTTTAAGATTCACATCGCGAATAGGGAATGGTTGTCCCTCGGCTGTGAATGTCTTCTTAACATTTTCCTGCATGTCACATTACAACTTTCAATAATAAAGCTCAGATATTGATCGATGTTCATTGGCACTTTTGTTAAATATGCAATTTACAATCTATTTTCATGCAAAAACGGTTTCACTTCTATGTTTGGTTTTGTGGTTTCGTGTTGATCGGGCGCCCACCGAATTAAATATATGAGTGCCAGCACGGAAAAAGTTGCTCCGGTAAAAAAGGTAACAGCAAAAAATCCGCTGTTGTTGTTATAAATATAACCAGAAGCCAACGCTCCGCAAAAAATACCAATTTCGAGGGCCAGGAAAAGGGTGGACATGGCTTTTCCGCGTTGGTGGTCAGCCGCCAGATCGGCCGTCCAGGCAAACAGCGTGGGCGATAGAATTCCAGCGCCTAAACCAAATAGTACGGCGGCTGTTAAGAACGCAGTAGCTGAAGGAATCAGCCCCATGATTACCAAAGCAATAATTTGTAGCGCAATTCCAACCTTCAACACCCGCTTGCGGCCGTAGCGATCACTGGCTCGTCCGGCAAACAATCGCACCGACAGGGAAGCCACAAGCATGTAAGTAAAGAATATACCTTTATTCTCAAATCCGAGAAAAGTGCTGTAATCCGGTACGATGGTGAGCAAGAGCCCGAAACAAAAAATGGTGAGCAGCATCACTATTCCGGGCACAAGAACATCGCGATCAATCAGTTCGTCCTTTTTCAAAACCACCATATTCCATTTAAAAGGTTGCTTTTGCGGTAATGTTTCTTTGATTCCAAAAATCAACAACATAGAAACAAGCGCTGCTGCCGAGGACACCACAAACATCACATCGTGCGAGTAATGAATGGCCAGCAGGCTGCCAACCGGTGGACCAACAGCCATTCCCATACTGGTGGAAATGCCAACAATGCCCATGGCTTCGCCCCGTTTTTTGGCAGGAATAATGTCTGACAACAAACTGGTGTTTCCGGTTGGGGCAAATCCCGCACTGAAACCGTGTAGCAATCGTATGAGAAAAAAACCGGCAATTCCAACTACCACAGTGTACAAAACACCACAAACCACGCTAATGGCCACCCCAAAAAAAATCACCGGAACGCGGCCAATCCTATCGGTTAGTTTACCACTCAACGGACGTGAAATTGCGGAAGTCAGCGCAAAAAGGGAAATAATCCACCCCAGATACTGCTCACCGCCCATTTCACGAAGATAGGAGGGTAATTCAGGAATAATTAGGTTGAAGCTTCCCAAAAAGAGAAACAGACTGAGGCACAGCAACCAAAACTGTGCACTATATGTCGATTGTTTTTTGGCCTTCATTTTGCGGTGCAAAGAACCGACATTTACCTGAATTTCCATCATAAAAAACCCCAAACGGGACCTCGGAAATGAACTGATAGACCATGATTAGCGGACGCTTCAAAAGCATTAAAAATTTATCTTTTACTTTAGTTCAAAATAAGATTGAAATATGAAAAACTCACTGGCGTTCACCTGCCTGATTCTTTTTCTTCACCTAAGTACGACGTTGAGCGCTCAGGGAGACCTCCCCGAAAACTTTTATCACAACCAGCTCAACAATGGGCTTGAGGTTTTGGTTGTTGAAGACCCCACCGTACCCTTGGCAACGATTCAACTGGCATTTAAAACCGGCTCGGTTACCGAAAACGCACAAACCAACGGGTTGGCCCACCTGTTTGAACACATGTTTTTTAAGGCCAACGAACAATACAACTCCCGAGAAGCCATCGAAAATAAAATTCAAGAATTGGGCATTATTTTCAATGCCACGACTGGTATAGAACGCGCCAGTTTCACGATAAACCTGAGCAGTCACGAAGTGGACAATGGTCTCGAATTTATGAGCGCCGCCATTCAACATCCACTATTTGCCGACACCGCCATCAAAAGTGAACATCCGATCATCGAGGCCAAATTTCAGCAAGCCGAAAGCAATCCGGTGCACTTTCTGATTCAGGACATCGATAAAAAGCTCTGGGGAAATCAATGGCACCGAAAAAATGCACTGGGCAATCAGTCCGTTATAAGCAATGCAACGCCCGAGCAACTTGCAGCCATGCACCGGCAATACTACGTGCCATCCAACAGTATATTAATCATTAGCGGCAACGTATCTCATCAGGCGATTTTCGACGCCGTGCAACGGCATTTCTCCAACTGGAAAGCACCCGAACGGCCGCCACACGAGCAACACCCCGTTCCGGACTTTTCTGCGCTTACCCGCTCAGAAGGAGTGATTACGCTAAATCAGCAGGCTCAATCACCCATTATTATCGCTGCTTTTCACGGCCCCGACACCAGAACAGACCGAAAGGCAACTTATGCCGCAGATGTGCTCACTTACCTGCTGAGCCAAAGCAATTCCACTCTCAATCAAAACCTGGTGGCTTCGGGTTTGGCTTACCAAATTGGTGTGGGTTATGCAACTCAGAAATACGGTGCACCTCTCACCATTTTCATGGTTCCCAAAGCCGACGGAATAAGTGCTGCGATGGAAGAATTAGATTCCAATCTGAGCAATTTAAATTCGCCGGAATACTTTACCGATGACGAAATTGAAAATGCCAAACGCATGTTGATTATCCAAGAGCTCTATAGTCGCGAAACCCCGTCGGAGCTAGTACACAACATTTCGTTCTGGTGGGCCTCTGCCGACATCGACTACTTTACAGATTACACTGCGAATATTTCATCGGTAACCCGCGACGATCTCAACAACCTGATCAGATCTTATATCCAAGGGCAACCTAATGTAACTGGTGTAATGCTCACCCCCCAATTGAAAGACATGCTGGGGATAGAAACCTTTCAGCCATTGAAAACAATTAAAGAATGAGGACTAACCGATTATTCATACCAATATTCACTGCACTTGCCTTTGCCTTGGCGGGATTTCAGAATGCTTCCGGTCAAAACAACACCACCGCCTTTGATGTTGACGGCCTGAAGGTTATTCACAAAAGGCTGCCCGGTGAAGTGGTAGCTGTTCGTCTGTATATCCGGGGTGGCACGGCCAATTATCCGGAAAGTCAACAAGGCATTGAAGCGCTGGCCTTTGAAATGGCACTTTTTGGCGGCACGGAAAACCGATCTTCCGAAGATATTTTCTACGAAACGCGCGATTTTGGTATCGGTCTTTCCGGAAAATCGGGATACGACTACGGATATCTTGGGATGACCGCTTTGAAAATGTTTTGGAATGACTCGTGGGCACTGTGGAGCGAATCAATTATGAAACCGCGCATGGCCGACGGCGCATTTTATGCATTTCGCGATGAGCTGTACGCCCGAAATCGCAGAAGTAGCAACGTCGCAGAAGAGCGCATTGCAGCACAGTCGTTGGCAGGCGCATTTGCAGGAACAGACTATGCAAAAAATCCCGCAGGTACTGAAGAATCCCTGTTTGATCTGACTCCAGATGATGTGCGCAATCACTATGCAAAAATCCTGACCAAGGAAAATTGTTTTATCGTGGTGGTTGGTGATATCGATCGCGCTGATTTGCAGCAAAAGATAGCCGATACTTTCGGTGAAATGCCCGCAGAATCGGAACTCCAAAAAACAGCCACATCTCCAGAAATAAGCGCCGGAGCCACTATTCACCACCGCGATCTGGAGATCAACCACATTCAGGCGCGAATGCCTGCGCCTGCGCGATGGAGCCCTGAAAGCATTCCCAACGAATTGGCCATGAGCATGCTATCCGATCGACTGAACGAAGCCCTCACCATCGACGAGCAAATTGCTGACTCCCCTTCTGCTTTCACCGGGGAAGAGCAAAAACACCCTTCAAACGCTATTTATGCGGCCACTACAAAACCGAAACAAGCGGCCGAAGCAATGGTAGCGCAAATCAATCGCGCCAAGGCACAGGGATTTTCCGAACAAGAGCTGAATCAGAGAAAGGCTTTATTTATCACGCTTAACTACCTTTCGCAAGAAACAGTAGATGCACAGGCGCACGTTTTGGGCGATGCAGAAATTCTGGGCGACTGGCAAAAAGTTACCGATATCACACCGTTGGTGAAAAACGCAACCACCGAAGAAGTGCACCGGGTTTTTAATCAATACAGCACCAATATTCACTGGACGTATCTAGGCAATGCCAGTCAGGTGGTGTCCGGTGATTTCCCAATAATTGAAGATGAAGGCACCGAAAGAATGGAGGAAGAAGACTAGCGTTTTGATGCGCTTTGGTTAAACTTCTGCGCTGCTGACCTCAACGGCACGGTCTACTTTTTTGAACAGACCTTGTAAAACTTTTCCCGGGCCCACTTCAATCACTTCTTTTGCACCGTCGGTCAACATAAGTTGCATGGTTTGTGTCCATTTTACCGGTGCGGTAAGTTGTGCATTCAGGTTTTTTCTCATCTCCTCAGGATCGGTTACCGCAAGCGCATTCACGTTTTGATAGACCGGACAAACCGGAGCATTAAAGGCGGCGGCTTCAATGGCATCGGCGAGTTCTCTTCGCGCGGGTTCCATCACCGGCGAATGAAACGCACCTCCTACGGGTAAAATTAGGGCTCTGCGCGCACCGGCTTCTTTCAGTGCCTCACAGGCGGCTTCCACTGCTTTTATCTCACCGGAAATAACGAGCTGCCCCGGACAGTTATAGTTGGCCGGCACCACAATGCCTTCGGTTTCGGCACAAACCTTTTCCACCACCTCATCGTTCAAACCCAGAATGGCAGCCATGGTAGATGCGGTCTTTTCACAAGCCTTTTGCATGGCCATGGCTCGCTGACTCACCAGTCTCAGGCCCGATTCAAAGTCGAGGGCTTTTGCCGCTACCAGAGCGGAAAACTCACCCAGTGAGTGTCCAGCAACCATATCAGGACGAAATTGATCGCCCAGCGCTTCGGCCAAAATAACCGAATGAAGGAAGATAGCAGGTTGCGTTACTTTGGTTTGTTTCAATTCTTCGTCGCTGCCGCCAAACATAATGTCGGTTATGCGGAAACCGAGAATTTCGTTGGCCTGCTCAAAGCGTTCGCGCAGGTGGCTGTGGTTGTCGTACAGTTCCTTACCCATTCCTGAAAACTGGGATCCTTGCCCTGGAAAAACGTATGCCTTCATGATCGTGTTCGCTTAATTTTATAGGAGACGAAAATAAAAAAGAGAAAGGTAAAGCTACCCTTCTCTTTAGCGATAAATTAACTGTAAATCGAGTTAACGTCTGTCGCCAAACAGACGCAACATGAACAAAAACAAATTGACAAAATCGAGGTAAAGCGTCAGTGCTCCCATCATGGCCAGCTTTGACGCCTCTTCCGAGCCGTATTCAACGCCCATACCGATGCGTTTCAGCTTTTGGGTATCGTAGGCAGTGAGTCCAGTAAAAATCAATACTCCGAGAATGCTGATCACATAGTGCATCATGGCACTTTGCATAAAGAAATTGACCACCATGGCAATGATAATTCCAATCAGCGCCATGCGCAGGATGGATCCAAAGCCGGTAAGGTCCGTTTTTGTGGTATAACCCAGCAATGCCATTACGCCAAACGTAGCGGCTGTGATAAAAAACACACTGGCAATTGAACTCATCGTGTAAACTACGAATATGAAACTCAGGCTGGCACCCATCAGCGCCGAATACACCACAAACAAACCGAGTAGTGACTGTGAGGTGAGCTTCTGAAACATTCCGCCGATGGCAAAAACCAGCAGCAGCGGTGCGAGCAACACTACCCACCCCAACATCGTAAATCCTGTTTCACTAATCAGGTAGGCGAGCAAGGACGGATCCGTACCGATGTACCACGACACCAATCCGGTGATGGTGAGCGCTCCGGTCATGTAGGTAAATACACTCGACATAAAGCTTTTGAGGGAAGTAGCCGATTGTTGTGCTGAAAACGCGGTTTCTCCTTGTGATCTTAAAAAATTATTTTCCATAGTTGTTTAATGCAATTTTGCTGACAGCAAAGATAAAAATTCATTGCGTGTTCTTTCTTTTAAAAATTCTCCGGTAAAGGCCGAAGTGGTGGTAATGGAGTTTTGTTTTTGCACCCCACGCATGGCCATACACATGTGAGTTGCTTCGATAACCACTGCTACTCCGGCAGGCTTTAATGTTTCTTCAATGCAATCGCGCACTTGATTGGTGAGCCGCTCCTGCACCTGCAACCGGCGCGAATAAGCATCTACCACACGCGGAAGTTTGCTCAATCCAACAATATGGCCGTTGGGGATGTAGGCCACATGCGCTTTTCCAAAAAACGGCAGCAGGTGATGCTCGCACAGCGAATACATCTCAATGTCTTTAACCACTACCATTTGGCTGTACTCTTCGCGAAACATGGCCGAGCGCAGAATTTCGGCCGGATTTTGATCGTATCCATGCGTCATAAACTGCATGGCCTTTGCGGCGCGTTCGGGAGTTTTTAACAATCCATCGCGTGCGGGTTCTTCTCCTACACGAACCAGAATATTGTGGTAGGCTTCGGCCAATGCTTCGATGGCATTGGTGTCAAATTTTTCGACCCTTTCGTAGCCTTCACTTCGAATTTCTATACCTTCTTCCATATTATTTTCCGCCATAGTATTCGGCAAAATTATTTTCTGTTTCTCTCAGTTCCACCTTGTGCAGCGCGCAACCCATTTGCTGAACGGGGTTTTCTATCAATTCCCAGATGGCAATGACCATGTTTTCCGTGGAAGCCATTTTACCGGCCATACAGGCCACATCCAGGTTGATGTTTTTGTGATCGAAAATATCAACCACCTTTTCCTTGAGCATTGCGCTCAGATCTTTGAGGTCGAGGCAATAGCCGGTTTCGGGCTTTGGGGTTCCTTTTACTGTCACCAGCAATTCGTAATTGTGACCGTGCCAGTTGGGATTGGCACATTTACCGAATACCTCCAAATTCTTCTGTTCGTCCCAATCGTGATTCCACAATTTATGGGCGGCGTTGAAACGTTCGCGACGTGTGACATATACTGTTTTCATAAGTGTAAATCTGCTGCAAATATACAGCTAATTCAACGTTTTATTCTTAGAAACGATACCTTAGCAGTTCTTAACAAAGACTATAAAATGATCGTTATAACTGGTGCGGCAGGATTCATTGGCAGTTGTTTGGCCGAACAGCTTAACCGGGCCGGATACCGTGATCTGGTGTTGGTTGACCGTTTTGACCACCCCAAAAAAAAGGCTAACTTCGAGGACAAGGAATTCAGTGAGTTGGTGGAGCGCGATGTGTTTTGCGCCTGGCTCGACCGGCACGAAGACCTGGTGCAGTTTATCTTTCATATCGGTGCCCGAACCGACACCACGGAATTTGATCGCGAGGTTTTTGAAAAGCTTAACGTGAACTTTTCGAAAGAAATCTGGCATCGCTGTGTGAAGTACGGCATTCCGCTGGTTTACGCTTCTTCGGCTGCCACCTATGGTATGGGTGAACACGGCTATGAGGACCGGCATGACCTGGTTGACCTGCTCAAGCCGTTGAATCCTTATGGTGATTCCAAAAATGAATTCGATAGTTGGGCGTTGACGCAGGAAGAAAAACCTTTTTTCTGGGCGGGACTTAAATTCTTTAATGTATTCGGTCCTAACGAATACCACAAGGGAAGAATGGCTTCGGTTATTTTTCACGCGTTCCGGCAAATTAAAGAAACCGGCAAGGTGAAATTGTTTCGCTCACATCACCCAGACTACAAGGACGGCGAACAATTGCGAGATTTCGTGTATGTAAAAGACGTGGTAAAGGTTTGTCAGTTTTTGATGGAAAACAGAAAGGTTTCTGGATTATTTAACCTCGGAACCGGAAAAGCCCGGACTTTTGTGGATCTGGCCAACGCAACTTTTGAAGCCATGGGCAGGGATTCGGCTATTGAATTTATTGATACCCCTGAAGACATCCGCGATAAGTACCAATACTTTACCGAAGCCAATATGAATAAGCTCCGCGATTCGGGTTACCTAGATGACTTCTACTCATTGGAGGAGGGGGTGAAGGATTATGTGCAGAACTACCTGGAAGATGGGCGGTATTTCTGAAAGGTTAAAGACAAAGACAGGGTCGGTGTATAATGTGGAAATGGTTTGGCATTAGGCACCTTGCCCACTGCCGGTAAAATTCGATTGGTGCGGGAGGCACCAGATCCAGGCTCCGGGATGGTCAGGGTGAACCCCTACCCGACCTTGAACACCAACATTTAATGAATTATGACCTCTGGCTACGCCTGACACTCCGATACCCGATATACCCGAAACCATTGTTTCGGGACCCAAATTCTCAACCCAACTTGCATTGCCAAACACGCCAATATTGAAAGCAGCTCTTCTAGCCCAAAAAGTACCCCCCATATTACTACCATTAAATTGAGCTAACCCATTATTAGGAGCTTCAGAAATAGCCCGAATTCCCCTGTTTACAAAACCACTCGGTTCCTCAGACATAAATCTGTTGTATGCCAGCACAGCGGTACTTTCAAAATACGGCGGTGCTGCGGCATTTTCATTATAAAGAGTGATTTCCAATTTTGCTCTTGGATTTGTATTGTCACCAACGGAGACATTACCCCATTGAGCTATACGCATACGTTCCGTAGCATTGGTGCTGAAAATAATGGGATAAAAGGCATCGTGACGGATGTTGAGGGGGAAGGTGACTGTGTTATCCCAACCGGAATAATCAGTTGGGTTTCCTGAATTATTTCCAAGAAAAGACGCTTGTGACTTTGCTTCACTAAAACTAAAAGTCATCATATTGAATACAATGATTATATTAAAAACTATATTTTTCATAACGTTAAATTTTATTGATTTTTACTGCTTTAGTATCACCATTTTCAAATTGAACAATGGCTATGTAAAGCCCTTTAGAAAGATTACTTAAATCCATTCGGAAATTATTCTGGCCTTTAAGCTTAACATCTTCAATCACTTGAGCCGAAACAGAATAGATTCGAATATTCTTCATGTTTTCCAGTGAAACAATATTTAACTCGCCATTAACAGGATTAGGAAATAATCTGAGATCAGTACCTAATTCAAGAGCTTCTACTGAAGTGATGTCGAGTGGATCAGTGCTGACCCTTACATTATCAATGAAATAATATGCCCAGACAGAGATTTCACTAAATGTCATCACTTCTGTCACCTCATCAGAGAAAAAATTCCTGATGTGAATATATTGATATGATTCATCGGGAACAAATTCACCGTAGAATAGCATCCAGTTTATCGAGTCTATTGCAACTTCTTCTACATTTAAGTGGACCAAACCATCTATTACTTGCTCTGTACTTGTGAAGACTTCTGAGTTAGAAAATTTTATCCCAAGTTGATTTATTGCTAGTCAAGTGTTCCCACCCCACCCCACAGCTCTAGAAAACAGGAAACTGCAGAAATATGACTGACCAGGAACTAAGGAAGATGTTAATTCAACTCCAATTATTTCACGATAATTATAATTATTAGAACTATAACTAATCACTCCAACATAAGCGTTGCCATTATGTGCAAGTTGATTTCCGGCAATATTCTCTGGCACACCCAAATTAGGATGAAGCGCACACTCATGGAAATAATCCGGACTCGGGTTAAGGTAGTAGTCAATTCCCGGTT
>CAZARI010000022.1:42842-50874 GCA_964487545.1 uncultured Cryomorphaceae bacterium
GCACACTCATGGAAATAATCCGGACTCGGGTTAAGGTAGTAGTCAATTCCCGGTTCTATAATTGATTTATACCAATGTTCCACAAACTCCATCCCGTCCAGATGATCGGGGCAGGATACGTAATCTTCAAAGCTTCCATTGGGCACCAGGTTCTGAGCATTCAACATCAAAGGCAGAAACAAAGCGAAGAATAGGGCTTTACATTTCATGGTTGTAAAGATGAAAATGGTTTTGGCATTGGGCGCCTTGCCCACTGCCGGTAAAATTCGGTTGGTGCGGGAGGCACCAGATCCAGGTTCATTAAAGAAGTCTGAAATTAAGGATATGTTATTCCGCGTCGCCACCGCGCTATGTCGGGTGCCCGTGTAACCGCAATTTTTTGCCGTATTTTAATTGGTTGTTATGGTCAGAGGTGGCTAACATCATTCATTTTGGTTGGTTTGGATGGAATGAAGATAGGAAAAAACTCCAAAGCCGACCCTCTTATATCAGACTATGAAGCAGGTACAGATTAATGCATTAAGTCTAACAAGGTGCGCTAGGAAGGTGCGTAGCGCAAAAGGGGATACGCGACAATCGTGAAAAACAACCTTTGTGATTGTTGTGCAATGTGACAACCGTTAAAACATTCCTACTTCAAAAACATAGCGTGGGGTGTTTTGGGTAGCTCCTACAGAAAGTTGACTACAAATTCTCCTTCAACTCCAACAAAAACTCCCGCACTTTCTTCAAGCGGTCGGTCATTTCCCCTTCGCGCTCGGCGGCGTTGGGATTATCTTTCAGTTTCTGCCGGGCTCCCTCAAGCGTGAATCCACGGTCTTTGACCAGGTATTGGATCAGCCTCAGGTTTTCGATGTCCTTTTTTGTGAAAAGTCGGTTGCCCTTTTTGTTTTTGTGCGGCTGGATGATATCGAATTCTTTTTCCCAAAAGCGAATAAGAGAAGCGTTGACACCCATCATTTCGGATACTTCTCCAATAGAGTAGTACAATTTGCTATCGGGAAACATTTCGGCCGACATCTTAATCGAATGACTGGTTTGCGTGCGATGCCATTTCAATCAGACGGTCGTATTCTTCAGGAGTGAGGTCGTTAAAGAAAAAGTTTATCGGATTGATTTTCCTACCGTCCTTCAAAACTTCGTAATGCAGGTGTGGCGCGCTCGACGAGCCCGTATTACCCACCAAACCAATAACTTCTCCGCGCTTCACTTTTTGCCCTTTTTGCATATTGATTTTGCTCATGTGGGCATAGAGCGTCTCGTATCCAAAACCATGGTCAATTACCACATATTTTCCATATCCACGGTTGTTTCGTGGGTGCACTTCCTTGATCACACCGTCGCCTGTGGCATAAATTTCGGTACCCACGGGAGCTGAAAAATCCATTCCCCAGTGCATTTTCCACACTTTATACAACGGGTGAATGCGGTTTCCAAAGCCCGAGGCCATGCGCTTGAGCTCCTTGTTACTCACCGGCTGGATAGCAGGAATAGAGGCCAGCATTTGTTCTTTGTTTTTGGCCAATTCGATTACCGCATCAAACGATTTAGACTGGATATACAAACGCTTTTCGAGGCGATCCAGTTGATAGCGGGAATCTACAACCAAATCAGAAACATCATACCCGGTTAAATAGTTGTAGCGGTTCACGCCACCTACACCAACCTGCCGCACACTTTCGGGAATTGGTTCGGCTTCAAAAATGGTGCGGTAGATGTTGTCATCGCGATTCTCAATATCAGCAAGCACTTTCTCCACCCGGTGGAGATCCTTATTGAGCAACTCGAACTGACTGATTAAAAACGCGTTTTCGCGCCTAAGCATTTTCTCCTTGGGCGAATCAAAAAAAGTGTAGGCCACCAACAATATGATCGAAGCAAAAAACAATCCGAGCACCATATAGGAGCTCACTTGTTTGAGACGATCGGCAAAGGTAACCTTAACCCGCTCATAATTAAGCGTACTGGGATTGTATTTATAGCGAACTTTAGGCATGTTTCAACTTACAAAACGCAAAGCGCCCTGAATTAATGGGCAAATGTAAAAATAATCTAATTTTGTCATTCCTTTTTTCGGACGGCTTTAACTAATATTAAGAAATAACCCGCTCATAATCAGATGAAAGTTCGAGACATCCGTCAACATTTCCTTCAATTCTTCGCAGAAAAAAATCATCAGATCGTTCCTTCCGCTCCGATAGTGGTCAAAAACGACCCCACTTTGATGTTTACAAACGCGGGGATGAATCCGTTTAAAGATCTTTTCCTTGGCAATGAAACGCCAAAGTATCATCGTGTTGCAGATTCTCAAAAATGCCTTCGTGTATCGGGCAAGCACAACGATTTGGAAGAAGTGGGTGTAGACACATACCATCACACCATGTTCGAAATGCTCGGCAACTGGTCGTTTGGCGATCCAAGCGATCCGGAAGTCGGGTACTATAAAAAAGAAGCCATCGCCTGGGCTTGGGAACTGCTCACCGATGTCTATCAGCTCGACCCCGACCGGCTGTACGTCACGGTGTTTGAAGGCGACGAAGATGATGGATTACCGCCCGATAATGAAGCCAAAAAGTACTGGGAAAAACACATTGCTGCCGATCGCATTCTGAACGGTGATAAAAAAGACAACTTTTGGGAAATGGGTGAAACTGGGCCCTGTGGTCCGTGTTCAGAAATTCATATCGACTTGCGCAGCGACGAAGAGCGGAAACAGATTTCCGGACACACGCTGGTCAACGAAGACCATCCCCTGGTGGTTGAAATCTGGAATTTGGTATTTATGGAGCTCAACCGGCAGGCCAGCGGCAAACTCACTCCCCTGCCCGCCCGACACATCGACACAGGCATGGGCCTCGAAAGGCTCACCATGGCTATTCAAGGCGTTGAATCGAACTACGACACCGATATTTTTCAGCCCATCATCCGTGAGCTGGAGCAAATTACCAATCAGCAGTACACCGCTACAGAAAGTAAAAAGGACGTTGCTTTTCGCGTGGCCAGCGATCACATTCGCGCCATTGCGTTTGCCATAGCAGATGGGCAACTGCCCTCGAATACCGGAGCTGGATATGTGATTCGTCGGATTTTGCGCCGCGCTGTGCGGTATGCGTTCTCCTTTCTCCATCTGCGAGAACCCTTTCTCTATCGTTTGGTAGAGGTGCTGGAAAGCGAAATGGGTGATTTTTTCCCCGAACTTAATCACCAGAAAAAACTAATCACCAGCGTGATTCGTGAAGAAGAAGAAACCTTTTTGCGCACGCTCGCTCATGGAATCAGTCGAATTGAGGAATTCATGAAAAACAATTCAGGTGCTGAAATGGACGGCGAAACCGCTTTTGTTCTATACGATACCTTTGGTTTTCCCATTGACCTCACTGCGCTTATTCTCAGTGAAGCCGGAAATTCGGTGGATATGAAAGGCTTTGAGGTGGCGTTGCAAAAACAAAAAGACCGGTCGCGAAAGGCCACTGCCATTGAAGCGGCCGATTGGGTGGAGCTGGGCGAACAACGCAACAGCGTGTTTGATGGATACGATCAGCTAACGGCCAAAGTACGCATTGTGCGCTATCGTGCGGTGAAAATCAAGAACAAGCAGCAATTTCAGCTCATCTTCGACCGCACGCCATTCTATCCCGAAGGTGGAGGTCAGGTTGGTGACACTGGCTACATTGAAAATGAACAAGAAAAGATTCAGATTCTCGATACCAAAAGAGAAAATCAACTGATTATTCACCTCAGCGATCGGCTGCCTAAAAACCCGGAATCGTTATTTAATGCCCACGTGGATGAAAACTTACGGGCACTCACCGCTGCCAATCACAGCGCTACGCATTTGCTGCATCACGCCTTGCGACAAGTGCTCGGCAACCATGTAGAACAAAAAGGTTCGCTTGTTCATCCCGACTATCTGCGGTTCGACTTTTCGCACTTCGGAAAAGTAAGCGATGAAGAGCTGGCTCAAATTGAAATCACAGTAAATCACGCCATCTGGAGCGGACTTCCGTTGGAGGAACATCGACAAATGCCACGCGAAAATGCCCTCGAAATGGGAGCTGTGGCACTCTTTGGCGAAAAATACGGGGACGAAGTTCGCGTGATAAAATTTGGCGAATCAATAGAACTTTGCGGCGGAACCCACGTTCAGCAGCTCGGCGAAATTGGCTGGTTTAAAATCACTTCAGAATCAGGAATTGCCGCTGGAATAAGACGAATTGAAGCACTGACCAACGAAGGTGCTCGGCGTTTTGTGATTGACCAGCTCGAAATGCTCGACACGGTGAAATCAGTACTGAAATCACCACAGGATCCGATAAAAAGTGTTGAGGAATTGCTACAGCGCAACCAGGAGTTGCAGAAAGAAGTGGAAAAGGCGCAGCGTGCACAGGCTGGCAATATCAAGGAAGCGTTGATCAAATCAACTGAAAAGGTCAACGGTGCTCGGTTCATTGCCCAAAAGGTGGCGCTTGATCCAGCTTCGGTGAAAAACGTTTCGTTTGCGTTGCGCAAGCAAATGGACGATTTGTTTATGCTGCTGGCGACCGAAGATAATGGAAAAGTCACTCTGACACTGGTGTTGGGAGATCGGCTGATGAATGAAAAATCACTGAACGCCGGCCTGTTGATCCGCGATTTGGCAAAACACATTAACGGAGGTGGCGGAGGTCAGCAGTTTTTTGCAACCGCCGGAGGTAAAAACCCCGCAGGAATTGATGCGGCGCTGCAGGCAGGTAGAAAACTATTAAGCGAGCTGGGCTGAAGATACGGTGCCGTCTGACTTTTTAAGGTTGTACACCGGTCCGTAGTATTTCTCTTCGTACGAAAGTCCGAGGTGCAGAACGTAAAAGCCGTTGAACAAAATCACCAGCATGTAGTCCATCCATGATCGCTTGCCGAATGACCGGCACAGCTCGATGTAGACCTTGATCAGAAAGTAGAAATTGAATCCCGGAATGAGTAAATACCAAATGTGATTGGCCGGCCTTCCTACAATGCGCAGAAAAACAATAATATTCAGCACCGGAACCAAACAAGTGTATCCCTTCTGCCCGGCTTTCTCATACAAACTCCACTGGGCCACTGTTGCAATAAACAGGAAGAAAATCAGCGCAATCAAAACGCCGCCACTAAACGAGGCATTAAACCAGTCATAAGCACTTACAAGGCTTTCGGCAAATCCATTAATCCAGTTCATAACGCAATGTTTTATCGATTCAACACCAGGCAGTTTTAAGTGCCATCATGTTTGCACGTGTTTCGTAAATAAGACGAACAATACACCGCTCGGTTGCCCATCATAAATCAGTGTGAATTATCTACAAACCTCTGTTGATTATTTAATTGCAATCTGTGCAAAGGCATCGGTTCATTACTGTAAATTGCACGTTGATTTCAAAAAGTGAATTTTTCGGTTATGTATCCTTTAGATAAAAAACCGCAATACCCTCAGCATTGACAAACTGACGCATCAAATGGCCCTTTATGAACACAGGCACTCAGCAGTCATTGTCAAGTCATCAATTCTGCTGACCGCTCCGCTCCTGCTATTTTTTCTGACAGCCAGCCTCTGCGCGGTTTCGGCACATACAACAATGCCGCATCAACCACAAAAGCACATTGGCGGACTTGCAGACGAGGCCGCTTCAATTTATCAGTCGCGTGTGATGGAACTGATCGATTATTCGCTCGGATTTTACATGGACGAGCTGGTGCTTTGGGATCAACCTACGGTCACTTTTCGACATCCGGCCCCTCAGCAGTTTGACCATCTCAACCAAATTGTGGTTCAAGCCCTTGAACTTTACGCGCATCCGGCCAAGGAATCGTTTTGGGGATTTTCGGGAAGAATCGAAAAGCAACTCTTACAACTTCACCAGCTCGAGGGCTATGTCATTGATTATTCCAACCCGGTGGCTCAAGCGCAAAGCACTATTTCGCAGCGTGAACTTCGCAACCGCGTGGAGGGATTAAAGACTTCGGCTACTCATGAAGTGGAAACTTTGATTGAAGAACACCCCGATCCGATTGACACCGACGGCCAATTGCTATTCACCCATGCAGTGGCTTTGCCGGATGAAAACCGAATGTTGCAACGGCTCGATAAGGCCTCGAAAATGGATGTGGCGTTGCTCATTGATTCGTTGTTTGAGCTCAAGGAGGTTCCGCACGGATTGATCGGAAAAATTAACGACCGTATTCAGCAATTGGAGCATGGGGATGAGGAGGAAGAAACTGACAAATTTCACAAAAACCAACCGTTAAATCCCATTCCACATCAACTCGAACCCTCGTTGGAAGCAGATATGGCGGAGCTGAACTTGAAACTGCCCAAAAAGAAAAAGGTGACTCCTGCGCCAAGCAAGCCTGTTGATTTTAACACGAAGGTGGTAGAGTTGCTGGAAGAAAACAATCGATTGATGGCCAAATTCAGCGACCGTTTTGAGTTGATGCAGCAGCAAATTATTGGACTCCACGACGAACAACGAACAGAATTACTTCACTCTGAAAAACGGCTGCAGGCACAGATCGATGATCTGTATGAAAAGGTGGAAAACGGGTATAGTTCAACTTCCAAAACAAAGGGCGCGGCCACTTCCATTATCTTTGAACGCAACAGTGCTGCGGTTGGATTATATTACCAAACCTTGCTTAACGAAATGGCATCAACCCTGATTAAAGATCCGCAGCGCAAGGTCATGATTACCGGCTTTGCCGATGCCACCGGAAATAGAGAGTACAACATTTTGCTAAGTCGCCGGCGTGCCGAAAGTGTTCGCAATTACCTGCAAAACAAAGGCATTGACGAATCGCGTTTGGTTGTCAACTATCTCGGTGACAATAAGTCGGATGCTGCCAATCCACTCGATCGCAAGGTAGAGATTGAATGGGTTAAATAGATCGGCACACTATCTACCACCTATCGGTGCAACTTTTAAAACCTCACGGCGAATTGAATCGCGCTGTGCGTCGTTCAAAGAGCGGTTAAACTCATAAATGTCACCCTCCCAGGTGCCGTAAATTGGATTGGGCAGAACGATATACTCCAACCCAAATTTTTTGCGGTCGTTTTCGGTAATAACCCCCCGGGTATTGTCTTCTTGTTTATCCCATTTTTCGTGAAAATCACCGAGGTTATCACCGATCAGCATCACCACATTATACCCCCTGTCCTGCACTTCCTGCCGACGCTCTTTTTTGCCAGAGGTATTGGTCATCAGCAAGAAATGTTTGTGATCGAGTTGGGGCATATTCAAATCGCTCATGTTCCGAATGGTCGGTTCCAGCGCAGCAGTATCGCGGTTAGAAACGTAAAACATGGTCACCCCCAAACTGTCGGCAAAGCGCAGAAAAGCACCCGCTCCAGGCACTTCACCTGCTGCCGCCAGATCAGTCCATTTGGCCCAGGTATCTGCTGAATAAGGTTGATTATTCATTACCTGCCAGCCCGAGTAGGGGCTGTTGTCGAGAACGGTTTCGTCGAGATCGAGAATCACCGCTGGATTTTCTACTTCTTTGAACGACTGTTGCAGTCGGAAGGTGGCGGTTGCGTATGCCTGATAACACAAAGCCTGATATTCTGCCGCTCGTTGCACAAACAGGGTGGCTGCCATGAGGTAGTCCTGCGAATTTTCTTCAGCAACAGGTTGGGTTTGAGATGCGTTTTCCTGAACCGCATTGTTTTGGGGCTGGCAAGCTGCAAATAACATCACAACAATGCCGCTGACGAACATTTTCTTCATGTCACAAATTTAATCGAATCGTTGGGATGGGGCGTGGTGGTACAGACCTTGAATTCACGACTACTTCGTGGCTATTGCTTTTATACAGTGTTGGGCAATCGTGCTTTCCTTTCTGTCATCACTGTGCGTTGGAAAAGATATACTCTCTTGCAATTTTTCGCTTTCAGGTTGGCTGGTGCGAATTGCAAATGTGTATGGCTTTTAGCGTTGGCATTATTTCGTTATTACTCTGTTTTTCTTAAAATTCTCTGCTTGTTCAAATATGTCTTTATATACTTCGTCTCTTTCTACTG
>CAZARI010000023.1:0-50347 GCA_964487545.1 uncultured Cryomorphaceae bacterium
AACCGCCGGAATCACTTCTTCCAACTTGTTTAAATACCAGCCAGTGGCAGATGTGAAGGGATGGAGAATGGATATCTCCAGCTCGCAAGAGGCCGATTTAATGCTGCGCATTTTGCTGAGTGGTAATGGTTTTATAGCTGATAATAATATATATACGGAGATAAGGGAACGCAGCTCAGGACAAATTTCTCAAGGCAAACCAATCAAAAGAATTAAAAATTTCTTGGCCGTTCGAATGGATTTTATGGCGGAAATTAAAACCGCGATGCCACATGAATGGGAAAAAAACAGGCAGAATTATCAATCTTTTATGGTTTCTACTTTACTTATTGGAGAAAAGTACCAACCGGGTTTCTGGAAAAATTACCGGCAGATTCTTCCACCACCCCGTGATTTGAAACCCATTGGTGGTTTAGGAAAGAAGGTAATTCTCCTGGCGAAGTATTTCGGTTACCCTACTTTGTTCAAAATTCAAGCTTTGCGAAAAAGAATAGGCTTGTAAAAGTTTATTTATTCTCTTTAAAATGCATCTGTGAATTCACGAGCTGTCCGTTCACGTAGTCGTATTCTTTAGACAGTTTTCCCTGCTCATCCCAAACCAATACCTTTCCGTGAAGCTGGTCATTCACAAAGTTTCGCTCCGTGTAGCGCGTGCCATCGGCATACCAGCTCAGCCATTTGCCGTTTTTCAAACCGTTGTTGTATTCGTATTGATACTTTAAATTGCCATTAAAATACCATTCCTTGTAGGTGCCATGATCGGTGTCGTTCACTTTTTGCCCTTCTTTCTCCAGTTGTCCACTCGTAAAATAAACCCGCCATTTACCTGCTTTGTGACCATCTTTATACTCTTGCTCAATGTGTTTCACCCCGCCTGAAGTGTAGATTATCGACATTCCGGAAAAGGGTGCACCGTTGTAATAAGCCACCTGATTGCTGAGATCGCCGCGCAATTCAAGGTCTGAATAGGCTACCGACGGTAATTGAATTTCTTGCGGTTGCGATTCATGCGAAGATTGATTGCCCGAACAGGCCAAGGAAACCAAAACGGCAAGCAACAGTACTGGAACAAGTGATTTCATTTCATAAAAATTGAACACAAGGTTACAAATTTACGGTTGAAATCAGGCATAGATCCACCGCCCAATTTTTTCACCGAGCTCGTTGGGATTAAACGGCTTTATGAGTAAACCCCTGAATCCTGTTTCGGTGAGTTTTTGTTTGATGTGGTGGTCGGTATTGGCAGTGAGTGCAATAATTCGGGTGTCCGGATTTTCCGAGAGAATAGCACTGGCGGCATCAATGCCATTCATTTTCGGCATTTGCAAATCCATTAAGATCAAATCAAAAGACTGGTTTCTCGCTTTTTCAACGGCTTCCTTGCCGTCGCGCGCCACCTCTACGTTCATGTTCAACTTTTTGAGCAATCGTTCGGTAAACATCACATTCACTTCGTTGTCTTCAACCAGCAACAGCGATTTGCCGATAATATTTTCAGTACGTGCGGCGGGTCCGGTTCGGGCCTGAAGCGTTGCAGAATGACTGGCCGGTCGTTCAAACTTTAGACGAACTACAAAGCTGGATCCAACGCCTTTTGTACTTTCAAATTCAATGGTGCCTCCAAGCAAATCCACTAAACTTTTAGTAATGGACAAACCCAGTCCGGAGCCCTGTGGCGTAAGGGTGGATTCGGATTGTAATCGGCTGTATCGATCAAAGATTCTGGGTTGCAGCTCAGGGCTGATTCCGGTTCCGGTGTCTTTAATGGTGATGCGCATCTCCAGCTCGGTGGCCGATAGGTGCTGGCATGCTAACATTACTTTGATCTCGCCGGCCTCAGTGTATTTCACTGCATTGCTAATGAGGTTAAGCAACACCTGGGTTAATCGGGTTTTGTCGCCGATAATCACTTCTGGAATTTGCTCATCGATGTGTTTTTTGAGCCTGAGTTGCTTGGCTTTTAACGACGGTTCAAAAGTTCGAATGATCTGATCTAATAATAGACGGGTATAAATGGATTCTTTTTTGACGTCAATTTTGCCTGCATCCAGCCGGCTTAAATCGAGAATGTTGTTGGTAAAGGCCAGCAGCGTATTGGCCGAATGCAACAACGCACTGAGGTGTTCATGCTGTTCTTGATCTTTTGCGTCCTCTTGCATGGCGTGCGAAATACCAATAATGGCATTGAGCGGTGTGCGAATTTCATGCGAAAGAACGGATACAAATTCCGCCTTTGCTTCGCTCGAAATTTCGGCCAGTTTTTTCTCATTGAGCAGCCGTGCATTGGCCGATTTTAGTTGATCGGCTGTTTCGGCAATTTCGCGGTTTTTGTTTTTGAGAATAACCTGATGGCCATACAGTTTTTGGTTCACCGCTCTCAATCTCAAGTATAAATACATTCCGGTGATCAATAGCACCGCCAGCAGAATGACAATGGCCAACAATGCATTTCTTAGTCTAATCTGCTGACTATTGATGATTTGTTCCTTTTCATTCTGAGCCTCCAGCGCCTCGAGTTGGTGTTGTTTTTCTTCCGCCTCATATACCATTTGCAGATTCTTGAATTCGGTAGAGCTGGAAGCCCGATTCAAACTGTCTTTGGCGGCATCGTATTTTAAAAAATGCCTGAAACCTTCGTCGTATTCCTTCTGTTCAAACTTGAGCAATGCCAAATGATACTGCGTGTCGATGATGATATCGAGATACTGATTTTCGCGGGCAATATCCATGGCCGTGTCCAGGTGTGCTTCGCTCAGATCGTGGCGGCCACTGAGTAGGTATAGCTCGCCCATACCCAAGTGTACACCCCCAATACCGTGCTTATCGGCAATTTCAATGTGGTCTGCCAGCGACTGCTCAAAATAATGGGCGGCCGAATCATACTGTCCGGTTTGGGTAAAGTACTCGGCAAGGTTCCCTTTGATTAGCGCAATTCCCGGCTTGTCGGCCACCCGTAGGTAAATTTGCTTGGCCTTTTGATAGTATAGATAGGCCTGATCATAGTGTTTTTCTTTCCGGCTGATTTCTGCCATGTTGTTGTACACATCGCCGATTTCGTTGTAAAGACCGAGTTTTAACCCCAGAATCAGTGCTTTTTGATATGATTTCATGGCCTCATCCAATTCCTCCAGGTTGTCGAAAGCCACGCCCAGATTCAAATAAACCATTTGCAGCGCTAACGAATCCTGCAAGTCGAGAAAAATCTTTTCGGCTTCCAGTAGGTTTTTCAGGGCTTCGTAATTCATCCCCATATCGATCAACGTCACCGCCAGGCCATTTAAGGCATAGCCTGTTCCATATACTTCGCCAAGGGCTTTATACTTCGATAGTGCAATTCTATCACACACCATGGCCTTTTCAAAATCGCCACGTGCCCAATAGTAAATGCTGAGCAATTGATTGACTTGTGCCAGTTGTTCCAAATCGTTGGATGCCGTTGCCAGCTTTTCTGCACGCTTAAAAAATAGGAGGGATTGCTCGGGATCCGAATACATCAACTCCATACCCTGATCGAGAAAATCCTGAAATACAGATGAGTTGGTGTTTTCTGATTCTCGTTTGTTAGCCGAATGGGGGTCAGAAACAATGGGCAAAGCACTAGTCGCCCCCCCAATACAAATCAATACGATCAACAGCACAAATTTCTTCACCACGCAATAATAGAATATCTGTGCAGAATACGAAAGTAAAGGGGCAGAGTTACCTCAACTTTCCTGATCGTCTCTATTAAAATCGGTAAATTTGGCAACCTAAAAATCGCGGAATACAAATGCAACAGGAAAAACCATATACACCGAAAAATAAAATCAGAATAGTCACAGCAGCTTCCTTGTTCGACGGACACGATGCAGCGATAAATATTATGCGCCGAATCATTCAAAGCACCGGCGCCGAAGTGATTCACCTGGGACATGACAGAAGCGTTCAAGAAGTGGTGGATTGCGCCATTCAAGAGGATGTGCAGGCCATCGCCATGACCAGCTATCAGGGTGGGCATATCGAGTACCTAAAATACATGTACGACCTGCTGCAGGAGCAAGGTTGTGGGCACATCAAGATTTTTGCCGGTGGTGGTGGAACCATACTGCCCGAAGAGATCAAAGAACTACAAGATTATGGCATTGCGCGCATTTATCATCCCGACGATGGCAGACAGCTCGGATTACAGGGCATGATCAACGACCTGATGCAACAAGCCGATTTTCCCACCGGAAAGGATGTGAAATCAGAAATTGAAGGACTTAGAAAACGCGATCACTACGCCATTTCACGATTGATTTCAGCGGCCGAGAACTTTCCAGACGAGAGCGCAGCGGTGTTGCAACAAGTGGATAAAATGGCTGCGGAGTCCAAATCACCCATTCTCGGCATCACCGGAACAGGTGGCGCAGGAAAAAGCTCATTGGTGGATGAACTCGTTCGGCGTTTTCTGATCGATTTTCCCGAAAAAAACATCGGCATTATTTCCGTCGATCCCAGCAAACGAAAAACCGGCGGAGCGCTGCTTGGTGACAGAATTCGGATGAACAGCATTTTCAACGAACGCTGCTATATGCGTTCGCTGGCAACACGCCAAAGCAATCTGGCAGTGAGCAAATACATTCGCGAGGCGGTGCAAGTACTCAAAGCCGCGCGCTTCGATTTGATTATTCTCGAAACTTCAGGCATCGGACAGAGCGATACCGAGATTGTAGATCACAGCGATGTGAGCATGTACGTGATGACGCCAGAGTACGGCGCAGCCAGCCAACTCGAAAAAATCGATATGCTCGATTTTGCCGATGTCATCGCACTCAATAAATTCGACAAACGCGGCGCCCTCGATGCCTTGCGCGATGTGAAGAAACAGTACAAACGCAACCGCCAGTTGTGGGATATCGAAGAGGATCAAATTCCGGTTTTCGGTACCATCGCCAGCCAGTTTAACGACCCCGGCACCAATGCACTGTACAAAACCCTGATGCAAGTGCTTACCGAACGCACGGGAACCGACCTTGGAAGCAGCATGGAAATCACCGGAGAAATGAGTGAGAAAGTTTACATCATTCCTCCGCGAAGGGTTCGATATCTGAGTGAGATCAGCGAAACCATTCGTCATTACAATGACAAAGCAACGCAGCAAAAAGACATCGCTCAAAATCTCTACGCACTCCAAAAGTCACAGGAAATAATGGAGCAATTGGGCGACGATACCCTTTCGCTGAAAACGACCTTTGAAACTTTGGTTAAAGAGCTCGATCCTAAAAATTTGGATGTGATTCGCTCGTGGGATGAAAAAAAGGAAAAATACAGCGCGCCGGAATATGTGTTTCAGGTTCGCGATAAGCAGATTGCCGTAAAAACCCATACCGAATCGCTGTCTCGATTGCAGATTGCGAAAGTGAGTCTGCCGCGGTTCGAAGGTTGGGGCGATATTCTGCATTGGAATTTACAGGAAAATGTGCCGGGTGAATTTCCTTTCACCAGCGGTGTGTTTCCGTTTAAACGCGAAGGAGAAGATCCAACCCGGATGTTTGCCGGTGAAGGAGCTCCCGAACGAACCAACAAGCGCTTCCATTATGTGAGCATGGACATGCCGGCCAAAAGGCTCAGTACAGCTTTTGATAGTGTGACGCTCTATGGCCGTGATCCGGGAAAGCGTCCGGATATATATGGAAAAATCGGAAACTCGGGCGTGAGCATCTGTTGTCTCGACGACGCCAAAAAACTCTACAGCGGTTTTGATCTTTGCGACCCCCGCACATCGGTTTCCATGACCATCAACGGACCGGCACCCATGCTGCTCGGCTATTTTATGAATGCTGCCATCGACCAGCAATGCGAAAAGTACATCCTAGAAAATGGCTTGCAAGCCGAGGTAGAAACCAAAATTAAAAACATTTATAAGGATAAAGGGGTACCGCAACCACAGTATAACGGAGAATTGCCTCCTGGACACAACGGTTTGGGATTGATGTTGCTGGGTGTAACCGGCGATCAGGTGTTGCCAGATGATGTCTATCAATCGTTAAAGGCAAAGGCCCTTTCTTCGGTGCGCGGAACGGTGCAGGCAGATATTCTAAAAGAGGATCAGGCACAAAACACCTGTATTTTCAGTACCGAGTTTGCGCTACGACTCATGGGCGATACCCAGGAATATTTTATCCGCAACCAGGTGCGCAATTTCTATTCGGTGAGCATTAGCGGATACCACATTGCTGAGGCCGGCGCCAACCCCATTTCACAACTTGCGTTTACACTGGCCAATGGATTTACTTATGTGGAGTATTATTTGAGTCGGGGCATGGATATCAACGAATTTGCACCCAACCTGAGCTTCTTCTTCAGCAATGGTGTCGATCCGGAATATGCAGTGATTGGACGGGTGGCTCGTCGAATTTGGGCCAAAGCCATGCGAGATAAATACAACGCCAACGATCGCAGCCAAAAGCTCAAATACCATATTCAAACCAGTGGACGTTCGCTGCACGCTCAAGAAATTGCGTTTAACGATATTCGAACTACACTTCAGGCCTTGTATGCCATTTACGACAATTGCAACAGCTTGCACACCAATGCATACGATGAGGCAATCACGACGCCAACCGAAGAGAGTGTGCGCCGTGCCATGGCCATTCAATTGATTATTAATAAAGAACTTGGATTGGCAAAGAATGAAAATCCGTTGCAAGGCAGCTTTATTATTGAAGAACTGACCGATCTGGTAGAGGAGGCCGTGATGATGGAGTTTGATCGGATAACCGAGCGAGGTGGTGTTTTGGGCGCGATGGAAACCATGTATCAACGGGGAAAAATTCAGGAGGAGAGCCTTTACTACGAAACGCTGAAGCACTCAGGAAAATATCCCATTGTGGGCGTTAATATGTTCTTGAGCAATTCGGGTTCCCCAACCATCGTTCCGGGAGAGGTGATTCGTGCCACCGAAGAAGAAAAGAAAGAACAAATTGAAATGGTAGAATCGCTTCAAAACCGCAATGCAGCAGAAGCAGAAAAACACTTAAAGAAAGTTCAACAACTGGCCATTCAAAACCACAATATTTTTGACGGTTTGATGGAAGCTTGTAAATACTGTTCTCTTGGACAAATTACCGATGCACTTTTTGAAGTAGGCGGGCAGTATAGGAGGAACATGTAGGAGCGTAGTGTATTTGCGGACGAGTTTAGATCTCAATCCGCTCACTGTTGCTCCACTCAGTGTATGTCAACATGATAAATTAAAACCAACAATGATGCAAAAGAACCGATGGGGAATCCTGATGCTTGTGGCGGCATTATTAGCGTCGTGTAATTCGGTAGAAAAAGACCAGGATGGGAATCCGGTTTCGGCCGTAACAATTGGCAATCAGGTGTGGATGAACCAGAACCTGAATGTGGCCACTTTTAGCAATGGCGATCCCATTCCCGAGGTGCAAACCGAAGCCGAGTGGGTGCACGCCGGCGAATCTGGTCAACCGGCATGGTGTTATTTCAACAACGACCCGAGCCACGGCGCAGAATTTGGCAGGTTGTACAACTGGTATGCAGCCACCGACCCGCGCGGATTGGCTCCCGAAGGTTGGCGCATTCCCACCGACGACGATTGGAATGAGCTGATTGTGGCAGTGGGCGGTGCCCTGAGCGCTGGCACGGTGCTTAAATCACAAACGGGTTGGAGCGACAATGGAAACGGATCGGATGATTTTGGAATGAATCTGCTCCCCGCGGGAGGACGCGGAGGCATGAGTGGTTTTAACGGTGCGGGTCGCGTAGCTGTGTTTTGGAGCCAAACCTCCAAAAGCCGGTCATTTGCATTGTATCGTGTGGCACATACGCACCGCACCGGATTGTTTCAGGAAAATGATGACAAAATGAGCGGTTTTTCTATTCGTTGCGTCAAAGATTATTAATCGCGCTGCTGAATATTTGACCGCTATTGCACATCGTTCAGCACACTGAGGGGTGGCTCGTTCACCACCGATCGGCTATTGAGCATTCCAATCAATACGGTCAATCCCACAATCACCAGGTAAACAATCATTACCGGAATCCATTCTGGTGAGAGCAGTGCATCAAAGCTGAACTGTGCCAAGGCCATACTTGCAATCAAGGCAATACCAATTCCGGTGAGCGCTGCCAGGCTTCCCAGCAATACGTATTCAATCAGTGCAATTCGCAGCAATTGTTTTCTGCTGGCACCGAGGGTTCGCAGTAAAATACCTTCGTGAATGCGTTGAAATTTACTCGTTCTCACCGAGGCAATCAACACGATTAATCCTGTGAACATACTGATTAGCGCCATAAATTGAATCACAAATGAAGCTTTGCCTGTTACTTCGTCAATGGTGTCGAGCACCAGGTTTAGGTCAACAATGGAGACATTCGGAAAAGTCTTCACCACCTCGCTTTGATAACTTGCCGATTCCTGCATCGTTCCAAACCGGGTCAACATCACGTGAAACTTGGGTGCTTTTTCCAACACTCCCGATGGAAAAACCAGCACAAAGTTGGTCTGAACCTGCTGCCAATCCACTTCGCGAATACTGCCAACAACGCATTCCAAAATGGCACCCTGCACGTTGAACTCGAGCAAATCACCTGGTTGAACATTCATGCTTTCGGCAATGCCATCAGAAAGCGAAACCGGCACGGGGCCGTCGGCAGGGTTGCTGTGTCCAATCCATTCACCCGCAATAACGGTTTCTGCGTCGGTCAGCGAATCGCGGTATGTCACGCGGTATTCCCGGTCCAGCACACGCGGTCTTACACCAGAAGTGCTGTCTCTTTTTAGCTCGCTTACGAGTTTGTTTTTTACACTGTGCAAACGCATATTCACAATCGGAACGGTGCCAATCACCGGAAAGTCGTATTGCTGTGTAAGTTCCGTTAGGGCATCCATCTGATCGTCTTGCACATCAAAAACCACCATGTTGGGACTGTTTTCCCGATCGGCCGTTTGTTGCAATTTATCCAGCAATACCGATTGACTTAGCAGCAAGGTAACGATTAGTCCCGTGCCCAATCCGATGGTCACAATCAATACAAGGGTTTGGTTATTCGGCCGGAAAAGATTCGATAAACCCTGTCGAAAGATGAATGAACCGGTATCGGGCATGTATTTTCTAATGCCTTTCATCAGCAGCCAGGCGATGAGCGCCAATAGACCAATAGAAACCAGCAGGCTGGCCACAAAAATCAGTGCAACCCGAATAGACGAAAGTTGCATGATGGCAAACACTGCAATGTAAAGCACAGTGAATAGTCCAAGGATCCACTCGCGGGATTTAGAAGTGTTTGAAACGAGATCGGCCCGAAGCACCCGCAGCGGAGCTATTTCCATAATGCGCAACAGCGGCGGCAGGGCGAATACCATCGCTGTGATGACACCGACTATAATTCCGAGCAATACCGATTTTAAACTGAATGCGGCCTCGACCGAAACAGGTAGAAAATCAGCGACGAGTGTTGGTAGGAAAAACTGCAGAAAGGTTCCGAGCAATGCACCCAGAACAGAAGCGGGAACAGCAATGCCGAGCAACTGAATCAAATAAATTCCGGCACTTTCTTTTCCCGATGCACCGATGCAGCGCAAAATGGCCACTTGTTTTACTTTTTCCTTTACATAGAGATGGGCCGAACTCGCCACGCCAATGCACCCGAGCAACAGTGCCACGAAAGCCGTTAGGTTGAGGAATCCGGTCAGGTTGTTGAAAATTTGTCCTGTGCGTTCTTTCCGTTCGGCCACATCATCCGAACGCAGACCTTCAGCAGTTAAACGGGGTTTGATTTCAGACTCAAAGCGTTGCGGATTGAATCCTGGGGGATATTTTCCGTAGACTTTATAATTAATGCGACTGCCTTTTTGCAAGAGCCCTGTTGCTGCTACTTGCTCAAAGGGCATAAACACAGGGGGAGCCACGGAGCCGGTTATGCCCGATTGACCAGGCACTTTGGTCACGCTTCCGGCGAGTGCAAAATCCAACTCCCCGATACCGATGGTATCCCCCGGCGACGCATTATACTGGAGCATGAGCGACTCAGATACCAGCGCTTTGTTTTGCTCGTTCATCATGGCCGACACGCCGGTTGGTTTGGTTTCAAAGGCGCCGTAGAATGGAAATTCGCCGTCGATGGCACGTATATTCACCAGCCGCGTTGCTCCAGATTCATTAAACCGAACCATCGATCCAAAGCTGATTTCGCGGCTCATTTCTATATTGAGCGAGTCGAAATATTGTGCAACCCAATCGTCAAGCGGTTGTTGTGACTGCACTTCAATATCAGCACCCAGCAGCGTTTTGGCTTCGATATTGAGCTGTTGCTGCAATTGATCGCCAAAGGAGCTGATGGCCACCATGGCAGCAATACCGAGCACTATGCTGCTCATAAATAACACCAGTCTGCCACGGTGTTTGCGACTGTCGCGCCAGGCCATTTTCAGCATCCAGTTCCAGTTCATCGGCTGGTAAAGTCTGAAGGTTCCGCGGTAATCAATCGTCCGCCTTTCATCCGGTGAATTCGGTTGGTTTTTTTCGCCAGCTCCATGTCGTGCGTTACCAACACCAGCGTGGTTCCATTGGCTTTGTTCAGGTTAAATAACAAATCCTCGATGTGCTGGCCGGTTTCGTCATCGAGGTTTCCGGTGGGTTCGTCGGCAAATAAAATCATCGGGTCATTGGCAAAAGCGCGCGCAATGGAAACCCGCTGTTGCTCTCCGCCCGAAAGCTGGGCGGGGTAATGCTTTACGCGGTCGGCGAGACCAACTTTTTCGAGCCATTCGAGAGCGGTTTTATGCGGATGGGGTGCTTTGCGTAACTCGAGTGGAATCATCACGTTTTCGAGGGCTGTGAGCGTAGGCATCAGATTAAACTGCTGAAAAACAAATCCGACGTAGCGATTTCTGAGTTCGGCGCGTTGATCCTCATCCATGGTTTCGAGGGGGTGCTCGTGGAGCTCAACCGAACCGGAAGTGGCACGATCCAGTCCGGCACATAAACCCAGTAAGGTGGTTTTTCCGCTGCCCGATGGTCCGACGATGGCACAGGTTTCACCCGAAACAACCTCCATATTGACATCGTTGAGCACCGTGAGCTGGCGATCGCCGCTTTGATAGGTTTTGGTGAGATTGCTTACTTTTAGTATGATTGATTTCATGAATTGGAATTCCTGTTGTTATCTTCCCGCCACTTTTTAAAAATATCCGAAATGCAAAGATGTCTTATTCTGAACAACCACTCCGTACGACGGGTGATATTTAACAAAATACTACTTATTGCGGTTGCATGGGGAGTAGGAATATCTTGTTCAGGACCGCAAACCAACACCACAGCACCTTCCGCAACCACCGCTGTATCGGAAGAAAGCAGCACCATTGCCCCACGCAGGGATGTTCCGGTTATCTTGTTTTTTGGCAATAGTCTTTCGGCGGGATATGGTCTCGATCCCGATGATTCTTTTCCTGGACTGATACAACGTAGGCTCGATTCGCTGGGATACGATATGGAGGTGGTCAACGCCGGCGTGACGGGTGAAACGACAGCCACCGGTAAGAATCGGCTCGACTGGGTGTTGAACCGAAATCGAGTGGACATTTTTGTATTGGAATTGGGAGCTAATGATGGTTTGCGCGGACTGCCCACGGAAGAAACGCATCGCAATCTAAACGATATTATCTCTGGAGTAGAGCAGCGGTTTCCCGATGCGGAGATTGTATTGGCGGGTATGATGATTCCACCAAATATGGGTGCAGCCTACAGTCGCGATTTTGAACAGGTTTTCACCCGACTGGCCGCAGAACGCGACATTCATTTAATTCCGTTTTTGCTGGAAGGAGTGGCTGGAGAGGCGCACTTGAATCTGGAAGACGGTATTCACCCCAATATCGAAGGCCAGCGCATGGTGGCCGCCACGGTATGGACAATGATTGAACCTCTGGTTAAAGCACTCGACCAAACGGAATAAACTACGGCTTTTCGTCTTCTTCGTCATCCTCATCGTCCTCGTCGTCGTTATCGCTGAGGTCGATCGAAGCGTAGAATTTACTCAACCGGCGTCGGAGTGCATTGTAGCGAATAAATCCAAAAATCAATAGAAAAACACTAAAGGCGAAACACACATAGCCCAACCAGATCATGGTTTTAAAGTCATCGAGTTTCAGAAAGGCAATTCCTCCAATAATCAGATAGAGGGAAACCCGGACGTATGCAAACAGCGTTCGCTCGTTGGCCAGTGATGTTCTTTCGAGCGCAAGAAAATCACGCAAAATGATCCTTTCGCGGTTTTGAAAGTTGGCAACAATCCGCGGCAGCTTAAATTTTTTGATGGTTTTGATCATGATATCCGCTTTGTACAACTGCGTGGGTTGTTATTTACAACAATATAACCGCTGCAGTGTTTTGGAACGCTCGTGTTGGCGGACTTACTTCTTACCGAAGTCACTATCAGAAGGCGTGCTGTCTTTGCTGTCGTCGTTGGGATGTTTTTTCACATTGTCGCGCAACTGCTGCCCGATGTACGTTCCTTCAATCACCTGCTGTTGAAAATCTTTCATGGCCGATGGTGAGTGAGGGATAAGAATAGAAGTGTTTTTGGAGTTTGAGCCCACATTGTTGAGGGTATCGAAATACTGGGTGAGCAAAACAAATTGCATCACTTCTTCGTGCGATACATCTTTTAACGTCCGTTGAAAGTCTTCTACCGACTCTTTAAATCCGCGCACAATTTCCAGTCGCTGCTGGGCGATACCCTGACCCGATAAGCGGGTACTCTCGGCATGAGCCTCGGCCTTTTTAACGATGCGAATTTTTTCTCCTTCGGCTTCTTCAAGTGCCGCGTATTTGTTTCGCTTAGCGGCGTTAATTTTATTCATGGCCACTTTTACACGCTCGTCGGGGTCGATATCGGTAATGAGGGTTTTCACGATTCTGAAACCATATTCTTCCATGGCCGCGCGCAGGTTTTGAGCAACTGCCAATGCAATATCTTCTTTTTTCGAAAACACATCGTCCAGATCGAGCTTGGGAACTTCCGAGCGGACATCGTCAAAAACGTAAGAGGAAATCTGCAGATGCGCATCGTCTAAGCTATAAAAAGCTTCAAAAACCCGCTCTCCTTTCACCTGAAACTGCACCGATATCTTGAGCCTAACAAATACGTCGTCGAGGGTTTTTGTTTCCACGTCCACATCCAGTTGCTGAACCCGCAAATTGACCGTGCCTGCCTTTTTTTCAATAAACGGAATGATGAGTCCGAAGCCTGAACTGGCAATGCGATGAAATTTCCCCAGTCGTTCAATGACCACCGATGTGCGTTCGCGAACGATGATCACTGACTTTATAATCAGAAATGCAATTAGCGCGTAAATAATCAGGTTAGGAAGAAAAATTGAACCGTCCATGGTTTGTTATTTTTATTGTTTAAGCGCCTAAGGTAGCATAAATGCAATAAAATTTTGTAGCCTCCTTTACATAGTTCTCCTTATTTTTCGGGGATGAAAAAGTTGTTATTGTCTGTGCTCGTTCTCATGATAACCACGGCGGGTTGGTCGCAGCAAATTCAGCCATATCAGCTATTTAACGGAAAGGGAAAGAAGGTTTCTTTTCGTAAAATGGTGAGGCAACTGGCCGCCAATGAGGTGGTGCTTTTTGGAGAATACCACGATGATGCCATAGCGCATTGGATGCAATTGAAACTGAGTCAGGAATTTTATCATCGCGACAATGATTTGGTGCTGGGTGCAGAGATGTTTGAACGCGATGGTGCCGAAATTCTGGATGCTTATCTCCGTGGCGAAATCACCGAAAAGCAGTTGATTGATTCGGTGCCCCGCATGTGGCATAACTATCCAACCGATTACGCTCCGCTGGTCAATTTTGCCCGTGAGCAGCAACTGCCCTTTGTTGCCACCAACGTGCCGAGATACTTGGCCACGGCCGTATACCGCGGCGGCTGGGAAGTGCTGGATACATTGAAGGCTGAGGAAAAACAATACTTGCCGCCACTGCCGGTGCCGTATGATGCTACTTTGCCGGGTTATCAGGCCATGCTCGAAATGGGAGGAATGCACGCCGGCGAAACCATGCCAATGGCGCAAGCCATTAAAGATGCCACCATGGGGTGGAATATTGTAAATAATCTTCCGGAAAATGGTTTGTTTCTGCACTTTAATGGCAGTTATCACAGCAATAATTACGAAGGAATTTACTGGTATATTGGTCAATACAAACCCGAAACTACTATCGGAACCATTGCTACCATTCGCCTGCGTGACTTAAAAAAACTTCCCAAAGAGTTCATCGGTCTAGCCGATTTTATCCTGGTAGTTGATGAAGAAATGACCAGAACCTATCGCTGATTCCAGCTACTTAGAAGGCACGGGCTGGCATTCGGCAATTTCTTGTCTTTTCCATTGCTTTTCGTGCTTGTTCCAGTAGTATTTGGTTCCTGCTGCATCTTCTAATTTTCTCACCGGATGCTTTTTTGAAAGGCGCCATTGGGGTTCGTTGGTGGTCGAAAATTCAATGGTTTCGGAAATCATATACAAGCTCGCTCCAGGATTGGTGAAAATGTTAGCAGCTTTTACCGCGCCGTTGGAATGAAACGCCAAGTCTACAGATGCCTGATAGCTCATCTGGGCTTCTTCCATCCGGTAAGTCATCTCTCCTTTTAAATTGTACAACTGAACTTCTCGCCTTCCATCTTGCCAAGGGGTGATGATGACCGAAATCTTGTTGTTGCTATAGTAGTTAATGATAGAATCTTCGGTGTGAATCGGTAGACCAAATTGTGCTTTACTAGCACAGGCAAATAGTAGGAAAGTCAGAAATGGGAGCAACGAAAGGAGGTTGATTCTTGATTTCATTGGTGTCGTTTTGCAGCACTTTCACAATTCATAGGCCAAAATGAAACAAGGTTTATGGGGATTTAAATGAGGGTTGACATTTGGAAACAAAAAACCCTGCACCGATATCAGTGCAGGGCTTCTTAATCATGAAAAATGGTACTGTTATTTTAAGGTGCCGTTTATGGTAAACTTGAGTTCCACATCATCGTGAATGGCTTTATCGCCAATGTCATTAAAGAATGAGGGTGAACCAAAACGAACATCATATTTGGAGCGGTCAAAAGTCAGCGTTCCATTGGCAGTAAAGTCTTTTCCGCTGTTATCGAAAGTGAAAGGAAAAGAAATGGGTTCTGTTTTTCCTTTGATGGTCAGATCCCCGTTGGCCATGTAGGTTCCATCTGTGGTTGGTTTAAAATCGTTGATTTTAATCTCCGCAAACGGAAATTGTTCAACGCTGAAAAAATCGTCTGACTTGAGGTGACCTACCAGTTTGTCGCGCGAATCTCCGCTCATATCCTCATTGGTGATGCTGTTCATGTCCACCTGAACGTATGCAGATTTTAGACTTCCGTTTTCGAGTATTACAACGTTGCCCTGTCGAACCTGAACGTGTCCATTGTGTTCACCGGTCACTTTCGTTCCACGCCATTCAACACTGCTGGTGTTGGGGTTAATGGTTGCTACTTTTTCTTTTACTTTTTCGCCACCTGCAAAAGCAGTTACTGCAAAGGCAAGTGATAAAATACTGAGACTTAACTTTTTCATCGGTTTTGTTTTAGGGTTTATTATTGGGAGTTTATATCAACTTCTTTGCCATTTCTTCTGAATTTATCGAGCAAGGCGTTCACCTGTTTTGCCTCTTCGTCCGAAAGCTCATAATAGATATTTTCAGAAATCTGGTTCATGTGCGCAGTCGCCTCACTTAAAATATCAAGGCCCTCTTGTGTAAGCTTAATATCTACCTGGCGGCGATCGTCCGGACAAGTCGTTCGCTCAACATATCCTTTCAATCTAAGCTTTTCTACCAGCCGTGAAGCGTTTGACATTTGGTCGAGCATTCGTTCATTTACCAAACCTACCGGTGCAGGTTTTGGGTGCTGCCCTTTCAAAATCCGCAAAACATTATACTGCTGGGTGGTGAGTCCAAAAGATTTTAATGCCCGGCCATTGATGGTCAATATCCAATTGCCTGTGTAAATTAGGTTAAGAACCAATTTATCGTGCTCGTTGGCAAACTGCTTTTGTTTTATGGCTTCTTCAATTTTCATAAGAACAGTGCAAATGTATGTAGATACATTTAATGTAGCAGCATCTAAATGTTAAATTTTGTTGCTAAAGTAAAAATCGAAGCAGTTACAAAAACCGATCGGTTACTTAATGTACTTAAAGTCTTGCCCTGGCTTGATGGTTTTTAACGCAGCCAGCATCAATTTGATGGTTCCTTCCACATCGTCTTGATGCGCCATTTCAACGGTGGTGTGCATATACCGAAGTGGGAGGGAAATCAGGGCAGAGGCTACCCCTCGTGATGAATAAGCAAAAGCATCGGTATCTGTTCCGGTTGACCGACTCACAGCGGCACGCTGAAAATCAATTTTGTTGTCTTCGGCCGCTTTAATCAATTGTCGCAACAGGTTGTTCTGTACGGCAGGTCCGTACGTCAATACTGGTCCCTTTCCGGAGTGGATATCGCCCTGAATAATTTTGTTGATCATTGGCGTTTGGGTGTCGTGGCACACATCGGTAACAATGGCCACGTCGGGCTCAATGGTTCGGCTGATCATTTCAGCACCGCGCAAACCAATTTCTTCCTGAACAGAATTCACCACATATAGCGAGAACGGCAATTTGGTTTTTTCCTGTTTCAGCAGTCGGGCCACTTCTGCAATCATAAATCCGCCAATCCGGTTGTCCAGTGCACGACCAACTAAATGCTTTTTGTTGAGGATCATGAATTCATCCTCGAAAGTCACCACACAGCCCACATGAACGCCCATTTCTTCCACTTCTTCGCGCGATTTACATCCCACATCGAGAAAAATATTCTTGAGGCTTGGCGTTTCTTCTTTTTCCAGTGGACTTCGGGTATGAATAGCCGGCCAACCAAAAATTCCTTTTACAATTCCCTTATCGGTATGAATATTCACTCTTTTTGAAGGGGCAATCATGTGGTCGGAACCGCCATTTCTGCACAGGTAAATAAAACCTTCTTTGGTGATGTAATTGACAAACCAACTGATTTCATCTGCATGAGCCTCGATCACCACTTTGTACTTTTGCCCCGGATTGATGATGCCAGCAACAGATCCGTATGTGTCTGATATGTAGTCGTCGATATAGGGTTTTAGGTGTTCGAGCCACATTTCTTGGCCAGCGGTTTCAAAGCCGGTGGGAGATGCGTTGTTGAGGTATTTTTCAAGAAATGCAAATGAGTTTTTATTGAGTACGGATTTAGACGCCATATCAGCTTTAGGGTTATAAAGGTTTAAGACCGCCAAAATTAACAATTAATGGTGTACATCTGCCAAAGTCTTCGGGAAGCACCGCTCACCTAAACACTATCTTAGGTGAATCTTAACCAATTCAACAACCAATGAAAAACATACTGACGGCAATTGCTGTTTGTGGAAGCCTTGCGATTTGTGCGCAACCTGCCGACAGCACGCTGTTGATGTCAATGCCCGATACTGTTTTTGCCGTTTCAGGTGTCGACAATCAACAAGCAGAAAAACGATACAACGAAGGCGTACGGTCGCTGAAAAGCGGTAATGCCGAAGAAGCCATTTTACATTTTACCGAGGCGATATCGCTAAAGGACGATTATCAAAGCGCCTACATCAACCGCGCTACGGCTTATGTAGAATCAGATAAAAACGACCTTGCTGCACGCGATTACCTTCGGGCCATTGCCATTAACGACAGTTCGGGAGCCGCACATTATGGTTTGGCACGGCTTTACGATCA
Organism: uncultured Cryomorphaceae bacterium; assembly: GCA_964487545.1. Classification (GTDB taxonomy): domain Bacteria; phylum Bacteroidota; class Bacteroidia; order Flavobacteriales_D; family SKUL01; genus SKUL01. The sequence continues at coordinate 17,783 of CAZARI010000023.1, forward strand.
GGAAGGTAATACAGATCAGGCTTTTGATGCCTACAGCAAAGCCATTCTTTATACACCAAACGAAGCCAATTACCATTATCACCGCGGGGTGATTTTCTTTTTGCGCGATGATTATTCCCGTGCCATACTCGATTTTTCGCAGGCCATCCAACACGATCCTCAACATGCTTATGCCTATAATGACAGAGCGAGCAGCTATCTGCGTCAGGGCGATCAAGACAAGGCCATTGCCGATTACGAAAAATGTATTCAACTCAACCCCGGTCTGGCACTTGCATACAATAACCTCGGCTCGGCCCGACGAATAAATGGCCAGCTAACAGAAAGTATTTTAGATTTTTCACAGGCCATTCGACTCGATCCCCAGAATTTCATTGCGCTCAACAACAGGGGGTATGCCTATTACGAATTGGCCGATTACGACAAGGCAAAGCTGGACTTTGAGGCTGCGCTGCGCATCCAAGCCAACTATGCCTATGCCCTGAACAACCTGGCATCTGTTCATCTGGCCAAAGAGCAGTTTATCGAAGCCGAAGGGTATCTCAACAAAGCCATTTCAGCGCGCGATCAATATGCCTATGCCTATCTGAATCGTGGAATAGCACGCGAGATGCTCCGCAATATCGACGGAGCCTGTGCCGACTGGAAAAAAGCAATGGAACTGGGTGTTAATAATGCAGAAGCTTATTATGAAAACATTTGTGAATAATTGCGCAGCGGCAATCGGAGTATTGTTGTTGTTTGTGTCGTTCGGTTTATCAGCTCAACAGGATGTGCCCTTCGACCGATCGCATTTTCCCGATCAGCGGGAGGACTTAAGACAGGCACAGCGCGCCATCAAGGAAGGCGACCGGATTTTAGCCGACGGAATCGAAGCTTATTATAACGAGGCAATTCCATTTTTCGAGGAAGCTTATGCTTTTAATGGTAATAATGCCATGCTAAATTTCAAACTTGGGGTGTGTTATTTGCACTCGCAGAATAAGCGTCGCTGTTTGCCGTATTTCGAAAAGGCGTATTTACTCGATCCTCAGGTAGATCTGGACTTGAATTATTACCTCGGGCGCGGCCATCACCTGAACATGAACTGGGATAAGGCCGTGGATCATTATCAGCAACACGCCGATTTTCTTCGCAAGGAAGGCTTGCACGACGAGCGAGCAGAAGTGGCGCGGTATATTGAAGAATGTGGCTACGGCAAGGAGTTGATGAAAAATCCCGAGCGCGTATGGATCGACAATCTCGGTCCGGCTATCAATTCAGAATATCACGACTACGGATTGGTCATTAATGCCGATGAGTCGCGAATGATGTTTACCTCTCGCCGTCCCGGAACCACCGGCGGAGCCATTGACCCCGATCTGAATGATTATTTCGAAGATGTATATATCTCTCAGCGGGTTGGCGATCATTGGGGACAGGCAGCGAACATGGGTGAGGGTTTCAATACGGATACCCACGATGCCTCTGTGAGTATGTCTGCCGACGGGCAAACCATGTTTATTTTCAGGTATTCGCCCAGGGCACAGGGTGAAATTTTTGTTTCGCAGCTTCAGGACGATGGGTATTGGTCTGTTCCAGAGGCGCTTTCTTCACCGGTCAATTCGCAAGCACACGAATCATCGGCTTCGCTTTCGCCGGATAATCGCACCTTGTATTTTGTGAGTGACCGCGAGGGTGGATTTGGCGGCAGAGACATTTATTATTCGCAGTGGAATGAAAAACGGAAGCGTTGGGGCGAGGCCGTAAACATCGGACCAACCATCAATTCACGCTACGACGAAGAAGGGGTATTCATTCATCCCGACGGCAAAACGCTCTATTTTTCATCGGGCGGTCACCAATCTATGGGCGGGGTGGATATTATGTACAGCACGCTGAATAATGGGGTTTGGTCAACTCCGCGAAACATTGGCTATCCCATCAACACTCCCGACCACGATGTGTTTTTTGTTCCGGCTGCTAACACGCGCTATGCCTATTACACCAGTGTGCGCGAAGAAGGCTATGGTGGTCGCGATATCTACTTGATTACCTTTCTGGGCGAGCCCAAGCCTCCGGTGCTTAATGCCGAAGCGCAGCTCATTGCTAGTCACTCTCAGCCAATAGCAGAGAAAGTGGTGGAGCCCGAAGTGGAAATCCGCACCAGCGAAATGGCCATTTTAAAGGGAGTCATCACCGATGAAGCTACCGGAAAACCTGTAAAAGCATCGATCGATTTGATTGATAATGCCACTGCCGAATTGATGGCTGGTTTTAGTTCTGAGTCGGTATCCGGAAAATACCTGGTGACCTTGCCATCGGGAAAAAACTATGGCATTGCGATAAATGCAGACGGCTATCTTTTTCACTCCGAAAACTTCAATATTCCGGCAGACGCGCTTTTTAAGACTTATGTGAAGAATATTCAGCTCAAGCGAATAGAAATCGGAAAGTCGGTGGTACTTCGCAATATCTTTTTCGACACCAATAAATTTGATTTGCGTCAGGAGTCAAAGTCCGAGCTGGAGCGGCTGAAATCCATTTTGGTCGATAATCCCCAGGTGCGCATGGAAATTTCCGGACATACCGATAGCGATGGAAGCGCGCAGCTCAACCAGAAGCTTTCAGAAAACCGGGCCAAAGCGGTGGTGGACTACCTGATTGAAAACGGTATTGAGTCAAGCCGACTTACGTATGCCGGATACGGAGCAGCGCAGCCCGTGGCATCAAATGACACGGCCGAAGGAAAGCAAGAAAACCGCCGCACCGAATTCAAAATCATCGAGTAGGATGCGCTATTCGATGAACAGTTTTCTGGAAATTGATTTTCCGTTGGCAATGACTCGCACCAGATAAGCACCCGCAGCCAGATCGTGGGTGAGAATCGTTTCGCGATGTTGTCCGGGTAATTTCCTTCCCGAGTCAATCTGGCGAATCACACGCCCCGTTGCATCTAGCAGTTGCACTTCCAACGCGGTGTTTTCGACAAGTGAAAATTGCAAAGTGGTCTGTCCACGTGCAGGATTCGGAAAGAGCTCGACCTCCGTGAGATTCAACTCATTTTCGTCCATTCCCACCCAGGTGACATTGATATTGATATCGTCCAGGTAAATGTTGTTTCCGCTTTCGTTTAAAAAATCGAATCGAAACATGAAATTCGGACCCAGATAATTTGAAGTGATGTTGGAAATCGTGATCATTTGCCAGTCATCTTCACTTTGCGGAACAAAGGGAGCTTCGGTCATTTCTGCCGTAGCCAGCGTGTTGTTTCCAATCCATTGTCCGCGCAATGACCAAGTGTCGCCACAGTTGCTCGAAATGTATAACCTGAGCCGGTCGTTGTTGAGCGGTGATCGCTGTGCGTAAGCCATTTTAAAGGTTAAAACAGCAGATGCAGTAGAATCTAGGTTGATGGATGGGCTTTTTAATTGATCAATCCTTCCGGTGGTGTTTTCAAAATTATTGATCCACACGCATTGGTTACTGGCAAATCCTACTCCTTCATTTACCGCCCAGGTGATGTCATTGTCGGGGTTGTGAATCGACCAGTATATGTCGTCCAGCGCACTCACTTCCTCAAACGACTCCTCAATAGGCGCCGTGATTCCATCTCCAAAAACCACCACATACTGGGTGATGGTCGTGCTGTCAGTTCCATTTTGATTTTGCACCGTGAGGCTCACATCAAAAATACCCTCTTCGTAAAAGTATATAACCGGATTTCGGTCTGTTGAGATAGCTGGCGTTCCACCGTTGATGCTCCAGTTCCAGCCTGGAGCTGCATTGTACGACAGATCGGTAAATTGCACCGAATCACCGATGCAAACGGTGGTAACATTACTGGTAAAAGCGGCTACCGGAGGCGTGTCAGATGGGGTGTATAAATCAGATTCCCAAATTCCACGTCCAAAAGTCCCGGCCCTGATTTTTCCAATACTCTCGCTAATTTTCAACTGCCGGATGGAGGTCTTGGGCAAATCCTCCATGAAATCTATCCAGTTCGCAAGTTCGTCGTTGGTATAGAAAATTCCCGCATCTGTGCCCACGTAAATTCCTTTATTGGGTGAGTTATCCATCACCACACAGTTGGCCGGTATATTGGGCAGATTGTAGCTGATATTTTCAAAAGTAGATCCCGCATCAAAACTTTCAAATACTTTATTTCCGGCAGAATAACCCGAGCAGGTTACCAGAATATGCTCCGGATCGGTTGGGTTAACGGCAATTTCGGTGATGTTCAGATTGGGTAGTTGATTGGAAATGACATCCCAGTTTTGCCCGCCATCGGTGGTGCGATACAGGGTAGCATTTTTAGCGCCATACAGGTAATTGTTATCCGTGGGTGCCACTGCAATGGTTCTAAACGAGTTTCCGCCAAATTCACCGATAACTTGCCAGTCTGCCTCGGGGGTGTACTTCCAAAAACTTTGATAGCCGGCAAAGAGAACATTCTGATCGGAGGGATCGAGTACGTACGGGGTTACCCACAATCCATTTTCTTCGATGTTCCAAGAAATATTTTCGAACGAATTCCCGCCATCAATTGATCGGGTAATTTCGCCATAAGGGTATGCCCCATATAAAATATCCGGATTGTCGTTGTTGACTGCTGCACCGTTTCCATCTCCACCCAATAAGTGAAAGAAGGTACTGTCGTATAGAAAATTGGTTCCGTTGTCCTGCGTGCCTACAAGAATTTGATAAGGATCTTGTTCCGAAAAATCCATGCGATATAACTGAGTGATGCCAAGTCCACTGCTCAAGTCGGTCCAGCTTTGCCCGTTGTCGGTAGATCGAAAAATTCCACCGTCGCTGCCGCAATACAGGCGGTTTCCATAAAACCGCAAAAAGTGAATATCTGCATGGGTATATCCAATTCCTGAGGGATAAACCCAATGGGACACGGAGTTAAAACCCAAGCCTCCGTTAATCGATCTCCAAACATTGATTCCTCCGGTAAAAATCCGATTTGGATTGGAGGGTGAAGCCGCAAGTGCCAGGTCGAACCAACTTTGTCCACCAGACGAGCTGCCGTCATCGCTATAACCAAGGATATTCGGGCTGTCTGATCGTTCGGTAAAAGTGAGTCCGCTGTCGTTGCTTCGGTAGAGTCCGCGAAAACCCGAGTCGCTGTCTTTTCCAGCGATGACGTAAACCATATTCGGAGCAGCAGGCGTAACCGCGAGCGACATGCGGTTGGTTTCTGAAGATGTAGGGAAATTGTCGGTAATGCCCTCAAAAGTAAGTCCGCCGTTTTCTGATCGGAAAAATCGGTTGGATACGGCGTAAACAATTTCCGGATTACCCGGATGCAGTGCCACCTCGCGAATGTTTCCGTTCAAAATCTTCTGCCAGCTCATGGTGCCGTCTTCGGTTTTGAACAAGCCATCATTGGAGGCAAGATACAGCGTCTGCGCATTCTCGGGATGCATGATCAGCCAGTTGCTTTTTATGCCATCGCTGATGTTCCAGGCCATTCCGGTGGTTTGCCAGGTCTGTCCGTAATCCGTAGATTTTAAAACACCCACGCCGTTGTAGTCATTGGCGTCGCGGTCGCCGGTAGCGATGTAGATAATATCGGTATCATTCGGATCAATAGCGATTCCCGACACCCCCATGCTGGGCAATTGGTCGGTGAGTGGAGTCCAGCTCATGCCATCGTCTGTTGAGCGCCACAATCCGCCGGCCGGTGTGCCGACATAAATCGTTTCGGGGTTTCCAGGTTCTTCGTAAATGAAATTCACACGTCCAATTCCAGGATTCCACCCGGTTTGGTTGACCCAAGCTTTGGGACCGAGTTCCTGCCAGTTTCCGTGACTGCGCGCTGCGGTGTGGGGCGACCGGCCTTTAACCGACATGAATTTGTTGAACTCCGTATATTTCAAATGACGCGGTGGAAAAATACCGTCAGGGTAAACCCGCTCTTCGGTATCGTATTCCCAACGCTTGTACGGTTTCCAACCGCTGCCTCTAACGTCTTTATTCTGACTCCACTGTTCTTCAAATGTGGATTGAATTTCATAAAAGTTGGCCCTTCCTTCGTGCAGCATATCCGCCCATTGTTGACCAAATGAAAAAATAGAAATGAAAAAGCCGACGGCAGTCAGTATCAAGATTTTCAACATGTTAATGCTTGGTTTTTCAGAGCCAACGCGCTCCAGTGTGGAATGGAATTTCGATTTTAACATCGATAAAGATACTTTATTTGACCTACTTTTGAAGTTGGGCTTTGTCTGAAATTTGAAACCTAAACCCCGCAATGAGCGATTATCAATTCATTAAAACCGACGATGGTTCACACAGCTTGCTGGTCAAGAGCATGAATGAAACCTATCATTCGCGACATGGGGCAATGCGCGAAGCCGAGCATGTTTTTATTCTACATGGTCTGATGAAAATACAACCTGCTTCGGCCCGGATCCAGATTCTTGAAGTGGGATTCGGCACGGGGCTCAATGCCTTGCTTACGTTAGTGCATGCGCACAAAAATGGCATCAAAGTGACCTACGACACGATTGAAAAATATCCGTTGCCCGCATCTGTCTCCAATGAATTGAATTATCCGCGCAACGACTCTGAGCGTGAAATTTTCAGAACATTACACACGGCGCCATGGGATGAGCCGGTAGAGATCGCAGAAGAAATGATCCTGAGGAAAAGGAAGATCGACATTGACCAAATCGCTGACTGTGCGCGTTTCGATCTGGTGTATTATGATGCTTTTGCACCGCGCGTGCAGCCTAATATATGGTCGGTTGAAAAGTTGGAGTTAGTAGCCGGTGCCATGAAGTCTGGTGCGTTGCTTACCACCTACTGTGCACAGGGGCAGTTTAGACGAAATTTAACCCACATCGGATTGGAGTGGGCAGCGCTCCAAGGTCCACCGGGAAAACGCGAGATGACCATTGCGCGAAAACCGTAGGTTATTTATGCCGAATTTCTTTAGCGAGTCGGCCGTTTTTGTAAATAAATTCAACGCGAAGTGAACCGTCGGGAGCGTACTCATATCGCGAGCCGTGCTCAGCACCCTCTTTATATGTCTCTTCGAGCTTTTTGGTTCCGTCTTCGTAATAATACACCCAAATGCCGTCTTCCAGTCCGTCTTTGTAAAAACCGGTGTATTCCACATTTCCGTTGAGGTAATAGGCCTCTTCCTTTACTATTTTTTCATTTCCCGGTTTGCCCTTCATCCAAACGACAAACGCTGGATCGCCATTATCGTGATTAGAGACGATGTGTTTCTTTTGAGCAAATAGTTGAATGCTCAACAATGTAAAACAGATGATGAATAAAACGCGAAACATAACAAAGAGGTAATGGTTGTGGTTAAGCAAAGCTACTAAAACCGTACTACAAACTTAAGGTTGACCCTGCGGTTGGTGAGATAGTTTGGAATGGCATACGTAAGATTGGAGTCGTCTTTAATCCATTGATAAGACACAATATTATTGGTTCCCAGTAGGTTAAAAATCTCAAGGCTGATGTATGCAGCGTCGAGTTTACTGAAAAATCCGGTTTTGCTTCGATCTTCTTTTTTCTTGTGAATAATATCGTACGAAAAACCAATATCAACGCGCTTGTATGAAGTGGTTCGCAAGGTGTCTTGATAGCGATGAGGAGTGGGTGGACCGTAGGGTAGGCCAGTACTGAAAAGCAGGTTTACGTGCACTTTAAACTGTGGCCAGTTGGGCATTTCATCTTGAAAGAACAAGTTAAAATTCAGCCGTTGATCGGTGGGGCGCGGAATGAGTCCGGGAACGTATTGGACACTGTCAACTGCTGTCTGATCATAAGTATAGCCTGGCACGATTTTCTGCCCGTTGGCATTGTAGTACTGGTAGAATTCATCGCCTGCAATGTCCTCCTGCGTTTGCAGCAACGAAAGTGAAGCCCACGATTCGATGCCTTTTACAAATTCTCCGTTGAGCTTAAAATCGATTCCTGCGGCATATCCCGAAGCGCTGTTTTTGGCGTAGTAGCGCAGCCGCACATTGTCTACCTTGTAGGGAATGATGTCGGTGAGGTGCTTGTAATAAACTTCGGTAATGAACTTAAACGGACGGTTCCAGAAGCGGAAGTTGAGGTCGGAGCCGAGCACAAAATGCACCGATTTTTGCGCGCGGATTTCGGGGTTTAGCGTGCCGTCAAAATCGCGCAACTCGCGGTAAAACGGTGGTTGATGATAAATTCCGGTGGCAAATTTAAACACGATATCGCGGTTCAGCACAGTAGAATCGTTGAGCACCTTTTGCCATTTGGGTTTGTATGAAATGTTTCCGCGTGGACTCACAACAAACTGATCGTTAAAGTCCCAATAATTGGCCCGAACACCAAAGTTGGCAGTTAATATGGCGTCGTTATCGAGTGTGTGCGACCAACTGTCCTGGATATAGAGGCTGAATCGGTTGCTTTGCATCTGTAGTTTTGACTTTAACACATAGGGCAGCACAATTTGCCGGTCGGGTTGAAGGTGTGACGCAGTATATCCCACCGAATCGGGTGGATGGGGAACGGAGTAGCCCGCCGAATCGATCATTTCCCATTCGTCGATTTTATCGAAAATTTGCTCGTGTTTGTAGTCGGCTCCCCATTGAAGATAATGCTGGCCTATTTCGTGAAATCCCTTCAGTGAAACACTGGCAACATTGGCTTCGAGATCATTTCGGGCATGGCGCAAAAATCCTCCGAAACCTCGGCTGCGCGCCGCTTCGTTGAATTCGTTTTCACCAAAATCACGTTCAATTTCTTCCAGGCGGTATTGTCCCAAAATATCGAAATGCTCGTTTTCTACCGTAGTAAATGCCGAACCGGTGAGTTTGAGTAGCGATTTTTTTGAAAGTTGGTAGTCAAATGCCAACGCACCAAAAGCCGTTTCGTGGCGCGTTTTTTCTTCGCCATCAAAGAATACGGTAAATCGCAGCGTTTCTCCCAGCGTACCAATTTCTGTTTCGCGGTTTTGCGGAACGAAGTTGTAATTGTTGGTTCCATAACTACCCAACAGTCCGATCTGGAGTTTTTCAGAAACATCGTAGGTGAGATACGTTTGCACGTCGGCAAACCACGGACGGTATTCGCCTTGTGTATCGAGCGATCCGAGCAGGTATTGGTTAGACTGATAGCGCACGCCGGCGAGATAGGTGAACCGACGGTTTTCAGAGCTTCCTTCAAAATGCGCCGACCCGCCGAGCAAGCTCACCATGGCCGAACCTTTAAATTCTGTGGGTTTTTTGTAGCGGATATCGAGCACCGATGAGAGTTTATCGCCATAGCGCGCTTCAAAACCTCCGGCAGAAAAGCTCACCGAGCCGATCAAGTCAACGTTCGGAAAACTCAGCCCTTCCTGTTGTCCTACCCGAACCAGAAATGGACGGTAAACTTCGATATCATTTACGTAAATCAAGTTTTCTTCATAGCTGCCTCCCCGCACCGAGTAGGCGCTACTGAGTTCGTTGCGCATCGATACCCCAACCGCTCCAGTCAGCAGGCCTTCGATACCCGGCTTGATCATTGGCAGCTCTTTGGCCGAACGAATTTCTATGGTCTCCATCGGGCTGGTGCGAATGCGGTAATCTTCAACCACAAAATCCTGCATTTCGCGAATATGCATGGTTATTTTCAGTTGGATGACCTCACCCGGTAGGAGTCGTAATTTTTGCTGCTGCAGTTCAAAAGCCGCGTGAGAAATCACGATATCCAGGGTGTCGTATGCGGGAAGTCGCAGTTGAAATTGCCCCAGTGAATCACTGTAAACCCCTACGCTGTTTTTAACATTGTAGATATTGGCAAACTCTACCGGTGTGCCGTTCTGATCAACGACCTGTCCCCGAAGCGTACCCGTTTCTGGTTGTGCCAGTGCAGCGATTGATATCAACAGCAACAACCACAGGCAAACACACTTGCGCAACAATTTTCTCACCGGGCCGCCAGTTAGTCTGTATATTCTTTTTTCTTGAAGGCTCCGTCACGCCATGCTTCCACGAACTTGGCCCACGCAATCGGGTTAAAGATATTCATTGGCGGAGCCTGTCCTGCGTAGTAAATGCGGTTCTGGTAGTTCTGCATCTGGTATTTGAAGTTTTCACTGCCGTCGGCGGGCATGGCTTCTTTTCGCTGAATCATTTCGGCTTGTGCCAGGTTGCGGGCTGCTCTTTCGGCATCGGTTTCTGGCAAGTCGAGCGCCAGAAAAGCTTCTCGAAACTGCTCTTTGGTGGGCCAAGGGTAGATCACCGTTTCGGCCAGTTCTACCGTGTCGCGATACATCATTTGTATCATCGAATACTTGTTTTCGGTCAGCGAGTCGGGCAATACAATGCCGTGACGTTTAAATCCAACAGCAGAAAAGGTGATGCTGTCGCCTTTGTGGGCAACAAATGAAAAGTAGCCGTTGATATCACTCATGGTTCCGCGATGCGAATCGGCAATAATGACGTTTACAAAAGGCACGGCTTCTAAGCTGTCGCCAGTGACGATTACGCCGGAAAATTGAATCAGGTCGTCGTCACTTTTCCCGCTCTGGCCATAAACGGTCAAGGCGGTCATCAACACTAGCGTTAAAAGGAATTTCGTAAATTGCACTGTCTTCATTAAAATCGGTATGGGCCGCTAAATTAACCCAAATTATACAACTGGTTTAGCGCATTTGGCACTTCCTTTTGCGTAATTTCGGTTTAAGCAGATTATTATTAAACCATGTCGGCGGTTTCAATCCTGAACCTACAGAAAGATAAAGGAAAATAATTTTGCCGTGAAGAATTAACGCACATTAACAGGAATAATTCCCAGGAGTAAGACAACTTTTAAAGTCAACAGCAGTCAGAGTGGAGGAGAAGCGAGATCATATGACAGAACTTGAGCTGGTAAAACAATGCCTCGACGGAGATGAATTGGCTCAAAAGAGATTGTATGATCAATTCTCGAAACAGATGATGGGTGTTTGTTATCGCTATGCCAAAAATCGTGACGACGCCTATGATTTGTTTCAGGACGGCTTCATTAAGGTCTTTGAGAAACTGCACATGTTCACTGGTAAAGGTCCGCTGGGAGCTTGGATTCGTCGAACGATCGTGAATAATATTCTCGATGAATTCCGCCGTCAAAAACGCGTAATGAATTACGAAGATTCATACCGGGCCGATTTTCATACCCACCACGACGGCTGGGATGACGGTTTTGAACTGGACGACGATGACCCGATTAGTCACGGCCGAATTCTGGAAATGGTTCAGTCGTTGCCACGGGGATATCGCACCGTTTTTAATTTGTATGCCATTGAAGAATACTCACACAAAGAAATTGGCGAAATGCTCGGCATTACCGAGAGTACGTCAAAAACGCAGTATCGCAAGGCAAAAGGACATTTAAAGAAAATGATTCAGGAAGAGAGAAAAACTTCAGAATACTAACTGTGAGACAAGAAAACATAGATCATTTCGTAAAAAATTCGCTCGAGAATATTTCGCCCGAGGTCCCTGAGCACCTTTGGACGAACATCAAAGCGAATATTCCGCAGCCACAAGTTCATCAACCGGGTGGTGAAACGGCACAAAGTGGTGCCGGTGCTACTGGTGCCGGTGGTTTTACCGCACTAAATCTCGGAATCGCAGCAGTGGTTCTGGTAGGTGGAGCAGCACTTATCTGGCAGTTATCTACATCGGGTCCCGACCAACAGGCAGTGATACAGCAGCCGGTAGAACAAATAATGCAAGAGAACCAAATCCCACCTTCTGAAGGGCATACCGCAATAAACAATGCACCCGAGAGTCAGACACCGGCTCCAATCGCTGACCAAAGCACTACTGAAGAAACCCAATCAAATCAAAAACAGCCAACAACTACAGAACAGCATTCTGCGGATGTGTCTGCTACTCAGCAAATGGAATTGTCCGAAGAAACGGGTTTGGGCGCCGATCATTCAAAACAACGTGCTTCAGTCAGCAATCATGAAGATACCGAAGGTGGGCAAGACAATGACACTGCTTTTGACAGCAATTCTGGCCAGCCAGTGGTTGATGATGGCGACGATGAAACTACCGTCGATAAGCCCATCGATGATTCCGCGCTAACTCCAGGTAATGAACAGGAGAATGCCAGTCCAGAAATTACCCCCGAGCCGGCTCCATTTATTGTGGTGGAAGCGGGTATCCTGGCCGATCAGGTTTCGGGTGAAGCGCCCCTGAGGGTTCAGTTCTCCAACCTTTCACAAGCAAAATATTTTGAATGGGATTTTGGCAATGGCCGAAGAAGCTTTGAAGCCGCGCCTCATGGCACCTTCGATAAACCGGGTGTTTATACCGTTCAGCTCACTGTTACCGATTTTGAGGGTAACCAACTGCGCGACCAGATGGAAATCAGCGTGTACGAGCCTTCTACTTTCTTCGTTCCCAATGCCTTTTCGCCAAATGGGGATGGAGCGAACGACTTCTTCTTAGTGGAGGGAGTTAATATCACCGATGTCCGATTTGCAATCTACCGCTTGGACGGCTCGTTGGTGTACGAAGGTTTTGGATTGGAAGCGAAGTGGGACGGTACAGATCCCCAAGATCCGCTCGGTGATAAATATCACGTTGTGGCCACGGCAACCAAAGCCAGCGGTGATCCGATCCAGAAAAGAGTGGTGCTGACTATTTTGCGCGATTAAAAATCCGGGAATTACTTTTTACCTGTATCGTAGATACAATTCAGGTAACGAAAGGTAGGCGTCGGTGCCTTCTTCCACACCTTGGGCTTTGAGATAAGCATCATTTATCGTGTTGCTCAACTCGGGAATCCATTCGCGGTATTTACGACGCTCTTCACGCAGCATTTCCAGATCTTGTATCACCGCTTGCGAAAGGTATTCACGAAGTTGTGTACCCTCTTCGATTTGTTTTCGCCGAAACGTGTATGAAAGATATTCCCACATGGCGAGTTTTCCGGCGTATTGCACCAACAAATCCTGATGCGAAATGCACGCCAGATAAGCCACCAGGTTGGCTTCACCTTCGTCGGTTACACCAAAGCTGTGGGCAAATTCGTGCGCTATTACAAATAATTGATCGGGAATGGGGTGTGCCTTTTCGAGCAGCGCTTCACCGGTAAATGGAAAGTAAATCCCGCTGATGCCAAACTTACGCAACGCACCCGCAGGCTGAAGAAGTCGCACCCTGCAGTCCGAATTCAAGTTCATTCCAAACGAATTTAATACTTCAATGACGCTTTGGCGGATAGACGTTTCATACTCGCTTTCCCGCCCTTCGGCATCGGTCATATTTTCAGGGCGCACCAAGTTGAGGCTGTTCACAAGCTCAGCACCAAAATGCAGTAATTGCGGTTCGGAGATGGTTGTAGTTGGCGGTTTTTTCCGGTCGATTAAATCGGGCCGGGCATAGTTGAACCCCCACAAAAAGTAGAACGCAGCGATCATCCAGCCGCTAAAATTCAGATAATAGCGCAAATGTTGCCGCCAGTTTTTTGCGTTGAAGAACGGTCGCAGAATGACATAGCCAAGCAGAACCGGGAAAAGGTAAACTACGGGAAACGGAATATTTCCCAGCGTGAAGTCAAAGGTGTGCCGAATCACCGGAAACAACCACTTACCATAGACCACTTCGGCGAGTGCTGGCCAGGTACGCAGTAGCAAAAAAATCACCACCGCAACCACACCACTACACAGACCAAAATAAGAGCGCGCAATGGATTTTATTTTCATTGCGCGCCTTGCTTATTGCTTTAGGGTTTGTGCCTCGGTGGTTAGTTCGGTGTAGCCCATGTTGTAAAACATAAAGGCCCACAGATCTGATTGCTCTTCGATGACCTTTGCGGTGGGTTTACCCGCACCGTGTCCGGCATCGGTTTCAATACGAATCAGCACAGGATTTGCTCCGCGGTGTTTTTCTTGCAAGGTGGCTGCAAACTTGAATGAATGTGCCGGTACCACGCGGTCGTCGTGATCTGCGGTGGTAACAATCGTGGCGGGATAAGCTGTTCCGGCCTTTAGGTTATGAATCGGTGAGTATGCGCTCAGATAGTTAAATTCAGTTTCTGAGCTGTCGGCGCAACCGTATTCGGGAATCCAGCCTTTGCCCACCGTAAAGTTGTGATATCTCAACATATCCATTACGCCCACTTGCGGAATGGCTACTTTAAACAATTCAGGGCGCTGCGTCATAACAGCACCTACCAGCAGGCCTCCGTTTGAACCTCCTTTAATGGCCAGCTTTTCGGATGAGGTGTATCCTTCTTTGATCAGGTATTCGGCCGCAGCGATAAAGTCGTCAAAAACATTTTGTTTTTTCTCTTTCATTCCGGCACGGTGCCATTCTTCGCCATACTCGCCACCACCACGAAGGTTAGGCATGGCATATACGCCGTTGTTTTCGAGCAGAATGAGATTTGAGGTGCTGAAAAATGGCGTTAGACTGATATTGAATCCTCCATAAGCGTAAAGCATGGTTGGATTGCTGCCGTCCATTTTGAGCCCTTTTTTGTGCACGATAAACATAGATACTGGCGTGCCGTCTTTGCTTTCATACCAAACCTGCTTGCTTTCAAAATTTTCGGGATTGAAATTCAGTTCGGTTTCGTGAAACAGTTCGGATTTTCCGGTGTTAACGTCAAACTCAAAAATAGTGGGAGGGTAGGTAAACGAGGTAAACGTATAGAACAAGGTGGTTTCGTCTTTTTTGCCATACAATCCACCAGCACTTCCGGGCGCGGGCAGCTCAATTTTCTTGCGGTTCGATCCGTCGTAGTCCATTTGATAGATTTGGGTCGTGGCATTTTCGAGGTAGTGGGCAAACATTTTACCGCCTCCTGTAGTGACGTTTTCGAGCAGTGATTCCGCTTCAGGAATAACGGTTTCCCAGTTCTCTTTTTGAGGATTGGCCGGATCAATGGCCACGAGCCGGTAGTTGGATGCGTCGATATCGGTTTTAACCAGCAGCCTTCCATTCACGTGGTAGATGACATCGTTTTTGTTGGCAAATCCAGTGAAAAGCGGCGTGAGTGGACCGTCGTTTTCCAAGTCTTTGATATGGGTTTCATAACCGTCCGTTCCTTCGGCAACATACATGTGCAGGTATTTTCCATCTTCGGTAATACTGCAGTAATGGTACAGGTTTGGGTTTTTCTCGTTTCGGTAAAACAATGGGTCTTCCGACTGGTCGGTGCCGAGCTTGTGGTAGTAGATGGAGTGGTCTTTATTATCGGCCGAGAGTTCAGCACCGGCTTCTGGTTTGGGATATCGGCTGTAAAAGAAGCCATCGTTGTGCCACGAAGCACCCGAAAATTTCACCCATTCCAAGCGGTCGGGCAATTCGGTGTTGGTGGCAATTTCGCGCACCTTGATAGTGGTCCAGTCCGAACCGGCCACAGATTGTGCAATGGCGATGTATTGATTGTCTTTTGATGCACCGAGTAGCGAAATGGAGGTGGTTCCATCGGCAGAGAGCTCGTTGGGGTCAATAAAAACTTCCGGCTCGCCGTCGAGTCCTTTCTGGTAGTAGATCACCGACTGGTTTTGCAGTCCTGAGTTTTTGTAGTAGAAATAGTAATCACCGACCTGACGAGGTGAGCTTAACTTCGGATAGTTAAACAATTCGGTATAGCGTGCTTCGATTTCTTCGCGGTAAGGTATCTGCGCTAAAAAGGAGTTCGTTACTTCGTTTTGATCCTTCACCCATTGACCGGTTTCCTCTGAATTATCGTCTTCGAGCCAGCGGTATGGGTCGGCTACTTCAACTCCAAAATAATTGTCTACAGTATCTACCTTGTTGGTGATTGGGTATTTAAGCATGGATGCAGGATTTTCTGTTTTTTCTTCCTGAGGCTGATTGCAGCCAACCAGAGAAGCAGCAACCGCGAGCATTAGAATTTTTGAATGCATAAGTTTCGATTTGGTGATGCCCAAAAATAAGACAACCCGGCAGATTTCTACCAGAATTATGATGAAAGAAAAGGATGACCTGAATAAACGGCGTTAGCTGCAGTTGTATCCCAATGCCTCTTGAGTGGTTCTGTAGAAATCACGTTCGGCGGCATCTGCACCACAAAACTCATCCATGTCACCATTGGGGTGGTTGCATTCTACACACGCTTTGCACGAACTAAGGCTGGCGGCAGTTGTAAATAAAAATCAAAAATTCTGGTGCAAAAATAGGCGTTTTATTGGTTACTCCTTTTGCTTTTGGGGCACATTCAGGTGGTTGTAATGTTCATAGAAAGGTGTTTGATATAAATACAAAACTGAAATTCAGGACAAAAAAAAGAGGGCAGAAGCCCTCTTTAAAAGTAAGTTTGGAAATGGAACTATTCCCATTTACCACCAGCGTCTTTGCAAGATTTTTTCATTGCATCGTACCATACTTTGTTGTCTTTTTGACACACTTCACCGGAAGTATCAATGCCATCCATTACGCAAGTACCGCATTTTTTGCAGGAGGTAAAAGAAACAGAAAGTCCAATGACCGCAAGAATTAAAAGTGACTTTTTCATGATTTTTGGATTTAATGGATTTCGCTTTAATTTTCTGCAAAATTAATAAAAAAGCCGAACAGTGTTGAAGTTTTTAACATCTTAGGAACAAGCAATGTATTCGAGGGTTCTGAATCCAAAATTGGCTCCAGTATAGTGATGGATCGTTTTTTCTGTCACAAAATATAACGAGGGAAAAGTGTGTCCGGCATATTTAAAAAAGGTATCATGATCTACCAATACGAACTGTACATTTTCCAGTTTATTATCAGCCATAAAGTTCATAGCATCTTCTTTGGTTCCTGGAAAAACAACCAAGGTTTGCGGAAGTTTATCATTACGTTCTGAAATACCCATCTTTTGAGCGGCAAATGCACAGTAATCACAATTGGTGGTAAAAAAAGCAATTAAAATAGGTTCATCTTCCTGAAAATCGACTTCTACATTTACCAGAAATTCAAAAAGCACGGGTTTTTTTAATTCGCTATCTGTATTGGGAGAACGCCAATCATCGATGTAGACGGGTTTAATAAAGGATAATGCAATTCCGGTCATTAAGAGAGCAGGCATAATCCATTTTTTTGTTTGGGTGGCGACCTTCATTTTTAAAATGAAGCCCATGGAAAAAATCAAAAGCAAACTGATTATGATGGACTCACCCATAGTTCCTGTAATCAAAAACAGGGGTTGCAAAGATTTCTTTCCAAAAAAAAATAATGAGCTATCTGCTATGGGAAATAGCAGTATCGCAGAAAGAAACTTTGATGATATATTAATTCTATTTGTAGCTACTAACAGTGCAAGCGCAAAGAGTAGGGCAGCAGTAATGCGAAGAATGATGGCTGCCAGCATCCAGTTTGGAATATAATATTCCACCATTCGATATACAGCATCATCTGATTGTAGAGACAAAACTATCGCCGTCCACAAAACAGCCAAAGCAGACAGAATTCTCATTGAACTTGAGATATTTGGACATAAAAAAAGCTGCTCTTTCTGATAGAAGAGCAGCTTTTAATGTTCGTATAAATGAAAAATTACTTCACTTCACAAGTATAGTGGCCAGCTGCACTAAGACCATTGCAAATATCTTTAGCTTCTTTTTTAGATGCTGTTCCAGAAGCAGATATGTGAGTTACTAACTCTCCATCTGTGTTTTTACACTCACATTCAAAATCTTTTTTACAAGAAGTCATACCAACAAAAGATACAACAGCAAACATCAACATTACCTTTTTCATGATTAAAATTTTAGGGTTTAATTATCGGTTAATGGCTGGCAATAATAGTACATTTTTTATAATGCCGCAAATTTTTCGTCGGGTTACATCTGGTTTTCTTTAATTCTAAGGGAAATAACGTAGTGAAAACAGACCTTTCACTAAACATTCGTTAATTTTCTGACATCAGTGCACCACCAGTTTTTTGGTGATCCGCTCTCCGCGTATAGTCTCCACCACGATGAGATAAGCACCGTTGCTCAGGTTTTCGGCTTGCAAAAAGAATTTGTTGGTTCCTACCGCCAATGGTCCCTCAAAAATTTGCTCCACTTCCTGCCCATGCATATTTAGGACGTAAATCCGCGATTGTTCAGTATTTAAACTATTAACACCGATATAGGTAATGGCCGAGGCCGGATTGGGAAACACCTCGGTAAACTTGAGTTTCAGCTCATTGTCAAAGGTGCTGGTAACGCCATAAACCTTAAAGGGAAAATACGCTACTGGAGCCGGAATGGGTCGGTTGATGGTTTTTCCGCTGTTGGCTAGTGCGTGAATGTAGTACTGTATTTCGGTGCCTGAACCTTGCGGCGGAATGGCTCCACTCCAGGTGTCGGTTTCCAGATCGGTGAGCGTCAAAGGCGCTTCGGTATAATCTGCTTCACCGGCAGCACGCCAGAATACAGAGGCCGAGGCAACGCCCGATTTGTGCTTGATAATGGCGCTCAGTTCATAAGGGTCGATGGTGTTGTCGGTATCGCGCAGTCGCTGGTGACTGATCCACAGCGGATCACTGACGCCAATTTCTTTGGTAATGCAGTGAATAACTCCACTTCCGGCGACAATCGGGCTACTGCCATCGTCGCAATCGATGCCCACGATATTATATCCGGGAAGTAATTCTCCAATAATTCTGAATGCCGTGGTGTCAAATTCCTCACGATAAGTGGGCATGACATAAGTGCTGTTGGTAAAAAAGCTGTTGGTGTAGGTGCGGTAATACGCGTTTCCATATGGCCAGCCCGGATAGCCGCCCGAGGTGCTCGATGGCATGGGAATGCGGTGAACGCGATAGGGCGTGCCCCACACCGAATTATAATTGCTGAGGATGTACTCGATATTGGCATTAATTTGCGGACCGTCGGAGATGCCTTCGGGAAATTCGCCAATCAGCAGCGTTTCTTCATCCATCAATCTAAGGTGCATGTCGATATGGTGAATGGCGTCGTAAGCGAGCATCGGAACTTTGATGTAGCGGTCAATACCCATAAAGGATTGTTTAATGGCGTCGATTTCTTCCTCCGATTTTGGCGTCACGCCATAAGGGTTGCCAGGTTCATTTTCTTCTAGGATAAGCGATTCGGCAAATGCAGTACCGCGGCCATCCACATGAAAATTTCCGCCGGTATTAACCAGATCATAAGGCGCGGTTAATGTGCGATAAAGCGGAATGTTTTTATGGGCCGCAACAGCAACCGGCGAAGCGTCGTCGGCCGGACGCGGGCGGTTGTATATCCAGTCGACAAACATCAGTGAATCGACGTCGTTTGCGTAAATGGTATTTGCGCCGTAATCGCGAATCCACACGCTGTTGTAATCCACAATCAGAAAGGTAACATTATCGAGGTTGTCGAGTGCCGGCCCTCCACTATTAGTGGCAAGCAGATATTGTTCAGCACTGAATCTGACTTGGTTGTTTCGACACAGAATCAGAATTTCAACATCGTTTTTTGAAGCGGCCACGATTTGTTTCTGAATCGACGGATAGCTGGACCAGGCTATCGTAAGCGATTGCAACTCTTCCCATTCGGCCATCGTGCGCACGGGCATATCTGGTGGGGTGAGTATATCCCGTGAACCCGGCTGCAGGTTCTGAATGTATTCGCGCATCATTTCGGCTTCGCCGGGAGCAAAACCTTTGGGTAAATCTTCCTGAGCAAAAAGAGTAGATACAGGAAGCAGTAAAGTTAAAAGTAGGAGAGGGAATTTCATTTTTTTGCAGGTTTGGGCAACAATATACGGTTGTTGCCCTAACCTGCAAAAATTGAAGGGTACAATGTTGCGCCATCCTTGGAGGGTGAAATCGATGGGTGATTGACTTTATCTGCAAAATGGGTGGTTAAAGCAATTACCCATTAAAATAGAATCAAAGCAGGGAAGCCAATGTTTCCGAATCGATGTCGTGTTTTCCTTCAAAGCGCACCACAGTGAATTGAAGCCCTTTATCATGTAGCGTGTCCAGCCGCTGCTTCAGGGTTTCTTCGGTAAAAAAAGGGTCGTCGTTTCCAAAAGCAAAGGTGAGTTTTGAGCGGTTGAGTTTAGGAATGTCTTCAAACCAATTCAGATCTTCCGGGAAAGAGCCGGCCCAGATAATCAGGTGTTGAGGCGTTTCGTTCGATTGGCAAAACCAGCGCACTGTTGTTGCAGCACCTTGCGAAAAACCGAGTACATTAATATTGGCCTTTGGAAATAGATGTCGGTAGTGTTGCCAAACGGTGTTCAAGTAGGTGTTGTTGTTGGCAATATCGGTGAGTCGATCTTCTTTGGTCATCCACGACGCACCTACGCGGCCGGAGTGGCCGCTGAGGTAGAAGCGATGCAAACCTTCGGGAGCGACAAACAAACAGTGGGGACTTTGATGCGCATTGAATTTTCTGATAAAATAGTGCGCCAATTGGCCGTATCCGTGCAGCACCAGCCAAATTTGCTCCACATCAGCAGCATCGCCCAGGGTGGCAATTCGCGCATGTTGTTGAATGTTTAGATGGAAAAAGGGCATGAGTTGGTTTAAAATAACGATTCAATGCCCGAAGGTAATTAATTGGTGGCGGCGCTGCGGAGTTTGTTCAGCATTTCGGCATAGGCTTCTTTCTGCGCAACACAATGAACTTCCTTGCCATAGTTTTTGGTTTGCTGCGCTTCGTATATCAACTTCTCCATAAACGAAAGCCGCGACTCAACCCACTTGATTATTTTTTCTAATTCGTCCCTCTTCATAATGGCTGTTATTAGGAAATTAACTTGGTGTAGTGTTCATATCGATTCAAGATTTTTTCGACGTACTCTACGGGTTCGTCACATCGACAATAGCCGTATTTTACCCATTCGCTATCCTGAAACTGGCTGGTTGATTTATTGCGCAGAAAGTAATCCACGTGGTTGTCCCATTTGGTGGAATCGCCGCCGTGATTTTCGGTGAGATTTCGAGCGTCAATAACATGTCCGAGTCCGGCGTTGTACGATGCTAGCACAAACTTTATCCGTTCTTCATCGTCGGGAATTTGGTTTTCCCAATAGGTGTTGAGCCACATCAGATAATGCACTCCTGCACGAATCTGCTCCTCGGGGCCAGAACTGGTGTCCACCCCAAATTGGGCTGCCGTTTGGGGCATGAGTTGCATCAGACCAAAGGCGCCGGCCCACGATCGTGCATTGATTTTAAACTGCGATTCCTGCGCCATTTGCGCTGCGATAATGCGCCAGTCCCAGCCCAGCAACATGCTGTATTTTTTAATGAGCTCGTCGTAGGGACTGATTTTCCCACCCGAAAGCGAAGAGTAGTCACTCAACAAGCGTTCGCGTTGCACTTTGGTGGCCTTAAAGTATTTATGCCGCAATATGGCCAGCAGCGAAGCTTGTTCTGATTGTTGCAGCCAGTTGTTGAGGGTTCGCAGCAATACCGGACTTTCCTTTCGGCAAGCCCAGGCTATTTTTTGCGGAAAGCTGATGGCCATTTCAATGTCGATGTCGGGGTAATAGCTTTTGTTTAGTTGTGCCACATGTTCGTCGGCAATGGTGTATTCAATATGTCCCTGGGCCACCATTTTAATCAGTTTTTCGGGATCGAGACTTCCGGGTGCTTCTACAATATTGATGGTTCCGCCAATTTCATCGCTAAGGCTTTTTAGGCGCGAATAGAATGAGCTGCCCCGATGCACATAAATATTTTGACTGGCCAACTCTATCGGATTTCGAAGCAGTTGTTTTGTGTTTGCATTTTGCACCAGTACTTGCTTAGAGTAGAGGATGGGATCGGTAAAGGCCACCTTTTTAGTCCGTTCGTTGGTTACCGTTAGGTTGGCTGCTATAAGATCTGCGGTTCCCAGGTCGAGGTGTTCAAAAAGGCCATTGTTGTCGGGAGCAATCTGAATTTCAAGGTCTACTCCGAGATAGTTGGCAAAGGATTTTAGCAATTCGTATTCAAAACCCATCGCTTCGCCCTTATACAGAAAATAGGAGTTGGTACTGCTTTGGGTCACTACCTTGATTTTACCTTCCTGAATAATGTGTTGGAGATCTCGGTGGTATTGTTGAATATACCCCTCGTTCCACTCGGTGTGGTTATCTGTTCGCTGATCAGCAGAAAACAGACAACTGGTGAGCGTCAGAAATCCTGTGTACAGATAAACCCAGCGATATGTGCGGTTGATGCTTCCCATAGCGAGATCTGGCTTCTACGCCAATGTCATTATACGCTGCCAGATTATGGCGGGTTACCAAAACAAAAAAAGGCTCCTGATTCAGGAGCCTTAAAATGATGACATAAGGTGTTTTGTATCAGCGCTTCACAAATTCGTCCGAACTTCCGTCGTAAGTGAGGTAATAGGTGTTTTTAGAAAGGTTAGAAACGTCGATGGCCTCTCCGAATCCGCGCTTGATGATTTGTCCGTACACGTTGTACACCTCAAAAGCCGTTTCGTTGCTGAACTTGATTCGCTGCGACCGTTGATCGTAGGAGAATGTTACTGCGGGCTTGTTTGAAATGATCGAAACCGACTGTGAAACCCTAGGCTCGGCATCGTAGCTGTGCTGCACTACGCGGTATTCGTTTCTGCCCGACACGGTAGGCACTTTAAAATCGTAATTGTTTACGTTTGATGTGCCTTTTCCTTCTACTTCGCCCACTTTCACCCATTTGTTCCACTTCTTTTGCTGAATAGTAAAAGGAAGCGAACCTTGTTCGTTGGTAGTGGTCCAGTGCAGAATTTCATCATCGCCGATAGAAATATCATTCACTTCAAAAGTGGGCAGTGGTTGCAATGCGCCGGCATTAATCACATTTGGTGAGCAGTTGGGGCGATGCCTGATTCTCACCACCACATCATCACCCAGCTCAAAGCCGAAAATGCTCAGGTCAACTTCAAAAGCTTCTGAATTGATTTCATCAGAGGTGACCATACCGTTTACCGTCACTTCGTAGGTGCAGAATCCCACCCCGGTATCGGATTTACCATTGAGCACGTAAATGTTGCGTAATTGATATTGACCTTCAATGACAATAACGTTGGCTTTCAGGCCGATAGCTGCAAACACAAAGGTGAGCGCAAGTAGTATTGGTTTTTTCATTGGGCTAAATAAGTTCTTCAGGTTTCAAAAATAAGAATTTCAGCTTCATACTGGTTAGTCAGCGGATGAAATTATAGCTTTTAGGTGTATCTGTCAACTCTGGAGAGCAAAATTCGAAACAATCCCTATCACCTACGGTTTGTATTTGTATTGTTTTTCCTCAAGAAAACGTGCCGAAGCCTCTTGTAATTCAGGAAAGAATCGCTCAAAGGTTTGCTGCATTTCACGGTAGTTTTCTTTGAGCACGGGCACAGCAAATTCCATATTGGATTGAAAGGGCGTGCGGTTGGCCATCCCAACAAACACCTGATGAAGCCCGTCGAAATCGCGGTAGCGCACCAGGCAGCGACTGGCGACCATGTACGTGAAAAAGCGCTTGCTTTTGGGGGGCATTTCAGGGGAGAAGTCGTGGAGGATCCTTTCTTTTTCTGCAACAAATTGCTCTAGTTGCTGCGGGTGGTATTGATGCCAATCTTTTCCGAGAAAATGGTCGAAATACACATCGAGCACCACACCTGCGTACTTTCTAAAATGCGGACGGATTATTTTTCGGGCTTCGGCGGTGATGTCGTGATTGTCGGTAAAATGATCGATAAATCGGTGCAGCTCAACACCTATTCGCACATTGTCGTCGTATTGTTGCGCGATGTTTCCTTTCACGCCGTCGCCTATAAAGTTTCCACAGAGGGTTTCGGGCTGGTCGCCAGAGAGGTAGAGGTGAGCTAAAAAATTCATTTTACCATTTGAACGCGCCATTGTCCTTTGGTCATTACCTGCTGCAAAGAAAATGCGCTATTGACGTATCTTTCGCAAAGATACAACATGTCGGACAAGAAGATTTCATACTGGACAGCGCAGGTGGGTGGTTGGCTCACCTACGTGCTTGTTCTCGCTTTCTGGTCGTTGGTCACCGGACAGTTCGAGTGGCCAATTGTAAAGGTGTGGGCCACGGTTTTTGCCACCGGAATAATCGTTTCTCACTTTTTTCGATCGGTTATTCTGGCGCTGGGCTGGCTCCGACTCAATCTATATCGCGCCATTATTCGCTTGTTTTTTGTTTCGGTGGTGATGGGCATTTTAAGTGCTTTGATTCACGCCATGATTTCTGATTTATTCTTTTCAGAAATACGGCGCTTGTTGGTTTGGCCTTTTTTTGAACTCGCCCAAGTGGTGCTGGCCTATGCGCCGCAGTTGCTCATTTGGTCGCTGATTTACTTTGCCTGGAACTATTTTAGAAACTACGAACGCGAAGAAATCAAAAACCTGCGACTGGAAGCTTCAAAAAATGAAATTGAGCTAAACAGCCTCAAAGCGCAACTCAACCCGCACTTTATGTTCAATGCCATGAACAGCATCCGCGCGTTGATTGATGAAAATCCGGAGTTGGCTAAAAAATCAATCACCCAGTTGTCGATGATTCTTCGCAACAGTTTGATTGTCGGCAAGTACCAATTTATAACCCTGGAGGAAGAACTGCGCGTGGTGCGCAATTACCTCGATCTAGAAGGCATCCGATACGAGGAACGCTTGAAGTCGACGTATGAAATTGAACCGGGTTTGCTCAACGAACAAGTGCCTCCACTGATGATTCAAACGCTGGTAGAGAATGCCATCAAGCACGGCATTTCAAAATTGATTGAAGGCGGAAGGATTGCCATTTCCGTTTATCGGGCGCAGGATGATTTTGTGGTGGAGGTGCGCAACACGGGCTCGATTAATGCCGCAACAGTGCCGCTAACAGGTATCGGATTATCCAACACGCGCAAGCGGCTTGAACTGTTATATAAAGGGCAGGCTGACTTTGAAATTTATAAGAGCGACGAAGAGGTCATTGCCAAATTGAATTTTCCATTAAATTACACCAGAACATGAAAACATTGCTAATTGATGATGAACGTTTGGCGCGAAAGGAGCTGAGAAAGCTGCTCGAAGCCTTTCCGCAGGTGGAGATAGTGGGGG
The DNA here is from genome assembly GCA_964487545.1 of uncultured Cryomorphaceae bacterium. Lineage (GTDB taxonomy): Bacteria > Bacteroidota > Bacteroidia > Flavobacteriales_D > SKUL01 > SKUL01. The sequence continues at coordinate 42,739 of CAZARI010000023.1, forward strand.
AGTGCCAAAATGCCGAAGAAGCCCGTGAGATGATCGAAACGCTGATGCCCGATTTGATTTTCCTCGATATTCAGATGCCGGGCAAGTCGGGTTTTGATTTGTTAGAATCGCTGGAGTACCTGCCCAGGGTCATTTTTATTACCGCCTATGACGAGTATGCAATTAAGGCTTTTGAGTTCAATGCCTTTGATTATCTGTTAAAACCGGTTGAATTCCATCGCCTTGAAGCATCGATTGATCGGGTGGAAAAAGAAATTGCCGAATCGCAAAGCAGCAATCAACGCGGGTTGCCGAACCGTAAAATGCTGAGCCAACACGATCAGATTTTTTTGAAAGACGGCGACCGATGCTGGTTGGTAAAACTTTCGGAGGTGCGGCTTTTTGAATCGGAAGGCAACTATGTGCGGGTTTATTTCGACAAAGATAAGCCGCTGGTATTAAAGTCATTGAATAGTTTGGAAGAGCGGCTCTATCCGGTAGAATTCTTTCGCGTCAACCGCAAGTTTATTGTCAATCTGAAGTTTATAGATAAAATTGAACCGTGGTTTAATGGTGGTTTACAGGTGACCCTTCAAACGGGAGAAAAGGTGGAAGTATCGCGCCGGCAGACCGCGCGGTTTAAGGAATTCATGAGTTTGTAGGCCTGTTTCGGTTAGTCCAATCACCGTTAATCCACCGTTAATCCAATTTGGTCTTGCATTGGTGTCAGTTAGCCGAATTTAGCTTTGGAAGGTAAACTATAATTCAGAACTTCACGTAAAATTGCGGACTAATTAGCCTTTATTATGGAAATTCTTTACCGAGATCCCACAAATGTAACGCCTTACGTATCCTTTAATCCCGAGTCGGGAGAGTTTGTTATAAAAGGACGTAGCATTCCCGAAAATGCAGAAATGTTTTATTCGTCCATCCTCGGATGGTTGGAGTGCCTTTGCGATGATCCGCCGGTAAAGATTGTGCTTACCCTTCAGTTGGAGTTTCTCAATATCGCTTCTTCAAAACGGCTGCTGTTTATTCTCTACCGCTTGCTAGAAGCACGTGCCAAAGGTTCGCGGGTGATGGTAAGGTGGTGTTATGACGAACGCGATCAGGATATGCTCGAAGTGGGCGAGGATTACGCCCAAATGGTTACTGATATTCCTTTTGAGTACGTTTCATACGACGGAAAGAGTATGATGCAGTCGATGAAGGTGAGCTAAACTTCTCCCTAAAAGTCGCAGCCCGCCTTTCGGGGTTGTGCATTATTTCCACTACTTTTGCCGGAAATAAAAACCGGCACATGCTCAATAAAATAAATTTAAGTCTGAATGTGTTTCTGCTCATAGCAGTGGCCTACCTGTTTTTAAAATCTCAGCCTGTTGAGGAGATTTCCGATAACAACAATACTGTTCCATCAGCAGTCAATGAACAAACCCAAAGACGCGACACTTCTGCTGTAGCGAGGACTTCGGGTTATAGACTGGCTTATGTTAGTGCAGAACGACTCAACGAAGAGTACAAGTTCATTGCCGATCAGTATGAGGAACTCGAAAAAGAGCAGATGCGCATTGAGAATCAGGTTGAGCGAAAGCTGCGCGCTGCTGAAAATCGCTACCTGGAACTCGAACGCCAAGCGCCGACGATGACCCAAACCGAGTTACAAGACGCGCAAATCGAATTGCAAAATCTGCAACAAGACATTGCCCAGTTTCAGGAAAAAGCCGCTACTGATTTCCGCCTGAAAGAGGCCAAAGCCCAAGAAGACTTTTTCAATAACATCAGCAATTACTTAGAAGAACTCAACGCATCTGATGAATATGACTTTGTGTTGACTTATCAAATTGGCGGACAGATTTTGTTGGCCAACGAATCGCTGGAAATCACCGATATTGTCATTCAGGGGCTCAACGAGCGGTACGAAGCCTCCAAACAAAAGCCAGCACAGTAAAATGGTAATTGCAGACCAAAAGAAACGCGAAAACATTGCCGAATACGTGCTGTACATGTGGCAGCTCGAAGATTTGCTGCGCTCCATTGATTTAAAACCCGAAAATGTTGGCGCCATTGCAAGTCAGTTTGCCGAGTACGATGCCTCGGTTGTTGAAGCGGCCGAAAAATGGTACAAAGATTTGATTCGGAAAATGAAGGCCGAGAAGATAGAACAATCGGGTCACCTGATGGAGGTGCAAGATGTGATCATCGAACTTTATTACCTACACAACACCCTGCTCAACATCTCCAAAGACAAAAAGTATCTTGCGCTTTATGATAAGGCAACTCCTCACTTGGTGGAATTGCGCAAAAAAAGCGGTAGAGTCAGCAACGAGGTAGAACTGTTTTTTAATGCATTGTACGGAATTCTGCTTTTGCGTATCCAGAAAATCCCCATTTCTGCCGAAACCGAAGAAGCCATAAAAACCATTAGCGGACTCACTGCGTTTCTCGCTTCGCGGTATCACCAGATGAAATCCGGGAAAATGGATTTTTCACACAACTGATTTGCTCCCTCGGGAGCGATCGTTAAATATTTTGTTTTGCACCCGATAGCACAGCTCATTACAGAGGGCGAACACCAACAGCTCGATTTTAAGTTTCAGGTAAATGATGCCCGCAAAATTGCGCGTTCGATGGTGAGTTTTGCCAATACCGATGGTGGTCGTCTGTTGATTGGGGTGAAAGACAACGGCAAAATTTCGGGTATTCAGTCAGAAGAAGAAATCTATATGATTGAAACCGCCGCGCAGCTATACACTGAACCCGAAGTGCATTTTACACCGCTCATTTGGGAAATCGACGGTAAAACGGTGTTGGAGGTTGTGATTGCACCTTCAAAACTAAAACCACATGCGGTGCGCGAAGAAAACGGCAAACTAAAAATATACGTCCGCCAGGCCGACCGGGTCATCGAAGCCAACGGCGTGATGCTTCGCTTGTGGAAGATGGATCAGAAACGCGCAGGAGAGAACTTGTCGTTTTCGAAACCAGTCACCAAATTACTCTCGCGCATGAAGCGCAAAGGTCCGGTAGGATTTCGTTTTATCCGTCAGGTATTGCGGCTCAGTCCTGCCGAAACCGAACAAATCCTCGCCAATTTGATAAAATGGGAAATTATCGAAATGAAACCCGGCGAACGCGGTTATCGATTTGAAATCAACGAAGAAAACGAATTGCAGACTGAGGGCGAATAGCGCTAAGCCTTTTCACAGATAAAAGTATCTCCCGGTTGGATGATACCCGGTTTTTCTACCCAACCAACCAGCCCGCGGCAGGTGGCTGCAGCTTTGGTAAAGGGCACCTCGATGGTTTTTCCGAGTGCTTTTTCCATGGCCTGGTGCGGATAGATGCAGGGGCGATTTTGGCCATAAACCATCAGCACCACAGTCATTTCATCACCCGAAAAGAATTTTAGCCGGGTCAGCGCAGCAACGCTTGATAGGTTCGGAATGCCCGACAGCAGCAGGTTGGCACCAACCCATTCGGGCAACACCATTTCGAGCTGCATGGCATGGGCAATGGTTTTCAATTCCTCAACACTCACCGCCGACCACTGCCGGTTGTTGTGAATTTCGGTTCCGCGTGGATAAACTTTCTTTTCTCTTCCCCCCGAAATCATGGAATGGCCAAAATGTCGGTCACCGGGAATTCCGCCTAAGGCAAACGCCACCTTGGATTGCGAAGCCGTAATAAACGATTCGGGATCGGGCGTATAGAAAACGCCTTCTACTTTTCCGATTTGTATTGCGTTGTCCATTGCTTAAATTCCGAGAGCTGCTTTTCTGATTGCCATGGCACGCGTCAGAATGCCTTCAAGCCGGTCGAGTTGAAGCATGGTGTGCGGATCACTCTTCGCGGTGGCCGGGGCCGGGTGCGTTTCAATAAAAAAGCCATCGGCACCGGTTGCAGCGGCCGAAAAAGCAATGGTTCCGATCATTTCGGGGTCGCCACCGGTGATTCCTTCGGTGGTATTGGGTTTTTGCACCGAATGGGTGCAGTCCATCACCACGGGTACACCGTGCTGTTTGAGCCGTGCTATGGCGGTGGCATCCACAATCAGATCGTGGTAGCCAAAGCTAAATCCGCGTTCGCAGATCCACACCTTATCGTTGCCGGTAGATTTTACTTTCTCCACAGCAAACTTCATGGCTTCGGGAGAAACAAACTGCCCTTTTTTCACATTTACCCCTTTTCCGGTTTTGCCGGCAGCAATCAGCAAATCGGTTTGGCGGCATAAAAAAGCCGGAATCTGCAAGTAGTCAACAAAGGCAGCGGCCAAATCGGCTTCGTAGCTCTCGTGAATGTCGGTGATGGTTGGAACGCCTACTTTTTGACCCAAGCGATGAATGTACTCCAGCGCCTTTTGATCACCTATTCCGGTGAAACTATCAAGCCTCGACCGGTTGGCTTTGCGATAACTGGCTTTAAAAACGTAGTCGATGTCCAGTTTATCGCAGATGGATTTCACGGTTTGCGCGATGGCTACCGCCTGATCAAAATCTTCCATGGCACAAGGCCCGGAGAGCAGAAAAAATCGGTTGTTATTGGGAAGCATATTTTTTTACTTTCTTTTAGGGTTCTACGCTTCGTGCGCGGTCGCCGAGATATCCGCTGTGGTGGCGTTTTGAGTATTCGGTTTTGGTGAAACCGATTTTCTCCATCAGCAGCACGACCAGAATATCGCCCACAACCGTCATTACGGTGGTAGAAGTAGTGGGCGTTAATCCCAGCGGACAAATTTCCTTAGGCTGACCGGTGTGCAACAGAAAATCGGCTTGATCGCCGAGCGGTGATTTTTCATGTCCACTCAGTGCTATAATTTTAATATCCGGCATCATCACCTTTGCCAGCGCAATGAGTTCGAGAATTTCGCGTGTTTTTCCGGAATTGGAAATCAGAAAAAGCACATCGTTGGGCTGCAACACGCCCAGATCGCCGTGCTGGGCTTCGCTCGGATGCAGAAAAACAGCACATGTTCCGGTGGAGCTGAGGGTAGTGGCTATGTTGTTTCCAATCTGGCCGGCTTTGCCCATCCCCGATATCACCACTTTGCCGTTTTTTTTGTGCACTTGTTCATATATCAGGTCAATTGCACCGGTAATGATACCGTCAACAGGGATGTTCTGAATGGCTTCTACTTCGCGTGCGATGAGTTCGCGGATTTTTTCCTTAATCATGTAATGCGCTTTGCAGGCCGCAAATTACAAAAGGCGGCGCATATTCAGTATTATTTAGTCGAGTACGGCAATCACGGTGATTTTAATTTCGCGGCCTACCAGAAAAGTGCCGGTGTCGGTGCCGACATTAAAATCAAATCGGTCGATGGTCATTTCTCCAGTGAGCCGGTTTTCGGAAGCAGAAAAAGGCATCGTCACTTCGCGGGTTACCTCTTTGAGTGTGAGTTGTCCCACCACGATAAATGACCCGTTTTGCAACCGATTTACCTGTAACGACCGAAACCGCACATCAGGGTATTTATCCACGTGCAGAAAATCCTCCGAACGCAGGTCTTCGTCACGTTTCTCGTTGCCCGTATCTATGGTTGATAAATCTGCCCGAACGTCGAAAGTAGATTGTTGTGGATTTTCGCGATCGAAATTCACCGAGCCTTCCCAACCGCGAATGGTTCCCGAAACGGAATTCACCCACAGGTTGCCGGCTTTAAACTCAATGAGCGAAGCATCGGCTTTGAAGCCCTGGGCCGAGATGGAGAAACTAAGGAGTAGAAAAAAGGCAGATAATAGGTAGTTGCACATCGTTTTTGGCTTTTGTGAATCGTGAAGTTACAAAGGAAGCGTCGTTTTTGGGCCATTTGTAGTGTGTTGAAAATTCCTCACTTTTCTTAACTTGAGCAGATGAAAGTAAAAGTCATCGTTCTGATCTTGCTGTGCGCTTTTATCGCGTTGGGAGCTAATGGCACGATCCAACAGAAACCGTGGAAGCTGGCCAAATCTGGAAAAGGTATTGAGATTTACACAAGAAAAACCGAGAGCGAAAATTTAAAGGAGTTTAAAGCGATGATGACGGTTAAAAGTTCGCTTTCTGAAGTAGCCGCCCTGATTACAGACATAGCGAAGTATGTTGAATGGCAGGACAATTGCCAACAGGCCGAAGTGGTGACGCGTATTGACGAACACACCGTAATTAGCCGCTTTACTTCCGAAACGCCCTGGCCGTTTCATGACCGCGACATTGTGTTGAGAATGAAAAGGCAATCCGAAACCGACAACCGGTTGGTGTATGTGTTGAACAATGCGCCAAACGCTTATCCAGAGCAGAAAAATTTTGTAAGGATTCCCAAAGCAGGAGGAAGGTGGGAACTAAGCAGTGCTGGCGATGCGCAATGCGAGGTGGTTTATCAGTTTTATGCAGACCCCGGTGGCAACATACCCAAATGGCTGGTGAAAATGTTCATTGTGCAGGGGCCCTATAATTCCTTTGTTCGGATGAAAGAAATGCTGGAGCAAGATTAGGGGATAGTAGGTGTCGGAGCTGCTATTTGAGCACAGATGCAGAAAATTATAGGTGCAGAATCAGTGCAGGTCTGAACGGCATAAAATCAAAAGAATCTACTCTTAGACAGCATCTTTTGTAGCGGCTGGTTCGGTGTAGAAGGTATAACCAAACCGGTCGATCAATTTTTTGTTTTGCTCGTGAACATAGCGAATGGATTGGTTAGTATAATAGCCTCGAAAGTTATTGTCTTTTCGGATTCCGGTTTTGGCCTGTGGCATGATAAACTCGGTGCTTAAACCGAGCATGGTCAGGCATTCGCGCAAGTCTTCGTTCAGGTTTTCGAAGCGGATGACGTAATCCATGTCATATTCACCATCGATCGATAAAAATGGCCAGATAGAACGGTGTTTGTTATAGATATATTCTTCGAATGTTCCCTTAGTATATTTGCGGTATACGGTCCAATTATAGTTGGATACCGCTTGATCCCACGGGTTTCTAACCATGGATATTTTGCGGTAATTGTTCCAGGTTTCATCACCCACCATCTGCTTGATTTGCGCTGCATTCAAATGTTCGCTGAACTTAATGACCGGTTTTTTTCTTTCTCTGATCCACTGCTTGATTAAAGCGGGGCGCCAGTCTAATAAAGGAATGGGACGGTTATAATTCATCGGTTCTGGCGCGCCGTATTTTTTTCTGATATCGGGGTCGGGGTCAAAAATAAATGGCGTAATAACATCTCTTTCACCGCAGTGCGATGCCAGAATGAGCTCGACCGAAGTGCCTGCAGTTTTGTGGGGTTTCAGGAAAATGAACCGATGTTTATGTGATACGATCATGTTTCAAAGATAGAAATGCAGATTAATCTATTGACAGAAAAAAGGCCCAACATTGCTGCTGAGCCTTTATAATCAGTAGTCGGGGTGACAGGACTTGAACCTGCGGCCTCACGCCCCCCAGACGTGCACTCTACCAACTGAGCTACACCCCGAATTTCAGGGTGCGAAGATATACTTTTTTGGAAACACTGAAGTGAAGAACTTTACCCAATTTCGCTTCAGAAAATCCAAGCCCTTCAAAGCCTGCCGGATCTGCCAACGCTGGACCGCCCTTCCATTTTGTAATCCAATAATTGAATTTTGCTTCAGTGTATTGCTTGCCTTTTAAAAAATCAGAT
>CAZARI010000024.1:0-34416 GCA_964487545.1 uncultured Cryomorphaceae bacterium
TTCTGACATGGCGCAAAGGTCAGGAATAATATTAAAAGGTGTCTCTCTTGGGTCGGGAACTTGCGGGGGTTAGTTTCTCAAAATGGCGACTGAGGCCGAGAGGCCTCGTAACCCACGACGTAGCGCGACAATACGCGGAACTTTTCTACAGCGTAATCTCACACCCCCACCTCCACCCCAAAAACCTCCATCCACCGCAACACCGAATACGCGCGCCAGAATTCGGAAAGATGGGCGTTGTTGCTGAGATCGGAGTGGGCAAGGGTTTTGAAATAGGCGGCGTTGAGCTCGGGTGGGTAATTATAGTTTTCGAGGTAACTGCGCAACGTTGGCGTGAGCTGCGCTTTCCAGTCCTGCTGGGGAGTGACAAAACCGAGTTTATCCACACGCCAGGTGATGGCGTCGGGAACTTTGCCGCTGAGATAGTGCCGCACAGGAAATTTTGTCCAGCCGGTGTGTAGCTTTTCGGATTCGGGCAGTGCAAGAACCAGTTCCACCAATTTGTGGTCGAGAAACGGAACGCGGCTCTCCATACCAAAGGCCATCGAGTTGCGGTCTTCGTAGCGCAACAATTCATACAAGCCATATTCTATACTCCGCATTGCATGTGATTCAAAGTCTTTTCCACCACGTGCCGGAACCGTCATTTTCCATTTTTTCAAATATTCCGGGTCGATAAACCGCGCGCCCAGTCGCTGATTGGTCCGCAATTTCCGCTGAAGGCTTTCCGGAAGATAATAATAAGCCGTCCGTGCCAGCGCGGTATTTACCGCCGGAGTGAAGCGTGTTTTTATTTGCTGATACTCGCGAACAAAGGCAGCGAACTTTCCGCGGCGCAACAATCCAATCAACCGCAAACCTGCAAAATGGTAATAACCGCCCAGGGTCTCGTCGGCTCCCTGACCATCGAGCAGCACCTTGATACCGTGGCTATGCGCCAACTTCATCACCGACCATTGTGCAAAAACCGAAGTGGAACCCACTGGCAGATCTTGTGCAAAAATCATTTCATCGAGCGATGCCACGAGTTCTTCGGCCGTTGGAGTAATAAAATGTGGTTGCACGTTGTCGAAACTTTCGGCCACCATTTTTGCATAATGAGATTCATCGACCGCATTTCCCGGAAAAGCAGCCGTGAATGTCGGAAAGGGCCCGGCGCCCATGCGCTGCGAACAAGCGGCCACAATCGCCGAAGAATCCAAACCACCACTCAAACAGGCGCCAACAGGCACATCCGAACGCAAATGCAGCCCCACGGCTTCTTCAAAACACGCTGCAAAGGCATGGCGATCCGGACGGTTTTGTTTGGCCTCTTCAACCGCATTTTCAAGATGATAATAACGCTCTGAACGCGTGCGCAATGTCTTCAAATCTACGCTGGTCCACGATCCCGGCGCTACACTTTTCAGGTGCGTAAAAGGTTCGTCATACAACTTGCTTAGACTTCCGAAGGTGAGGTATTCAAACAGTTTTTCGCGACTTACTTCTGGCGGCACCAAACCGGTTTTGATTAAGGCTTTGATCTCGCTCGCAAAAGCTAATTTTCCGTTTAATTCTGTATAGTACAGCGGTTTGATTCCAAATCTATCGCGTGAGAGCCAGAGTTGGTTGATCTGTGTATCGGCAAATGCGATTGCCCACATGCCGCGAAAACGCGCAAAAGCCTTCGTCCCCCAACATCTGATGGCCCTGTACACCACTTCGGCCTCTGCGTCGGTATGAAAGGTAAAACCCGATTCCTGCATTTCCTTTCGCAGCTCGACGTAATTATAAATTTCGCCGTTAAAAACCATCACCTGGTGACCATCGGCAGAGATGACCGGTTGATGCCCATGAACCGAAAGATCGATGATCGATAATCGCCGGTGGACAAAGCCCATTGTCACTGGCTGCTGATCCGCCAGCCGCGGAAGATGATGCAGTTCACCGGCGGTGTCTGATCCACCAAATGACTGCCATTTGTGGTGCTCGTCAAGCAAGGCAAAACCTTCGTCATCTGGGCCACGGTGGCGCAGCAACGCACTCATTTCCTTTAGCAGCCGGCCATCAAAAGAAGCGGTAGAGATTATTCCTGCAATTCCGCACATTGCTCAATCATTTTTCGGTAAAAACCGTTCAATCGCTCTCCAAATGGCTCCAATCCAAACCGTTTCACCACCACCTCGCGAATGTGTTCGCCGTTAAACGAGCCGGGGTTATTGGCCAAATGAACCATCGCTTTGGCGATTTGGTCGATATCATCGGGATTCACTTTGACTCCCATCGACGCGTCAATCAGCTCATCGGGCGCGGTGGTATTCGCTGCAATAACCGGCATTCCGGTGCACAGTGCTTCTTGGGCTACCAGTCCAAAGGTTTCGTGTCGGCTAGGAAAAACTAAAAAGTCGCCGCCATTCATCAGTAAATAAAGACTCTCCTTGCTCAGGGTGCCCGTCAATTTCACTTTTTCCCCAAGACCGTATTGTGCGATGTATTTTTCGATGGCCTCGAGCTCCTCTCCGACTCCGGCAATAGTCAGTCGCCATTCGGGCAGTTCGGGCAGCGCTTGATGAAAGGCTTTCAGTGTGCGAAGGCCACCTTTAAATTCGTCGAGCCGGCTCACAAACAACAACTGTCGACGTTGCTCAGAACGATCTACCAGCGCAAACAGTGCATCATCGACCGGATTTCCAGAAACCGCTATGCGCTGCGGAACAATTCCGGCAGTTAGCATTTCTGTTTTTAGGTGTTCGCTCACCACCAACGTCAGTTCGGCTTTGGACAACGAGCGCGTGGCCATGCGGCGATAAAACGGATTTTTGCTGATGATGCGAAAAGGCCCGGTATGTACTGAAATAACCACCGGCACCTTGAAGAAATGGCCCAACTGAACTGCCAGATTGCCATGCAGCAACGGTCCGTGTGCGTGAATTAGATCGAACGGACCGAGTTTTTTTGCCTCCTGTAGGGCGCGCGAAAACCACCGGACGTAATGTACCTTTTTGAACCAGCCTTTTTTGTCGTTCATCAAATGAAAGCGATGCATTCTGAATCCGGCCGGATGATCAGTACTTTCGAGACCGGGCGCACCGGTGAGTCGTGGATAAAAAACTTCTGTATCGCAATAATCTGCAACCGATTTAATATAATCGAGGGTATATACCCCAGCAATATCTTCGTCATGAGCCGGAAACATTTCCGGAATCACCAATAGTCTGATTTTTTGCTGACCGTTTAGCGGCATTTTTCCAGTAGATAAATGACATCACTGCCCCACTGTTGGTTGCGCGGATTGGCTGCATTACCAAACAGCTTAGTGGTTTTGTCGTACTTTTTTTCGTTGGACACAAAATGCGAAAATCCGAGCCAGCTTTGGTGATAGCGAAACGATTTTGTCACTTCAAAGCCCTCGTGGCGCAATGCCTTGATGACCTCCTTTTCGGTGAGCCAGTTGAGCTGGTAGGTTGACTTCCCTGAGAGCCGCTTTAGCCCGAGGTAAAAACGGATAAGCCAGGTATAGGTCGATGCGGAATTGGTGTTCTGAATAATTATTTTTCCCCCGGGTTTTACCAGCCGGCCTATTTTCATCAGAAACATCAGCGGAAAATCGATATGAGCGAGAATGCCCATCGCCAAAATCAAATCAAACTCCTGCTCTTCGAATCCGTAGTTGTAAAAATTACCATTAACCATTTTCACGCGTTCGGTATATTGATCGGGGACATTTTTTGCGGCCTCGGCAATCATATTGGTCGAAAAGTCCATCATCATCAAATTATCGAAGCGGTCGATAAACGGCAGCGACAGGTCGCCTGTTCCGCAAGGCATATCCAACACATCCTCAAACCGTTCATCACCGATAAAAGTTGCAATGGTTTCGCGGCGAATCCGCAGGTTATAATCGTAGGTGAGATACACTTCCGGCTGCTCGAAAAACTCTCGCACATTTTGCTCCTTGAGCGGTTTCAACTTCATCTCTTGCGAATAAATTTTAGCGGATTTCCCGCATATATTGATTTCTCCTCCATCACCGAGTTTCCGGTCACCACACTATTGGCACCGATAAAAGTACCACTTGGAATTTTGGCTCCCTGCAAAACCACCGTTCCTGTACCTATCCCCGATTCTGCACCGAGTTCTATTGGAGATCCAGACGACCCCTGCAGTCGGTAGTTTTCGTCGGGAGCCATTTCGTGAAAACCATCGCGAATACTTACGCGTTCAGCAATTCCACTCCAGATTTTAAAATGAATAAAATGGGCCGCGCTCACCGTGCAATAATCACCGATAAGTGCATGATCGTCTAATTGAATCCGTCCTTTAGGTGTTACCTCAAAGATAACCCCGCAGCCGACAGTTACATTATTTCCGATAAAATAGTTTGATTTGGGTACACATCGAAATACCGGAAAGCCAATACAGCGGAAGTTTTTTCCCACACGACAGCCGTGCCATCGCAGGTACTGTTTCACTAACCCGCCCCGAAGGCGATATGCGGCATTACGTACCAAAGTCTCCATGATTCGGAATCCAGTTTTTACTCATTCTTTTCTCCAGCAAACTTCCGGTTGCCGTCAATCTGGTCACTCCCCGAATCAAACGATGCGAAAAAACCTTCCGGCGACATTTCCGAACCAAGGCCTCCATCTGCTTTTCGTATCCCGTTCGGTGCTTTTCTAATATGGCCAGTCCTTCTTCATACGATTGGCAGTTCAAGGTTGAGACGCCTCCGACACGAAAAACGGCAAGCGGTTTGGCCAGGTATTTAAACTGAACATTGGCAAGATAAGCGCGCAACAGCCATTCGTAATCTGCACTAAGGCGGTAGCGGGTGTCGTACGTTCCGAGACGGTCAAAAAGTTCGCGACGAATAAAGGTGGCCGGATGAAAAACACCCATGGTTTGCGGCATCAGACTTAAATTTGGTTTTTCGAACCGGTGATACCAGCGGCCGTTCAGGAAACGTTCCTTTCGCATGTCGCCATATACAATGTCGGTTTGATCGTCAAAGGCCGACATCACATTAACGGCCGTATCTGGAAAATAACAGTCGTCGGCGTTCAAAAAAGCCACCACTTCACCGCGTGCCAACAGCAATCCCTTGTTCATGGCGTCGTAAATCCCATGGTCCTTTTCGCTGATCCAGCGCAGATGTGGATGGCCCAATTCACTCAGGTAATTCACGGTGCCATCGGTCGATCCGCCATCGACAACCACCTGTTCGATGTTTAGGTACGATTGATTGGCAACGCTGGCAATGGTTTGTGGTAAAGTCTGCATCGCGTTGAAAGAAACCGTAATCACCGACAGCAAAGGCGCTGAAGAGGACGATGATGGGTTTGGCTCCGAAGGGTGGCTCATGTTTTCAAAAATGCAGAATTCTGAAGCGCCGAACTTCCTGAGTACTCAGAATTTTTCAACAGCCAGGCAGCGAGTGAAACCCTTGTACCACATTAAAGCGCAGCACCTGGTTTTTGAGAAGTGCCGAAGCAAAATGAGGTAAAAAACAACACCCTCACACTTAGCGGACTACATCCAATATCGAAAATTATTCCTTTTGGCGTGACCCTTTTTGACCGCAATTGGCACGTAACCTTATAGAAGCACCCAAGATGTGCCGACCAACAATCAATCGATTCTTAACTAACACCAAAGCACCATGAAAAAGTTTAACATTTTTACCGCATTAGCGCTGACCATCCTGTTTATTGGCAGTGTACAGGCGCAAACATCCATCATCCTCACGCCCGAGGTTGGCATTCATAGTTCCAAAACAAAGCCAAGTGGCGATATGGACATTAGCTCTAACTTTCAGGGCATGGACGTCAACTATTCTGGCATTTTTTCATATCAGGGAGGACTCGGTGTGGGTATTCAGTTTTTCGGTAACTGGGGCCTGATTACCGGAATCAAGTACAACCGCAAAGGCGGAAAAGTTACCGTAGAAACCCGCGACCTGAACAATCCATTTCTGGTTTTCCCGAACGAAACAGACACGGTGGGCGTAATCGACGTTGGTGAATTTACCATCACTACCAAGCACAACTGGCTCTCTATTCCAATTTTGATTCGCGGTCAGTTTGGTGGTGCCTTCAAGGTGGGAATTGCTCTGGGGCCACAGATCAACATGGCCATCGGAAAATATAAGGAAACGATCGACTTCAATATGGAGAAAACGAACGTTAGCTCGCAGGAGTTTGAGGAGGAATTTGGCAAAAACACCAATCACGTGTTTAAGAAAAGCCACCTCAGCATGCTCGTTTTGCCTTATGTATCCTACGAAATGAATGACAACAGCAGCATCAAGCTCAGCGCAATGATTGAAGCTGGAGCAAACATGCTGAATGACAACTTGGCCATAGGCGTTTCCAATGGCGTTAGAAAAGTACGCGGCACCATGCGCAACACGCAGATCGGTATAATGCTCAGCTACGAGCACCGTTTCAACTTTAAAACAGGGGTTAAATATTAACCGGAGTCTGGCGGTGGTAACTATTACCAGCCCGGACTCACAAATTCCAGTGAAATGAAAATTTGCAGAAACTGCAGAACGATTAACGACGACAACGTTGTGGCATGTGCGCGATGCAAGATGCGCGATCAGCTTGTGGATTACAATCCAGAGAAAACCCGAGAATGGCAGGCTTCGATGCACACCCAAAACAACGTGGAAGAGCGCTACAACGTGTGCCTGAATTGCGGCACTCGCGATTACGGCAACAATACCAAATGCGACCGCTGTCGTTTTCCACTAAATATCAAAAAGAGAAATACCGCCAACCGGTGGTAAATGCAAAAACGGCCAACCATGAACAACAGAAATATAGAATTCTTCAGCCTTTCCTTTCTCGATTTGCTTTCGGGAGCACTTGCGGCGGTTATTTTCCTGTTTATAATCGTGCCCAAGGGAAATCACACCATTCACGACGAGCCGCTGGTGATTACCTACGACACGTTGCAAAACAAGTTCTTTGGTGTGATACCCGACAGTTTGCGGTTCAAAAAGGAAGGCGACACTTTACTGGCCATCATTTCGGGATTTGAAATTACGCCAGCCGGTGTTCAAACCACACCCAAACCTGCACCTGCTCCGGCATCTCCACGAAGAACCGCAGAATCAAAAGCAGAGCCGAAAGCCACACCCAGAGAAGAGGCACCACGGGTAAAAATCACCGAATCGAAATTTTCGGGGTCCAAGCCCGATGTGCCTTGCATGGTGTCCTTTGAATTGAAATGGGACGACAAAAAAGACAACGTCGATCTGTTTGTGTGCAAGGACAATGACTGCGTATTTGGGGGTCGCAGGTACCGAAGTTTTATCGGCTACTGGGACAGCGGCAAAGCCCGCACCTCCATTTTCGGTGGAGATTTGCGCACCAATCAGGAAGCCGTGCGTCAATTTGACGCCATTATTCCGGGCGAATATGAAATTCACGCCCAGTATAAAGAGGCTGACGCGGGTGCAAAACAAAATCTACCCCTTCGTTTTCAGGTTTATACCAAAACCGAAGAGGGTGTGGAGCGCGGCAACGAACACCATTTCACCCTTAACCTCAACCCCAATGACCGCACGCGGATTGCCAAGGTAATCATCGGCACCGACGGCGAAATCGATTTCCAACCTTACAAGTAATTCTCAAAAAAACCAACAACAATGGCAACAACTACAACCATTCAACAACCCGTTTCGAAAAACACCGCTGTTCGAATCGGAATCAGCATCGGTGCGGCCATCGTCATCTGGATTGTCTTAATCATCCTGGGCAATCTATTTTCGCGTCAACCCACCGTTTATCGAATCATCACGCTTTTTGGCGGATCGGCACTCGGTTATATTCAGATCATTTCTTATGCCATCACCATCTTTGCCATGCTTCAACTGCGTGATATGAATATAAACATCAAAAAACAGTTTAAGGGTTTTGAGTTAAACCTACTTCCCGAAGAAGATCAACTCATTCTAACGCCCGAAGAGGTGGCCGACATCAAGCTCAGTGTCATTGAAATCGAAAAGCGCGGTATCTATTATTTGCTGACGCGATTCATCAAAAACGCTTGCACGCAATACCGCAACAACCAATCGATTCCAGAAACCATGCAGGTTCTCGACAATCAGATCATTAACTCTAAAGAAGAAATGGAAGGAAAGCTGAACCTGGTGCGCTACCTGCTTAGCAGCGTGATGTCGGTAGGATTTATCGGAACCGTAATCGGCCTGGCTATGGCCATCGGCAACGCGCACCTGGCCAGCACCAACCACGGGCTGTCTATTCTTACCTCGTATCTCGCGGTTGCCTTCGATACCACGCTTGTAGCACTGTTGATGGGACTGATTCTCAATTTCTATTATCATCAGTACTTAGAACGAATGGATGTGTTTTTTGCCCAAAGCAAATCCTACATTATGGACAATCTGGTGAGCAGAATCTACCGACACGCTGACGATTAATTCATAAATTGTCTTTAATTTTTGAATGATGCGCTAATCCATTCTTTGAGCGATACAAAACAACACCTTTAAATGAAACTGGCCTACACCATTGTGAGCGAAACCGGACTGCGCAGAACCAACAACGAAGATGCGGTGGCGTTCGTTACGCCCGACAAACCTTGGATTGAGCAATCGTTGGGACATCTGGCCATTGTTTCGGACGGAATGGGAGGATATGAGCGCGGTGAAAAAGCATCGGCCATGGTGGTGGAATTGCTCAAAGAAATGTATTACAGCGGCGTTGGATCACCAGAAGACAAACTGCGCGATGCCGCAATAAAGGTGAATAATGCCGTGATGATGGAAGGCTATGCCTCGGCTCAGAAAATGGGCGCCACCTGCACGGCAGTTGTCCTGCTTAAAGATCATATTTACTGCTTGCACATGGGCGACAGCCGCTGCTACCTTTTCGAAAACGGAAAGCTCAATCAGATCACTACCGACCACACTGCGGCCAATGAGTTTGCACAATCCAATACCTTGCGCAGCTCCGAACAAACGATGCTGTACAACCCGCATGCGTTGACCAGGGCCATGGGAGTGAAATTTACCAACCATTGCGAAGCGGATGTTTTTGCCGTGAAAAACACATTGCAAAGCGGCGATCGGATTCTGTTGTGTTCGGATGGATTGTTTTTGCACGTTCCCAATCAAGAGTTGAATGAAATTATGCAGCAGCGCAAACCGCTCAAAGAGACCACCGACTTGCTGGTGAAAATCGTACTGCAACGTGGAGCCAAGGACAATTTCTCCTTTATTTTGATCGAATACGAATAAAACCAACCCGCTATCCAACCAACAATCCAATGCCAGACAACCCACATGATATCACCCACCTGCTGCACGACTGGAAAAGTGGCGACGAACGCGCCATCAACCAGTTGATGGGGATTGTTTATGACCAGCTCAAGCTCATGGCGCACCGCTACACCATTAAAGAGCGGGCAGACAACACCCTGAACACCACCGGCTTGGTACACGAAGCTTTTTTACGGATTGTTAATCAGCAAAACAGCTTTGAAAACCGATCGCACTTTTACGCCATCGTGGCCACCTGCATGCGTCGGGTTATATTGGAAGTGGCCCGTTCCAAAAGAGCACATAAGCGCGGCAACAATTCACATAAAGTAGAACTCCGCGACCATTTTTTGATTTCGTCGGAAGATGCCGATCAAATTCTGGCAGTGAACGATGCCCTCACGCAGCTTGAAAAAATTGACCCGCGTGCCGCTCAGGTGGTAGAAATGCGCTACTTCGGCGGAATGACCACAGATGAAATTGCCGACACGCTGCATTGTTCACCGGCAACAGTTAAGCGCGACTGGCGTCTTGCTAAAGCTTGGCTGCAGGGCGTTTTTGAAGGAAACAAATAGTGCAACCTAACCAAATCGTGGATAAAACAACGTGGATAGCAGTTAAGGATTACTACAATGCGTTTCAGGAATTGCCCGAAGCCGAACGGGAATTGTATCTGAATAAACTGGAAAATGAAAATCCCAAATCTGCTGCCATTCTACGTAATATTCTGAAGGAAGAATCCGACGATCACACGGTTTTTGACCATCCGGCAATCAGCAAAATCAAAGAATCCGAAAAGCCAAATGAACTGGATCTAATCGGCACGCAAATCGACAAATACAAACTCAAGTATTTAATTGGCGTTGGCGGAATGGGCAAGGTATATTTGGCCGATCGCACCGATTTGGAAGCGCATCAACAGGTGGCCGTAAAAATCATCAGCGCGGGGTTTTTGAACGACATCTATCAAAAGCGCTTTGACCGCGAGCGCAAAATTCTGTCGCGGCTCAATCATCCGCACATTACACGCATTTACGATGGTGGAATTGCAGACAATGGAATGCCCTACATCATTATGGAGTTTGTGGAGGGAAAACCGCTGTTGGAGTATGCCGCCGAACACGAGCTTTCGCTCGAAAAACGGGTCGAATTATTTCTTGACTTGTGCAGTGCTGTAGATTATGCACACCGCAATTTTATAATGCACCGCGACTTAAAACCCGGAAACATACTGGTCACCAACCACGGCATTATAAAGGTGATTGACTTTGGAATTGCTAAAATTCTCGAGGAAAACGAAAGCGATGATGACCTGACTGTAATGGGTTACATTCCACTTACACCGGCTTATGCCAGTCCCGAACAGCTCAAAGGTCAACCACTCACTGTAGCATCAGATTTGTATTCGCTTGGGGTTATTCTATACGAATTACTCACGGGCAACAAGCCTTTTCCGGGCAGCACCAAATCGAACAGCGCGCTTACACAGCGTTTCTATCGCATGGCACCGTCCAAACCCAGCACCCAACTGGCCGCTCACCTGCCTGGCGACCTGAAAGTTTGGCGGAAAAACCTCCACGGCGATCTGGACAACATCATACTCAAAGCGCTAAAGGAAGAACCTGCTGAACGTTACAGCAGTGTCGATCAATTGGCCGTGGATATCCGCAGATATCAAAAGAATTACCCCGTGCTTGCTCAGCCCGACAGCTTGAGATACCGCGCCAAAAAATACTTTCAGCGCAACCGGTCGCTGGTTTCGCTAGCCTTGGTCTTGGTTTTGGCCATTATCGGAGGAATTGCCACCACGCTCTGGCAGGCTCGCATAGCGTCCATTCAGCGCGATCAGGCTCAGCACGAAGCGGCCAAGGCACATGAAATCACCGAATTTGTTACCGGATTGTTCGATTATTCTGATCCCGACCGACTGCCGGGCGAAGTGATCACCGCAGAATATATGCTGGCCAAGGGTTCCGATCAGTTGATTGAACTCGAAAGTCAACCCGCACTACAAGCCGAAATGTATCGGGTAATCGGAAATTTATACAAAAAGCAAGACCTGTATGCCGAGGCGGAAACCCATTTATTGAAAGCGCTGGCGCTTTTTTCATCTATTTTCGGTGAAGAATCAGTAGAGGCAGCCCGCACCAAAGTCATTCTCAGCGAACTGTACTCTTTTACCCGCGAACCCGATAAATCCATCGCTATGGGACGAGAGGCAGCAGCGGTATTGCGCCACCAATCCGGAATCTCAAAACGCGACTACGTTAAGGCCCTGAACTATTTAGCGCGGGGTGAAACCATGAAAGGCAATTACGTTGTGGCGCTAGAGATCATCACTGAGGCTGCTGAAACCATGAATCGCATCAGTGGCTCTGACAAAGAAATGTCGGTGACCCGCGCCAGCTTGTTCAGCGATATGGCAACGGCCTACAACGGTCTTAATAATTCAGAACTATTTATTCGCTACACCCTCAAGGCAAAACACGAACTCATCAATGCCTACGGTGAAATCAATCAGAATGTAGCCGCCATTTACAACAACATCGGTCACGGATATTACTTTGAAGATCAAATGGATTCGGCAGCCTATTTTTCACAGAAAGCGCTGGACATTGCCAACGAAATATACGGCGATAAGCCTAACGGACGCGCGCAATTTGCCTACTGTTCATTAGCAAAAACCCAAATTGCACAAGAAAAATATGTCGAGGCACTGGCCAATGCCTATTCGTGTTATGAAATGGCCCAGAGCCTGCACGGAGAGGTTCACATGCAAGCCGCCCGCGGTTTGGCCATTATTGGGGATGTTTATTTGGCGATGAATGACTACTTAAATGCTGAAAAATATCGACAGGAATCGATGGTCATGATGGAAGTATTGTATGACCGTCCCTCGATGATGATGGCCTGGCACTACTGGGATCAGGCAGACCGCTATTTTCAGATGAAAAAATTTGATCGCGCTGCACATTATCAGGAAAAAAGTTTGGAGTTGTATTCCCAGCTCATGCCCGAGGCAGTTGATGAAATTGCCGAGTGCAAATCCCTGATAGCCAAATTTCTGTTTGCTGCACAGAAAAATGTTGAGGCTGTTGTTTATTTGAGAGAAAGCTTTGAGGACTACAAAACGGCATTGGGCGCGGAGCACGAAACCACACAACTCACGCTTCACCAGCTGATTGACTACTACAATGCTCACGGCATGGGCCATGAAGTGACCCAACTGCAAGCGCAGCTAATCGACTCAGAAATGCCTGCAAGTGGAACCGACTTTTGATGTTTAACTTTTGCTTTGCACCCGTTTTAGAATTTCATGGTTTAGGCGGTTTACCAGCACGGGCCAAGTAAAATTATCGCGGGCAAATTGTGACATCTCCTCGCGCACTGATTCCATTTTATGCGGGTTGTCAATTAAATCCTGAAAAACGGTACGAAGGGCTTCGTCATCGTTAAATGGCACTTTAGTTCCAAATTTCCCCTGATTCGAAATATCGTCGAAACTGCTCATTCGATCGTTGCCCAGCAAATAATTTCCAAAATATAGCCCCTCGACATACACCAGCCCAAAAGATTCGCTCACCGAGGTTAAACACGTTATCGACGCCTTGCGAAACCAATCGTATACTGTTTTTCGATCGGTGATTTCGCCAGTAAAAATCACCCACTCACGCAACTCTGGAAACTCGGAATAAAACGCTTCTACTTTGGGTTTAAATCGTTGGGTGATCGGACCAGCAAATACAAACTTCCATCCTTTGAGCTGCAAATGCGGAATGACCCGAAGCAAGATTTCGTGGTTTTTGGTGATATCGCCGATGCGTCCCATGATCAATACGAGCTTTTCTTTCGGAAAATTCACCTGCTGCTGATCGTCAAGAAAAACAGTATTTACCCCATTGGGCATGTAAATGATTTTGGACGAACAGGCCGGATATCGCGTTTTCATCAAGTCTAGGCCGGTGCTGTTTTCTACCGAAAACACATCTACGTTGCGAATAAACCGAGACTCCCACCTTCTGAATATCAAATTTTTAAACACATTGGCCGAATGGCGTTTCTTACCATCCTGCAAAAACTGGTTGGCCAAATCGAGCTTACAATAGAGTGTTCCTCTGGGGTTCAGTGCTTTGTAGAGATTGCCGTAGTAAAAAGTGTCACGATTGAGGTGATATACGTTTAGCACATCAATACGTGGAGCGTTTTTCTTTAAGTAATCCACCACCGCCAGTTCAATGAAAAACTGTTTTCCTCCACGGTCGATCAGTTCGATGTCTAACCCGCGTGCTTCCCCTTCGAGTGCCGGAAACGGGTCGTCACTGCGAAACCCTACCAAAGCGGATTCATAACCGAGGTGATGTTTAAAGAACCACGGAATCTGTCCAACATCTTTGGTTAGGTGCATATTTCCCAGTTCCGGAAAAAGGGTGACAAACCGCTGGGCCATCAATATTCTACAAAAAATTCCTGTTGCCCTACCATTTTCATCAATCGACGTTCTACGCGGCGTATTCCCATTTTTACCGGGTGTCGGTGCATGCTGTTTCCGTGCGAACCGGAAATTCCTTGGTAACTTGGATTGCGGCTAAACATTTCAATTTGTCGTTTGCCTTTTAGCGCAGAAAGTTGACGATAGATAATGTGCTCAATAAAAACGCCCTCAGAATCGTTGGCGAGAAGGTACAAGTTGCGGAGATAGATGTTGTAAAATTCAACTGCGCAATGAAAAAAGCCGGTGATGGCAACTTTCATCTTTCGGTGTCGGTCTATTCTGATATCGCGTACGCCTTCAGAAATCAGGTTTTGGATGTTTCGTACAATATATCTTCCAGTAATTTTCACAAAGCTTTGATACGCGTTCAGCTCTTGCTCAACCATCTGGTCGATCATCTCGAACTCCTGATAGCCTTTTCCTTTTGCTGGATCTGAAGAGGGTGACACGTGGCAGAACTTGACCCTGCCGGATTTTCTGAAAGACTCAAAAACTTCGGAGGTCGAAAAGTCAAACCCGCTGTTTTCGGCAAAAACAATATCGTAAGGCAACTGCGCATAAAAATCCAGCGCCGATTCGTATTCGGCCCGCCGTTTTTGCGGATCGGTTTGTGCGACCATAGGTCCAGCCGGATTTATGGTGGCCGTTATGAGCATGCAGCAGGAGGACATCTTTCAAAATTGTCCAATTAAAATGGCATTTGTGCTATTTCGTTCCGGCAATTTATTAACAAGGCCCACATGCACCGAAAACCACCTATTTTAGAGCGACAGCCAGGGGAACTTCGAAAAATCAGGTTTGCGTTTTTCGAGAAAAGCATTGCGGCCTTCTTCGGCTTCGTCGGTCATATAGGCCAATCGGGTGGCTTCTCCTGCAAACACCTGTTGACCGGCAATGCCTTCGTCGGTGAGGTTAAAGGCAAATTTAATCATGCGGATGGCGGTGGGGCTTTTGGCCAGAATTTCTTGTGCCCAATCCCAGGCAGTTGATTCGAGTTGATCGTGAGGCACCACGGCATTGACCATTCCCATATCAAAAGCCTGCTGCGCAGAATAATTCCGTCCGAGAAAGAAAATTTCGCGGGCACGCTTTTGCCCTACTTGCTTGGCCAAATACGCCGATCCATAGCCTCCATCAAAGCTGGCCACATCGGCATCGGTTTGTTTAAAAATGGCGTTTTCTTCACTGGCGATAGTCATATCACACACCACGTGCAGGCTGTGTCCGCCACCTACTGCCCAACCGGGAACTACACAAATCACCACCTTGCTCATCACGCGAATCAGGCGCTGAATATCGAGTACATTGAGCCGCTGAACACCGTCGTCACCTTCATAGCCTTTTGCGCCACGCACTTTTTGGTCGCCCCCAGAGCAAAATGCGTAGATGCCGTCTTTGGCGGGACCTTCGCCGGTGAGCAACACCACTCCAATTTTTACATCCTCTCTCGCATCTTTGAGCGCTTCTTCGAGTTCAAACAAAGTTTTTGGCCGAAACGCGTTGCGCACTTCGGGTCGGTTAAAGGCGATTCGCGCCACACCACCGGATTTTTTATAGGTGATGTCTTCGTATTTATTGACGGTTGTCCAGTGTGGTTCCATATTTTTATTTGAGATCGATGCAAAAATTCTTGAGCAGGTAAACTTAAAGGTTTCGCATTGTATTCTATCTATCCAAACCTCAAAAACAACCCAACTCACTAACCATCAATGTTTGACATTTGATGTCTATTGCTTTTCGTGTGGTCATAAATTGAAGGGTTTGAAGATGAAAACCTGTTGTATAATTTTAAGAGAGCGTAAAAGACTGGGTGTTAAAAATGAAATTAAATTTCCCCTTCCTCCAGTTCAAATAATTCCTCTACCGATACCTCTAACACCTTCGCCATTTTTAAAGCGAGTAAAGTAGATGGATTGAAATTGCCTTTTTCGATGTTGTTGATCGCCTGTCGGCTCACGCCTGTTCTTTCGGCCAGTGCAGCCTGGGTAAGGTCTTTTTTGGCCCGCGCCACTTTCAGATAATTCTTCATAACGCTCAGGATCTCATTTTTTGCCAATAGTTGAATCGAAACAGAATCACATAAAACATCAGTGGCATAAACAGATGATAAATCATCACCGACCAGAACGCTTCGTCGTAAAACACCCAAACGCTGAGCAGAACAATAGCATAGTACAGCGCTACTGACCACAGTAAACTTTGCAATCGAATGTGTGCGACGAATTCATCCTCTTGGTGTTCTCTTGAAAATGCCACTCCAATTAAACCGATCAGTATCAGCGAAAGGGCTACTTCGTCGATCAGGTTTTGGGTGTTCATATAACGTAGATCGGGGTGGGTCTCAACGGCCAACCATTCAGGCTGGAAATTGAAATACATTGCGGCTACACCTGCAATCAGGCCAATGACCGCCATCGCCAAACCGAGCCATTTGTATCGGAAAGGAAGCATGGGAACGGATTTCATAGTGCTCAGTTTTCTATATAATTAAAAAATGAGGGTAACCTCTATAAAGCCACCTCAACCCAATTTATTGTCATTTAGCGATCATCATCGGCATAATTTGTACCGTCGGATTCATATATTAAGACACCTACCTGGATGATCACCTAACCATTGTTGCACACAACGCGCAAACGAAATTCCAGTACCTTCACAAACTATTGTCCGCAAACTTGGTATGGCCTCCTCGGTAACAATAATTGTTTGAAATTCTCCCTGCTCATTTTGTACCTGAAGGTAACTCCGCTCATTGAGCATGGACATATAATACAACAAGTCTTCTTCAAACTGGTCAGACCTGACTTCTGTTTTTAATTCCTGATTTTCCAGCTTATTCTTGGTGCACGAGTTTCCAAGAAATCCAACTGTCACAACGAAAATTCCGAAAATTAATATTGACTTTTTCATCGTTCAATTGTTTTTGAGTGAATAATTAAAACTTGCTTAAGCAAATCAAAAGTAACTTTTAGATTTCTTTTTGTCAAGTTTACTTTACTCTTAAGGGGCAATATCTTTTAAAAATCACCACTCTCGGTGGGTCACTCCCCTTTGACTCCTTCGGCATGCGTCGGATTGAGGGTCTGGGCTTTGTCACATCTGAAAAAGTACCGGGTATTGGTTTCACATTTCCAAACCTGCCCGCTGAAACAGAAATCCACGGTGTTCTAATCGCGAACTGGAAACCCGTTTTCCGTGAGCACCACCTGAAAGGAATTTCGGGGGCTTTAGACCGGCGTGCAGCGCAGCGTGGTGGTAGAATTCTTTTTTGGGTGGGTGGGCGGGGGCACATGCATTTAAAAAAGCGCTGCGCGGAAAGTCTTCCATCAGGTGATGAACTACGCGAACAGCATCGTCGCGATGAATAAAATTGACCGGAGCATCGCCGTTGGGTACCTCTGTTTTGCCCGCTAAAAACCTTCCGGGATGCCTCTCCGGACCGTATAATCCTCCCAGACGAATTACTGCAAACCGATGATTCCATCTCCCTTCAGAAAACAGTTTTTCAACATCGGCCAGCGCCCGTGCTACCGGTGTGTTTGGCTGCAGCGGCGAATCATCACTCACCGCCCCTGCGGCATTTCCAAAAACGGAAGTGCTGCTCACAAAAACCACTCCTTCCACGCCGACCTTTTCTGCCATTATCAACAACTGGACAATGCTTTCGGGATAGCGAATTTCCACCTTTTCATCCTTTCGGTCGGGCGGAATATTAATCACCAAAAAGCGGCACCTGAACCAATCCTTCCACGAGGTATCAAATGGTGTGGGATTCAGCAAAAGTTCGTATGCCTCCACACCGCGTTGGTGCATCTCAGCCACACCTTCGGCAGAAGTGCGCGTTCCCCAAACCTTTAGGTTTTTATTTTTAAGGTATTCGGCCAAGGTGGTTCCCAACCATCCCAAACCCACAATGCCCACATCAGCCTTTTCCATTATTTAATTTTTACGCCCAGCAGGTCTTTAACTTGCAACGCACCCAATGGCGGCCTATTGGTTACATCGTGAAAATTTCGCTCTTCATCAATAATCCAGCAACGCGAACAGACTTCCAGCGCGCGCTCTACTTCGTGGGTAGAAAATAGAATCAGCTTATCGGGAAGTTGCGAGATCAATTCAAATACTTCTGCTTTTCCGCGGATGTCGAGAAAGGAGGTGGGTTCATCCAGCACAATAATGGGGGTTTGCTGCACCAGAGCCCGCGCGATGAGTACCCGCTGTTTTTGTCCGTCGCTGAGTTGATCAAACAATCGCTTTCCGAGATGCTGCAAGCCACATACATCCAGCGCCTGAGCAATCAATGCGTGATCTGCTTTGGAAAGCTTTCCAAACATTCCGGTAAAAGGGTACCGGCCCATTGCGGCAATATCATAGACGGTCATATTTCCGCCTTTGAACCGATCAGTAGTGACCACCGCAATCATTGCAGCGCGATCAACAGCAGTGAGCAAATCCAAATCCTGATCGTGCCAGTACATGCTTCCCGATTTTGAATCGAGTAATCCAGCCAGTGTGAGCAACAGCGTGCTTTTTCCGGTTCCGTTGAGGCCCAGTAATGCAATGCGCTCTCCGCTACGGGCAGAGAAACTCAGGTTACTGAGAATGTTTCGCTGCGGATACCCCACAGATATATGACTGACCTTGAGCATTTAAAATGAAGATTTAAATCGGTTATTGCGCAAAATAATCAGTAATAGAACCGGTGCTCCGAGCAGTGCAGTTACCGCGTTGAGTGGCAACAACCAGTCGGTGCCAGGCATTCGGGCGACCAAATCGCAAAACAGCGCCACGATCATCCCCATCAGTATCGTCGCCGGAAACAACTTTAAATGGTTGTCGCTGGCCAGTGTCCACCGCGCCAAGTGTGGAACGGCCATTCCGAGAAAGGCAATGGGTCCGCAAAATGCCGTTACCGTGCCGGCCAAAATACCGGTGAGCACAATAATTCGCTTTCGATTGGCCGATACACTCACGCCCAGACTCTGTGCATAGCGTTCGCCGAGCATCAGCGCATTCATGGGTTTTAACAGGGGTAAAATCGCTGCCAGACCAATTATTGTGGCCGAAGCAAGAATGACAATCTGCGTCCACGAAAGTCCAGAGAAACTGCCAAACCCCCAAAATACATACAGTTGCAACATCTCTTTGGTGGCAAACATTTGCAGTATTGCCACCACCGATCCCACGGCGTAGCTCAGCATCAGGCCCAGAATCAAGATGGTAACATTGCTGTTGATTTTTCGCAGGGCCAGCAACAAAATAAGTAACACGCCCATGGCTCCGGCAAGGGCGGCGACCACCACCAGCAACTGATGTCCCCAAAATGGAAGCGACACCAAACCGGTGGTGAGTAACATAACCAGCGCCACACCGAGGCTTGATCCGGAGGTGATTCCCAAAACCGAAGGGCCGGCCAGCGGATTCCGAAACAACGACTGCAACATCAGCCCCGACGCCGACAACGCTGCACCTGCCATCAGTGCCGTTAACGAATTGGGCAACCGACTGTGCAAAATGATCAGCTTTGAACCGGGATTCATCTCTTCAGACCCCGAAAGTGCTTGCAAAATTTCGCTCATGGGAATCGACACCGAACCCAATGCAATATTTAGCATCCAAAGTAACACCAGTACTGTAATCAGTGCAGGGAAAACAACAGGTGCAGTTCCTTTTGAGTTATTCACCTGGCTATGGGTCTGAAGTAATTAAAATCAACCGCATCTGCATCAGCCGTGGCATCGACATGAAAGATATGATAGAGGTCGCGCAACATTAAATCCGGTTCGAGCAAACCCTTGCCAAAGTAATCAGTGGTCATGGTGTTGCAAAAAAACAACTGCTCGTCAGAAAAAGTGCGAATCAGTTCAAAGCGTTCGTTGTCTTCCATAAAATCTTCGCGCGTTATCTGCCGTTCGCGATAAATGACCTTTCCAAAGAAATCGGCATCAGCCATGATGCGCAACACCACTTCAAAATCCAACTCAATGTTGTGATTTCCAGAATAATTTTCAAACGCATATTTTGCTCCAGCGTCTTCAACAAACCGGGCAATAAAACTATCTCCTGCCGGAGCTGCCCAGCGTCCTTTGTAATAGCTGCCGGTAAAAACTACGGGGCGCTCCGATACGGCACTTGCCTGAGTTTGCCAGTGGTGATATCGTGTTGCGGTTTGCTCAAAAACAGACGACGCTTTTGAAAACGACCCCGTTAACAATCCAAAGACTTTGATCCATTCTGTGCGCCCCAGCGGATGATGTTCTGCATACTCTGAAATGGGCAGCACACTGATTCCTATGTTATTGTATCGTGCGTAATTTTCATTTCCATAAGGATAAACCAGCAGCACATCGGGTCCCAAGTCCACCACGGTTTCAAAATTGAGCTGATCGGAGGTTGTAATTGTCCGGATTTTACCGTCTGAAAGTCGTTGCTTAACCTCCTGATCCACCACATAATCCGCATAGCCGACTCCGATGAGTGCGTGCAGGGCATTCAGTGCCAAAAACATCGACACATGCGTGGTAGAAATGGTGGCCAAGGTTAAAGGCTGCCGCGTCGAAAAACGAACCAGTGTATCGCTTCGGTTTTCGGGGTTCAGCAAAAACAACGTTGTGTCGCCATTGCAGGTGCGAATAGCAAAAAAGTGGGCGTAGTCGTTGTCCAGCCATTGGCCACATGCCCCAGGTTTTTCTTCGTGCGGAGCGCCCGTTTGGGTGCAACCAATCAGCAAAATAGAAATAAGCAAAATAAAAATCCGGCCCGGCATTTCTGGAATTTGCCGCTAAGGTACGCACGAACTACAAAATCGAAAATTAGGACCGTCGCAGATACGCAAACCAGCGTCATTCGGGCGAAACAGAAAAAGGAATAAACGCTTTAAATCCACGATAAAAACCGTTTAAAACTTCGTGTTAAATCCTTTGTTGCGCTCGACTAAAAAATATAATTTGGCTCGGCTTAGCATTCAGGCCAAAAAAATTAACGCGCCGTTGGCCTCATCGATAAACAGATATGGAGTCGTTCATTCAGGATTATTGGCAAGGAATAATTGCAGCATTTGCCCTACTCGCGGCATTGTACAGCACATTGTTGGCGTTTCGGACTTTTAAGCTTCAGCGCGACCATCACATTAAATCGGTAAAGCCATTTTTACAGGTCGGCCAGTGGGATTACGAAAACTTGCTTTGCGTGGACATTCACAACTCGGGGTCGGGCACTGCCATCATCAAATTACTTTCGGTGAGCGATCAAATCGGCAATAAAAAGAAAAACATTTACGACTGGCTGCCACAAAAACTCAGTGACAACATGCACTATTCGGAATTCTGGACCGACCACAAAAACTTTATTGTCCAACCCGGCCAGGTGGTAACCCTTCTGGAACTTCCGGTTGACACCGCGAATCCCAGACACCGCAAGCAGCGTCAAGAAATTAGGAGTTTGCTAAAAAACCTCACCGTGCGGATTGTTTATGAAGACATCTACGAAAACCTGATGGATATTAAAGAAAAGCAGCTTTATGCCTTTGCCCGTATAGACAAGGAAAAATACTTCTTCCTGAACCCTGCATTGCCTCAAACGGCAACCCGCAAGTAATTATCGATAGACACATGCTTTGAGTGATGGAAGTGAATTCGACTCCGTTTCCTTATCTTTGGTCTTTAATCCATTACTGGAATAAACACCATTTACCATGAGCAACAAACTGGTAAGAAGAAGTTTCATTACACGTCTGTCAATGGGCATCACCTCGGTAATGGCCATGCCATTGGCGGGTATCTCGGCCGGCAGACGAAACGAATTAAAAGAAAAAATGCCTGACATCACTAACATTCAAGCTTTGGGTTTTCAGTGGGAAACTGCTGACCCCTTTTTATTTTGTGTGCATCACGAAGATTTCTTTCCGAAAGGAAATGAAAAGATGGGACCTTCTGTTCCTGTGAGCGACCGTCCGTTGGGCGATGATTTCATCATTAAAGACGGATTCCGGATGTATCACGGAAAAGTTGTCCCAGGGTTTCCGGGTCACCCCCACCGCGGATTTGAAACCATTACGGTTGTTCGCAAAGGAATTGTTGATCACGCAGATTCACTCGGGGCTGCTGGTCGATATGGCGACGGAGATGTGCAATGGATGACGGCTGGTGGTGGCGTGCAACACTCCGAAATGTTTCCACTGCTGAGCCAATCCGAAGACAATCCACTCGAACTTTTTCAAATCTGGCTCAACCTGCCGCGAAAGAGCAAAATGGTTCAACCGCACTTTAAAATGCTCTGGGGTGACTCCATTCCGAAGTACAATCACTGCGACAGCAACCAGCTCAACACGCTGGTAGAAGTCATTGCTGGATCGCTTCACGACCACAAAGCGCCTGCACCTCCACCCGATTCTTGGGCGGCAGATCCCAATAATCACGTGGCCGTGTGGAACATTAAAATGGATCCCGGCGCACGGTGGACGATGCCAAAAACCATGGACGGTATTAACCGCACTGTTTATTTCTACGAAGGAGAGAACCTTAAAATAAGTGGGGTATCCGTTCCAAAATACCACCGCGCCACTTTACGTCCCGACGCGGATCTCACCATCGAAAACGGAAACACCCAGGCTGGGATTTTAGTTTTGCAAGGGCGTCCGATTAATGAACCGGTTATTCAGTACGGGCCATTTGTAATGAATACCAAGCAAGAAATTCAACAGGCTTTTGAAGAATACAACCGCACCCGTTTTGGCGGATGGCCCTGGCCACGACTTGATCAGGTGCACGCCAAAGAAAAAGGAAGATTTGCACTGCATGCCGACGGTAGGATGGAAACCCGGGATTAACGCCTGAAACAAACGTGAAAAATTTCACAGCGGAATGAAGCCGGGCTTTATTCCGCTGTTTTTTTTTATCACTGAACGCCTCGTGATTATCTGAACACGTGCACGCTTCCCTTACAAAGGTTTTGATACTGGGGATTGCCGCCGCAGTCGATGTCGGTCGATTCAAGGAAATAGAAATACACCCCTTCGGCTAGGTCATTGCCCTTGATGTCGACACCAGCAAACGGAGCACCCGTTTCGGTGGTTTCAAATACCATCTTTCCCCAGCGGTTGAATATGGTGAGCGAATAACGCAGGCAGTTTTCAGACTCGGGCATCAGCAAAAAGTGCTCGTTGATTCCGTCGCCATTGGGAGTAATCACATCGGGCAACCAAAAATCAGATAATTTCATTCCGGTTTCGAGTTCCACTTCCTGTACGCTTGAATAGCGGCAATTTCCAGAATCAATCGCACTGAGCGAAAATTCATAGATGCCGCCCATGTTGTACTCGAATTCCGGAGCATATTCTTCCGAAAAAAGCGTGTCATTAAGGTGCCATTCCCACTGATATGCATCTTGCTCGCTGGAAGTGAGGTTGGTGAAACTAACGGTGTTAAAACAACCTTCTGCAAAAACAAAGTCGGGAGCAACAGGAGGTAATATGGTAAACTGTGTTGAGGCCACATTGCTGCATCCTTCGTTGTCTGAATAGGAATAGTTGACTGTAAAAGTGCCCGGTGGCAGGAAATTCATCCACGGCGAATCCAGATCCATTTCCGTACTACCGATCGTAAATACTCCTCCGTTGGGAAGTACATCCACCTCAACATATCCAGGTTGGAAACAATAATTTTCATCCATTTGGATGATTGTTTCGGGTAAATCGTGAACGTGCACAACGGTTTCGATAATACTGTCACAACCGGTGATGGCTTGCAGCGCGGTGAAATAACTACCGCTCGTTTCTGCATTGGAACCATCTGGAAGCTGATGTGTCTGGCCGTTACATATTTCCACTTCTTCGGTTTGATAATATGAAGGCAAAAACACCACGGTTTGCTCGTGAATGGTATCGCAACTGGTTCCCTCAACCTGAATGACAAACTCGCCCGATTCAGAGGTAGAGGTTCCATCGGGAAACAAGTGCACATCGCCTTCGCAATAGGTAAACTCAGCAGTGACAGTAATAAATGGATCGACCGTAAGGTTCACTGTAAAAACACTGTCGCAGCCAACTGTTGTTTCAAAGTCAACATGATAAACACCTTGCTCATTGACCTCCGTTCCATTGGGTAATTCATAGGAGCTGTACTGGCAGATTTGCGCGTCGAGCACAAAACTATAAACTGGCGCCACTGCAACTACTGAAGTCACCATACTGTCGCAGCCGGCCAGTGAGGTCAGCATCGAAACATACTCTCCCGAGGCTGTTGCGGTACTTCCATCGGGAAGGGTGTAGCTCTCTCCCTGGCAGATGGTTTCTTCGGTGGATGATTCGTAAAAGGGCGACTCCACTTCCACACAAGCTTCGATTTGATTTCCGTCGCCGTCGGTAATGATCACGCAATATTCTTGCGCGCACAACTCAATGGCCGTGGCTGCTGTTTGAGCCTGGGCATCGTTCCACTGAAAGGAGTATGGTTCGCTTCCGCCTGATACCACTGCCGTTGCCGAGCCATTGCAGGTAGAAATTCCCGGATCGATGCAGGTGCTGTTGCAAATGCCCAACGTAGGGACGGCCGGTCCACTCCACGTGCCGCCGTCTGGCATGCGCCGAATGCTTTGACCTTGATACGAAGCTGGACTACCCGCCAGAATTACATTTTTGCGATCATCGGGAATGGTGAGATAATTTGAAAGCGTAACACCGGGTGTGCACCCTGCAAAATCCGGCGTACATGGAAACTGGTTGAGATTGCTTTGATTTCCCCAGGTCACCGCGTCTTGTGGTTCGCCGGTGCTGTCATAAAATGCAAACCATCCACCCGCATTGGGAAACCACAACCGACTTCCTCCGCCAACACAAACATTCGGAGCATTCACTACCAGCTCGATGGTATTTCCGCCATTTTCGATCAGCTCACTTGGCGGAACGGCAGGTGCATTAAATCCCCGAATCAACACAAAACCTGCCGGTGGCACGATCGTTCCCGGTGGAATAACATATCCGCCCGGAAAGGGCAGGTTTTGAAAAACAACCACATCGGTGGCATTGTTGCCCAGGTAATAGCAAGAGATATCAACCGGTTCGCAGATGTTGGGATTGTACAGCTCAATCCACTCTCCGCCCTGACTAGCTGTGCCGCCCCACAACGATCCATCGCCGAAAGTTGGCGACATCATAATTTCGTTGATCAGGATTCCGGGCCCCTCATAATCGCATTCGGATCCGTTGCAGTTGGTATTCCATTCGGTGGTGAACGAAACCGACAACTGGCCTAAAACGTGACTATTAATCGACGTAGTGCACAGTAATATTAGGAAATACTTGATAAGATGGTTGGTTCTCATGGTGATTTGGTTGATTCAATAAAAGCAGTGATTCTTCTACATTCTGCGACAATTTACAACATTCGTCGAAAAGAAAGAATTTAACGACCAACTGCGCCACAATAACGCCAAAACATGACGCGGGTTGTTTGTGTTCATTTGTAGCGTACCGGTCAGTACAACAAACTCCACAACAATACAGCGAGCTGCGCGATGGGTGGTGCGATAAAAATCAGCAGCAAACCTCCGGCGTAGAACTCCTTTTGCTTGATCATTCCGGTGGCAAAAGAGATGGCGTTGCTCGGAGTAGAAACCGGCAGCATCAAAGCCGACGAGCAACAAATCGCTAAAATCACGGGCAGTGCCAGACCAAATGGCTCGGGCAGTGTTATGGCCAGTGGAACGAGTATAGCAGCTGCAGCGGTATTACTCATAATGTTTGACAACAGCACACCGATTAAACTGAATACCATCGCTACCAAAACCAGTGGCAAGGCTAAGCTCAACACGCGGTCCATCAATATTTCTGACAGTTTCATATCCACTAGTGCAATACCGAGTGCCAAACCACCCGCCACGAGCATGAGGGTGTCCCACGGCAGTGTGCGCACATCTTCGGCGGTAATCACCTGCGTCATGGTTAGCAGCACAATAGGAATGGCCGAAGTTGCGGCAAGCGGAATTCCGTGCAGCGGTTCGCTCATCCACAGCCCTACCGTAATAATGAAGGTGATGATCACCACGCGTCGATGGGTTGGGTTGACTTTGTTGGTTTTTCCTTCGAACAAGTTCAGATCGATGGTAATGCCTTTTATTTTATAGCGTCGGATGAGAAACACCCAGAAAACATAAATGAGCAACAAAGCCACCGGGACGCCGACAAACATCCACTCTACAAAAGAGATATGAATCCCCATCTCTCCCAAAGCTCCCACCGCAATGGCATTGGGTGGACTGGCAATGATTGTCCCCATACCTCCGAATGAGGCTGCAGCAGGAACCCCCACCAACAAGGCTTTGGTAAACGGCGATTCCTTTCCGAGCGAAATGGCCAACGGCATCACCGATGAAATCATCATGGCGGTGGTGGCCGTATTGGACATGGCAAAACTAACAACTGCGGTGGTGAGCATAATGCCCAGTAACAACCGCTGAGAATTTGACCCAAACCGCTTGACGGTAAATTGCAACAACTGGCGGTCGAGCGCAACAACACTCATGGCTCTGGCCAGAAAAAAACCACCCAGCAGCAGCCAGATCACGTTGCTGGTCCAGGTGTCGACATAAATATTTACGTCAGAAGTTCCGTCGAACAACAGGTCCGAACCGAAACCAAATACCAGCATGGCCACCAGAAAAATGCCCACTGCAAAAGGAGGAATGGCTTCCGTTATCCATAGTCCGATGGCCATAATGGTCAGAAAGAACACGTAGTCCACTTCGTCGCCATGGCCACGCATTCTGAAAAAGTAGGTGATGATCAGGGCAATGATCAGGTTACCGGTAAACGATGAGGTGTTGAATATCCAGTTGAGCCGCAGCTTTTTGAATAAAAGGTACGCCGCCCTTCGCGAATCATTGTAGTTCATACTAAACGCAAATTACTTCGCGCAAGATACACACAAACCCATTTCGATTATCTGCATTGTTTCTAACTGTCGCGGGTTTTGGGCTTATTCCAAATCTTAATTTTATCCTGTGGATCGATTCCCGAAATCACTTCGGTGATGATTCCGTCGGACAATCCCACTTTGACTTCGCGCTTAACGAACTGCTGATCGCCGGTTTCTACCTCAACGAATGCCTTTTCGGCGCCTTCTTCGTATTGAATCAAGCTTTCGGAAATGGTAAGCACCTCATCTCGCCGATCGAGAACCACATCGGCATTGGCAGAATATCCCGCCCGGATAAATTCATCATTCAGCATTTCTACAGCCGCCCGAACCGGAAACTGAATAGCGCCGTTTTCTTCGGTACCTTTTGGCGCAATGTGTTCGAGCACTGCGGTAAACTGCTGATCGTCGATGGCTCCGATGGTCAATATCAGCTCCATCCCTTCGCGGATTTTGCCCACTTCTGATTCGTCGACTTTGCCTTCAAAAATCAAATCGTCCATGTTGGCGATGGCGGCAATGGTGGTTCCTTCGTTAAAGTTATTGGCTTCAATCACGGAGTTGCCTTCTTTAACCGGCACATCGAGCACCATGCCCGAAATGGTTGCGCGCACCAGGGTGTTGCTGCCTGTTCCCATTCTTTTGGCCACGCCTTCTGTAACAATCCGCAGATTGTCTTCGGCTGCTTCCACTTCCTGAAGTGCATTTTTCAATGCCAAATCAACCGGCTGAAAATCGGTATAGGCAATCACACCGTTATCAAACAGTTTTTGATTGCGGTCGTAATCAATTTGTGCATTTTCGCGCGAAAGTCTGGCACGGCTCAACCTGTTTTCGGCGGTATTGATGGCGATCATGTCGGGCACAATTCTGATTCGCGCCAACACATCACCCTCATTTACGTGCTGTCCTGCTTCTACCATAATCTCTTCAATAATGCCAGAAATTTGCGGCTTGATCAGAATCTCATTGCGCGGAATAACCGATCCAGTAGCGACCGTTTTTTTGATCACATTGCCCACCGTCGGTTGAGCGGTATCGTATACCACTGGTTTTTGCTGTGATTTTTCGTAAAGAAAATACAGCGTCCAGACAAAACCTGCCAAACAGGCAATTACAACAAGCGAAACGATTACTTTTTTCATGGTTTCTGTTTTTATTCTGCTCTTAATGCTTCAATGGGTTTGACGTTGAGTGCGCGGTTGGCGGGCAATACACCGGCCAGCGCTCCGGATATAATAAGGATGATGAGTGCAGTGATTACAATACCGAACTCCACACCGGGATTTCGCATGGCGCCGCCGCCGTCGGGCTGTGCGCTCAGCAATTGGTCGATACCTTCGAGACTCCACACACCCGCGATGATACCGAAAAATCCGGCGATCGCTGTCAGCACCACAGATTCGGTGAGAATTTGCATTCTGACATTCCACGGGGTAGCTCCCAAAGCGCGACGAACGCCAATTTCGTTGGTTCTTTCTTTAATGATGACCAACATGATATTGCTTACGCCGATGATTCCGGCCAGCAGGGTCAGCACGCCAACAAACCACGACAAGCCCCGAATACCGGCAAAAAGCATGACCATTTCGTTGAACATCTTTTGCTTGTTCCACGAACCAAACGCGCGGTCGTCGTCCGGGTGGATCTTATGGCGCTCCTTGAGGTGGTTGCGAATGTTGACCTCCATCTGCGCCACACTGTACTCCGGTTTGGCCGTCACCGAAATCCACCCCACTACATCGCCGTAGTTAAACGCTTTTTGAAAGGTGGTAAAAGGAATGTATATGGCCTTGGTGGTTTCTTCTGCGCGCTCTCCTTTTTCGAGCGAGGTATAGGTTCCGACCACCATAAACGCCACACCACTGACAGTGAGGTACTGCCCAATTGGATCTTCACCGACGTCGAACAGGGTATTGACAACGTGCTCACCAATAACACATATCTTTCGGTTTTCCTCGATATCGCGGGCGTTAATAAACCGTCCGGCAGTGACGGGACTCGGCTCAATCAGGAAAAATTCTGGGTAATCGCCATAGATGCTGAATGCGCCGGTTTTGGAATGGCGGGTTACGTTGTCTGCGCCGCGGTGCCCTCCCAATTGATTGCGTGGGCACAGGTATTCTATTTCGGGCACGTTGTTGCGCAGGTATTCCATATCGCTGTTGCGCATGCTGAAATAGCGACCCGCTTTAAATCCTGCATGTGGTTTGGTGGTGCCTTGAGTCCATAGAAACATACTGTTGGTGGTACCGTTGGCAAAATCTGCGGTAATTCCCCGTTCCAGTCCCTGCCCTGCACCAAGCATGATAATGAGCATAAAAATTCCCCAGAAAACACCAAAAGCAGTGGCGATGGTGCGAAACGGATTTTTGCTCAGCACCTGATATATTTCTGTCCATTTATCTCTATCAAACATGCTACTCGTCTCTTAAGGCGTTGACGGGTTTTATTCTCGCTGCGCGAATAGCGGGAAGCAATCCGGCCAATAATCCGGCCAGCACCAGAATGATCAGGGTGCTCAACGCAACGGTAAGGCTCACTTCAGGATCGCGAAACATCTGAGCATCGCCAATCAATGAGCTGATTTGCTCGAGCAGCAAAATACCGAGCACCATTCCGCCATAGCCTGCCACCGCCGTAATAAATACCGACTCCTGCAGAATCAGCGACACCACCGAAAAGGGTGTTGCTCCGAGGGCCTTGCGAATACCAATTTCTTTGGTGCGTTCTTTCACCACCACACTCATGATATTGCTTACACCGACAATTCCGGCGATGATGGTAAAGACGCCGAGTACCCATACAAAGATTCGCATTCCGGTAATGATGCCCATGATGCGCTGAAAAGATTCATTGTTGTTTCGGACGGTTATCGCTGAGCGATCGTCGGGGTGAATGGTATGGCGCACTTTGAGTTCCGTTTCGATCTGTTTGGCCATCTCGATGGTGCGCTCCAGCGGGGCATCACCGGTAGTAATCATCAAGTTGTGAATGCGGTCGCGCTCGCCAAAAATGCGCTGTGCAGCGGCAATCGGCACATAGATATAACGAATTTCACCTTCGGAGCCCAAATCCTGAAACACGCCAACAACTTTGAATGGAATTCCAAAAATCTGGATGTACTCGCCTACCGGATCGGCATCTCCAAAGAGCTCCTTTTTTACCAATTCGCCAATGCAGGCTACTTTGGCCACCTCTTTTATATCGCGGTGATTGACAAACCGACCGGAGATAATCTGCGATTTTTCGATAAACTGGTGATCGGGGTGGCAGCCACGCACCGGATATTGTCCGGTTTCCTTTCCGTAAACCACTTCACTGTTCCAAAGGGAATAGCGCGCCGAGCTGTATTCGATCTCGTTTACATTTCGCACCACGTGTTCAAAGTCGTCGGTTTCCATTCTGATTTGGCGGTTGGGCTGTAGACCTTTGTACGGCAGTGCGGTTCGTCCGGTCCACACCCAAATGGTATTGACGGCGTTGTTGCTAAACATGGCTTCAATGCCGTTTTGCAATCCACGACTGGACCCGAGCAGAATGATGAGCATAAAAATTCCCCAGAAAACCGAGAATGCCGTAAGGATGGTGCGCAGTTTATTTTTGCGGATGGTTGCAAATATCTCCTGCCATTTGTCCAAGTCGAACATCAGTCAAGGTGTTGAAGTTCGGGTTGTTCAATCAGGCCGTCGCGCAGGCGAATGACGCGTTGGGTGCGGTTGGCTACCTCCTGCTCGTGTGTCACAATCACAATGGTAATTCCCTCCTGATGGATTTCAGTTAGCAGTTCCATCACACTTTCGGAAGTCACCGAGTCGAGCGCTCCGGTGGGTTCATCGGCAAGGATGACCCGTGGTTTTGAAATCAGAGCACGCGCAATAGCTACCCGCTGTTTCTGTCCGCCCGACATTTCGTTGGGCAGGTGATTGGCCCAGTCTTTTAAACCAACGCGATCGAGAAATTCCAGCGCTATGCGGTTGCGTTTTTTTCGCGGCACTTTCTGATAATACAGCGGCAACGCGACGTTGTCCATTGCATTTTTGAATGGGATGAGATTGAACGACTGAAATACAAAACCGAGCATTTCTCCGCGCAGTCGGGCAGCGCGCGTTTCGGAAAGGTCCTTAATCAATCGTCCATCGAGCAGATATTCGCCATCGTCGTAGTTATCGAGCATGCCCAGGATATTCAGCAGGGTGCTTTTTCCCGATCCCGACGAGCCCATGATAGAAACCAATTCACCGCGGGCAATGTGCATATCGATGCCTTTGAGCACCTGCAACTGATGCGTTCCTGTTTTATAACTTTTGCGGATATTGGAAAGACGAATCATTGTTGTATTAAAACACAAAAATAACGCAGCGTTTCTGCATTATTCCACAAAATACACTAATGGACGCTGTGCCTGACCGAAGGTAGCATTTGGGGCAACGAGCAAATTCACATTAACTAATGCAGGTGCTTGCGGTTGGCGCTGTACAAGGCAATGAAAATCACGGCCAAAATGGCGTACATAATCATGGCGCTGACACTGATAAAATTCATTCCGTACAGAAACGGTACAATGACAATTCCGAGGACATTAACAGCCACATAAAGGTAATATCCCATTAAGCGCAGTTGGGCCATCATGACTACGGACGCTGCCAGGAGGATATAATAAGCGATATCCGCAATGCGAATATTTACGGCATTTTGCGCATATTTCTCGAGGAATTCAAACAAGCCGCTGGTGAGCCAATCGGGCATTTCGTTGAGTTCTACACCAGAATCATCGAGACTTTGATATACCGTAGCTTCGATGCTGGCTGTAGATTCTGCCGAAACAAACAGTTCTTTAAGCGCGCGATAAAGGTTGTAGGTAATATTGATGGAGGTAAGAATTAAAAGCGTGAGCAAAAACCCCGGTAATTTTCCGCTGTTGTTGCCGTATTCTTTATCGAGATTGGGGGTTGATTCGGTGCTGTTCATCAAATTGAGTGTTTGAGTGATAAAATTAAAAATACTCAGAATTTCTGCTGCGTCCACAGCATATAATTTCGCTTCTGATCGGCTGAGGCGCGTTTAATTTTGGAAACCGTAAATTTCTTATACCATACTTTTCCGTCGGTAGCGATTTCGGTTTTGCGCAGTGCTCCGTGGCGTTTATAGTGCAGGGTAACCTTTCCGCCGAAGTATTCGAGCCATTGATTCAGGTTCTGATCCATGCGAAACTTATTGATGTAAATCAGTTCATCGCCATTGAACAATCCCGCTTTTTCGGCTGGTGAACCCGGGTGAATGGCCGTGACCAAATACCGTCCACCACCCCACTCTGCTTTAAGTCCGAGTGCGTGTTCGCGGTAGGCTTGCGCCGGATCTTCCTGCAACTGCAAACCAGCGTATTGAAGACATTGCCTAAGTTGTTTATCGATGGGTTCGGTGCCGTTAATGAATTTTCTAAAGTATGATTTAAACGAAACACCGGCATATTTTGACAGCAGCGATTCATAAATTTCCTCGGTATATCCCAACCCGTTGTCGGCATATTCACTGTTGAGTTCGCGCATCACCGAATCGAGCGAGTGTTTGTTGTTGGAGTGCTTGCGAATCAGCAAATCGCACATCAGCGCGTTGAGTGCGCCTTCGTTGTAGATGGACACTTTTCGGTTGGGGATGCCGCGACTGTATCCGTCGAGCCAGGTATCGAACGATGATTCTGCCACCGAATAGTTGAATCGTCCGAAGTTTTCAAAATGCTTGTTGGCAAATTCCGACAGTTCATACAGAAATTTATCCTGTGAAAATCCGCCTGACCGGGCCAGCATCAAATCGCCCATGTAGGTAGTGACGCCCTCGGCCACATACCCCAGCCGCGAGTAGTTTTCACGGCTAAAATCGTAGGGCAACATTTCCTGCGGTCGGATGTGCTTAATGTTCCAGGTGTGATACAACTCGTGGCTGCTCACGCTGAGCAAATCCAGATATCGTCCCCGTGGTTGAAACAAATCGTATCCTGGTCCGAGCGAAATTACGGTGCTGTTGCTGTGTTCCACTCCGTGGTAAACGCGTTCAGGTCGCGCGAGAATCAAAAAATGATATTCATTCACCGGGAAACCGCCAAATGCTTCAATCTGTTTTTTGGTGAAGGCAGCAAAATCCGCCTTGACTCGATTCCAATCGGGTTTGCACTCTCCTGCGAGCCAAATGTGAAACACCCGCTTGCCCACCTTGTAGGAATCGTGCTGCATACTGGCGGAGGCGATGAACGGACAGTCCATCAGCTCCTGAATATCATTTGCCTGAAGCGTGTGTTTGGCGGTGGTTTTCATTCCAGTAGCCACCACATAATTCTTGGGCACTTTTAGCTGCACGGTGGCCGGAGACTCCATCATTTCGGGTCGATATAGCAAGCAGTTCACCGGATTGACATACAACATTTTGTCATCGACCCAGGTGCTTCCAGCATTGAGTTCGGCAGCGTAGTAATTATAGTTTACCGTGATTCGGCTGCACGATTTGCAGTGTACAATCCATGCGTCTTTGCCCACCTTTTCGAAGCGCAGGGCCTTGCCTTTTTCGTTAATCACCGAAAATTTCTGAATATTCTTCGCAAAGTTTCCGAGTTCGTATCGTCCGGGTCGCCAGGCAGGAAGTTGAAGCGTGATGATATCTTCACCCTGAACCGAAAAGGACAATGAAATATCGAGCAATTGCTGTTCGGGGTTTTGGTAGCTGAGCGTGTAATGCATGCCTAGGGGTTTTTGAGGTGGCGAAGTTAAGGAATGTGCCGTAGACGGTATAATCACAAATTGGCATTGGCTTCGGATTAAAAGTTGGTTGGAAAGGGAAAGCGATAAACCGCACAATTCCGATATTTATTCGATAATACCAACCCAATCAAAATTATATCCACATGAAAAAGATATTTTCTGCCTTGCTGTTTGAAATGATTCCGGTGATGCTCGGGGTTTACCTCGGTTTTGTCATTTCAGAGTGGTCGAAGGATCGCGACCGGCAAAACCAAACGGAGATATTTCAAAACAATATCGTTGCTGAGCTTGAAAGTAATCACCAAAAAATTGCAGATGTAATTATTTATCACGAAATGCTTCGCGACAGTGCCCGGCACTTTGCCTATCACCACCAACCCACCATTCGGTTTTTTAAAGGAATCAGAACCATTACCCTCAATAACAGCGCTTATGAAACCGGCATTCAAACGGGGCTGATTAACGAGCTGCGGATTGAAAAACTTCAGGAACTTAATCAGGTGTATAACCTTCAAAAGAGTTATGCTGATTA
This sequence comes from uncultured Cryomorphaceae bacterium, assembly GCA_964487545.1. Classification (GTDB taxonomy): domain Bacteria; phylum Bacteroidota; class Bacteroidia; order Flavobacteriales_D; family SKUL01; genus SKUL01. Next base: position 33,956 of record CAZARI010000024.1, read on the forward strand.
TGCGGCAGTTTTGTTGACGGGAATCTTAAACATGGAATTTTCACAGAGCGAATCGGCCCGGCGCAAGCTGCTTTCGTTTTTGGCCATTACCATGACCGATGTGGCCATCAAGGAGCGTGCACTGTTGGAAGAATATGAAGCGATATTGGAAACGATGTCAGCGGGTTGAAACGCATGGTTGTACAATTTATTCTGGATCACCAGTGACGGTGGTTCGCTATTTTCTAAGGCCGTTGCGCACCGCAGAGCCGCAGGGATTGCAACAAAAAACACTTCGGGCTTGGCGAGTATTTTTTTCACGCAGAGCCGCAGAGGTCATAACTTAAAACCCTTGGCGTCTTGGCGAGAAACTTTTTCACGCAGAGCCGCAGAGATGTCTACAAAAAAACACTTGGCGTCTTGGCGAGAAACTTTTTTCTGCCACGCAGAGCCGAAGAGAGTCCACGCAGAGTCGCAGAGGT
>CAZARI010000024.1:34516-49335 GCA_964487545.1 uncultured Cryomorphaceae bacterium
GAAACTTTTTTCTGCCACGCAGAGCCGAAGAGAGTCCACGCAGAGTCGCAGAGGTGATAGCTTAAAACACTTGGCGCCTTGGCGAGAAACTTTTTCACGCAGAACCGCAGAGATGGCTACAAAAAAAAACACTTGGCGTCTTGGCGAGAAACTTTTTTCTGCCACGCAGAGCCGCAGAGAGTCCACGCAGAGTCGCAAAGGTCATAGCTTAAAACTCTTGGCGTCTTTGCGAGAAACACTTTCACGCAGAGTCGCAGAGGGAAATCACGCAGAGCCGCAGAAATGTCTACAAAAAAAACACTTCGCTGACTTTTCAACGCATCCGCAAAAAAACCAAGAACCAGACTTCAGCAAAAACCGAGAAATCCATTGCTATACTGGTAAAGTGAATGACTAAGCCTTTTTGACAAACTCGCTTTTGAGTGCCATAGCACCAAATCCATCAATCCTACAATCGATGTTGTGATCGCCGTCCGTGAGGCGAATGCCCTTTACTTTGGTTCCTTTTTTGACTGGACCAGCAGCGCCTTTTACCGGAAGATCTTTAATGACAATCACATCATCGCCATCCTGCAAAACGTTGCCGTTGGCATCCTTCACCACCGATGATTCCTCTTCGGTCGCCTCGGCAGCAGCCTTTTCTTCGGGATTCCACTCGTGCCCACATTCGGGACAGGCAAACAAATCATTTGCCGATGGATAACCATAAGGGGATTTACACTCCGGGCAAGGCTTTAAACCATCTGACATAATAAAAGGTGTTGAAATTCGTCGCAAAGATAATCTTAAAAAGATTACCACCCTCACTACTGATCATCAGCACATTAAAGTTAAAAGCACCCTTATCCATTAACACAACTGCAACAGTGTTGCAATTATGGATTATCTTTGCATCGACACACAAACTTGCCCATGCTGAAACCAATTCAACTATCTGTTATTGTTATTCTCTTGTTGACAGCCATTGCTTCGTGCAAAAAGAAAGATGATCTGGATCCGGTGATTCCTGTTGAACAAGAGGTTATTACCACGTTGATTTTTACGCTCACGCCAGAAAATAGCGATACGGCTGTGGTTTTTAATTTTTTTGATCCCGATGGAGATGGCGGTGCTCCTCCAGAAATTTCGACTGGAATTTTGCAGGCAAATACGTCCTATGCAGCAACGATTCAACTGCTGAATGAGTCTCAATCTCCCATCGATGACATCACCGGTGAAATTGCTGCGGAAGGAGAAGCACACCAGTTCTTTTTTGAAACTACCGTAGCCGAATTGGAAATAGCGTACAGCGATTCCGACGCCAGTGGAAATCCGATTGGACTGACCACCACCGTACAAACCGGAACGCCAACCAGCGGAACCCTGAGCATCACACTGCGCCACGAACCCAACAAGCTGGCACCGGGCGTGAGCGCCGGCGACCTCACCAACGCAGGTGGAGAAACAGATATTGAAGTGACATTTGATGTGGAAGTTCAATAAAGCAACCGCACTGTTGTGTGCTCTTTGGCTGCTGCCTGCATTGGCCATTTCGCAAATCTGCACCTGGGCCATTTCTGGTGTGGTCAGCGACGAAACCACAGGCGAGCCGATGGCTTTTGCCAATGTTTTTGTGCGCGAATTAAAAACCGGCGCCATTACCGACAGTCTGGGCACCTTTCGGATTGAGTCGGTGTGCAGCGGAAACTATCACCTCACGGTGAGCCATATCGGCTGCGAACCAAAAGAATTTTTTCTTCCGGTGAATGGCGATACGACGGTTTTTGTTTTGATGGATCACCACAGCCAGTTGCTGCACGAAGTGACCATATCGGCCGAGGCTGGAAGCATCACCACGCAAGAAAATCTTTCATTGGCAGCGCAACGTATCACCGAATATGCCGATAAATCGTTGGGCAATGTGCTCGAAAATCTGTCGGGGGTGAGCTCCCTGCGCACCGGAAGCGGAATTGCCACGCCGGTTATTCACGGATTGTTCGGCAACCGCATCACGATTCTCAACAACGGCATCGCACAAAGCGGCCAGCAATGGGGCGCCGATCACGCTCCCGAAATCGATCCGCTGGCAGCGCAACGCATCACGGTGGTGAAAGGGGCCGGAGCCATGGAATATCCGGGCAACTCGCTGGGTGGTGTTATTCGCATCGACCCGGGAAGTATTCCAAACGACCCACACCTGCATGGCAGCGGACGCTACTTTTTTGAATCCAACGGATTGGGAAATGGCGTGCACCTGCGTCTGCAACAACACACCGATATAGTGGCGTGGCGCATCTCGGGAACCCTCAAAAAAACCGGTGACAAACATACACCCGATTACTTTTTGCGCAACACCGGCAACGAAGAAGCTCACCTGGCCATTCAACTCGAAAAGACAATTAACCGCTGGAAAACCGATCTGTATTTCAGCACGTTTAACGCACGAATGGGCGTTTTGCGTGGATCGCATATCGGCAATCTCAACGACCTGACAGATGCCATGCAGCGCGAAGTGCCCTTTTTTACCGAAGAAAAGTTTTCGTATTCCATCGATGCACCGCATCAATCGGTAAATCATCACCTGCTGAAACTACACACCCAATACCGCATCAACAACAGCAGCCAGTTTGACTTGACCTATGCCGCACAGTATAACCGCAGAAAGGAATTTGACATTCGCCGCGGCGACCGATCTGATATTCCGGCGCTGAGCCTGGAACAATTCAACCACTTTGCCGAAGGGAGCTTTGAAACGTACTTCACCCAAAACACGAAACTAAAAACCGGACTTCAATTTAACCGGACGCACAATACCAACGTTCCCGAAACGGGCATTTTACCGCTTATTCCCGATTATATCGCCAATGCCTACGGTGCTTTTCTCACGATGAGGCAGACTATGAACCGAACCACGATTGAACTCGGCGGTCGCTATGATTTTGAAGAGCGATGGGTGGCCGCCATTTCTACCACGCTGCCGCGGGAGGTGATGCGCTATCAACAAAGTTTCCACACCGGCGGCGCCATTGCCGGAGTGAGCTATGAATTTAACCCTAAGTGGACTGCGGCATACAACATCGGGTTGGCCATGCGCAATCCCGAAGTGAATGAGCTGTTTAGCAACGGATTGCACCAGGGCGTTAGCGGCATTGAAGAAGGCGACCCCAACTTGGAGAGCGAACTGTCGTTGAAACAAACTTTTTCGGTGAAGGGAAATATCGGCGACCGTGTATTGGTGCATGCGTTGTTTTATCACCAGCTCATTTCTGATTACATCTACCTTCAGCCTCAGGATCAAATGCGCCTCACCATTCGCGGGGCTTTTCCGGTGTTTCGCTATGAGCAAACCGAAGCGAGATTGGCCGGATTTGACCTTGCCGCGAGCTGGCAAATCACCCGGCGATTCAAATTCAACGCCACTTACAGTTTTCTCGATGGCCACGATCGCAGCCAGGATATTCCACTGGTTTATATGCCGGCCAACAATCTTTTGGGTGCGCTGGAATACCAGTTTCCCAAGCTTTGGATTTTTCAGAATGTTGAGCTACAACTGAATAATCGCTATGTATTTGAGCAAACCAACCTGCTGGCGACACAAGATTTTATGGCTCCGCCAAAAGACTATCACCTCACCGGAATTAGGCTTTCTGCCGAAAAACAACTTTCCAAACTTCGGTTGACGGTTTATGCGCGCGCCGAAAACCTGCTTAATGTGCGTTATCGCGACTATCTGAACCGCCAGCGCTACTATGCCGACGAGCCCGGAATCAACATCATTGCAGGTATTAACCTCACTTTTTAAGCTGCGAAAATGTCAAACACCGCCGATATCCGAAACCTGCTGCGCAGCCGAAAACTCAAGGCCACCCCAATCCGTCTGGAGCTGCTATCGGCCATTGCCAGAAATGATCGGGCGATGCCCTATACAGAAATTCAGGAGGTGTTGCGTGACTATGACCGGGTAACGCTCTACCGAACCATTCACTCACTGCTGGACAGCGGCCTCATTCACAAAGCGATGACCGATGAAAAGGATACGTTTTATGCCTTGTGCAGCACCCAGTGTAATGCAAAACGCCACAATCACCGGCACATTCATTTTAAATGCCTGCACTGTGAATCGGTGACGTGTCTTCCTGTGGAAACCTCTACCGAACTTGATATTCCCGATCACATTGTCAATGAGCTGCGTATAGAAGCATCGGGAATATGTGCTTCTTGTAACCATTAAAAAAGCGCAGCACGATTTTTCGCACTGCGCCTTTTAACAATCCACTCGCGTGCGTTGCAACACGTTCGTGGTAGATCGAATTATTTCACCACCATACTCGTCCACTGCGCACCGCTGATATCGGTGAGCGTGAGCGTGTAGTTTCCCGAGGGTAAATTGCTCCACCGCAACCCGTCGAGTTCAATAGTCGCCTTTGCGCCCAGCGGAATAATTAGACTGTGCGGTCCGGGTTTCACCTTCGCCACATACGCGTTATTAATGTTGTTCACCGGAAAAGCAGCGAGATCTTCGCCATCGAGTTCAACAATTGTTTGTCCATTTTCTGCCGTAACATCAATTCCGATTAAAAAAGAACCGTAAACATCGGCACCTTCGACGCGGAATATTTCAAAGGAAAGCGCATTGTCGGAGAGTTGCACATCGGCAATTTCAATTTTCGGTTTCACCGATTTATTGTGCAGCGTTCCCCATACTCCACCGTGAAAAACCTGATTGGTCATCAGCGTCATGAACAAAATGAACATCGACCCTACAAATACTAATTTGTGCAGGCGGTTGGGTGCAATCGGCAAAACTCCCGATCCCAGCAGGCGGAACCATTTTTTATTCGTGAGGTCGGGTTTTTTCTTCGCCAGGAGGTAATCCATTGAATACCTTCCGCTGCCGGTAAAGAAAATGGTGAATCCGGTAGCAATTCCAAGCACGCCAATCTGCCACTCATCGAGACAGGTGGTACCGATCCAGCCCGAACCGAGCAGAATCCCCATGGCCAGTCCAAACACACCGATGCTCATCAACCGGGTGAAAAAGCCGAGCATCATCATCAAACCCACAATTCCTTCGATGATCGTAAAGGCCACCATGGCCCATAACAATGCATCCGGATGCGTGACGAGGTATTCGATGATGGGTTTAATGCCGAGTGCGTTGGGCAGAAAATGGTTGAATTTTTCGCCAATATATCCCGCAGTTTCGGGGTCGAGTTTATTGGTTAGCGCTACTCTGCGCCAGAATGCCGAAAAATAGGTCCACCCTACTACAAGGCGAAGTGCAAGGGTAAAAAGTCCGGCGTGATTATATGATTGTGCCTGATAATCTATAGATTGAGTATTCATGATTTATACAATAAGTTGAGGCCTGAAGACATTCAGGCAGATTAAAAAATTCGATTGTTTAATGTAGCAGATCAGAGAACTACAATAACCGGATTTTCAACTTTTTGTATAAAATGTAGAATGGAATTTTGTCGGAGATTCCGACGGTTTGGGTGTGAACAAAAGGAATCGGTTCTACAGCAATGAGCAGCCGGAGATTCAATATCAGCGGTACGAGAAATGCGGTGAATTCGATTCCGGAGAATTCCGTTGGATGGGCGGCTGGCAGGATATCAGTGGTGGTGCAGGACGCTCCTCCGGTAAGGATACTTTTGGAGGGATTGAGTTGCCGCTCTACCGGAACATCCAATTGGGCCTGAATGGCTTTGCGGACGGTACACGAAGACAGCACCGTGAGGACGATCAATGCGATCATCAACGGCCATTTATTCATTTCCCGTCTTTTACTTTTCATTTCCGCGAACGATTCCCAGGGGGGTATGTAATGAAATTTCTTGGCGGTGCTCACAATCATCGCGCCAGAATTTGAAGTGCGTTGTTAAATTTTGATAAGACCTCACGGGTCCTTGAAACTAACTCCTCGCACTCGCTTGCAGCGCGTGCGAGTATTCCTTAAATGAACATGCATGGATACATCCTTATACTCAACTTCCATGTATTTTTGCTTCAAAATATTCAACATGCTTTGTATCGACAACACCAGTCTCGAACCATATTTTAATCAGGCAGCCGAGGAGTATTTCCTGAAAAACTTCGATGACAACATCTTTATGTTGTGGCGCAATGATAACGCCATTATTGTGGGCAAGCACCAAAACACACTGGCCGAGATTAACGTGGACTACGTCAAAGCAAAAGGCATCAAGGTTGTGCGTCGACTTACCGGTGGCGGTGCGGTATATCACGATCTGGGCAACCTCAACTATACCTTCATCATGAGCTACGGAGAAGAAGGCGCCAAGGTAGATTTCAAAAAATACAACCAACCCATTATCGACGTATTGGCCAGATTGGGTGTAACGGCCGAGTTTTCCGGTCGCAACGACATCCTCATCAACGGACAAAAATTTTCGGGAAACGCCGAGCATATTTATCACAAAAAACAACGCGTGCTGCACCACGGCACCTTGCTCTATGCTTCTGAAATTCAGGACATCTCTGACGCGCTCAACGTAAACCCACTAAAATTTGAAGACAAGGCCCGAAAATCGGTTCGCAGTCGGGTCACCAACATCTCCACTCACCTTAAGGAAGACATTGGCGTGGATCGGTTTCGCCAACGGGTGATGGACCACATCATCGAAATGTATCCCGATGCCGTGAGCTACCAGCCTACGGACGCTGACAAAATTGCCATCCAAAAACTGGCCGATGAAAAATACAGTCAATGGCATTGGAATTACGGATACTCTCCGGCTTACGCGCTCAAAAATGGCCGCAAAACCCCGGGCGGATATGTAGAAATTCACTTGAATGTGGACAAGGGCGTGATTCAGGATTTGGAAATTTACGGCGACTTTTTTGTAAACCGCGAAATCGATCCGGTAAAAGCTGCGCTCATGGGCGTGGAGCACCGCGAAATAGCTGTTTTGGCCACACTCAAAGCCATCAACAGCAGTGCGTATTTTAATAATATTTCGGAAGAAGAGCTGGCGGAAGCTTTTTTCTGAGGAAAGAGCAACAGGAAGGTCTGGAGATTTTCCATCACCGGTTAAGCCATGCTTTAACCTTTCTCTTTACCTTGCGCCAGATCGGCAACGCCGGTTTTTCATCCTCCTCGCCCTGTTCACCGATCAGCAACGCCACAGGTTTGAGTTCGATGTACTCGGCACTCACCACTTTTAACATCGCAGCAAAGGGCAAAAACAAAATCATTCCAGCCACGCCCCAAATCGATGCGCCAATAATAATGCTCAAAATAGCCGTCAATGCATTGACTTTTAAACTGCCGCCCACTACTTTTGGCGTGAGAAAATTGCTCTCTATCACCTGAACCATCCAAAACATAAATGCAACGGCAACAGGCATCCAGAAACTGTCGTAGGTTAAAAAGGCATACAATACTGGTATGGCAGCTCCCAGCACCGTGCCAACGTAGGGAATAATGGCCAGAATAGAGGCCATAAATCCAAATAAAAGCGGATTGTCAACGCCGATGATCATCAAACCAAAACTATTGACAAAGCCCAGAATGGTGATGATCAGCACCATTCCAGACAGGTACTTCTGCCCTACCTGTTGAACCGACTTAAACAACCGCGTGGCCCGTTCGCGCTTATCTTCGGGGTAAAACATCACAAAAGCATGGGTCAGTCCGCGGTAATAAATCAGAATTAAAAATGTGAAAATCACCGTTGACACCAGTCCGGTGAGAAATGCCGCAGTGCCACTAAAGGTTTGTCGTGCCAGCATTCCCGCAGAATTGTTGATCCATCTTTTTACCTGATTAATCAAATCCTGCGTTTCCAAATCGTCTATAAAACCAAAGTTCTGATTGATAAAGGTGGTGGCTTCCACAAAGACATTCAGCAGCTTATTCTGAAACTCATCAAAATCTTCAGACAATCCAACTATCTGCGCCGAAAACAGCACAATTCCAATAGCGAGAAACAAGGCCGTGAGCAGCATCGAAGTGATGGTGGCCATAATCACCCCCATCCCCATGCGCTCAAAACGTTTCATCAACGGAAACAGAATAAATGCCAGCAACATTGCAAAGGCCAGCGGAATAAGAATGGGCTTCGCAAAAAACATGATGGCAATGATGCCAAACAACGAGGCGATGACATAAAATATCTTCTGAAAATCGAGGCTCATGCGGTCACGGTTAAAAGACACATGAAAGGTACAGGATTAAATGCTTTTAAAATCGTTTGGGACTTTTTATTGACGGGTTATTTTGCGCCGAGAACATCCATTTTTTATTTGTCGTTGACTTTGTTAAATAAAGATGCCGCTGGTCATTTTTTATAAAATCTATCACCTGCCCATTTCGCAGGGTTATTGCTGATGTATTACGAAATCCGTTGATAGGATTTTTCATTCCGTATGATGTGTTCGTAATAATTTCGTTGCCATACTTCATGAATGTCCGTGTTTTGTCTCATCCATTTTGTAACCCCAATTTTGAATCCACGCACCACCGAACCGATGGTTTTTGATGGTGGCCGCAGGGACGAAACATTTTTTGACCTGTGATCACCCATCGCACGATCGTGGGTTTTTTCGGTACCCAGACAATCCCTTTCTCAGGATCGTCGTCTTTGGCGATCTGTGTTATATCCATTGCACATGCCTTGGAGGTTGCGCAAAGCAACTGGAACTTCAGCCTCAATATAAAACAATCTCTGCTTTGTCGAAACAGCATAATCAAACCGATCGATCGCATCATCACCCAACGCAATCAAATTTTTTCAATTGCACAGATTGGGTTAATTTCGTTGACGCAAATAACGACCATTCAAAAAAAACGATATGAATTACGATCTGATCATACTTGGCAGCGGACCGGGAGGGTATGTAGCCGCAATCCGCGCTTCTCAACTGGGACTGAAAACAGCGGTTATTGAGCGGGAATCTCTCGGTGGAATTTGCCTCAACTGGGGATGTATTCCCACCAAAGCCCTGCTAAAAAGCGCCAATGTTTTCGAATACCTTAACCACGCCAGCGACTACGGCATTGAGGTGAAAGACGCCAAACCTGATTTTGGAGCCATCGTCAAACGCAGCCGAGACACAGCCGAAGGAATGAGCAAGGGCGTGCAGTTTCTGATGAAGAAAAACAAGATCGACGTGATCAACGGAACCGGAAAACTAAAGCCCGGAAAAAAAGTTGAAGTGAAGGATGAAGACGGAAAAACCACCGAATACAGCGCAGATAACATCATCATTGCAACCGGTGCACGTTCGCGCGAATTGCCTTCGCTCAAGCAGGACGGAAAGAAAATTATCGGCTACCGCGAGGCCATGAATCTGAAGAAACAACCCAAAAGAATGGTAGTAGTAGGTTCGGGAGCCATTGGATCGGAATTCGCCTATTTCTACAACGCCATCGGCACCGAAGTAACGCTGGTGGAATACATGGACAACATTGTGCCGGTTGAAGACGAAGAAGTATCGCGACAGCTTCAGCGGTCATTCAAAAAACAGGGCATGAAGGTGATGACCAAAGCCGAAGTGACCGACGTCGATACCTCCGGCAGCGGTTGCAAAGTGACCATTAAAACCAAAAAAGGCGAAGAGCAGGTTGAATGCGACATCGTACTTTCGGCAGTAGGAATCACGGCCAATATCGAAAACATTGGACTGGAAGACGTGGGTATTATCACCGACAGTGGAAAAATTCAGGTCGATGAGTTTTACCAAACCAACATTCCAGGCTACCTGGCCATCGGCGATTGCGTTCCCGGTCCCGCACTGGCACACGTAGCCTCGGCCGAGGGCATTGTGTGTATTGAGCATATTGCCGGCAAAAACCCCGAGCCCATTGATTACAACAACATTCCAGGCTGTACCTATTGCTCGCCAGAAGTTGCATCGGCCGGATACACCGAAAAGGCCGCCAAAGAAGCGGGTCACGAAATTAAAGTCGGCAAATTTCCGTTTTCAGCCTCTGGAAAAGCCAAAGCTGGCGGTAACAGCGAAGGATTCGTTAAACTGATATTCGATGCCAAATACGGCGAGTTGCTCGGAGCTCACATGATTGGCGCCAATGTGACCGAGATGATTGCCGAAATCGTTTCCATCAGAAAGCTCGAAACCACGGGCCACGAAATCATCAAAACCATTCACCCGCACCCCACGATGAGCGAAGCTATTATGGAAGCAGCGGCTGCAGCCTACGACGAAGTGATTCACCTATAAGCTTTCAGCATATTAATCAAAAAACCCCAGCAAATTGTTGGGGTTTTTTGTTTTTTAGACCGTTACAACGGGATGTAAGGATCAAATGCAAACACAAACGTTCAAAATACAGACTTGTTGAGTAATGAAACCTGACTGCCAATTCTCAGGACCTCCCAAGACCTCGTCCATAGGAAAAATAATTGTTTAAACACGGGCAGCTAATTTCAAGACGATAACACAACAAAAAGTCCCGACAAAACGCCGGGACTTTTTGCAATAAAAACCAATTCAATGTATTACTGAACCACCAACCGTTCGGCGGTCAGTTTTTCACCGTCAACCACAATCTGCACCATGTACATACCTGTGGCCAGCGATTGTTCGAATCGCACCACGCGGTCAAGGTAAGTGCCATTGTGACCAAAGGCGTCAGCAGTAATCTGCTTGCCGTAGATATCATAGACCAATACGTTAATATCGTGATTTCCGGCAGCAAGTCCATCAATCTGCACCCGCACTTCCTCACCCGCGTTCGGGTTAGGAAATAATGAAACATGGGCCGATTGTCCGTCGAGCTCTTCTACACCGATAGAGGGACAAGTCACCAGCAACTCAAAGGTTCCGAATGCATCCTGATTTCCGGTGACGTAGATGTAGAACGTCTCGCCCGCTGTAGCCGACCAGGTAACAGATGAAGCTGTTCCGCCACCGCACAATCCAGCACCGGCAGCATCATCATTATTTCCAATTTTACACATCAAGCCGTCGCAGCTTCCGGTGAAGACGCCAATTTTGGTATCAAATTCACTGTCACACAACGATGCGCTCATCATTCCGTCCACCGGAGCCTCTACCACATACCACATTCCGGGTGAGGTATTAAGCGAAGTAACACAGTTAGAAGGTGCTCCTTCGACGGAAGCCGTAAAGGTATTTCCTTCAACCGGCACACCGCACTCAACCGCAATGGCATCAAGGCAAACGTCGTTCTCGGCAGGCAACAAGCAACTTCCGTTGTCAACGGTAGCACACGGCTCGTAGTTGACCGCTTCGGGATTGGTACATCCTTCGATAGCAGTGGTTCGCACTTCAATTCCGAATGTTCCTTCCGTTCCGTTATAGCCATCCACCTGAATATAATAGGTTGAGTCGGCAGTCAGCTCGCCGCACTGGAAGGTTATCAACGAGAACAGAAGATTACCGCCATCTTCATCACAAGCCAACACTTCGCCCTGGCAAGCATCAAGAACTTGCATTTGTGTATCAGTAAGGGTTCCCCCTGCTAATGTTTCAATTTCGATTCCCCCACTCAATGGTGCTACAAACGAGAACCATACATCGCGCTGAACGGGGTCGCCGAAAAATGCGCATTCCATATTAAAGAAATCAGGCGTTGCGCTGATGTTGGTAGCCATCACCATTCCACTGTCGGGAAAGAGCTCAATAGCTTCAGCACAAACATCGTTGGCAGGAGGTGGTGGCGGTGTTTTTATACAAACGTCAAAGTTGACAAGAGCACCCGTATTCGCCGACCAGGTATATACCCTGAGCAGGTACGTTTCACCAACTGTGAGTCCAGAAACGATGCTGTTGTTTGGATCGCTACAGCTCAGGTTGACCAAGCTGCCACAGCTTCCGGAATACACCGCGTGATACAAATCGGTGGTACTTCCTGATACGTTCAAGAGGTCGACATGATGCTCCGGATGTTCGGCTACAAATGAAAACCAAACATCGTCGTTGGCTGTACCTAAACAAGGGTTGGGTTCCTCAGATTCAGTAGCCATGGTAATTGTTCCAGGAGTGATGGTATCACACTCCAGTTCCGAGTTGATGGCAACCGAGATCGGTGCGTCGCATTCGTCGTTGGAAGGCGGTGGAGGAAGCGTTCCAACACACATGTCAAAAGAGGTGGTTTGACCGGTAAGGCTGGTCCAAGAAAAGACCCTGACCAGATAGGTTGCACCACTGTCGAGCCCGGTAACAAAGCTCAGGTTTGGATCACTACAACTCAGGTTGATCAGGCTGTCGCAGCTTCCGGCATATACCGCGTGAACCAAATCGGTAGTGCCCCCGGTCACGTTAGTCATCTCAATGGAGTGTGCAGATGAGGTTGCGGTAAACCAAAACCACACGTCATCGTCGGCCGTACCAATACATGGGTTGGGTTCCGCTGATGGCGTAGACCACTCAATGGTAGCGGGCACCACCTGCACGCACATCATGTCATCATTGACTGGAACCTCAAATGCATTAATACAATCGTCGTTGGCAGGAGGCGGCGGAGGCGTTTTTATACACACATCAAAGATGGTGGTTTGATTGGGAGTAGCAGTCCAGGTGTACACCCGGAGATAATAGGTTTCGCCGATGGTGAGATCATTGACAACGCTGTTGTTAGGGTCGCTACAGGTCAGGTTGATCAGCGAATCGCAACTATTGGCATGAACCGAATGATAAAGATCAGTAGTACTCCCCGATACATTAATTAGATCTATATAATGTGTGGCCGATTGGGCAACAAAAGAGAACCACACATCGTCATCGGCTGTTCCGCCGCAAGGGTTGTCAATATCCGATCCTGATGCACCCAAAATGGTTCCGGAAACAAAGTCAACACACTCCATGTCGGCATTAACCGGCACATCGATGGCATCAACACACTCGTCGTTTTCGGGAGGAAATATACAAGAACCATCATCCACGGTAGCGGATGGGTCGTAGTTATAGGCATCAGGATCAGCACATCCTGGAATAACCGCCGTTCCACAGTAGACATCAAAATCAATTCCGTCGGAGTAGGCAGCGGCCCCAGACCCACATGACACAGCGCCGTCAGACGTTACTTGAATGAGCATATAACCGCTTGTAGAGCTCACCGCAACACCCGCCAGGTTTCCACTTGCCGGACCAAATAGAATGGGTGCTGTAGTGTTTTCTCCATCATAGATGGTCACAAAGTCCCAATTGGGTTCGATCATTCCGTAGTTAAAGTATATTGTAGGCATTCCAACCACAGCACTGTCACCAATCATCACCGTGTCGCCAGCAAATAGATACAGTAGGTTTTCATTGTTTCCGTAACAAAAGTGAACATTCTGTGGATCGCCCTCACAAGGCGGAAACAAACACGAGCCGTCATCGATGGTGGCTACCGGATTAAAATTCATCGCATCCGGATCAGAACAACCCTCAACATCGGGAACATCGCACGAAATAGAATAGGCGATTGGGGTGTAACCCGAAGCCTGGCAACTTCCGCTGAAATCCGAAGTAATGCGCACCATGAGCTGCCCTGTGTTGGAATAAAACACGGCGTCTACAGGAAGCAATCCGTTGCCAGAGAAAAGCAGGTTATCCGCTGTAGAAAAACCATCATACACCTCAAAAAAATCACAACACGCTTCCATCTGACCATCGTCGATTCGCAGGTAAAGGTCTGTTCCACTTTCGGCTTCGTAGAAATACTCAAGCTCTTCGCTATTTCCGTAGCAAACCTCATACTGATTGGGGCCACAGCTATAAATCGGGCAACCATAACCGTCGTGCGTCTGGTTGTAGATGGTGAACACACAAAGCGGGTTATCCAAATCGGTAATGGAAACATCCACGTTGGTGTTGTATGGAAAATCGCCGATCAAAAAATCGGTAATGGTGTCGGTAATTGCACCAACAGCAACGGAATCTCCCCCATCCACGGTGTAGCTAACAAAGTAATTTCCCTGACCTTCGATATCGACAGTCAGTTCAAAATTGCCATCAATACACACGGGGTTAATGTTGGACGTTGCGGTCAGTTCTGAACATTCAGCATCAACAATAACCAAGGTATAGTCTTCTACCTGTCCATAGCCGGAAGTTCCGCAAGGCGTTGAATTAGGAGACAGGCCAGAATCATGCAGGCGGATTCTCATCCGCGTTTCACCTGGTTCGGCATCCACCGGTATGGTAATGTTGCCAATCCACGGAGACATTCCGGTAGGGGTTATCAATACCTGCTCGCCCGCATCGGTGAAGTTCTGATTCTGCATAAAGTCGATCCAAACAATCACCTGGTCATTTGTGTAGCTCGAAAAGGCTTCCGAACTCACTACCAACTGATAGGTTGCACCGGGCACTACTTCGGTAGAGATATCGGTGAAATCCTCATACCCCACATCCACACCCGGAGAATGGTTGTCGATGCTATTGAAGACCACCCGGCCAATTTTCTCACAACAAGTGCTTGTAGCACCTGCTGCGCAATACTCTTGTGCGATGACTGCTGGTTGGAGCCCTAAAATTAGCAGACCCGAAACCGCAATCGTTGCCAAGAGACTCTTCCACTTCGCAGAGCGTGTGGTTCTCAAGTCAACATGTTTCATACTTTTTGGTTTTTTAGATGAGTAATTATTATTCAATCCAGGCAACTCCCGGAACATTCCATTCTATCATTACGAAGATAAAATTCCTGTTAGAGACAGAATAACAATCGCCTCCCATCAAAGTTCATATATTCAACATTCTCGGAATTCCACCAAGTCTTTTACCGCTTAACGGGCTACAATACAACAAAAAAGCAGTTCGCTGCTCAAGTAAACCTAACAACATCCCTTTTTCAGTGCATTCCCGTTCCTCAAATAACACGGCTGGCACATATAACTCCATCC
>CAZARI010000025.1:0-9308 GCA_964487545.1 uncultured Cryomorphaceae bacterium
AAGTCAGAAGGTTGGCACTGAAGCGCAAGTTAGAATTTATACGGCTTATGCATCCGGTATTTCTAAGCCATTTTGGTTTCAAAAGCATTTGACATTAATTTCCGATCTTTGAAAAAACACACCTCAATCATGGCAAACGTAGATAACCTAAGGAACATGCTGATTGGTAAAATATTGACCATAAGCGATCAAGGTGTTTTGAAGGCTTTGGACAAAATTTTGACCAGCTCAACCAGGAATCAGAAAGTTGAATTGACTGATGAACAGTTGTACATGTTGAAAATGAGCGATGAAGATATTGAGCGCGGACAGGTGATTTCACAGGAGGAACTTTTCCGAAGAGAGCGCAAATGGCTGAACGAAGGGTGATCTGGACACGGACGGCAGGCATTCAGTTGAGAGCGATTCTTGAATTTTTGCAACACTTTTTTCAAGAAGAAGTGTGAAATAAGCAAAACAGATTGTCTGCTTACCTCTCAACCATGGAGTACTACTTTTTGGCACGCTGCCACAATTAGAAATACTGCCCAACCGGATTGCGGAAAGACTCAGCTACGATCAAGTGAGATCAAAACACCGGCATAGCGAGATTGGAAAGCGACCAAAAGGAAGCTCGTCCAACCGAGATTGGCCGGTGTGAAGAGTGAACGCCGTGAGGAGGTGCGTCTTGAATTTTTGCAACACTTTTTTTTCAAGAAAAAAGTGTGAAATAGGCGATTTCAAGAGCGAAAAATAATTCAAGTGGGAGATTGGGAACAAGTCCGGTAATCCTTTTCTGCTTTTTAAGATAATCGGCGAGATCCGAAGAAGCTTTATGAACTGCTGCGGACAAGTGGAGTGTAATTATTTTGAATTGATCCTTCTTAAATAAATCCTCGTTAGGATTTTTCTAATGAGATCCACAGCCGGTTCTTATAATATTACTTTGTATCGCACTTACCTTCTGAAGTTCGGTTTGATAAACAAATACCATTAGCAAATAACATAAAACATAAATGATAAAAATGAAAAACTCATTATTAAATTTAAGTGCCTTTCTCATTATATCCACAATTTTAATCGGTTGTGGTTGAAGTTCTGCGGAGAGCGACGCAAAGAAAGTTGCTGCAATATACTGCGAGGCACAGGAACTCATTGCTAAAGCTGCGAATGGAGACGCTTCTACACTCGAAGAAAGTATGAAGTTGACCACAGAGGCCCAGGCGCTATACTCCAAATTGGAGGGTAAATATACTTCCGGCGACGAGCTAACAGTCTTTACAGAGGTGTATCTACGTGAAATTCAAAATTGTAATTAATCTAAAACTTAAGCGATCATGGTACTTGTTTTCTGTATCAGTAATGGAATTATGGCTCCTTTGGGAGACTAATTATCTTGCTTTACTGACGACTCGATCGCAAATCGAAAAAATGGCGCGTTGCTCAAATTATTAGAAGCGTTTCCTTTCAGGTACGTAAATAGGTTACGTACCAAACGAGTTTCTTTGTTGAAATGTAGTGCGTAAGTGGAATAAGTGCAAGATTTTCACTTAGTTTGCACGCGTTTTTGAAGTTTCTGTTCCCAACAGATTTCTTCATTGATTTTTCAACCCGAAGTACTATGAAAACTATTGTAGGTGCCATATTCATATTATGGCTTGTGTGTAGCGTCTCTTTCTCATTTGGACAATGTACGGCCAATGCAGGTGCAAGTATTGAAATTTGTGCCGGAGACAGCGTGGTGTTGGGAGGAAGCCCTACCGGAACTGGCGACGGCGAATTGAGCTATTCGTGGAACAATGGAGCTGATCCTGTAGCTAATCCTGTTGTTTTTCCTACCGTTACGACTAACTATGAAGTTACCGTAACCGATGCGAATGAATGTACGGCTTCCGATAATATGACGGTTACGGTTTTACCCGCTCCTGAAGTGACGATAGATTTTTCCCAGCCCGACGATTGTTCTACCACAGCGGTACAGTTTTTAAGTACCGTGAACAATTGCGATAATTGCAGTTATGCGTGGCATTTTGGCAACGACGCATCCGGGCCCGCGAATACGTCTTCGGCGCCCAATCCCAACCACATATTTGTGTCGACCGGAACCGGTGAAGAGACTTTTACCGTTTCGCTTACTGTAACTTCTGCAAATGGGTGTACCACTACAACAACTACTGAGGTGGTTGGACAACAATCTCCTGAAGCGGAGTTGACTGAAGAACTTAATTTTACGCAGTGTCAAGGCTATGATAATTTCATTACCGAAGTTACAGATGCTTCGACGACAGGTGCAAACAGCAATTTTCATATCGATTGGGGTGATGGCAGTCCACCATATGACAGTAATTTTCCTCCAAATGAATTCCAACACACGTATACAGGGATCAACATTTGGACGCTGACATATACTGTAACGGGTAGTAACGGTTGTTCGGATATAGTGACTTACGAAGTGTCAAATATTACCAATCCGGCTATCGGCGCAGCCACTCAGGGTAATAATTCACAATGCGGTCCGGTAGAGATGTGTTTTGTATTGTCTGAATTTATTGGGAATCACGAATCAACAGATTACATCGTTAGTTTTGGTGATGGATCACCTCCGGAAATTTTTTCGCACCCTCCGCCAACATTAGTTTGCCATACTTATACTGTTTCCTCTTGTCCGGAATCGTACACCTTCAGTATTGAGGCCAATAACAATTGCACTCCGTCAATTGTTACCATTTCTCCCATCCAAATCTTTTCAGCACCACAGGCACAATTCGTTAACCCATCGTCAGTTTGTGTAAATACGGATGTGTTGTTCCAAAATTTATCGTACGGTGGATATGATCAAAATTGTAGTGATAATGCTGATTTCCTTTGGGATTTTGGGGATCCTGCTTCGGGTTCGGATAATACCAGCACGGCAGAAGATGGAATTCATTCATATAGTAGCCCCGGAGTATATACCATAACACTTACAGCCACCAATGGCGGGAATCCACAAGCCTCTTGCGGAAGCACCTCATACCAGCAAACCATCTGCGTCGAACCTCCGCCGGAACCTAATTTTTCAATTCCTCTTGTGGGTTGTGTTCCCTTTGCCGCTGGCACTTCGAATAATTCCACCATTAATTCCGAATGCGATATTACCACCTATTGGGAAGTAGAATACGAAGACATGCCTTGTGCTCCCAATAGCGGGGCGTTTCAATATTCCGGCGGCACCGGCCAGGGAAGCGATGAACCGCAATTCAGCTTTCAGTCAGCGGGAGAATATACCGTTGAATTGAATCTATCGAATTCCTGTGGAACTTTCTCTGATTCTAAAGCGGTCACCGTGAATACGATTCCCACGGTGGAAATCGATCCGATTGAAAATATTTGTCCGGAAGAGGCCATTTCACCAACGGCCGTTGTAGATGGCTGTAACACTCCGATCAGTAATTATTCATGGAGTTTTCCCGGTGGGAGCCCGGCTTCATCCAATGCTGCAACTCCCGGGTCTATAACATACAACACAGCCGGAACCTATACTATTGAATTGACCATTACCAATGATTGTGGAACCGCTACGGCAACAAAGACTTTCATCGTTGAGGATCCCGCAGAAATTAATTTAACTGCTTCGGAAGAAACCCTTTGCTTTGGCCAATCTACTGAGCTGATGGCTTCCGGTGCGGACTCTTATGTTTGGGAAAGTGCTCCGGGATTAGTTCCTAACGGAGCTAACGCTACGGCTTCTCCATTAACAACAACAACGTACACAGTAACCGGATTCACAAGCGCGGGCTGTTCTGCTTCTACCGATATTACAATAGCAGTAAATCCACTTTCTGAAGTTAATATTCCTGTACCTGAAAATATTTGCTCAGGAGAATCTGTAGTCCTCAATCCCATCATCAGCGGAGGCTCCACGCCATATACTTCTTTTCAGTGGACGCCTGCCGATGGACTGAGTCAAACCAATGTTCAGAATCCAATAGCATCTCCACTCACTTCCACAGAATATACTTTGGTGGTGACGGATAGCGAGGGTTGTGAAGAAACGGCAGTAGTTTCAGTAACAGTCGATCCTTTACCCATAGTTGAAGCCGGTCCGGATATTACGCTCTGTAATCAACCGGTTCCGGAATTGCTTACTGGTTTTTCTCCCACAACCGGAGGCACGGGAGTGTGGACTGGCACGGGAATTACCAATACTGCAACGGGTGAATTTACGCCCAACGGAGTCGGCTCCTATACCCTTACTTATACTTTTACTTCGTCCGCTACCGGATGTGAGGCGAGTGATGAACTGACCGTTTCGGTGATTGAACCTCAAATTGTTGATGCAGGTCCCGATCTGGCAATGTGTCAAAACAGCCCGCAAGTTCAGCTTGAGGCCGGTACACCCGGAGGTGTTTGGTCGGGTGAGGGTGTTACTCCAGGTGGAATTTTCTCGCCGGAAACAGTGCAAACTTACACCCTGACCTATTCTATTGGCGGTGGTTCCTGTCTTACTTTTGATGAAGTAGAGATTGTGGTTCATCCATTACCAGTTGTAAATGCCGGTTCAGACGTGGCCATTTGTGCGGGGGAAAGTATTGATCTGAATGGTTCGGTAGTAGGAGGTTCTACACCATACAGTACCATAATCTGGAATCCCGGGGATTTTTTGAGTGAAACGGATGTGCTCAATCCAATTGCTACACCGCCCGTATCTCACACTTATACCCTCACCATTTCTGATGCCAATAATTGCGAATCATCGGATGACGTAATTGTGAATATTAACCCCTTGCCTGAAGTTGATGCCGGTGACGATTTAATTCTTTGCGATCAACCTCAGGAGGTTTTATTGGAAGGATATAATCCGGTAGGAGGAACCTGGAGTGGCGATGGAATTACCAATTCCAATACAGGCGAATTCACGCCAAACGGAGAAGGAACATTTCCGGTGATCTATGAGTACTCCGATGGCAATGGTTGTACCAGTAGCGATGAAATTATCATCACCGTCACCGGATTGACCCAGGCCGATGCAGGTGCTGATCTGGAAATGTGTTTGAATTCGGATGCGGTTCAATTGGCAGAAGAAGGAATCTGGAGCGGAAATCATATAACTTCAGATGGTCTATTCACCCCCGAAGAAGCCGGAATTTTTACATTGACCTATACCACAGGAACAGGAACGTGTCAGACTTTTGATGAGATAGAGGTTACCGTTTGGGAATTGCCCGTGGCGGATGCCGGTTCAGATCAGGTCATTTGCTTCGCAGATACGCTGCAGGTTCTTGGAACAGGAAGTTCTTCGAACCCTCCAATCACCTCCATGGTTTGGAGTGGAGATCTGTTAGAGGACGATGGGGCCGGAACAATGACAGTTTCCCCGGAGGTGTTGAGTACTTATGCGCTAACTGTAACTGATTCCGAAGGTTGTATTGCTTCGGATGAAATGACGGTTTCAGTAAATCAATTACCGGTTATAGATGCTGGTCCGGATGTGGTGCTGTGTAATCAGCCGATCGCTTTTAATTTTGAAGAAGCGAATCCACCGGGAGGAGAATGGACTGGAAATGGAATCACCAATTCAGCCGAAGGAGAATTTACTCCAAATGGGGAGGGGAATTACCTGGTGACCTATACTTTTTCCAATGCAAATGGATGCACGAACAGCGATAGTTTAATCGTTCAAGTCGAGGAGCCGGTTATTGTGGATGCCGGAGCCGATGTAACGCTTTGCCTCAACGAGCCGCCCTACTCATTAACCGATTTTGTTCCGTCGACTGGTGGGAACTGGAGCGGTGATGGAATTGCTGATGGTTCGACAGGGATTTTCGATGCCGGTATAGCTGGTGTTGGAGAACACGTATTAACCCTTCAGAATGGTGCAGGAACTTGCTACTCCGAAGACCAAATACTGGTCACGGTACTTGGTTTGCCGGTTGTCGATGCGGGAATAGATGAAGCGTTTTGTGGCAATGACGGAGTAGTTCAGTTGAGCACTTTTACACCAGCAGGTGGAACCTGGTTGGGCACGGGAATTATTGATGCTTCTCAAGGCACCTTTGATACCGGGATTGGTTCAGGAAGCTATGATTTGTACTATGGCTATACCGATCCTGTTACTGGTTGTGCGGATACCATTGTGAAAACTGTTGCCGTTTCGCCATTGCCCGTTCCGGGTTTTTGGGTCAATCCCGAAGCATGTACCAATAGCCCGCTTGAAGTCGATAACACAACTCCTGGTGCCAATAGTTATTTGTGGGATTTTGGCAACGGTGATACTTCAACCGACATTGATCCGGATTACACTTATCCCACTCCAGGAAATTATACAATTACCCTTACTGCTACCAATGAATTCGGATGTATTGAGGAAATCAGCTATTCTGCAGAGGCCATTCATCCTCCGGTTGCAGATTTTATTCTTCCGATAACTGAAGGATGTGCTCCGCTGGAGGTTTTGTTCGAAAACACTTCACAAGGAGATTATGTGGAATATTTTTGGAACTTCAGCACCGGCACTTCCAGTGAATATGAACCGGCACCTGTGATCTATCAGCAGGGCGACTCTACGCTCATTTATCCGGTTGTACTCACTGCAACGAACTACTGTGGCAGTCATACAGCATCAAGTGAAGTGACCGTTTTTCCGACACCGCAAGTGTTTTTCGCAACCGATGTGGATATTTTCTGCTCCCCATATTCAGTATCTTTCAACAATCTCACTGTCGGAGAACCCACTTCTTTTTTGTGGGAATTTGGCGATGGCTCTACAGCAAACACTTTTAACGTACCGCCCCATCTTTATACCACTGACGATGAGCCTACCGATTATACCATAACATTAAGCGCTTCAAATGATTGTGGCACCGACTTTCAGGATTACACGATTACCGTTCTGCCCAATACCGTCACCGCTTTCTTTAATACCGACATCACTTTTGGATGTGCTCCGCTGGAAGTCAATTTTACCAATTACTCGTCTGGAGCTACAGAATATTATTATTCGTTCGGTGATGCTGTGAATAGTGGGAGCAATGACGCCTCGCCGACATTTACTTTCACCGAGCCGGGCATTTATACCACACAATTATTTGCAGACAATGGTTGCAGCTATGATACGGCTTCAGTGCAAATAGAAGTGTTCGAGACTCCGGTTTTGACTTTTACCACCGAAGAAAATTATTGCTTTGGAGAAACGGTGCAATTCATTAACACCTCCTTCGACAGCGATTATTTTACCTGGGACTTTGGCGACGGCAATTCAAGTACAGAAACATCACCCGCTCATACCTATGAAGCACCTGGATTTTATAATGTGACTTTAGCAGGACAAAGCCTCGAAGATGAGTGTCCGGGTTTTGGAGAACAAACCATCGAAATATTCGCTGCTCCCGAACCTTCTTTTGAAGTGCCGGATCAGGTCGGTTGTTCACCGTTTACTGTCCAGTTTTCCAATACCACCTCCGGAGGTAATTTTTATGAATGGAACTTTGGTGAAGGCAATATGGCTGGAATTGAAAATCCAGTGCATACATTTTACAATGAAACCGGTGAAACGGTTTCTTATCCGGTCACGCTCACAGCCATCAACACAGCATTGTGCGAGGCAGACTACAGTTTCAATATAATTGTTTCGCCTACCCCAATATCCGATTTTGTGTTGAGCGGAAATGAATCGTGCGATCACCCGTTTGTAATTGAAAGTGCAAACCTGAGCCAGTTTGCCAATAATTACGAATGGAGCTGGCCGGAGGGAAGCAGCAGTACTCTTGCACCTGAAATGTCATTTTCAGAAAGCGGAATGCATGAAGTTTCCTTAACTGCGTCTAACTCTTTTGGGTGTAGTGATACCGCTTTTCAATCAGTAACCGTCTTTCCAAAGCCTGTAATTTTATTTGAGCCCACAGTCGCACAAAGTTGCCCGCCGTTGAGCACTCAGTTTATTAATCAAACTACCGATGCTGACAACTATTTCTGGACATTTTCCAGCGGCGATACTTCTTTTGCTGTTTCGCCTTCCATTTGGTTAACTGAACCGGGAAATTATCATGCACGTTTGGTGGCTTCCAATGAATTTGGATGCACAGACACCCTGCTCTATGAAAATGTGGTGACTGTTTTTCCAGTTCCCGCAGCCGGTTTTTCTTGGACTCCTGAAAACCCTACGTCACAGGACCTGACGCTCGAGTTTCAAAATCAAACCATTGGGGGCTATAATTATTATTGGAGTACAAGTGAAGGACAAACATCAACGCTGCAAGATCCAACTTTTGAATTTCCTGATGGTGGTACTTATACGGTTCAGTTGAGAGCACAGAATATATACGGGTGTATCGATTACACTTCTCAACAGGTAATTATTCCCCAGGATTTTTTTATCTATGTTCCCAATGCCTTTACTCCCGACCAGGATGGGTTAAACGAAGAGTTTAAACCGATAGTCGGTGGGAGCAATATTCTCAACTATACCTTTCAGGTATTTGACCGATGGGGAGAGCTGTTGTTCGAAACCAATAATAGGAACGAAGCGTGGATTGGCGATGTGCGCTCGGGCGATTATTACGTAAAGGAAGAAGTATATGTGTGGCAGGTGTTGGTGAGGTATTTGTCTAACGGCGACGTTCAGACAGAAAGAATACGCGGGCACGTAACGGTTCTTCGCTGATGAGATTGAGTAGGTCTGCTAATCAAAAGAATCCTGTTACAGTTATGGTAACTTCCCCAACACCAGCCTTCTTGCTTTTTTACTTCCCCAATCGCGCATGCCTTCGGAGCGGTGGATGATGTTTCCGCGACTGTCGATCACCAGTGTGGTGGGCAGCGATGTGGCGTTAAGTTGAGCGGGAATGGGAGAAACCGGAAAATAAACGGGCAAATCCCAATTGTTGGTTTTCAAATAGCTTTCTACTCGTGGTAGATCGTCGGAAGTGAGTAAAATAAAATGGGCCTTGTTCCCCGTGGCTTCCATCAGTGATACAATCGAGGGCATTTCTGCCTTGCACGGCCCGCACCAGGTTGCCCAGTGATTCAGAAAAATGGTGCGCTCGCTCAGCTCGCCAAAGGTGATGATTTGACCATCCATATTGCGCAGTTGCCAGTTCATGGCTGCGGTATCTAATGCTTCTAAAGTGTTGCTCGACGTACTTCCCGTAATGCCGGTTTTCATCAGCCCGCGCTGCACCATCAACCGTCCGTCGGGAATGATGAGCAGGATGATGATCACCACAAACAGCACATCCCAGAACTTTCCCCAGAACGATTTCGCCTTAAACTGTTCCCATTGTCTTTGAAACCATTTCATGGTGCAAAGTTGGGCTTTTTTTCGCGTGAGATGTGCAACTATGGTTACAGAA
>CAZARI010000025.1:9408-47983 GCA_964487545.1 uncultured Cryomorphaceae bacterium
CATGGTGCAAAGTTGGGCTTTTTTTCGCGTGAGATGTGCAACTATGGTTACAGAACGAATCGATATTGACCAACCGGCTGTGACGTGTCGACGGTGACGAAAGAGGTTATACCATTCCTGATACCACAGCATATTCCCGGTCGGAAACAGCATCTGTATATCCTTGCACTGGCTCTTTAAACCCGGAAGTTTCCAGATTGCGGAACCCCGAATCTTGAAGTAACTCTTCGACCATGGCGCTGTTGAATAAATTAAAGCCAAACTGCGTAACCGGCATCTGCTTCATATACTCCGACTGTCCGAAACCGATGCTGATTTTTCCGCCTTTCCGAATGACACGCTTCAGTTCACACAGCATTTTCATAGGATCGGGCCAAAAGTAAATCGTATTGACCGTCATTACGTGGTTGAATGATTGATCTTCAAAAGGAATGGATTCACCGGAATAAAGGTGAAAACTGGCAGTTTCTGATTGTAGAAGATGTGCATTAATTCTTTCCGCTTCCGTTTTCATTATGTTGCTAATTTCCAATCCGGTGTAATGGAGATTGGGGACTTCTTTCAACAATAGTGGCAAGTGGCTGCAGTTGCCGTGACCGATTTCAAGTAACGTATCACCGGTTTTGACTCCCAGACTTCGAAATGTGTTGAGCGTCATCGGGTGGTTGATTTCATGTAATTGATGACCGACTTCTACGCCCATTTCTCCTCTCGGGCAACCGAGTTGTGCTGCTAAATTTCTGAGTTCTTCTTCGGTGGGGGAGGGCATAGGGGGGTGGTTTCGATTTATAAAGGTACAAATGCCTGAATTATGCCGAATAATTTGTAACTGAAAAATGAATAATCCATTCTTATGTAGACAATCCTTTAATCAAAGCGTACAGCATCTTTGACAACTCTTCCAATTCGTCATAAAAGGTTTTAAAAGTTTTATTGTCAAGTTCATCAATATCCAGCAGATAGTCCAGGATGGCAACGCATTCAAACACTGAACCTCTTGAAATAATATAGAAATTTCTTTTATCGGCTTTTGTAAATCTGCCGGACCCTTCAGCAATATTCAGCATGATACTAAAAGATGCTCTTCTTAATTGGTGATTGGTTGTTTTATCGACTTTATTTTCAGAAAGAAGAGTATGGACCTTCTTGTTGAACTCCTTTGCTTTCTGGTATACAGATAGATTTTCAAAATCAAACATAGGACGCAAGAATTGGTGTGAAAAATGTTGTACTACAATCCATTGTTGGGGAAATCAACACTGTTTCCCGGTCCTCAAACGCACTAAAACTCAAAACTGATGAGCGAGAGTTGGAGCAAGAGTTTTGAGGAACAATCCAGTTTTTCATGTGAGCACCGAGCTGTTGCTCAGTACTCACACTCAAAACTGTCTTGTGGAGCCGGAGGGATTCGAACCCTCGTCCAAACAAGGAACCATTAAATTTTCTACATGCTTAGTGTCGCTTTAATTGTCGGGAAACAGCCGGTAGCGCACAGCCTACTGAGTCCTTAGTTCTGGGGTCTCGCTGAAACATTCGAACACTATTTCAGCCAGCATTGAAATTTGATGCCTCGATTACCATCCGGTCAATACGGCCGGTTGGTGAGACACTCGCTCCGTGCTACTGTGCTTCACATCGGACAAGAGCAATAATCAACAGTTAAGTGATTAAGCTGCGAGAGCGTAATTAGATTCGCCTTCTATAGTTTGAACATCCTGATTTACGAGCACGATGTCCATCGCTCGGCATGCTTATTTAACGACTGCGCTTGTAGTCAAAACCAGTCGGCCCCAAAGAACGTGTGTGCAAAGTTACACAATTCTATCCCCGCAATTATCGTGCAGGTTTAAAATCAACGAGCAAAGGTTAACTTTGCCTGTAAAATTGACAGATGAAACCAGTAATAGTTGCCTTAATCCGCGAGGGTAAGAATCCCCCGGATAAGCGAGTGGCTTTAACCCCCAATCAGTGTATAACATTAATGCAGCAGTACCCGCAACTAACCATTGTGGTGCAGCGCAGTCCGATTCGCGCAATCCCCGACAGTGCCTATGCCGATGTGGGAATGGAAGTGCTTGAGGATATTTCGCACGCTGACATCATGATCGGAATAAAGGAGGTGAATATCGAGGATTTGATTTCGAATAAAACCTATCTTTTCTTTTCGCATACTTTCAAGAAGCAACCCTACAATCGCAACCTGCTTCGCGCCATACTCGACAAAAACATCCGGCTCATTGATTACGAAGTGCTCAAATATCCTCAGGGAGGGCGCATCATTGGTTTCGGGCGCTACGCGGGAATTGTAGGTGCTTATAATGGTTTGCTGGCATACGGCCGAAAAATAGATGGCTACACGCTGAAGCCTGCACACCAGTGCACCGACCGCAAGGAAGTGGAGCTAGAATTGGAAAAAGTAGAACTTCACCCGGACTTTAAAATGGTGTTAACCGGTGTTGGGCGCGTGGGACGCGGAGCGCGGGAAATCATCGACAAGTTGGATATTCAGGAAGTAGATCATCAGGATTTCATAAGCGTGGAATACGATCATCCGGTGTTTACCCACATCGATGTGCAGCATTACTACCAACATAACGAGGGAAAGCCGTTTGAGCGTCGCCACTTTTTTGCGAATCCCGGGGAGTATCATTCGGTTTTTCCGTCCTATATCCACCAAGCGCATTTGTTCATGGCCTGCCATTATTGGGCGTCTCCATCGCCCTATTTATTTACCCGCGAGGATGCTATAGATCCGCGTGTTAAACTTCGTGTTGTGGGCGACGTATCGTGTGATATTGATGGTCCGGTACCCACCACCATCAGGCCTTCTTCCATTGTATCGCCTATGTACGGCTATAACCCGCACACAGCGTCTGAAGCAGATTTTATGGATCCGGCGGCCATTGGAGTGATGGCGGTAGACAACCTGCCGTGCGAGCTGCCCAAGGATGCTTCGGAAGATTTCGGTTCCGAATTGTCGGAAGGTGTATTTCCGCATTTGCTGGGCAGCGACGATGAGAAGGTCATCTGGAAGGCTACACAAACGCAATTCGACGGGACGCTCACACCTCACTTTGCATACCTACAGGACTACGTCGACGGAAAGGAATTGGTTTAAAGTTTATTACAGGGCTTTAAGCGCAGCAATGGTTTCGGAGGGACTTTCTGCTCCGAAAACGGCATTTCCGGCCACGAGGACATCGGCTCCCGCCGCGACAATTTTGGCAGCATTACCCACTCCCACGCCGCCATCTATTTCAATTTTGGCGATGGCGTTGTTATCGTCAATTAACTGGCGAAGCTGCTCGATTTTGCGATAGGTGTTTTCGATAAATTTCTGACCGCCGAATCCGGGATTTACAGACATCAGGCACACCAGATCGATATCGCCGATTATATCTGATAAAAGCCTCACCGGCGTGTGTGGGTTAATGGCTACTCCGGCTTTCATACCGGCACCTTTAATGGCCTGAATGCTTCGGTGCAGATGGGTACACGCCTCCAAATGCACGGTGAGAATGTCTGCTCCGGCCTCAGCAAAACGCGTAATATACTGGTCGGGTTTTACGATCATCAGGTGCACATCCAATGGTTTTTGGCTGTGGCGCTTCACGGCTTCGATCACCGGAAACCCGAAGCTGATATTTGGAACAAAACTGCCATCCATAACATCCAGATGAAACCAATCGGCCTGGCTACCATTAACCATTTGAATATCGGAGGTTAAGTCCGAAAAATCGGCCGAAAGGAGAGAGGGGGCAACAAGGTGAGACATGGTGGTAATTGTTTTTGGGGCGGTACAAAGAAACGAAAAAGAGGCCAACCCGCATTGGGATTGACCTCTATTAACAATGGCTATAATCGTGAAACTTTATCCGAGATAGGAGCGAAGCACTCTACTTCGCGTTGTGTGTTTGAGTCGGCGAATGGCTTTTTCTTTAATCTGCCGCACGCGTTCGCGGGTCAGGTCAAAGCGCTCACCAATTTCTTCGAGTGTCATGGCGTGGGTGCCGTCCATTCCAAAATACAATTTAATTACGTCGGCTTCGCGGGTAGTGAGTGTATGCAGCGATCGTTCAATTTCCTTTCGCAACGAATCGGCCATGAGGTCAGATTCCGGCCCGGGCACATCATTATTAATCAGAATATCGTACATGGTGCCCGAGGAGCTTTCATCAGTTGTCAATGGTGCATCCATAGATACGTGGCGACCAGCATTTTGCATCGACTGCTTCACGTCTTCGAGCGACATTTCCAGCACTTCGGCCAGTTCGGGCAGTGTAGGTGGACGTTCGAATTCCTGTTCGAGTTTGGAAAATGCCTTGTTGATTTTGTTGATCGAGCCGATTTTATTTAGTGGCAACCGCACAATGCGCGATTGCTCTGCCAGGGCTTGAAGAATAGACTGACGAATCCACCAAACGGCATAGGAAATAAACTTAAAACCACGGGTTTCATCAAAACGCTGAGCAGCTTTTATCAGGCCAAGGTTACCCTCATTAATCAGATCGGGAAGCGTGAGTCCCTGATTCTGATATTGCTTGGCAACAGATACAACAAAACGCAAATTGGCTTTGGTTAATTTCTCCAACGCGTCCTGATCACCCTGTTTTATTTTTTGGGCGAGCGATACTTCTTCATCCGCAGAAATTAGATCTACCCGTCCAATTTCCTGAAGATACTTATCCAGAGAAGCTGTTTCACGATTGGTGACCTGTTTTGATATTTTTAATTGTCTCATAGCGAAATTTTAATTGCGCTTTAGTTAACGACAAGCCCCAAAATTAGTTACAGCGAATGCTTGATAATAGTACAAAAAAAAGGCCTGCTTCGGAAGCAGGCCTCAAAAAAAAAAATGCTAACTGTGTGATCTAGTTTTGGTTTCCATTTTCGGGTTTGGGAAGTAAAACTTTTCGCGAAAGTTTGAATTTACCTGACCGCGGATCTTTTCCGGTAACCTTAAACCGAACCATGTCGCCTTCTTTGAGCACATCTTCTACTTTGTCGAGTCGTCCCCACTCAATTTCGGAAATATGCAGCAGTCCGTCTGTTCCGGGTAGAATTTCCACGAATGCACCGTAAGGCATAATCGATTTCACCTTGCCTTCGTATTCCTCATCCACTTCTACTGTTGGCGGGAAGGCAATTTGCTTAATCATCTTTTCAGCCGCATTGAGCGATTCTTTGTTTTCAGACATGATGGCAACGTGGCCTAATCCGTCAACCTCGTCAATGATTACCGTTGTTTTAGTCACCTCCTGAATTTCCTGGATGATTTTTCCACCTGGCCCGATAACCGGTCCGATAAACTCCTTAGGAATGGTAAAGGATATGATTCGAGGAGCGTGTGCTTTGTAATCGCTGCGCGGAGTGTCGATGGTTTTAACCATTTCTTTCAGGATGTGTAGTCGTCCTTCGCGAGCCTGTAGAAGTGCCTTTTTCAGCGTGTCGAAGGTGAGGCCATCTACTTTAATGTCCATTTGGCAGGCGGTGATACCGTTTTCGGTACCCGTAACCTTAAAGTCCATATCTCCCAGGTGATCTTCATCTCCAAGAATGTCGGAGAGGATAGCGAATTTATCCCCTTTTGCAATCAGTCCCATTGCAATTCCAGAAACGGGACGTGTAATTTGAACGCCGCCGTCCATCAGTGCGAGGGTTCCTGCACAAACGGTAGCCATCGAAGACGATCCATTCGATTCGAGGATGTCCGACACCAACCGAATCGTGTATGGGTTTTCGGGGGCCGAAGGAATGACGGGCTTCAACGCACGCAGGGCCAGGTTTCCGTGTCCAATTTCACGTCGACTCGTTGATCGGATGGGGCGAGCCTCACCAGTTGAAAACGGAGGGAAATTGTAGTGCAGCATAAAGTTGGCACTGCCTTCGGTCAGGGCACCGTCGATGGTTTGTTCGTCACGGCTCGAACCCAATGTCAGCGTGGTAAGCGACTGGGTTTCACCGCGGGTGAAAATGGCCGAACCGTGCGTCATGGGAAGGTAATCTACCTCAGACCAGATCGGACGGATTTCATCGGTTCTTCTACCGTCGAGTCGAACACCTTCGTTCAACACGGCATCGCGAATCGCTTCTTTCTCGGTATCGTGAAAATATTTAGAAATGTAGTAGCTCAGTTCTTCGAGTTCTTCTTCGCTATACTGTGCGGTAAAGTTCTCTTTCACCTGCCCAAACAACTCTTTTCTTTTTGCTTTAGAGGCGTGTCCTTCTTTGGCGATATCGTAGCAACCTTGATAGCATGCCGCGTGAATGGCCTTGCGGAGATCCTCGTTGGGCTCGGGTTCGTGCTGGTAAGTTCTTTTGGGTTCGGATTTCGAAACATCCTGCCCGAGTTCCAGCAGGGTCTGGCAGTGAACTTTGATGGCTTCGTGGGCCTTTTCGATTGCCAGAAGCATATCATCTTCGCCCACTTCCTTCATTTCACCTTCCACCATCATGATGTTGTCTATGGTGCCCGCAACCACCATTTCCATATCGGCATCGGCCAGTTCTGAAGTGGTTGGGTTGATCATGAATTCCCCATTTATCCTTGCCACGCGCACTTCAGAGACGGGTCCGTGAAACGGAATATCTGAAACGGCAAGAGCAGCCGATGCAGCCAGGCAGGCCATGGCATCGGGCATATTTTCTTTATCTGCTGAAAGTAGGTTGATGATCACCTGTACTTCTGCGTGAAAATCTTCTGGAAAGAGTGGTCGTAGTGCACGGTCAACAAGGCGCATGGTTAATATTTCACTTTCAGAAGGTCGGGCTTCTCGTTTAAAGAAACCGCCGGGGAACTTTCCGGTTGCCGAGTATTTTTCGCGGTATTCAATGGTCAACGGTAAAAAATCCACGCCTTCGCGGGCTTCTTCTGCAGCAACTACAGTGGCTAACAGCATGGTGTCGCCCATTCTAACTACTACCGATCCGTCGGCTTGTTTGGCCAGTTTTCCGGTTTCTATGGTGATGGCCTTTCCATCGCCAAGATCGATCTTCTTTTCAATCAACTTGTATTTCATCTTGTTTGTTTATTTATTCTTCTTCTTTGTGTATATCAGCGCTGTATAACGCGAAAAGGCAATTGCGCAGCAATTGCCTCTCCGAGTTTAAAAAATATATCGTGTGATTCAGGAAGTGAATTACTTTCTGATGTTAAGCTCCTTAATGAGCGAGCGGTACTTTTCAATGTCATTGTCTTTTAGGTAATCCAGTAACCGTCGGCGCTTTCCTACCAAACGAACCAAAGATCGCTCGGTGTTATAGTCTTTGCGGTTATTTTTCAGGTGACCTGTCAGGTGCTCAATACGGTAGGTGAACAGTGCAATCTGACCTTCCGTGCTACCGGTGTTCGTTTCAGAACCACCGTGTGTTTTAAATATCTCTGTTTTCTTTTCTTTTGATAAATACATGCCAATATTGTTTTAAATGATTCTTATGTATTTTAGGTCGGCAAAGATAATTCTATTTTTCTCAAAACCAACAAATGCTAATTATTCAGCATTTTTAATACAAGTGCCAGGTTGTCTTTCATTTGTCGACGGTCTATGATGTAGTCAAGAAAGCCGTGTTCGAGCAAAAATTCGGCGGTTTGAAAACCTTCGGGAAGATCACGGCCAATGGTTTCGCGCACCACCCGTGGACCGGCAAACCCGATAAGGGCAGCGGGTTCAGCAATATTTAAATCGCCGAGCATGGCAAATGACGCTGTAACACCTCCTGTGGTGGGGTCAGTTAGCAGTGAAATGAAAGGCTGTTTGGCATCGGCAAGCTGAGTCAGTTTTGCGGCCGTTTTGGCCATCTGCATCAGTGAAAAACCGGCTTCCATCATGCGCGCTCCGCCCGATTTGGAGATAATAATCAGTGGCATTTTCTTTTTGATACACTGGTCAATGGCTCGCGAAATTTTCTCTCCAACCACAGCGCCCATAGAACCGCCGATGAACTTAAAGTCCATGGCCGCAATCATTACCTCCGAACCATGTAGCGTGCCATAGGCAGTGCGAATGGCGTCCTTCAGTTTTGTTTTTTCTTGGGTTTGCTGAATGCGGTCGGTGTATTTTTTGGTGTCCTCGAAATTGAGCGGATCACCCGATTGAAGGTTCTTGTTGATTTCGATGTACTTCCGCTCGTCAAACAACAAGTAGAAATACGCTTCAGAACCAATTTTTTCGTGATACGCACATTTAATACACACCCACATCTGATCGTGGTGCTCCTCGCTCGTCACCACGTTCTTGCATTTAGGACACTTGTACCACAGTCCTTCCGGGGTTTCCCGCTTATCTTTGGTAGAGGTGGTAATTCCTTCTTTGATGCGCTTAAACCAACCCATATTAAACTAAATGTTTTATGCCCTTAGGCGATGGTGATTTCGTCGTTTTTATAAACCGTCTGAATGGCGTTCAGTAATTCAACGCCCTCTTTCATTGGTTTTTGAAAAGCTTTTCGGCCCGAAATTAATCCGTGCCCTCCGGCTCTTTTGTTGATTACCGCTGTGGTGACAGCCTCGGCAAGATCCGTAGCACCGGCAGATGCACCCCCGGAGTTAATCAAACCGATTCGGCCCAGATAGCAGTTGGCCACCTGATAGCGACACAAATCGATAGGATTGTCGGTGTTCAACTTATCATATACCAATGGATGGGTTTTTCCAAAGTTGAGGGCAGAAAAGCCGCCGTTAAGTGTGGGTAGCTTTTGCTTGATAATATCTGCCTGAATGGTTACGCCTAGGTGATTGGCCTGTGAGGTAATATCGGTAGCCGTATGATAGTCGATACCGTCTTTCGCAAATGCACTGTTTCTAACGTAGCACCACAGTATAGTAGCCATTCCAAGCTCGTGCGCCTCTTCAAAGGCCTCGGCAATCTCGATGATCTGTCGCGAAGATTCTTCAGAGCCGTAGTAGATCGTTGCACCCACTGCAGCCGCACCCATATTCCACGCTTCACGCACACTCCCAAACTGAATCTGATCGTATTTATTGGGATAGGTGAGCAGTTCGTTGTGGTTGATCTTTACCACAAACGGAATTTTGTGGGCATATTTTCTGGAACAAATGGCCAACACGCCAAAGGTTGATGCCACCGCGTTGCAACCGCCCTCAATGGCCAGTTTAACGATGTTTTCGGGATCGAAATAAATAGGGTTCGGTGCAAATGACGCCCCAGCGCTGTGCTCAATCCCTTGGTCAACTGGAAGGATTGATAAATAACCTGTGCCGCCTAGATTTCCGGTACGATACAAACGCTCAAGATTGTTGAGTACCTGTTGGTTTCGGTTTGAACCCGTAAAAATACGGTCAACAAAATCACCGCCTGGTAGTTGAAGTTGCTCTTTGGGAAAGGTTTTCGATTGGTGGTTCAGGAGTTCGGAGGCGTTGTCTCCGAGTAGGTTAATTATTTGTTCTGTTGTCATTATCATGGTATTGTATGGTCCCGAAAAAGAGAGTGCAAAGCTAATAAAAGTTTGTCTACTGATGATGTCGTTAAAACGGATAACCTATCCCGAGGTTTAAATTGAGTCGAGGTGAGTAATAACCTGCCCGTTGATGAGGATTGTTCTGATTATACTCATCTACGCGTTGGTTGAAATTAGACTTGGGTTGAAATACCCAGCGTTCTCCTTCAATCATTGCCGGATCGTGCACTTGCATGGCCAGGTCAAAGCGAATAATGAAAAAGTCGAAGTTGAGCCGCAAACCAATGCCGGCCCCCAGCGCCACCTCTTTTAAAAAGCGGTCAATCGCAAAATCTCCACCCGGCCGGAGCGGGTCGGGTTTAAGTTGCCAGATATTTCCTGCGTCGGCAAAAATGGCGCCTTCCACTACGTTGATCAGCTTTTGTCGGTACTCTACATTAAACTCGAGCTGGGCTTCGCCAATGCGGTCAAAAGTGGTGCGGATGCTCTGATACGAGCCGGGTCCAAGGGTCTGAATCTGCCAGGCACGAATGCCGTTTGCCCCGCCGCTAAAAAAGCTGCGCTCAAAAGGCAGTACTTCGAGGTTGCGCAACGGTACACCTATTCCGGCAAAAAAGCGAAAGGCGAGCGAAGTGTTCTGATCCACCCGCCGGTAATAGCGCACGTCGTGATCTGTGCGAACATAATGGGCATAACGGATATTGGCCACGCGATAGCTGCCAAGCGAATCGCGCTGTGCACCCGTCAGCGCCATATAGCCATTGAGCACATTGCCGGAAGTTTCGCCATTGGCGCGATAATAGAAAGTATTGGTGCGGCGTGCCAGCACCTGATTGTTGAAGATATACGAAATCTTAAATGCCGAAATCAGGTGGTCGGAGTAACTGGCATTGAGATACAGATCATTCAGGTCGTCGAGGCGCTGTTGAAATTGATCGGATTTATTGATTTGAATCAGGCTCACTTCCAGCGGGTTGATCATCCAGGTTTTAAATGCCGACTCTCGCCAACGATAGCTCAGAATGGTTTTGAGCGTGTTGCGCTGAAAATCGGGTCGACGCTGAAAACCGTATGAAAGCGATAAAACGGTGTAAGGCCTGGCCGATTTTGCAATTCTATTCAGGCTGATCGGAAAGAGAAACTTCGGAATGGTTAGCGAAATTTCAGGAACGACTTCTACCGTGTTGAACACCGAATTCTGGTCGGGCAGATTAGAAGTGGTTTCTCCAGAAGTGGACGATCCCGTGAGCAATTGTTGGGCTTCGAACGCTCCCGAAACCTTAAACCGAAAAACTTCCGTCCCGCGAAAGATGTTGCGGTTGCGGTAGGTGATGGATCCTGCGGTGCCAAAAAAACCACTGTTGTGCGTGCCGCGGGTTTCAAAAATAAACTGTTGTTTTTTGGCGGGGGTTAGCAGAATTTGGCTGTTAAGCAGACCGATTTCACTGGTGTCCGTCCGAATCCGCTCAAACTTGATATTTACCGCGCTAAAAATATCCAGTGAATTTAACGACCGGTGAGTGGCTTCAAGCAAACTGCGATCAAAGTATTGTCCTTTTTCAAAGCGGATGTTTTGTGCAATGATGTTGGGTTTAATCCGCAAATGGTCGTCACCGGCTATAATGTAATCGTTGTAAACGATCGTATCTGATTGCAGTTCATTGTCGACAAAACCGGCAAACGGATCGTAGCTGCGATTGATGAACACTTCGTTGATCCGGTATCGGATGTGGTTTTTGGCTACCAGCGAATCGGGGTTGAGCGGTGCCGGTTCGTAGCGTGGATAAACTCCCATCACCAAATCTACTTGCCTGTTGCCGATCGTGCTGTCAACCTGAAAATAGATATCATCTTTGGTCAGGTCGTAATAACCTTCATTTTTAAACCGATCGATCAGCAGTTCTCGTTCTTTGTTCATGTTGGCCACACTAAAGCGATCACCGGCTTTCACATTTGCTCTGGTCAGTTCTTCTTCTGATAGAATCTTGAGGTTCGGGTCGGGAATGTTACGCGAAATGTTTCGGATGGTATAGGCCGGTCCGCCCACAATTCGATAATGCACCACGGCCTGTTTCTTTTTCGGAAAGGTGATTTCGTGCGAAACCTCATTCATAAAATACCCTTCCTTGAGCAAAAACAAACTGATTTGATCAGCCGATCGCATGGAAAGCGAACTGTCCAGCACAACAGGCGCGGTGCCTACGCCGTATTGCAACCACTCACCAAAGGTTCTCTTATAGCGCTTTGGACGCTTGCCTTCAGCAATTCTCCTTTCATTTTTTTCGTTGACTTTTGCTCTTTTACGCGCGGCGTTTTGGGCTGCCTTTTCGGGATTGGGCAGGTTGTGCGCCCAGAGTGAAATTTTAAAAAGACCAATAAACTGCGGGTTGGGCTGCTGCTTGATAATTTCTTTCAACTCCTGACGGTTTACGGCCGGAGCGTCTTTGATATCGACGTTGTTGGAGGCCAGCAAATATTCATCATCAGCCAGCCTGCGGGTTGGGCCGCATGACATAAGCAGACTCACCAAGGCCATCAGCAGAAAGATATGTGCAAAAGCTGATTTCAAATGTTTTTCTTTGCTATTGATTCTGCTGCGAAAATACTTAGCCAAAAAGAGATTATGGTCACAAATAATGAAATAAAGCAGGTTCGCGCCCTGCACCAAAAAAAGTACCGCAATCAGTTCGGACGATTTATTGTTGAAGGGCCCAAACTGGTGCAGGAACTTTTGCAGTCTGATTTTGAATCCGACACCGTGTATGTCAGCGTGGAAATAGCCAAACAATGGAGTCATTGCAAAAGGGTGCTGGTGATCTCAAAAGAGCAAATGAGCAGAATGAGTGGAATGACTACCCCTCCGGGAGTGCTTGCTGTGGTAAAAATTCCGCAGCGAACAACACCGGCCAATGTTGCGGGTTGGACGGTGGTGCTCAACGGTTTGAGTGATCCGGGGAATCTGGGCACCATTCTTCGCATTGCCGATTGGTTTGGTGTGGAGCAAGTGGTTGCATCACCGAATAGTGTAGATCCATACAGCCAAAAGGTGGTTCAGGCATCCATGGGGGCAACGTTCAGGGTGCCGCATTTTCAAACGGATCTCCCAGCCTGGATGAAGCAGCAGCAGTCGTTGGGTGTTAAAATATTTGGTGCTGACATGACGGGTACATCGCTTGAAAAGGTGCAATGGCCGTCATCAGGAATATTGGTTATGGGCAGCGAATCGCACGGTATCGATGAAGAGGTGAATGAATATATCCATGAAAAAATCACCATCCGTGGCAGGGGAGCAGCTGAATCCCTCAATGTGGCGGTGGCCATGGGAGTTATCTGTTCGCGAATGCCGCTATAACCTTATTTGAAAACTGCTTTGGATTATCCCTCAAAAGTGAGCGATACCATAAATGTTTTGGTTCGCAACGATTCAATCGGGCGCGAGAACATGGTGTCGTCGTCGATCAGCATGTTGGGTAGTCCCACGCTTAGTTTCAGCTCGATGCCGAATTTGAAGTACGGTAAAAAGAAGTCAAAACCGCCTCCAATCTCTGCCGAGTAATCGTGTTGCCGCAGTTTAATGATCAATTCTTCGGCAATTACATTACGCACATCTTTTTGGGAAGCGACATCCAAACTGTACTTTCCGCCAAAAAGTACATACACCGCAAAATTGTTGATTCGGTTTGAGCGGTATTTAAAGTGCAGTGGAAAATCAATAAAAGTCGATTCAATCCGCTTTACGTAGGTGTCAACTTTGTCAGGACCGGCTTTAAATTCATAATTCACCACGCGGTCTTGAAATGATAGAGAGGGTACAAAGCGGAGCGAAAAATTATTGAGCAGTTTGAGTTGGGTGACAATCCCCAGGTTAAATCCAGCGGCATTTCCGGGATACATGTGTAGCAGTGAATCGGAAAAGGTGGTGTTTAGTTTGGGATCCAGATAACTCCCCGCACTGTTCACACCAAGCAAAAAACCAAAGTGGTAGCGACGGTCGTCAAATCCGGGCAAATTCTTCTGCTTGATTCCACCGCGACGCTGGCCGTAGCTCAACGCAACAATAAGTAGCAAAAAAAGAGTGAGTATGTATCGCAGTTTGAACAAATAATAGAGGTTACAACGTGCAAAGGTAAAGAAACGAATTGCTGCGGCCTTTATTTTTCTGCAAGATAAATTGTTGCGATTCCGCCCGAAACAGCATGTGGCTTACAATGCTTAAACCCGCATTTGAGCGCGATATCAACAAACGCTTGCCCTTCGGGAAAGGCCATTACCGATTGTGGCAAGTAGGTGTAGGCCGAGGCATCTTTGGAAACCAATTTGCCGATAACCGGCATAATGTATTTAAAATAGAAAAAATACAGTTGCCGGATTGGAAACATTTTTGGTTTTGAAAATTCGAGAATGGCCGCTTTCCCACCGGGTTTCAAAACCCGCACCATCTCGCTGAGTCCTTTTTCGAGGTTTTCAAAATTGCGCACGCCAAATCCAACGGTGATGGCATCGAACTGATTATCTATAAAATCTAGTTCTTCGGAGTCGCCCAGTTTTAATTCGATCAGGGCTTGCTTTTCTCGTTTGATGACTTTCTCTTTTCCTACGGCAATCATCCCGGCAGATATATCAATTCCGGTGACTTTTTCGGGATTGAGCCGCAGCGCTTCAAAAGCAAAATCGCCAGTGCCGGTAGCGATGTCGAGTATTGTTTTGGGTTGCGATGATCGCAGTAATCGAATGGCTTTTCTGCGCCAGAGCACATCAATGCCGAGCGAAAAAAAATGGTTTAGAAAATCGTATTTGCCCGCAATGTTATTGAACATTTGGGCCACCTGTTCTTTTTTACTGCCATCGGGTTGGTAAGGCTTTACCGGATTCTCAGAGGATTTTGTCATTTGGGGTCGTTAGCAGGATTAATTATCGAACAGGGTGGAGCAGGCTGGCCTCGCCGTATAATGCGTTTTTATCGATCGGAACTACGCCCACATTTTCGCAAACCAATCCACCGGCCAAGTTAGAAAGTCTAACCAACAGCTCGGGCTCTAGTTTTTGTGCCAAACAGAGTGCAGCAACGCTGATAACGGTGTCGCCCGCACCCGATACATCGATAATTTTTCGCGGATGTGCCGGAACGTGAATCCACCGATTGTCGGTGCTGCACACCATGCCACGCTCAGAAAGGGTGACCAGCGAAATTCGGTTTTGTAGTTGAGCTTCGAGATGATGGATGGCATTTTTGAGTGATCCTTCGAAATTGTCGTCGAATTCTGCTTTCACGCCTTCGCGCAATTCCTTGAGATTGGGCTTGAATAAATCGGCGTGGCGATAGCTCAAAAAGTGGTCTTTTTTCGGGTCCACCGCAGTCGGAATATTCATTTGACGGCACTTTTCAATACAGGCTTCAATGACCCGCTCAGTGAGAACACCTTTGTTGTAATCCTGAAAAATAACCACGTCAATTTGGTGCCGGGTCACCAATTCTTCAAACTTTTTTTGGAGCAATATTTCCTCCTCTGCATTCAGCAGATCGGTTTTTTCTTCATCTACCCGTAACAGGTGCTGACCGTTGCTGATGACGCGTGTTTTGATGGTGGTTGGGCGGTTGTCCGAACGACAAATCCCTTCATTGCTCAGACCACTTTCGCGAAGTAGCTGATCAAAAATATTGGCTTTGTCATCATTTCCTACTACCGAACAAATAATGGGCTCGGCACCGAGTGATGAAATATTCAGGGCTACGTTGGCGGCACCGCCCAGCCGGTATTCTGCTTTGGTAACACTCACCACCGGAACCGGCGCTTCGGGAGAAATGCGATCCACCCGTCCCCAGAGATAACTGTCAATCATCACATCACCGACAATCAAAACTTTGGTTTCGTTAAACCTGCGAAATATCTCTGAAAGCCGGGGAGTAAGCACTATGATTGAAGTTTTTGAACGGCAGTTTTAATTCGGGCGATGGCCTCGCGCAGGGTTTCTTCAGACGATGCGTATGAAATTCGGATGCATCCCGCAGCGCCAAACGGTATTCCCGAAACACAGGCAACTTGTGCTTCTTCCAGCAAAAATTCACAGAAATCGTCGGGGGTTTCGATGGCCGTGCCGTTGAAACGCGAACCGAGCAATTGGGTGATATCGGGCAAAAAGTAGAATGCCCCTTCTGGCCGGTTAACTTTTACCCCCGGAATTTCTTCGAGCAAGGCATGAACCAGATCGCGGCGCTTAAGAAAAGCCTCGCGCATGTATGCAATGGTTTGCGGACTGGCTTCAACCGCTGCTTTGGTGGCGCGTTGTGCTATACTGCTTGGCGCAGAGGTGATTTGTCCCTGGATTTTGGTGCAGGCTTCGGCAATCCACAGTGGAGCACCGATATATCCGATGCGGTATCCGGTCATGGCAAAAGCTTTGGAAACGCCATTTACCGTGATCGTGCGTTCATCCATACCCGGCAATTGACCCATGCTGAAATGCTGACCACTGTAGTTAATGTGTTCGTATATCTCGTCGCTCAGCACATAGAGGTTGTTGTGTTTAAGCACCACGTTGGCCATTCCTTCCAGCTCGCTTTTGCTGAATACACTCCCCGATGGATTTCCGGGAGAGCTGAACATAATCAGCTTG
Source organism: uncultured Cryomorphaceae bacterium (assembly GCA_964487545.1). Lineage (GTDB taxonomy): Bacteria > Bacteroidota > Bacteroidia > Flavobacteriales_D > SKUL01 > SKUL01. The sequence goes on from CAZARI010000025.1 coordinate 25,441, forward strand.
GTTTTTGGGGTGATAGCCGCTTCGAGCTGCTCGGGGGTGATTTTAAAATCCTGTTCTATTCCGGCAGATACAATCACCGGAACACCTCCTGCCAATTTCACAATTTCGGAATAGCTTACCCAGTACGGTGCTGGTAGAATAACTTCCTGGCCTGGGTTGAGCAGACTCAGACAAACGTTGGCAATGCTCTGTTTGGCGCCGTTTGAGACCACAATCTGATTGGCGGTATATTCCAGACCATTGTCTCTTTTAAATTTATCGGCAATCGATTTCCGAAGGTCGGCATAGCCGTTTACCGGTGGGTATTTTGAAAAATTCTCATCAACTGCCTGTTTTGCTGCCTCTTTGATGAAATCGGGAGCGTTAAAATCAGGTTCACCCAGACTTAGGCTGATGACATCGATACCCTGTTCAACCATTTCGCGGCTGCGGCGCGCCATGGCCAGTGTGGCAGACTCTTCGAGTCGGTTTAGCGTTTCGGATAACTCTTTCATATTGTAATATTCAATGGACAAAACTATGAATTGTACTGCGATCGACGCGTGATGTGCCGGAATATTTCATGCCGTGGTCACCCTTCCGTTTCCGTTCGGCCCGGATAATGCTTTAGTGCAGCATCAAGACATTCTACAGCATTAACGAGCGACTCCTGATTGAGAACATAGGCCAATCGCACCTCTTGCGTGCCCAAGCCAGGCGTGGCGTAAAAACCCGTGGCAGGAGCCATCATCACGGTTTGGTTGTTATAGTCGAATGAATCCAGAATCCATCGGCAAAAGCGGTCGCAATCATCAATGGGCAGCTTGGCAATGGCGTAGAAAGCACCTCCAGGCCGTGGACAAATGATGCCTGGTATCTGATTTAATCCATCTATCAGCACATCGCGTCGGGCCACATATTCTTCTATTACATCGCGAAAGTACGATTGGGGTGTTTGGAGCGCAGCACGCGATGCCACTTGTCCCAGTGATGGTGGGCTTAATCTGGCCTGTGCAAATTTCAGCGCGGTTTGCATCACTTCTTCGTTGCGCGAAATAATGGCGCCGATGCGCACGCCGCACATCGAATACCGCTTGGATACCGAGTCGATCAAAATGGTGTTTTGCTCAATGCCTTTCAGGTTCATTACCGAAAAAGGCGTGGCACCGTCATAGCAGAATTCGCGGTACACTTCGTCGGCCAACAAAAACAAGTCGTGCTTATTGATAATGGCTGCCAACTGTTCCAGCTCCGCTTGCGGATAGAGATAGCCCGTGGGATTGCCGGGGTTGCAGATCAGGATGCCTTTGGTGCGGTCGGTTATTCGCGATTCAATTTCCGACATGGGGGGCAGCGCGAAATTATCTTCGATGCGCGCCGAAACCGGAACCACCTTAATGCCGGCCATGATGGCAAAAGCATTGTAGTTTGCGTAAAATGGCTCGGGAATAATCACTTCATCTCCCGGGTTAAAACAGCTCATAAAAGCAAAGACCAGTGCTTCTGATCCGCCGGTGGTGATGAGAATTTCTTCGGGACTGACTGCAATCCCGTTTTGGTGGTAATACTCTGCCAGATCCACTCGGTAATCTTCGTATCCCGCCGAATGGCTGTATTCGATTACTTGTGGTTTGTAGTTTCTCACGGCCTGAAGGGCAACGTCTGGGGTGTCGATATCGGGCTGTCCGATGTTGAGGTGATATACTGTTTTTCCTGCGCGTCGTGCGGCTTCGGCATAAGGCACCAGCTTGCGAATCGGCGATTCTGGCATCAATTGGCCCTTTTGAGAAATGTATGGCATGGCTCTATAGCTTAAAATTATGGCGGCAAATATCTGCATTGCCAAACAATAAAACCATCTTATGGACATAGGAGATATGAGTTTGAAGATTGGGGGTGGGGTAATGTGTTGTGAATGATCTATTGCAAGCGGTGTAGTGAGGCGGTACCAGGTCGTAATTAACCAGAAGATTTGCCGTTTCCAGTTGTCCACAGATACTGTTTCCGAAAACATTATATTTGCGCAACCGCTAAAAAGGATGAAATCGATTACTATTCTCGACAGTCAGCAATTTGAGTTAACCATCAGGCGACTGTGTTTTCAGCTAATAGAGAATCACGAAGATTTTTCCAATACGGTGTTGATTGGACTACAGCCGCGCGGCATTTATCTGGCCGACCGAATCACCGCAACACTTAAAACCATTCTCAAAAAGGAGAATATCAAATGCGGGCACCTCGATATTACTTTTTATCGCGACGATTTCAGAAGAAAAGAGAAACCGCTCAAGGCGAGTCCCACCAATATCGATTTCCAAATTGAAGGCCTCCACGTGATTTTGGTCGATGATGTGCTGTTTACCGGCCGCACCATTCGTTCGGGGCTTGAAGCGTTGGTTGATTTTGGCCGGCCCAAAACCGTTGAACTGCTGGTGCTGATCGACCGTCGGTTTAAACGGCAAATTCCTGTGCAAGCCGATTATGTGGGGAAATGGGTAGACTCCATTGCCGAACAGCGGGTAGAAGTAGAATGGAAGGAATCGGAAGGAGAAGATAAGGTAGTTTTACTCACAAGCGAAGAAAAATGGCCGACCTCAGCGTAGATCATCTTTTGGGAATAAAAGACCTTGAGCCAAAGGATATTGAGCTGATCTTTGAATCGGCCGATAACTTTAAAAAAGTCATCAACCGCCCAATCAAAAAGGTTCCTTCGCTGCGCGATATTACCATTGCCAACTTATTTTTTGAAAACTCCACCCGAACCAAACTTTCGTTTGAAATTGCAGAAAAACGGCTGTCGGCAGATGTGATCAATTTTTCATCATCAGGATCGTCCGTCAGCAAGGGTGAAACGCTGATCGATACGGTCAATAATATTCTGGCCATGAAAGTGGACATGGTGGTGATGCGCCATCCCCATCCCGGAGCGGCGCAGTTTCTTTCGAAAAAAGTGAACGCACGGATTCTAAACGCCGGCGACGGCACACACGAACACCCCACTCAGGCCTTGCTCGATGCTTTTTCGATTCGTGAAAAATTGGGCGATGTGGCTGGAAAAAAGGTGGTAATTGTTGGCGACATCCTGCACTCGCGGGTGGCCTTGTCCAATATCTTTTGTTTGCAGAAACTCGGCGCACAAGTTAAAGTGTGCGGTCCAACGACCTTAATACCAAAATATATTCAGTCGCTCGGAGTGGAGGTGGAACACGATCTGATTAAGGCGCTGCAATGGTGCGACGTGGCCAATATGTTGCGCATTCAGCTCGAGCGCCAGGGAGGCAGTCATTCGCTCTTTCCTTCGTTGCGCGAATACACCATGATGTTTGGGCTGGACAAGAAAAAACTCGACTCTCTCAACAAGCAAATAACCATCCTTCATCCGGGGCCAATCAACCGTGGAGTGGAAATTACCAGTGAAGTTGCGGACTCCGAGCACGCCATTATTCTCAATCAAGTAGAAAACGGTGTGGCAATTCGAATGGCGATATTATATTTGCTGGCCGCTAAAATCAATCGTGATTAGCGCGGATTTAAAATTTAACTATATTTGAAAAGTTAAAGGGGAAAACCAATGAACTTCGAAGTAAAAGACAACGACAAGTACACACTAATTACAGCCAAGGTAGATAAGCTCGATTCGCTCAACGCACCCGATCTTAAATCTGAACTGGTTGTGCTGAATAAGCAAGGTGTTCGCAACTTAATTATTAATCTGGAGCATACCCGCTACTGCGATTCCAGTGGCTTGAGTGCCATTCTCGTAGGTAATCGGTTGTGCAAAAACAGCGGAGGAACCTTTGTGGTTACCGGGCTTCAGACCAGTGTAAAAAAGTTGATTTCCATTTCGCAACTAGAAACTGTTCTCAATATTACACCCACCGTCAGTGAAGCCGTAGATTTGGTGATGATGGAGGAGGTGGAGCGTGATCTTGGGGAAAACTGAAAAGATATTTTTAATTATTATTTACTAATCAGACAACCTATATGAAAAAAGTTTTACTCTCAATTACTGCACTATTTGTTGCTCACATGATCAGCGCACAGTGCATCCCAAACCCAGATTATGCCGATGAGTCATTCGGTATCTGGCCGACGCCCGAAGAAGGGTTTCCAGTCGCTACAGAAGGCGAATTTTATTTTCAGGTAGTAGATTTTAAAATTCCAACCAGTTCAGCAGATATTCCAGGAGCTCCGGTAGCTGCCGATATTGATTCGGTACAAGTTATTGGAATTAGTGGTTTACCGGAAGGACTGACGTTTCAGTGTAATTCGCACAGCAACAACGATTGTACCTTCTTGCCAACCGTTGCGGGTTGTGCGGTAATCACTGGTACGCCTACCGAATCAGGTACTTTTAACCTGTCCATCGATATAAATGCCTTTATGACCATGTTCGGAACCATGCCAATAGAGTTTTCTTTTACCGATTTCACCCTTGAGGTACAAGGCACATCGTCAATTGCCGAGTTGGGACAAAAAGGTTTGGTCGTTAGCCAAAACGCGCCAAATCCATTCCATGACAACACGGTGATTGAGTTTTCGCTGGACCGTGCTTCAATGGTAGAATTTCAGATTTTTAATCTGCTGGGCAAATCCGTTCACCAACAATCTGTTAATGCCACTTCAGGTGTAAACAGAATGGAGCTCACGGCTTCTGAAATGGGCATGTCGCCGGGGATTTATCTCTACAGCCTTTCTGTTGATGGCCAGAGCGTAACCCAAAAAATGATTGTGAAGTAATCCGGTGATAGGATCTGACTTCATCAGAAAATGTACAAAACCGTCTCAACACCTGAGGCGGTTTTTTTTATTTTGTAAAAGTGAAATTTGAAGTAACCATATTGGGGTGCGGATCGGCAACGCCCACACTCGCCCGCCACGCCACGGCACAATACGTTAATGTGCGCGAACGCTTCCTGCTGCTTGACTGTGCCGAAGGAACCCAGCTTCAGATGCGCCGATACAAAGCGCAGGTGCAGCGCCTGCACGCTATTTTTATCAGCCACTTGCATGGTGATCATTACCTGGGGCTGATGGGGTTGCTCTCTACCATGCACCTGCTCGGTCGACAAAAAACCTTGCACTTATATGGTCCGCCGGGACTGATGGATATTTTGAAAGTACATTGGCATGTCGGTAAAACAACCTTGGGGTTTCCGCTGGAATTTGTAGCCCTTCACCGCGAAGGATTACAACCGCTTTATGCCGACAGCCAGGTGGCCACTTTTGCTTTTCCGGTAAAACACCGCATCGACTGTTGGGGATTTAGGGTTCAGGAGCAGCCGCTAAAACACAAACTCGTTCGCGAAGCCATTGCAGCCCATCAGGTGCCGATAGCCTGGCGCCGCCGAATCGTAGATGGGGAAGACTATATCGACGACAACGGAAGAGTAATTCCCAATGCAGCACTCACCGTGCTGCCGCGACCACCAAAAGTGTATGCCTACAGCGCCGATACGCTCTATCATGCGGGGATGGTTGAGTATGTAAAAAATGCCGACTTGCTTTATCACGAGGCAACTTTTGCCAGCAATATGGAAAAACGAGCACGCGAAACTTTTCATTCTACTGCAGCACAAGCCGGTCAGATGGCATGCATGGCAGAGGTAAAACAATTGGTCATCGGACACTTCTCTTCGCGTTACCGCGATGTAAATTTGCTGGTGAATGAAGCCCGCGAGTTTTTTCCCGAAACCGTGGGTGCTGAGGACGGTATGGTGTTTCGGTTGTTGTGATAACAACTTTATTTGGTTTATATGCCTTACGCGTCTAACTTTGCTATTTGGAACTAGTCTAAATAAGACACCATTGAAAACACCCATTAAGCTTTTTATTGCCGACAGCAACGAGCTCATCAGAGTAGGATTGCGGTGTGTGTTTAACGAAGTAGAAGAGGTTGAGATTGTGGGTGCTGCAGGGTGTTCTACCGATCTTTTGCGGCAATTGAACGAGCAGGAAGTTGACGTAGTGCTGATTGATTTTACGGCCCCCGGATTTGATATCGAAACCATTCCAGCCATGTTGTCCAAACACCGAAATCTGCGTTGCGTTGCGATTACACCCATCCAAAGTGGCTATATCATTGCATCTGCCCTGCGAGCCGGGGTGATGAGTTATGTTAAGAAAGATTGTAGCCTTACCGAAATTATTGATGCGGTGAAGTCGGTAGCCGCCGGAAGCAAGTTTTTCTGTGGCCAGGTTCTCGACGCGGTGCGCCAGGAGTCAATCGATCCGGATGAAATTGTTGCCGGTGGAGGCATCAGTTGCGACCCGCTTCAGCTTTCGGATCGTGAGCAAGAAGTCATTACGCTGATTGCCGAGGGTTATACCAATGCCAAAATTGCAGATAAACTTTTCCTGAGTCTGCACACTGTAAATACACACCGCAAAAACATCATGCAGAAACTCGGAGTAAACAACACGGCTGCTATCGTTATGTTTTGTGTAAAAAACCAATTGGTCAGCTCAAATAAGTTCTTGTTCACGGTGCCACCACAAGAAAGCGTTTCGTGATTTCATAACCGATGAATGTATGAACTGCAATTTCTGCTGAAAACCCAACAGCTTATTGCTGTAATTTTCCGCCGATGATGATTTGATCAATCAGGTTGGATCCAAAGCTGTAGGGTAGAAAGTCCAGCGATGACATCGGCTTTGTAATGATCAAATTGGCCTGTTTGCCTACCGTAATGCTTCCCAGCTCCTGTTCCATTCCCATGGCATAAGCACCGTTGATGGTGACCGCGTTGAATGCCTCTTCCGGCGTCATTTTCATTTTAATACATGCCAGCGACAATACAAACGGAATGTTGCCCGACGGTGTAGAGCCCGGGTTGTAATCGGTAGCCAACGCAAGGGGTAAACCGGCATCGATGGCCTGACGCGCCGGGGTGTAGGGAAGTCCAAGAAAAAACGAACACGATGGCAGCGCGGTAGGCATCGTTTTGCTTCCCAAAAGCGCATCGATGTCTTTAGTGCTCAGCAGTTCGAGGTGGTCAACCGACAGGGCGTTGTGCTTAACGGCCACCTCAATGCCGTCGATTATGGTAAATTGGTTGACGTGGATTTTTGGAATCAATCCGAACTTCGCTCCCGCTTCAAGAATTCGGTCGGTATCTGCTGCGGAAAAATAGTTGGTTTCGCAAAACACATCGATGTATTCTGCCAGGTTTTCGGCCGCAACATTGGGTAGTATTTCATCAATAATCAGTTGAACATAATCTTCGTGTCGATTGCGGTATTCTGTTGGAACAGCATGCGCGGCCAGAAAGGTCGATTTTATTGAAACCGCGCTGTTGGCTTTTAACCGCGCGATGACCCGAAGCATTTTTAGTTCGGCATCAAGGTTAAGTCCGTAGCCACTTTTGATTTCGATGGCACCGGTGCCCAGATGCATCACTTCATGGAGCCTTTGCAGGGCACTTTCATAAAGATCGTCTTCGGAAGTTTCGGCAAGTTTTTTTGCCGAGTTGAGAATGCCTCCTCCTCGGGCTGCAATTTCAGCATAACTGAGACCGTTGATTCTGTCTACAAACTCCGTTTCGCGGCTGCCAGCATAAACCAGATGCGTATGCGAATCGCACCAGGCTGGCAGTACAAACTGACCTTCTGCATCAATGATTTCCAGGTTGTTCCAGTCTTGTATTCCGCTCCAGTCGCTCATCGGGCCGTAACCGGCAATCTTTCCTTCTTCAATCGCCAGAAAAGCATTTTCGATCATCGTAAAATTCGACATGTCATTTCCTGCAACCCAGGCCGGCGTATTATTCTGAATTCCGGCAAGTCCTTTAATGTTCTTGATTAGCACGCGCATGATTTTGTACCCTTAGCATTTATTGAACAAAAGTACGAAGAAGGGAACCACTAGCTAATCACATATTCCACCGCAGGGTCACGGCCAAATCAAGCCGCGATAAATTATCGGGTTCATTCAGCTCAAGTATTTGTTTTCCGAAGGGTGATTTTAATTCGGCTTTACTTAGAAAACCCATCATCATGCCAACAGAAATACCCACTGAAAGGTTTTGATCGAGGTATAAATCGGGACCCAGTTCCAGTGCCAGCCCCACTGTTGAGCCCGTTATTTTAGTGGAGCTTCCGTAGAATTTCGCATTGTTTACGTAATAGACGTAACCCAGCGAGACGGCCGTTTTGAGTGCAACTTTTCCACTTTCTGAAAGCAGACGGGTCACAAACGCCGGGCCTATGTAATGCGTTTGGATATCGTCCCGAAACACCTCTACCATTTGATTGGATCCATGTGGATGGGGTACTACTGGAACTTCCATTGCGTTTTTGGTGCGAAAAGCGGTGTATTTTGCTCCTACACCCAGATACGGATTGAAAAAGTAGGCCAATTCGCCACCGAAGTGATGTCCGGTTTTAAGCTCTTTGTAATAACTGTTCAAATAATTTTCCGGAGCCTTACCCAAAAGATAGCTGAACCCACCGCGGATTCCGATCTGAAGGGGTTTAAAGTCGGTTTTCTGTACTACTGATGAGGGCGGTGATGTCGGTTGAGAAAGAGCTGGAACACTGATGAGCAGCAAAAGAAAAAAAGCAAAACGGGCTAAATAATGCAAGATTCGATAAATATAATTTTCAAATTCCGAAGACATCTATCGGGGTCGTTGGTTTGGTTTGCAATAGGTTGGGTGGGACAATTATACAGCTTTTTCAGGTTTATCTGTTAACCCGCCCTTATAATTTTTGTGCAGCCAGACCACTAATCACCGTTAATCTCCCCACTAACCATTATACAAAACTCCTATATTTACCGCCATGGCTGGGAACAGTTTCGGGACACTCTTCAGGCTGACCACTTTTGGCGAGTCGCACGGCACGGCAATCGGTGGGGTTATCGATGGTTGTCCGGCAGGACTGATTATCGACCAAGGGGCAGTGCAGCAAGCATTGGACCGTCGCAGACCGGGTCAATCGCCGTTAACCACCCAGCGAAAGGAGCGTGACAAAGTAGAATGGCTATCGGGGATATTTAATGGAAAAACCACCGGAACTCCCATCGGTTTTTTGATTGCAAGCGACGATCAAAAATCAGCAGATTACGCTCACCTTGCAACCACTTTCAGGCCCTCTCACGCCGATTTCACCTATCATCAAAAGTACGGTCATCGCGACTACCGTGGTGGCGGACGATCCAGTGCCAGAGAAACAGCGTGCCGGGTGGTGGCAGGTGCCGTTGCAACTCAATTGCTCGAAATGCAGGGCTTGAAAATTGCCGCTTACGTTTCTGCCGTCGCCGATGTGAAAGTGACTGAAAACTATGTTGACATTGACCTTTCTGCTCGTTATGACAGCATAATTCGTTGTCCCCACCAACCGAGTGCCGATAAAATGATTGCTGCGATTGAAGCGGCTCGCGATTCGGGAGATTCATTGGGGGGCATCATTACTGGAGTCATTCAATCAGTACCTGTAGGCCTTGGTGAGCCGGTGTTCGATAAGCTCCACGCCGATCTTGCCAAAGCCATGATGAGCATCAACGCGGTTAAGGGCTTTGAAATCGGATCTGGTTTTGCCGGCACCCAAATGCGTGGATCTCAGCACAACGACGAATTCTACCTGTCGGAAGGGCATGTTCGCACCAAAACAAATCGATCGGGTGGGGTGCAGGGCGGCATCAGCAATGGAGAAGATATTTACTTTCGCGTGGCGTTTAAACCAACGGCTACGCTAATGCAAAAACAAAATACCGTAAATCTGGCCGGCGAAGAGGTGTTGCTCGAGGGCAAAGGTCGCCACGATCCGTGTGTGCTGCCGCGTGCCGTGCCTATTATTGAAGCCATGACAGCCCTCGTTCTGGCAGATCATTACCTTCGCAACAAAACTGCTAAAATCTAACATGAGAAAATTACAATTACACTGGCAAGTCATTATCGGGCTGCTTCTCGGAGTCATTTATTCCTACCTCTCGGTAACCTTCGATTGGAACGATTTCACCTTGGATTACATTATGCCCTTTGGTGATATTTTTATTAATCTACTCAAACTGATTGCGGTTCCGCTGGTGTTGTTCTCCATTATCGTAGGGGTAGCCTCACTGAAAGATGTGCGAAAGTTGGGTAAAATGGGAATCAAAACGCTGGGATTGTTCATTTCCACTACCATGATTGCCGTGACGGTAGGACTGATTTTGGTAAACGTGATCAAGCCGGGCGAAAAAAGTATTGAGAGTTTGCGCATCGATAACCGCATTGGTTATGAATTGTGGCGAACGGATAACGGAATCAAAAAACTCGATGAAATCTGCCTTTCGTGTGATCCAGCCAACGAGGCCATTGTAGATGAGGTCAGAAGAAAACGCCATACAGAAAAACCCGACGGATGGGTAGCCGATAAATTGCAAACCGCCGAACAAACCCGGCGCGAAAGTCCACTTAAACCCCTGGTGGATGTAGTGCCCGACAACATTTTTCAATCACTCACTGCAGCAGATATGTTGCAAGTCATCTTCTTTGCTATTCTGTTTGGTATTATGCTGGTATCGCTGCCACCCGATAAACAGGATCCGGTTTTCAAGCTGGTGGACGGACTGAACGAGGTGTTCGTTAAAATGGTGTGGGTGGTGATGAAAGCCATGCCCGTATTCGTCTTTGCGCTGATGGCCGGACAAATTGTTCAGGCCGCCGGAACCGACCCCGAAAAGTTTACCGAGCTGCTGTCATTTCTGCTTTGGTATGGTATGGTAGTGGTGTTGGGACTGGCACTCATGATTTTTGTTTTTTATCCAGTGCTCGTTACCAGCCTGGTCAAAAAAATCAGCTACCGCGGCTTTTTGGGCGCTATGCGCGACGCACAGATTACGGCTTTTTCAACCTCATCATCCATAGCCACCCTTCCGGTAACCATGAAGTGTGTACACGTCAATCTCGGTGTATCGGAGCGCACCACCAGCTTTGTGTTGCCAATTGGAGCCACCATCAATATGGACGGAACCAGTTTGTATCAGGCGGTAGCAGTGGTTGCCCTGACCCAGTTTCACATGGTTGATCTGACCATTGCTCAGCAACTGGTGATTATTATTACGGCAACATTGGCTTCCATTGGAGCGGCAGCCATCCCCAGCGCCGGTTTGGTGTTGATGATTATTGTGCTCGAATCGGTTGGACTGAACCCAGCGTGGATTGCGCTGATTTTCCCCATCGACCGTATTCTGGATATGTGCAGAACGGTCGTTAACGTCACCGGAGATGCGGCAGTATCTACCATCATCGCCAATACTGAAGGAGAACTGAATCCTCCTGAAGCAGTGCGAAGACGGTAATTCAAAAATTTCTGTTGTATAAACTATTCGTTGCTTAATTTTAGCTGAATCGAAAATGGCTGTTAACCTAATTTCTGATTCTGCACCGTTGATTATATCATCAGATGCTTAGCTTTGTGTTCAGCCCATTATAAAATATAGTTTATGAAGAAAGTCCTGCTTGTTCTGCTCGTTCTGTTTGTGCTTTTTATCGCAGCACTGGTGGCTATCCCCATTTTGTTTAAAGATAAACTGGTGGCTTTTGCCAAAGAAACAGCCAACGAATACCTCGATGCAACAGTCGACTTTGGCGATTTTGACCTGTCGCTGATTCGCAGTTTTCCCAACCTTAATTTCCAAATCGAAAACGTTACCATCGATGGACACGGAACTTTCGACAACGTCAGGCTGGGAGATATCGGAGCGGTTGAAATAACGATTCACTTGATGCCACTTATCAACGGTGATGTCGTGATCAAGCAGCTCGGTATTGTTGATTCCAAATTTGATGTGCGCGTAACAGCCGACGAGCAGGCCAACTACAACATCATGAAAGAAACCGATGACGAGCCGGAAGAAATCATTGATGATGCGGAAGACAGTGACTTTAACCTCGAACTCAAAAGGTATTACTTTAAAAATATCGACCTGTCATACGATGATGTACCGCTGCTCACCAAAGTAAAGGCCTCCGGTCTCAATCACGAGGGCTCTGGAGATTTTAGCAAAGACATTTTTACGCTCAGTACCAATACCGATATCGCCGCGCTTGATGTTTTTTACGACGGAATCAAGTACCTGAACAACGTGCGTGTTGATGCCAAAATGGATTTGGAAATCGATCTCAACCAATACAAATACACGCTCAAGGAAAATCAGATCAACCTAAACGAATTGGCCTTGGGTATTGACGGATGGGTAGCCATGCCCGAAGATCCAATCGATTTAGATCTGACTTTCTACGCCAAAGAAGGACATTTCAGACATTTCCTATCATTGGTTCCGGCAGAATTTGCCAGCGACCTCGAAGGGGTTGACGTCACCGGAACACTGGCCCTGAACGGCTACGCTCGCGGAACATACACAGACGAAGCTTATCCCGGCTTCGGACTCGAGCTGCTGGTTGATAACGGCCGATTTAAATATCCCGATCTGCCGGCTTCGGTCGAAAATATCGAAATCAACTGCAAAATTGATCACCCCGGCGGCGATCTCGACCGAATGACCGTCAAGGTCTCGCGATTTCACCTGGAGCTGGCCGATAATCCGGTGGATATGCGCCTGATGCTGAAAACGCCGATGTCCGATCCAGATATCGATGCCAATATCACTGCCAATCTCGACTTTGCTAATGTTCAGAATGTCATTCCGATGGAAGAAGAGCTTAGTGGATCGCTCGAAGCGGATGTCGCGCTGCGTGGCCGATATTCGTCGATAGAAGAAGAGCGTTACGAAGATTTTCACGCTGCAGGTTTTATGAATATGCGCAATTTTCGCTTTAACAGCCAAGACGGTTATGACGTGAAAATCAATGAAGCCAACCTGAATTTTACGCCCCAATATGCCGAGTTGTCGCGGTTTAATCTGGAAATGGACGGAGCAGATGTCAATGCCCAGGGCAGATTGGAAAACTATCTCGCCTATGCGCTTAAGGATTCTACCCTGGCCGGAAGGTTGGACGTACAATCAAAGAAAATTGACCTGAATGCACTGATGGGAGAGGATGAAATGGCAGACAGCGAAGAGCCCCAAGAAACCAGCGAAGACGAAAGTTTTGAAGTGCTGGAAATTCCGGCAAACATCCGTTTTGATTTGAATGCACAAATCGATGAATTGATTTATGACGATATCACCGTGAGCAATATGGTGGGAAACATTCGTGTGGCCGATCAAAAACTGACCATGAACGACGTAAAGATGAAAGTGCTGCAAGGTGATGTTACCTTGAATGGAACCTACGATGCCCGAGATGTATCAAAGCCAGAAGTTGATTTTGCTTTTGATGCCCGAAACATCGATATCCGCCAAACCGCCACCACATTTGTATCGGTAGAGAAGTTAATGCCGCTGGCCAAAAATGCTACGGGCAAGTTTTCGACCAATATGGTTTTCCAGTCTGACCTGGACAGCGAAATGAATCCGATACTCGAAAGCATCTACGGAAAAGGAAACTTTCAGAGCAAGAATGTATTTATTGAAGGGTTTGAACCACTCAATGAACTGGCCAAGTTGCTGAAGATTGACCGGCTGGCCGAGCAAAATATCGAAGACGTTCAGTTTTCATTCGAGATCCTTGAAGGCCGTGCGTATGTAGAGCCGTTTGATGTGAACATCGACCAGGTTAAAACCACGGTTGCCGGAAGCACCGGGCTTGATCAAACCATTGATTATACGCTGGCCATGAAAGTGCCCACCAAAATGCTAGAGGGTGGAGCCATGGATCTGGTGCAGGGTTTTATGGGACAAGCCGCGGGATTGTTCGGGCAGTCGTTCAGTCTCGGCGAGTCGATTGATGTGGATGTGCTCGTAGGTGGAACCGTCGAAAAACCAACATTTAAGCCCAGCTTTGGCGGCATGTCGGGCGGCCAAAGTGCGGTTGATGCAGCCAAAGACGTGATTAAGGAAGAAATTGACAAGGCAAAAGACGAAGCCATCGATCGGGCCGTTGAAGAAGCACGTGATCAGGCAGCAAAATTGGTTGGTGAAGCCGAAAAACAAGGCGACCGTCTGCGTGCCGAAGCCAAAAAACAGGCCGATAGAGTGCGGCAGGAAGGACGCAATGCGGCCAAGAAACTCGAAGATGAAGCCAACAACCCGATTACGAAAGCTGCTGCGCGTAGGGCCGGAGAAAAGCTGATTGAAGAAGCGGATAAGAATGCGTCGAGAATCGAATCCGAAGCCGATAAACAAGCCCAGAATGTAGTTAATGAAGCCGAAAGACAAGGCGATAAACTGATTCAGGATGCAGAGACGAAAGTGAGGAATTGAACGCAGAGAATATAGAGATGGGCGGGATTTATAGCGTGATGATATATGGGTTTTAGGCTGGCTTATTCGTTTCACAACTCACTTTACACGAAAAAATCAATCGTGCTTATTCGTGCATTTCGCGTGAGGGTTGGGTGCGATGCACCAATACCATTTCTGATTCTTATTCTTTTGGCGCTTTGGAGCGGAACCATCAAGGCGCAGGATCAATGTGGACCTACCGAAAACAAAAAAGCCCTGAAGCTACTCGAGCAAAGCCAAAATTCGAAGAAGCATAATGCCCGCGAACGCTACAATCTGATTCAGCAAGCCATTGAAGAAGACCCCGAATGCGTGGAATGCTATTTCGCGCTCGGCGAAGCATCCTTTGGCCGTGCACGAATGGGTGAGGGTAGCTACAATATCCCCATTAAATACTTCACCGAAGTGGCACAACGGTGCGCCAACTATCACAGTGATGTTTTCTACTACCTGGGCGTGTCGTATTACGCCGGACAGGATTTTGAAAATGCATTTGAGCACTTCACCGCGTTCATTGAGTTTCCCGATGAACCCGAAAAAATGGCGCGCGATTACGATCGCAAGTACGAAGATGTGATGGAGATACTTCCCGAAGTAGAATTCTATGCCGAGTTTCTCAATAATCCGGTGCCGTTTAACCCGGTCATTGTTGCGGGGGTATCCTCGCAATGGGATGAATATCTGCCGATGCTTTCGCCCGATAACCTGCTGCTGTTCTATACGCGTAAACTCGAAAAAAAATCAAAAGGCGATTTGTATGTGCGACAGGTGGAGGAGTTTACCATTAGTCGTCGCCAAGCACCCAATGGCGATTTTGACAACGGCACGCCGATGCCCGCACCCTTTAATGTTGGTGATAATTATGGTGGAGTGACCCTGTCGATTGATAACCGCGAAATGATAATTACCGTTTGCCGTCCTGGAAGACAAGGCTACAACAACTGCGATTTGTACAGCACCACCTATACCAAAATGTATAACGAGCGCACCGGCAAGGAAGAATACATGTGGAGCGGACTGGAAAACCTTGGCCCCAATGTCAACACCGAAGACGGTTGGGAAGCACAGCCATCGCTTTCTGCCGACGGTAAAACACTCTACTTTGCCTCGGCCCGCGAAAACAGCACGCCCGATGTCGACGGAAATCCCACCATTGATATCTATTATAGTATTCGCGGAGAAGACGGAACCTGGGGAGTAGCCAAAAACCTCGGCAGCCAGATTAATACTTCGGGCCACGAAAAGTCGCCGTTTATGCATACAGATAGTAAAACGCTCTATTATTCGGCAACAGGCCGGCCGGGAGCTGGGGGATACGATATTTACTACACGCGCCAACTGGAAGACAATTCCTGGTCAGTACCGAAAAACATCGGCATTCCAATTAATACTCCCGACGATGAACACGGGCTGATAGTAAGCACCGATGGTAAAAAGGCCTACTATGCTTCCAAAGGGATTCGCGGCGCCCGGGGGTTAGACATCGTTTCATTTGACGTTCCCGAAAAAGCACGGCCCGAAAAAATTATGCTCATCAAGGGCGAAATGCGCGACGATAACGGACAAGTTGTGGCCGGAGCAAAAGTAGCGTTGCACTATGCCGAGTCTAAGCGCATTGAGCGGGTTCCGGTTAACGAGGAAAGTGGTAACTACGTGGCCGTTGTGAATGTGGAACACGAAGATGTGGTCCTCACCATTGAAAAAGAAGGTCACGCTTTTGAAGCGCGCGTTTATACCAAAGAAGACGCTGAAAAGAATCACGGTGTAGCCGAAGTGAAATCAGAAATAAAACCATTGAAAGTAGGCGAGCCCTATACCCTGCACGATATTTACTACGCTACAAGTTCTGCTGAAATTGACCCTAAATCCAGGCTCGTTCTTCAGCAGTTTGGCCAATACCTTAAAAATAATCCGCGAATGAAGGTAGAGATTGTCGGACATACCGACAGCCGTGGCGACCGGCAAATGAATATGACTCTTTCGAAGGAGCGGGCGTTTGAAGTTAAAAAATACCTCGAAGCGCAGGGCGTAACCGGAACCCATCTTTTATTTCGCGGCGAGGGACCAAATAGCCCCATTGCCGATAACAACACCGAAGAGGGGCGCGCCAAAAACCGCCGCACAGAATTTATTGTGATTTCACAGTAAGTTACTTCCTAATGTTTTAGCTTTGTGCCGCATTATTTTAAACAAATCCAACAGTACACGAATGAAAAAGTATCTAAGCATTTTCGCACTGGCTGCACTTTTTATGGCCTGTGAAAATCAAGCCGGAAACCCATCCAATGAAACCGGCAATGAAGCGGCTACGCAATCAGAAGAAACAGCACAACGATTAAACTTTTACGGCGATACCATCACCACCGATGATGCAATCACTGCAGAACAACTGGCCGAGATTGTTTATAAAGATGGCGCATTTCAAGGGAAAATCGTTACCACCATTCACGAAACATGCAAGAAAAAAGGCTGCTGGATGATGGTTGATTTGGATGGTAAAGAAGACATGCGGGTAACCTTTAAGGATTACGGGTTTTTTGTACCCAAGGAGGGCGTTGAAGGCCTTGAAGTGATCATGGAAGGAATGGCTTTTCTCGACACCACTTCGGTAGAGTTGCTGCGCCATTATGCCGAAGACGCGGGCAAGTCGCCAGAAGAAATTGAAATGATTACCGAACCGGAGTACGCGCTGGCATTCGAAGCCACCGGTGTGATCATTAAGGAATAATCATTGAACCAGATATTGCTGCCGCTGTAGATTTGTCTGCAGCGGTTTTTTGTTTTCCGACCGCCGCTTTTGCTGTTTCATTTCCGCTACTTTTGTGATATGAAGTGGATCAGGCGCTTGTTTATTTTTCCGGTCAGGGTGTATCAGGTGGCCATTTCGCCATTACTTGGAAGCACTTGCCGCCACCAGCCAACGTGTTCGCAATATACCATCGAAGCCATCGAAGAATGGGGCGTCATCAAAGGTATTTGGCTGGGAATCAAACGAATTTCAAAATGCCACCCTTGGGGAACCCACGGCTATGACCCCGTACCGAGAAAGAGGGAAGATTCGACGCAATAAACTTTTATTCGTCAACCGTAAATCCCCAACCCACAATCCTAAATCCCAATCCTAAGTCATAAATCTCTCAATTGTAAATCTCAAATCGTAATTCGTATTTCCTACACGATCCATTATCTTCGTCCCGATTTTAATTCACCACAAATGATATTGAGCTACATCGACTGGACCGTCAGCCCCTGGATATTTGAAATTGGAGATTTTCAACTACGCTGGTACGGGTTGCTGTTTGCTTCAGGATTCATGCTTGGATTCTATCTGTTGCGACGCATCTTCATCACCGAAAACATTCCGGTAGAGTGGGTCGATAAAGTGCTGTGGTATGTGGTGATTGGAACCGTAGTTGGCGCCCGGTTGGGCCACGTGTTTTTTTACGACTGGGATTATTATAGCCAAAACTTAGGCGAAATCATCATGGTATGGCGCGGTGGACTGGCCAGCCACGGAGCCGCCATCGGAATCATCATTGCCCTTTGGCTGTTTTCCAAAAAGGTCACCGGAAAATCTATTCTCTGGATTTTAGACCGCGTGGTCATTACCGTAGCGCTGGGAGGCGTATTGATTCGGCTTGGCAATTTGATGAACCACGAAATTGTTGGCGATCCCACAGATGTTCCCTGGGCCTTTGTGTTTCATTATGCCCATCTCTATCTGCCCGATGGCACACCCGACCTTCGTCCACGGCATCCTAGCCAATTGTACGAATCGTTTTGCTACCTCATTTCCTTTGGCATTTTGATGTGGATGTACTGGAAAACCACAGCCTCCCGCTATCTGGGTCGCATATTCGGCGCATTCTTGATTCTCATTTTTGGGTTCCGTTTTGTGATCGAATTCATCAAAGAAAGTCAGGGCGGATTTGAAACCAGCCTCGGTGACCTGCTCACCACCGGACAGTGGCTCAGTATTCCGTTTGTATTGGCCGGAATTTACTTTGTGGTCAGATCACAAAAGCATCCGTACAACCCCGCTTGATTCGCATTGCCGCGACCTTAATTGTGTGTTATGTTTCTCTGAAGTTTGCCGCCTTTTTTCATCGGGTAGCTACCGCCTAAAATTGCAGTAGATGTAAAATCAACAGCTAAACCACTGCGCGTTTTTTTAATATGGGCTTTTGGGTCTTATACCTTCTGAATATCAGCGCGTATTTCCACTTTTTTTACTTCCTTTGTAGTCGAAATTTTATTGTTAATCCCGTGCGATAGTTAGTTCATCGACAAAACCTCTCAAAAATGAAAAAATTTACGCTCGATCCATATTCCGCACCCCGCGTATTGGTGGGGACTTTGGAAGTTCCGGATCTAAAACATTTCCACCTGAGCGCATGGATGCGAATGGCAGCAGTGGCGGTCTTTACCTTTTGCTGCAGCGTTTTCGCTTTTGCGCAAACCGAAATTCTTAACGAAGAACTTCGAAACGGAAGCCTCCCTTCGGGTTGGGTAGCACAAGATGTATCCTTTGAAACCGCTGCCCAGGGTTATGCCCTTTTCGAATCAGTATCTTCCTATCTGGAAACCCCGGTGCTCGATTTGAGCAACTATACCAACCTGGAGCTATCTTTTATGGTGGCCAAACATGGTAGTGGGGATAATGGTCCATTAACCGTTGATGTTTCAAACGATGGCGGAGTCACCTGGACCGCCCAGACTTTTGATTCTCAAATGCCGATATCTTCAACCTATCACGAATCAATCCATCCAATTACGGTTAGTGGATCGCAGGTTAAAATTCGTTTCACACGCGTTAATAGCCCATCAAACAAGCGTCTGCGCGATGTGGTGCTGACAGGTGAATTAGGCGGCGGCGGTTTGCTGCCGTTGATTGTCGCTCAACCCACTTCGCTGACCGGCTTTACCTATGAAGAAAACCAAGGGCCTTCCAACGTACAGACATTTACCGTTTTGGGAATCGACCTCTCTGGCGATATTACCTTTTCGGCTACCAACGATTTTGAATTTTCGTACGACAATGTTACCTACACTACTCAATTAACCGACCTTATTGCAACTGGCGGTGAAGTGAGCGAAACCACCATTTACGCCCGCCTCGCGGAGAATTTACAGGCCGCAACTTATTCCGAATTCCTAACCCTGTCCAGTTTTGAAGCTGCCAACGTTGCGGTTGAACTCACCGGAACGGTTGGTCTGGAGCCTTCCGAAGAGGGTGGACACCTCATCATCAGCCAGTACATTGAAACAAATGTAGGAACCAATCCAAAAGGAATTGAACTCTGGAACCAAACCGGAGCAGAAATCGATTTCGCAGCCACCAACCTGGTGATACATCAGGGCACAAACGGTGGGGCATTGATGTCAGTGACAACAATCGATTCCGGAACGCTTGCTCCAGGTGCTGTCATGGTGGTGGGTACCGCTGATATAGGAACGTATCTGGATGATAATGGCTTGGGAGGCGTTTTCTACCACTTCTATAACTTTAATTTTAATGGGGATGATGCGCTTAGCATTGAATTAGATGGAATACTTCAGGATATTTTTGGTAATCCCGGCAATGACCCAGGTTCTGCCTGGACCGGCAACGGCGTTTCAACGGCCAACTTTAACATCGCCTTAAAATGTGGCATTACTACCGGAGCGTTGGAAGCTTGGACAGACCCGTCAATCCGCTTCGAAACTGTCGGCCCAGGAAATGACCTCACTGGTTTCGGTCTGGCACCCGATTGCGAACAGACAGATTGCGAAATTACCAGTGTTACCTATACCAATCTTTCTCCCTGCAACGAAGAAGACAATACCTATACGGTGGATATCACCGTTGAATACACCGAGGCACCGGAGTCAGGAAGTCTGATCGTAAACGGCGAGTCTTTCGACATCACCGGCTCTCCACAAACTGTTCAAATTTCCGGATCCGCCGACGGACTTTCGGTGGATGTCAGCGTATTTTTCTCAGAAGATCCCGGATGTACCAACAGCAATCCTGCGTTATTTACCGCACCCGAATCGTGTCAAGTTGTTGAGCTCAAGGGGCTCATCATCAGCCAGTATGTGGATGCGGTTTCTGGAACAACTCCAAAGGGCATAGAAATATGGAACCAAAGTGGCGAAACCATCGACTTCTCAGAAGAAGAACTCATCGTGCTGCGCAGTCCGAATGGTGGTGGATTTATTACAGACGTAACCATTAATAGCGGCACCTTGGCCCACGGCGAGGTGATGGTTGTTGGAAGCACAGATATTGGTACATGGCTGCTTAGTCAGGGGCTTGGCGATGTACTGTATGTTGAAAAAGCCTTCATCTTTAATGGTGATGACGCAATGGCCATTCAATTGAACGGGGTCATTGAAGACATACTCGGACAAGAATTGGTGCAGGAACTTTGGGAAGGCGATGGCGTTTCTACAGCCGATCAGAATATTGCTTTGCGCTGCGGCATTACAACGGGCGAACCCAACGGCTGGTCTGATCCTTCCATTCGGTTCGAAACCGTTGGACCGGGAACTGATCTCACCGGATTTGGTGTTCCACCACTTCCTTGTGGAGGAACAGACTGTGTGATCGACGACGTGACGTTTGCTAATCTTTCGGCGTGTAATACTTCCGATAACAGCTATACCGTTGATGTGATCATTGAATACAGCAATGCGCCAATGGGCAACTTGATTGTAAACGGCCAGGCATACCCCATCACCGGGTCGCCCCAAACCGTGCAGCTTACCGGAGATTCAGACGGTGAAACTGTAGATGTATTCGTTTCGATGGTCATCGATCCCACTTGCAGCTTTGATGCACTCGCCTTGTTTGTTGCTCCAGAAGCTTGTATAGTGCCGGAGCTTGAGTGCGGTAATGAGTCATTTACCATTATGGCCTCATCAAGTTCATACGGAACCATCGTGTTTACTGGTGATGACGGATACGAGTATGTGGCAACAGACGCCCGCGGAGATCAATCCATCAACGGACGTGCAGTTACTGTTCGAAACGGTTCGCTTAGTGTGAGCGATGTGCCAGGAGGTATTGGCAGCCTCACGCTGACCACTCAACGCAAATTTTCCGGAGGTGCGGGTAACCTTCAGGTATTTGTTAACGGAGACCCCGTAGGGACAATTCCTTACGGTGATGGGGTGCAAACCACTACTATTCCAGTAAATATTGGTGGGGTAGTGGATATTGAAATAGCCACACCCGGCAATGGCGATCGTATCGCCATGGACGATCTAATCTGGACCTGCTTTGCAGCGCCTTCCATTAACATCGGCAATCTGGCCGGAAATACAATTGAAGACGGAACCACCACTACTTTCGAAGTCGTGCTCGGTGATGAACCATCAACATCCGTTGCCCTTCAGGTTTCTAGCGCCGACGAAGGAGAAATTACTGTTTCGCCCGAAGTGCTGAACTTTGACGCTGGCAACTGGAACGTTCCGCAGGTGGTTACCCTCACCGGTGTAGCCGATGGCGTGATGGACGGCGACCAGACCGTGACCATTACAGTGGCTACCATCGACGCCAGTTCTGACCCAGCTTATCACGGTTTGATGGCTACCATCGATGTGATTAATGAAGATATTGACGCTTGTGCAGCTCCCGTTTGGGAAATAGTAGATGGCCTTGAGACAACAGCCTCGTGGAATGCTGCCGGCAACGGATATACGGCCAACGGATTCTGTGGCGGAGGCTGCGAGCAAGAGGTGGAAACTTGGCTGATATATGGCCCGCTCGACCTGAGCGCTACTTCTTCTTTCTTGCTCAACTTCCAGGCGCAGGAAAGCTTTGGAACGACTGATCTGGTTGTTCAGTACACTGCCGATTACACCAATAACCCTTGTCCTACCAACGCTACCTGGAACGGCGCTACTGTAATTACAAACAGTGGCTCCATTACTGTTGATTTCAGTGCAGCGGCCGGTAGCAGCGATATCTACATCGGAATTGCCTATATCGACGATGGCGCCGATGGATACAGCCAGTGGACGCTCAGCGACTTTGAAATTGTAGCTGACGTGTGTCCCGAACTGGGTACACCAGTTGTTTCAGACTGTACCTTGCCAACGGTGCCTGCACCAGCGAATAACGAATGCGACAACGCACAAGCCTTGTCCGTGCCGACTTTCCCAGCTACCAGCAACGCTTTGGGAACCCTTTACGGTGCTACCAATAATGGCGGTGAGTCGTGCGGCGGAAGCAGCGTAGGCGGAGATGTATTCTACAGCTTTACACTGGCACAAGAAAACCACGTTGGCGTTACCGTCAATCCATTT
>CAZARI010000026.1:0-46340 GCA_964487545.1 uncultured Cryomorphaceae bacterium
GGAACCTGCGATAATGGTATCACCCTGAAATTCAGTGACGCTATATATCGGGGTATTAAAAATGACTCTGTTTTTTGCAATACCCTGGTTATAGGTAGAAAGCAAAGCCCCCAAAAACCCACTATCAGGTGAAATACCTGCTCCATAGAAAACAATTCCACCGTCATCTCCAAGCGCATCAACTTTTGTATTAGGTCCCCAATCATTCATCACATTAATCTGCATGGCCTCCCACTGGGCTTTTACCTGGTGGGCGAATTGGATTATAAGCAAAAATATGATGGCAGCCTTTTTCATTTTATAATCAGTTTATGGCTATAATATTGATTATCGCTGGTGCCGATGCGTATGATGTAAACTCCTGCTGAGAGATCAACTACAGGGAATGTTTGCTGTATAGTGTTATTTGGCAGATGGTAATTTCGAATTATTTTACCCCGTATGTCCAATAATTCAATTTCTGAAATACCCATATTCGCTGAAAGAGACGAAACGGTAAATTCAGAAAATGCCGGATTGGGAAATACTGCAATTGGAAATTCTTCTTTGGCAATTGGCAAATTTGATTCGTTAACATCAGTAATGAAATCCATACAGATTTTGGTTACAAACATATCGGACCATAGGCCAGGAATGCTCCCTTGAAAATAGGCATCTGTATTCGGATCCCACAGTGGAAATTGAAATGCTGTATTGTCAGACTGTGTAAAGCCGGTAGTAAAAAGGTTCCCATTTATTACAAACGCATTCGAAATATAACCAGCTTCAGACCCGCCCACGTATGTGCTATATATTAAACCTTGTGATTCATTTTGAACCAGTAAATGTCCAAGTATAGGAATTATTGTGAATTATATTTTGAAAATAAGCATTATCGTATGGTTCTATTGGCGCGGTTTCATTACAATTACCTGCATACCCTCCCCCTAATTGGCCGCTTAGTACCATATTGTCAAGTGGATCAATACTGATCGATGAAATTATACTGTTACAATTATCTTCCCAATGATATAAATAAGACCCATATTTTAATTCATAACTTACATCGTCAATTTTGTATACAAAGGGTGTGTACGACAAAGAACTGGAATTACTGAAGTAATAATTTCCCTGAGGCAAGAGCTCTATACCATCCGATGCACTTCCAATAATATACGTGTTTCTCTGCGAATCTTCAGCTATTTTATGGGAATTACTATAAATATTATCATGCTCGACGAAATCCATACCGTTTCCTCCTATATAGGTGAGATGCGTAAATTGTTCGGAGGCATTCAACATTCCGTAGAAAAGATCTGTATTTCCATTTATATTGCTTCTAAATAGCGCACTACTATTGCCTCCATTTATGACAGGTAGGCTGTTACTACTGGTTCCTCCAAGAATTGCAATATTATTGTTGCTCTGTTTTATCAATAAGTCAACGATATAGGAACTGCCTTCTATAAAAGTAGACCAAATCAATGTATTTGAATCATTAAACTTAGCGATAAATCCCGACTGCCCAGAAGTGCTTTCATGGTAGTAGGCTTCAGAATACCCCTCAAGTAAAGGAAAATCGGCATCTCCAATACTACCATTCGAATTGCTACCAACCCCTGCTATAAATCGGTCATTGTTTTCGGCTACTTCAATGGCAAATGCCTGATCTGGCCCAGTGCCACCAAAATACGTTGCCCAAATCAGTTCATCACCTGTACTGGGAAATTCTATAATCAAAGCTGAGTTTGAATTGCCCATTTGATCATGATAATATGCACCATCCGGTACCACTGTCCACATGAAATTCGAATCGGTATATCCTGTAACGAGAACATGACCATTGTTGTCAAATGCAACATCGGAAAAATGGGTATGGGTAGGAAAATTACCTCCGTACAAGATGCTCCATTTTAACTCACCTTCCTGGTCAAATTTCAGGACTACCCCATGCGGTGAAAGACCAAAATTGTATGTACCAGGATCCAGAGGAAAACTTGAAACAGCCGTTTACCATCCGGCTATGGCAAATTCGTCATTCTGTACGGAAGATGCAGTAGGATAGTCATTTCCACTTCCTCCCAAAAAAGTACTCCAACATAATCCTTCCGTCTGCAGGCTTGAAGTATTTGCAACATTGGAAATTACTAGCGGAATGTTTGTATTATAAGACCCAAAATCATAAAAGGAGATAACTGAACCATTAATTTCGAATTTCGGCTGCCATAGCAACGCTTGTAAGTCGCCGTTAATATCGACTTGAAATGCTTTAAAATCACCTATTTCTACGTTATTTAATTCTGAGGTCAACGCAATCTTCGACCCTGCATCGATCAGTATGACGCTATCCGCACCTACCGCATTAAACTTAATGTCTTTTGGCTTAGCACCTACATACAGCCGAAAAGTATATTCCGCTTTTTTAGAAGCCGAAAGATATAAGTCTATTCCCGCCCAAATAGATTCGTAATACAAATTCTCTAGATGAGGAATTCGAACAACTCCCGGGGCACAATGCGGAAAATAATGATTGCTGTAATAGTCTAAAGGTTTAAACGCCCTGGCTCTGCATGAGGTATTACAGTTGAGAAATTCTAAATCGATCCTTTGAACATCAACATCTACTACAGGGAAAGTATCCGTTTCCAAAAAATTCATCGTGGAGTCAGCAGAAGTTACAACATAACTTAATCCTTTATCCTGTGCGTAGAAGTTATGTTTCATGCGGTCATTATAGTACTTTACTTCGTGGGCAATTACGGAATCAGTTCGATTCAGTTGGCCCATTTGTTTCATAAATCCTTGAGTTCTCTTGCCTATATGCCCGAGTATAGATTCGTCTATACTTTTCTCCACATACTTTACCGTATAATAAGTAGTCCTTCCTTCAACATCGGTTTCGCATTGTCCGGAAACCACGATGTCTCCGTTATCATCTATTACCAAATTGGTGGCACGGTCGTCTTTGTTAAAAGGGCTGTTGTAAGTGATTTCCCACAGTTTGGTGCCGGTGCTATCATACTTTAATATCAAGTAGTCGATACTACTGATATTATAGGTATTGCCGGTAATGTACAGGTATCCGTCATCGTGCCATTCCATTGCGGCTGCAACGTCATCTCCTCCTTCTGCACTGCTATAAATTTCTTCCCAGATAAAATCTCCGTCTGCATTGAATTTGATTAATGCAATGTCATCTCCTGAAGTAGTTTCGGTAGTTCCGCACAGGTACACATCTCCATTCGGCGCCACCCGAACACCGCTGCCCTTGTCGCTCATTCCATCTCCATCCCACTCCTTCGTCCATTCAATGTTCAGATCTTCATCGAGTTTGATCAGCAGCATATCATTTCCAGTCAGGCTGTTAATGGTGCTCCCGGCAATATAGATGTTGTCATTTTGGTCAGTTACCAGGTCGGTTACTTCTTCTACGACAGGACTACTTCCCCCACTGGTCATAGTACCCAGCACGCTTCCATCAGACGGATCGTAACCTATGGTCCAAATCTTATAGGTGATACTGTTCAGTTGCCCGCCCCCGGTCACTATCACACGTGCTCCTGTCCATTCAATACGAACCCCGGCATCGTGCAGCCCATTGTAGTCAAGCACTTTCTCCCATTGTAAAGCCGAGGTAGAATCAATTTTTATGGTAATCATATCGGTATATCCGCTCGGTTGTTGCGTGGCGCCGGTGAGGTAAATGCTGTTATCATTGTCTATAGCCAGGGAAGCGGCTCCTTCAACATTTCCACTGTAATCATGGCTGTATTGCCATAATTCCGTTCCCGATGGATTGTACTTAGCGACAAGGATATTATTTCCTTCGCCACTTGTTTCGGAAATACTTCCGCCTACTACAACATTTCCGCTGTGGTCGAAATCGAGATCGGTTGCAAAATCATGTCCGCCACCAGAACCTGCAATGGTGTTTGTCCACAGTTGTTCACCACGTTGGTTATACTTGGTGATCAACAGGTCATAATCGCCACTTGAATTTAGAGTAGCTCCGGCAACATACACATTTCGTGCGGCATCGGTTTTAGTGACGTTCTTATAGAAAAATTCCTGTACACCTCCTGGACTCGACCACTCTTCAAATACTTCAACCTGTTGAGCCTGAAGGCTCGTTAGGAAGGGGGAAATTAATAAAGTGGTAATGGCAACAACTACGAGATTAGTAATTGTTTTCATAGTGGTTAAATTGGTAAATGTTTGGTTTAGAACTTTAAATGTATCAAAATTCCAGAACGATCCCAATTATTTTACGAATTAACTGTTTGATGCATTTATACTCTGACATGCCGGAAAGGCATTCAAGCAACCGAAACTCGCCCAATGCAAAAGTGGTGGTGATAGGCAGTGGCAAAGACGGATTGCCGATTATTTAATCACCTGCAATTTAATCTCGTTGTACTACCTTTTTTGTGGCCACTCTGCAAAGAAGCCATTCAGTTCCGTTTTATCGAAATACTGCTAACAGTTAGACATAAGTGTTATACGGTATTTTCGAGCGATTCACTTCAGCTTGAACGAAAGTTTGTTAGGTAAGGCGTGGCAAAGGAATTAACGAATTTAAAATGCTCCTAATTTGCACTTTAGAAATATTAGTGAAAATCACCTTTTACCTCAACTCTTAGAGCTTGGGTTCTAAGAGCTGAGTCGTTCTCACTCATAATCACTGGTGCAAAAATCAACGCTTAAAAAACTGACCCAGCTTTGAAAGCGGCTTTTTGATGGTGGTAAGAAACACCATTTCCAAATCGTTTACTTTCCATGCCCGACGATCTTCCCGATTTGCTCTTATTCGGTTCCACAGCGAGTTGTTGCTCTGCCCACCGGCGCGCATCCGCACGATGGTTCGATTAAGATAAACTGCCGAAACGCTGTGCTTATATAGCATTCGCAACATGATTTCATAGTCGGCCGAAGTACTGAATTCGGTATTGAACGAACCAAACTGTTGGTAGCATTTTTTCTTCACAAAAAAAGTGGGATGAGGTGGCATCCAGCCATTTATAAATCGCTCTCGCCGATATTCTCCAGCCACCCAGGTGCGCACTACTTTGTTTGTTTGAACCCGGTGAACATACACCAGATCGGCATAACAACTATCCGATTTGGAACGCTTGATAAGATTCACCACATCGCTAATTACTGTGGCGTCGTGATATAGATCGTCGGAATTGAGAATGCCGATTAACTCACCCGATGCCAGTGAAATGCCCTTATTCATCGCATCGTAAATTCCATTGTCGGGTTCTGAAACAAAAACACGCACCGCGTCGCCAAATCCTTTTACAATATCTATTGTTTCGTCGGTCGATTGTCCGTCAACAACAATCAGCTCGATATCTGGATAGTCTTGTGCTACCACTGATTGCAGCGTTTCGGCAATGGTTTCAGCGCTATTATATGACACGGTGATTACAGATACTTTCATTGGGCTGTATTTCGAATCATCCGCTGTCTTATTTTCGATGCAGGATTGCCCTGATAGATGGTATATGGCTCTAAAATACCCTGTGCCATCGAACCGGCCGTTAAAATGCTGTGCGACTTACAGATCACCCCCGGTGGCACCATGGCCCTGGCCCCAATCCAAACGCCATCTTCGAGTACGATGGGCTGAACAATCAAATCGAAAGTCGATTTTTTATAGTGATGGTTTCCGCACAGCAAAAAGGCTTCCTGACTGATGCACACATGATTGCCTATGATCACCTGATCGAGGTTGTCAATCCACACGCGCTCGCCGATCCAGACGTGATCGCCAATATGGAGTTTCCACGGGTATTTAATATTAACCGCAGGTTTGATGATCACTCCCCTGCCCACTTTGGCACCAAAAAGCCGCAACAAAAATATTTTGAACGATGATACCGGAAATAGCGGATTGATAAAAAACAACACGTTTACCAAATACCAAACTGCCCGCCGAAGGGGTGATCCCGGCTTGTACCAAGCATTATCATATACACTCAAATCTGTTTTCACTTCCATATCCATGGAGCTAGGTAATAGGGCAAATTAATGAATTAATATTTAGTGTTGCACTCCGAGAAACATCTGGAGGTGATCGCGCACGGGCCGATCGTCGGCAGCTATTTGTTTTCCTTTTTGCGTGGCCCCCTCCACCCATCGGTTCATCTCCAACTCATCGGCATGCGCAAAAAAAGTAATGGCCTCTGCAAATTGCGGTGCAGATAATGGCAAATCCATACCTGAAAGTGTTGTTTGGAGTTTTCGCCATGGCGTTTGATCTGAAACCAACACCGGACGACCGGCTAGAAAAGATTCTGCTACTACATGTCCAAAATTTTCGCCCAGTGATGGCAGTACCAACAGGTGGTGCTGCTGAATAATTTCTTCCACCCGCCACGGCTCGATAATGCCGCCATAATCGACTGCAATATTATCGGGAAGCTGTTGTATGACTTCCTGACACTGACGCCAGTACACT
Source organism: uncultured Cryomorphaceae bacterium (assembly GCA_964487545.1). Taxonomy (GTDB): domain Bacteria; phylum Bacteroidota; class Bacteroidia; order Flavobacteriales_D; family SKUL01; genus SKUL01. Next base: position 6,443 of record CAZARI010000026.1, read on the forward strand.
TCGTTATAAACAGAACCAAATACACTCAGTTCCACCTGGGCTTTAATTTGCCGAAGCACATTGAGCAGGAAAATCAAGTTCTTTTCGGGAGCAATCCGAGCAATACTAACCATCTTTAATTTCCCTTTATCCTTCGTTGGTCGTGTAGGGTTTTCGACCATTGCCTTGCTGATATTACTGGCTACATGCACTTTAGTTTGCTGCCCGATTTGCAACAAAACGTCCTCCATTTCTGACAGATTAGTGGCGTGAAACTCCGCCCGTCGGTACAGTCCAAATACCTTGGCTACCCCTAAAAAGAGCTGCTTCTTTTTTTGCTTAACCCCAATGGCCGAAGTCGCCAACATGCCCCGGCTGGCAATAATCACCCGTTTATTACGTCGTCGGCTAGCGAGAAGTGGGTAAATGGAGAAAAACCGCGAATAGATTCCGTTGATATAAACCACATCGCAATTTGTTTCTCTGATAATCCGGTTGATCTTCACAAACGACAGTTGATCTTCACTAAGGTACATCACTTCCTCATTGGCTTGGCGACTGACCCATTGATTGGCTGGAATACTGTAGGGATCATCGTGGCAGTAATCGGTGTTGCGGGTCACGATTTTGAACTGAATGTCCTGACTGAGCGCCTGAACCATGTTGACACACGAAGATACCGGGCCGCCTGCACGATAACCAGGCAAGTACCAATCGATAAAGACCAAGACTTTAAACATCAACTTTATTTTGACGCAGCCAGTTTTCGAGTACAACCAGATTCCATACATGTGCCCAATTCACATCGGGTTTTTGTTGTTCAAAGTCGCTCCACAATTGTTGAATTCCGCTTTGCTTAAAAAACGGTCGTGCGGAAATGTCAGAAAGATGATCGGCGGTAAAATGGCGCAATTCGGCTCTGAGCCACTCATTCCACGGCAAGGTAAAACCCATTTTTGGTCGGTTGACTACTTCATCAGGAAGCAATTCTGGAAACGAGTTAACCAACAACTGTTTTGGAGTTTGGGGATACTTAACGTCGTCGGGGATACCGAGGACAAATTCCACCAATTGGTGATCCATAAACGGAACCCGCACTTCGAGGGCGTGTGCCATCGACATCTGGTCGGCATCGCGAAGCAATACATTTTGAAGATACGTTGCGATCTCGGCGATACTCACCTGGCTGAGTTTGGGAAACTGAAATCCACGAGAGCCGTATTTCACTTCATTTTCTACTGCCCGGTAAACATTGTTGGCGGGAAGTGCATCCGTATTAATAATTTGAGCTGTTCTTTTATCGAAAAACAACAACCTGGACACCCAATAAATGTACTCCAGATCGAATCGGCCTGCTTTGAGCACCTGAGCGGTTTTGTCGGAGGCGATTCCCGGTTGTTTGTATCGCAGATAATTACCGACAATACCACGCATCCCCTTTGGGAAGCTGAGCAGCCACGTTTTATTATGCAATTGCACAAATCGTTTAAAGATTTCATAGCCGCCAAAAAGCTCATCGCCCCCAGTGCCCGAAAGTGCCATAGTGATACCGGCTTCTTTGGTCACCTTTGAAACCACAAAAGTGTTGGGCCCATCTCCACTGGGGTGGTCCATCGACTGAAGCGCATGGGGCAATTCGTTTAGAAAATCGATGGGTGCTAGCCTTATATCGGTGTGATTGGTATTAAATTTTTCTGCAATCATCCGGGCATAACGCGCTTCGCTGAATGCCTCTTCTTCGAACGATACCGAAAAAGTATTGATCGGAGCGGAATGATGTTGTGCCATCAAACCCACGATCAAACTTGAGTCGATTCCACCCGAAAGAAATGCACCAAAAGGAACATCGGCCACCAGCCTTCGCTTCACGGCATTACTTACCAGATCAGCCACCTGCGTTTTGATCTCACCATTGGTCATATTTAGTGCTTCAAACGAGGGGCTTTCCGTCAGCTTCCAATAAGGCTCGATATGATAATCGGTATCGGTAATTTTCATCCAGTGACCGGGCATCAGCATTTTCACACCCTCGATGATGGTGTCTGGAGCATGCACGGTTTGGTAGCGCATAAAATCAACGATGCTGTTTATATTGGACCGGCGTTCTACCATTTCCGATTGCAGCAACGCACGAATTTCTGATGCGAATAGCAGGGATTGCCCAACATGCGCATAATAGAGCGGTTTGATGCCAAGCCGGTCGCGAATCAAAAACAACTCTTTTTCGCGGTCGTCCCAAAGCGCCATGGCAAACATTCCGTTGAACCGCTCCACCGCGGCAATGCCCCATTTTTGAAATGCGGCCAGCACCACTTCGGTATCGCTGTTGGTCAGAAATGGATAATCAACAATCTGCGCCTGAATTTCCTGATAGTTGTAAAGCTCGCCGTTATAGATCAGCACATAACGTCTATCTGGACTATGCATGGGCTGATTAGCAGCCGAGGTAAGATCGATAATCGACAGCCGTTGATGCCCCAGTGCCACATCGTCGGTGATAAACTCTCCACTGGCGTTTGGACCACGATGTTTGAGCGCATTGTTCATTCTCCGGACCACAACCGCCGGTTGATCTATTCGCTCCAGTCCATGAATCCCACATATTCCACACATTATCCTAAAATAAACCGGGTATCTGCTACCACTTTTTTGATGCCTTCTTCGAGCGGCAACAGTTCTCTGCCCAGCAGTTGCTGCATTTTCGTAATATCCGGCTGTCGTCGTTGCATGTCTCCTTCCTTTAGCGGTGGCTCGTGCACAATTTGCGAGGCCGTTCCGGTGATGTCCTGCACCAGTTTGGCGAGTTCATAAATGGTGATTTCCGTATCCGAACCTATATTCACCACATCATTTTCAAATTTATGGCCGTAAAACGCAGCCAAACAGGCATCTATATTGTCATCGATATAACAAAAAGTTCTACGCTGACTTCCGTCGCCGTAGATGGTAATGTCTTCATTTCTGATCGAAGCCCGGATAAACTTTGAAATTACAAAATCGCGGCTCTGTTTCACGCCATAGGTGTTAAAAAACCTGAAAATGGTATAATTCAAACCGAATTCTAGGTGGTAAGACCGGAGAAATGCTTCTCCCAAATTCTTTACAATGGCATAAGGCAACCGCGAATTGAGGGGGGTTGTCATTTCGTTCTGCGGAATTTCTACCGGCTCCCCATACACCTCGGAGGATGAGGAGTAGTAAACCCTTTTTACTCCAGTATTTTTTGATAACCGCAGAATATTTCGAATTCCGTCGATATCGTTAAGCACCTCTACCGGGTTGTTTAGCGTGCGCTGTACACCTACCAGTGCGGCGTAATGAAAAACGTAATCGAATTTATAGGCATAAAAAACACCCGATATATCTTGAAACGAATTGACATCGCACTTAATAAAATGAAGGTTGTTCAGGTCACTCGACGGAATTTTGGCCGGGTCACCAGTCACCAGGTTATCGACAATTATAACTTCATTATCGGGATTTGCAGCTAGTTTACCAGCCAATTCGCTGGCAATAAAACCCGCTCCTCCGGTTACAAGTATTTTGGTCATCTTTTGTTGTTTGGCAATAGGGTCAAAAGTACATTTTCTGATTTATAAACTTTCCAAGCGTTTGCACCCATTGTTGTGGGTTTATTTTTTGGGCAATTCGGTGGCTCTCCGCAGCCATTTCTGTTAGTTCATCGTTTGATTTTTGTGCCATTGCCGCCATGGCTTCACCGATTTCTGCGGCAGACCCCGGTTGGTGTAAAAATCCGTTTTTCCCCTCTTCCAAAAATGCGGATGCAGCACCCACGCTGTCACTGCATATGATGGGAAATCCCGCTGCGGTGAATTCATGCACCACCACTCCCCAGGGCTCTTTTCGGCTTGGGATAATACAAACACCACATTCGGCAATCACGGTTTCCAGTTCTCCCGGTTGGAGAAAACCAAAATGTCTAATTCCCTCTGAATGCACTTTTTTATCGTAGAGATCGCCTGTGCCCACACACCAAAGCTCCCATTCTGGAAATGACTTCCGGAATTCGATAAAGGCTTCCCACATTTCAAATATTCCTTTAAAATCGAGGTAACGTCCAACGAAGAGAAACCGTTTGGGAAAATTGCGATTCTTCTCAATTAATGTATTCTTATACAGGTCGTTAAAATACTTTAAATCGGCGCAATAGAAGCCTGTTTCAATTTCAGAATCTTTGAAGCCCAGCCGACGGGCATATTCTTTTTGTGGGGCTCCCGGAACCCAACAGTGCGAGTAAACACCAGGCAGTTGGAAACGGCTTAGGGCAATGCCAATGTACTGCCGAAGAGAACCCTGCCATTGATTGTCGAGGACGAGAACTACCGGAATATTTTGCCGAAAACGCTTTCCCACTGCCATGTATCCCTTATCGATCCAGCCGCTGATGAATATCACGTCTGGATTAATGGAAGCCACACAGCTCAATAATTGTTGTGACGAAAAGTTTTCACGCTGATAACGCGCAATGCCCTGATCAATTTGAAATTTAAAAGGGGCCTCTTGGTTTACCTGCCAGTGAATGACATGTATTTTATATCCGGCCTTGCTGGCTTCATTTAAGCAAGACACAATGTATCCGGCGAGCTCGGTATACAAAAAGACAATGGTGCCCTTGGCCTCGGTTTTTGTTATGTCAGACTCCATTGTTATATCACGCATTACCCAGCATTAGTTTCGGTTCATCTTGTGATTCCTTATTTGGTTTACCACCATCGGTCTCCCGCATCACGGCAGTGGACTTCAAGGAAAGGAGTACTAACATAATAAAGAACATCGAAGTGAATGGATTAAGTGAAGCGGCCAACCACGACTCATAATAGGAAGAAAACAATACGGCAAAAACCGCAGGCAGTGTATAGGATGAGCTCTTTACGGAATCGATCACTATTCTCAACAATCCAAAAATAAACAGTGATAGCCCTATGATACCGGTATCGAGCCACAGGGTGAGGTATGAGTTGTGTGCATTTCCCTGGTGCCCCAGCATACTCAGGTAATTGTAATTCATTCGGTAGATGTACTCCGTATAGCCAAAACCACCCCCCGTATAGTACACTTTTTCAATTTGTTGTCTGGCAAAAATCCAGGCGACATCTCGTCCCGAACCCTTTTGCAAAGTATCTAGTCGGAAAAATTCTTGTAAACCGAGTGACTTGATGATCATTGGCAATTGCATCATAATAAACTCGAAACCGATAACCATAGTCAGAAAGCCCAAAACGGTTGCCCAATTGGAAAAATAGCGCAGACGACTGAACAGAATGAAAATAAATATAGAGAATATACTTGTTCTGCTGCCGGTAAGTATCAGGCTGACAGCGAAAACAGCCAAAAACAACCAAACAATGCGCGGCGAACTAAAACGATCGCGGAAGTTTAACCAGAACAAATAACAAAGGGGAAATGAGATGGCTTGAAATATACCCAAGCCATTCGGGTTTCCCAAAAGTCCATGAAACCTGCCCATCAGCGTCATCCTTCCAGGCGATATTCCGTAAAAAAACAGCCCTATTCCAAGAATGAGCAGAATGAAAAATATAAAGTCGCCACCGAATTGTTCGTTTTCATCTATCGCCCTTAAAAACACCAGCGGAATAGTAAAGCAAACCAAGGCATAAGAAACCGATTTCTGAAAAGCCGGCAGGGTTTCGACCGACCAAAAGGTGGCCAAGATGCTAAACACCAGAAATGGAAGCAGATACTTAAATATCTTATTACTATACTGCCGGTAGTGACGGAACTCTAACACAACAGAAATAAATAAGACGATGACAACCAATACCTTTGCGTTCTCGGCAAAGTCAAACATGTTCATTCGCGAGTCAGAAAACACCAACATGGTGAGCAGGCTGAGCAGCACTTTTGAGAAGTCTCTTGTGCGCAGTATCAACAAAAAGGTTAAGCACGACCACAACATGGCCACGACTGAAGGAGCAACTGCACCGACTAATGCCCATGAAGTCAAAATCAAATATACATCCAGATATTGCCCGATATGTAGTTTCAGATTCAAGTCGAAGCTTTGTTAACGACCGCACTGGTATCTTCTGTATTTGCGCGGATCATTTCTTTGAATCCGTTAATGGTGTCGGCAATAACCTGATCCCAGGTAAATCGATCGGCAATTAAATGTCGTGCGTTTTGTTGTTTCTGATACCGGTTGGTGCATGATAGGGCATTGTGGATGGCCTTTTCCAGCAGCGCGGAATTCCCTGCCGAGATTATCCAACCCGTTTGTTCATTAACCAATTCTGACACCGCGCCCACATCTGTTGCAATAACAGCCAAGCCTCGCGACATGGCTTCGAGTATTACCGTAGGCATTCCTTCAGCGTAACTCGGGCAAACCAGCACATGACACCGGTCAAGTATCCTGATCATTTCCGATTCGCTGGTAACGGTGCCGTGATAAACCACATTATCCTGTTCAACGCGTGCCTCGTCATCCACCGGACCTACCAAATGAAATTCTGCCGCTGCCGATTTCATCCTCAGCATTACCTCGTTCAGCAAATTCAATCCTTTGCGGGGTTCATTTCTTCCGATGAAAACAAAACGGCACGTCGCTTCCTGAGTGTTATCAACCCTTTTTTCGGCTGACAACCAGTCTGAATCTATTCCAATCGATTGCACCACGATCTTTTCAGGTGCGGTAAAACGCTTTAGAGTTTGGGTCAGTTGTCCTCCCAGTGAGTAAACAAAGTGGGCGTTGCGCAAAATTTTTTCTGCTGGTCGTTGAAGCAGGAGCTGCTCCATTTTGCTGCGCAACCCAAAACTCTGCTGAAACATTTCCAGTCCGTGCAGATTAACGGCTATAGGTGCCTTAAGCCAACTTGGGCGATGGGCACAACCATACCAACCAGTAAATCCCTGGGCATAGATTAAATCAACAGGCGGACGTATTTTCATCAAGTGGAAAACCTCGGCTGAATAGGTTTTATTGGCGCGGAGATAATGTCCTGGAATCCGGCCATCATAAGAGAAATCAACAAAAACTTCGTGTATAAATGCTTTTTCGTTGGAGGTGAAATATTGGAATGCCTCACGTGCCGACCGATTTCTGGCCGTGTAATACAAATCGACATACACCTCGTTTTTAGCGAGATGTTGAGCGAGCAGCACCGAATGTTTCTGCATTCCCCCAATCACATCGGGATATAAACCATCGGTTACAAGTGCAATTCTCATAATAGCTTAGCATTGAAATCCGAAGATATTAAAATTGCCATCCCCTTTTGATTGTTTCCGCTGCCTTTACAGCACTTCGGCCAATATCTTCAATATTCGCTGGGTTGCGAAACCATCCCACAAGTGGGGTACACTGCCTTTTTTATAGGTTCCATCCAGAATAGATGCAGCCAAATCATGCAAATGATCCCAATCATTTACCAGGGTGTTTGTGCCTTCTGTGATCGTTACCGGACGTTCGGTGTTGGGTCTTAATGTAAGACAGGGCTTTTGCAAAAAGGTGGTTTCTTCCTGAATTCCACCGCTATCGGTAAGCACAAAAGTGCAGGCGGAAACTAACTTTTGAAAATCAAAGTATCCGAGTGGTTCGGTAAAGTGCAGCTTATCGAGCTGGGTAAACCGCTCGTAAAGGTTGTATTTCTTCAGGTTTTGAATTGTTCTGGGGTGAATCGGAAAAACGATTTCCACCTTTTGGAGCAACCATTCCATCAGTTTCAGTAATTCGAGCAGCTTTTCTGGATGATCTACTGTAGCGGGTCGATGAATGGTCATCAGCACAAAATTTCCGTTCGAGATATTCATTTGATCAAGAATTCGGTTCTGTGCAATTTCATCTTGAAAGGCCACGAGCGTATCGATCATGGTGTTGCCCACCATAAACAACTGCTCTATTTGTTTTCCACTGGCCAGCAAATGATCCATTCCGCTCGGTTCGGTAACGAAGCAGTAGTCCGAGATTTCGTCGGTTAGAATGCGGTTAATTTCTTCGGGCATCGTTCGGTCGTTGCTCCTTAAACCACTTTCGAGGTGTGCCAATGGAATGCCCATTTTGTTTGCCGTCAATGCACCGGCGAGGGTTGAATTGACATCGCCCACCACCATCAGTAAATCGGGTTTGGCTGTTTCAATCAACTTTTCGAGCCGCTCCATAATAGAGGCAACTTGGCTGATGGGAGAACCACCCGGAATATTCAAAAAGTGATCGGGTTTTAGCTTGAATTGCCGAAAAAAAACCTCCGACATATTTTCATCAAAGTGCTGTCCGGTATGAACGATTTCAACTTGAAGGCCTGGAAAAGCCGCAGCCGATTTTCTAAACTGGGTAACCTTCACAAAGTTGGGACGGGTGCCCGTAACAATGAGAATCTTTTTTATAGGTGCGATATCAGACATGCTTATATTTCCTGAAGTTCTACCATTCTTCTGAAGGTGGAAGATTTTAGGCTGAGGTCAATGAAGTTTCCAGTTTCTTCCACAGAACCGTTTCGCATTAACACAATTTGATCGGCATTTTTTACTGTAGAAAGGCGATGAGCTACAATCAAAAAGGTATATTTTCCTTTTAATATATCGATGTTTTCTTGAATGGTTTTTTCGGTTTCTGAGTCCAATGCGGAGGTGGCTTCGTCCATGATCAGGATGTCCACTTCCTTAAACAGCTCGCGGGCGATGGAGAGCCGTTGTTTCTGTCCTCCACTGACCATAATACCGTTGGTTCCGAGCGGCGATTCTTCGGCTTGTGGAAGTTGGTGTACGAAATCAGCGATGGATGCCCGCTCGAGCGCAGCCCAAAATCGTTCTTCATTTTCTGGTGTGCGCGGCGACCAAAAAGTGACATTATTATATATGGTATCGCTGAAAATAACGGGTTCCTGTGTGATGTAACCCAGCCGTTTCTGATAGGAGCGCACATCAATTTCTGCCAGATTGTGGCCATCTACCAAGATTGATCCGGTGGTTGGATTCATCAAGCCAGCAAGCAAATTAACCAAGGTGGTTTTTCCACTTCCGCTCTCTCCAACAAATGCAACGGTTTGGTTCTTCTTGATTTTTAAATCAACGCTTTTCAGAACAGAATCACCGGTGTATTGAAACGACACCTCCTGCACGGTGATTTCGCCTTCAAAGTTCTGTAATTGTGCCGTAGGAAAAGTTTCCTGATGCTGCGAAAAATCTTCCATAAAATCGGTCATGTTTTCTATTGAACCCGACAATCCCAAAAAGCTATTCCACTGCACCTGAAGAATCATCAGACTGTTTAGCGCTCTGTACAACAACAACAAGCTAAGAATAATGGTCCCAAGCCCTTGTCCAAACACATTGATCTGAATGAATATAACGGCCATCACCACCAGCATTATCAGTGGTTCGCGGCTCGATTCCATAATCGCTGCCATCACCCCCATCTTGCGATTGGTCGTTTCAATGTCTTCGGCTTTTTGTTTAAGTCGATTGGCGTAAGGCTCAATTCCGGCAGTGGCTTTTAGGTACTTAAAAAAGGCAACAATCTGAATCAGCAATCCCTGAAACCCGTGGGCCGAAGAGGTGATGGTTTTAGAAAAAAGCTTTGATTTGGAGTAAATAGAACGGTACAAAAACAGGGTTGCTCCACCGCCAATTGCCACCATGGTTGCCAATTGTGCATTGGCCAAAAAAGCCAAAGCCAGATATACCAAAACCAAAACGGCATTTTGTGCAGCGAGGAAATAGCCCGAAAACGCTTGTACTATCTTTCCGATTTCACCACTCAAGGTGTTCTGTATCCGTCCGGAATCAGAAAGGACAAATTGTTTGTAGCTGAGTCTACTCAGAATATCGATGTTCTCAAACCGCAGCTTTTTGGTAAAAAAATAGCGCAGACTCACACGATAATACACTTCGTAGAACCGGGCAAATCCTTTGAGCACAAAAAATCCGAGCATGGTAATCAGGATGATTTCAACGGTGAGCTCCAGCCCCGTGCTTTCAACAAAATCGATAATAAATTGCATGTTGCCCATGCTCGAAGCATCGACATCTCCACTGCCCTCTACCAATTGAAGAAGCGGAAGAAGCATGGCCAATCCAAATCCATCCAGCACCCCCACCAGCACGCTAAAAACCAAGGCCACAAACATGCGGTATTTGATGTGGGAATAGAAGTACAATAGATACTTCAGGTTATTTTGAATGTAATTTTGAATCATGATGAGTCGGGTGCCGGCCTGAACCGGTACTATGCGTTATCTTTTCTTTTTTGATTCGGCGCCGTATTCACCGTAGCTGTATCCGTAGCCATAGCCATAACCGTAGCCATAGCCGTATTTACCGTAATAATATTTCCACTTTTTGTGCTTGATACCATTCAATAGTAAACTAATATTGTTGAGTCGGTTAGACTCTATTACCTCTTCTATATAACGCACGCCTTGTTTGGTGGCGGTATTGGTATTCAATACAAACACCGAACTGTCTGCATACTTCATCAGCATCAACGCATCGCTGATCAGTAAAAGTGGCGGCGTGTCAATCAGCACATATTCGTATTCCTGTCGCAGCAATTCAAACAAATCCTTCAACTTTTCGCTCATCACCAGCTCTGAGGCATTTGGCGGAATGGGCCCGGAGGTGATTACATCTAGGTTTTCAACCTCTGAGGATTGTATCGACTGCTGCACGGTGGTTTTGCCGATCAGGTAGGTTGACAATCCGATATCATTTGCCAAACCAAGCGAAGCATGAACCTTGGGTTTATGCAGGTCGAAATCGAGCAAAACCACCTTCTTTTTGGCCTTGGCAATTAAGGCTGAAAGGTTGATGTTGCAAAAAGTTTTTCCTTCACCGGGATGCAGCGATGTGGTTAAAATAACCTTTGATTCGGACTCCAATCCAAGGTATTGCAGGTTGGTTCGAACAGACCGGAAGGATTCTGCAATATTCGATTTTGGGTTGGCTTCCACCACCAATCGCGACTCGATGTCTTTATCGTAAAATGGAATTCCGCCCAACACCGGAACTTTGGAGTGCTGTTTTAACTCTCGTGTATTTTCTATTCGTTCAAAAAGTATAAAGCGCAGCAGCGATATGGCCAATGCAAACGCAAAACCTCCGCCCAGAAACAAGTACCAAATTCGTTGTTTATTTGGCCCTACTACACCCAGGGAGCGCGATCTTTCAATAATGCTGGTTTGTGGAATAATTGCCGCGCGGGCAATGACCGTATTGGCTCTTTTCTCGAGCAAAAACATAAACATCTCTTCGTTTACCTGCAGCTTTCGCTCAATTTTCAACATTTCGCGCTGACTTTGCGGAATGTTTCGAATCAGCCCTTCGTATTGCCTAATCTGTATCTCGAGATCGGCAATTTTACCGACTACCGCAAAACGCGAGTTTTTCAGGTATACAAGGATGTCGTGTTTCAAGGAAATCATGGAGGTGTCGCCTTGCTGAATGCGCGGGTTATTCTCCGTCATTTCATAGGTAATTAGGTTGCGTTCAATCTGCCGCGAGTAAAGTTCATTTAGCGATGCTTTCAAAAACTGGTCGTCATCGGTAATATAGAACGACGGTGGCAGCAAACGCTCATCGGGGTTGTTCAGGATATAATCTTTAAGTGCGTCGAGGGACTGCAATTTGAGTTCAAGCTTTCGCTTCTCAAAATCAAAAGCGTTGATGTTCTCGAAATACTTGTTCTCTTCTCGGCTCAGATTCAAGATTGCCCGGCCTTCTTTAAACTTTTCGAGATCCGTTTCAATCGAGTCCATAATAATTGAAATACGGTCGAGTTGACGCTCAATATAATTAAGTGTATTGGTGTTTAAATCCTTTTGAGACAGCAGTGTGCGTTCGATATAGGTGGCAGACAAACTATCGAGAAAAAGACGTGCCCTACTCTCTACGGCATCTTCTATTGAAATTTCGAGAATGCTGGTGTAATCTATATTCTTGATTCTAAGTGAGCCCTTATATTTCGACACCAACGATGACAAGGTGTTGACCACAAAATGGTAGCTATTGTTGCTTAAGTCCATGAACGACGAATCCCTGATTGCCCCGTTCTTGGTAATGGTCAGGAAAAAATGGGGATTCGATACTTCCTCATTAAACCGATAAACCTTGCTAATCTCTTCGTCGTTATAGGTATAACTCAAGCGATACTCCTGCGGACTCAGGATTTCAATATTAAATCGGGTATGATACAGCGCTGAATTGATGAGTTGAATATCCACACTAAAGGCGTCTATCGAACTGACCTGAGATGTTTTAACACGTCCGGTGATAAAATAAGAAATGTCGAAATCGAGCTTTTTCACCGTTTTCTCGATCAAGTCGTGCGATCGAATAACCCTTATCTGGTTGGTGATATCGGCATAGGCCTGATAGAACCCAGTGAGTCCACTATAAACTTGGCTTTGCAATTCATAGCCGGCTTCGGGTTTGAGCAGGATCTCAACCTTTGCCGCGTATACATCAGGCATCCGGTGGGTGTAAAAATAAGCTACACCTGCCGCCAGAACAGGAAATATCAGGAGAAGGAACCAGTTTTTTGACAGAAATTTGGTTACAACCCGCAGGTCGTCCATTTCAAACATTCCACCCTTCGGTTCAGCCATTTCTTAACTTTGGGATAAGTCTGCAAATATAGTATTCTCAACCCATAGTCTGCATTATTGGCTTTAGCACTGTATCACATTGCTGCCCTGCGCAAAATCAGATTAAACATGTCGGTTATCTTCCTTTAAAAAACATTCGGCATTATTTTATAGGTTTTGCACCCTCATTTTTCACCTCAACAAAATATCGCGACAATAAGGCCTGATGGAGTATTAAATTCATATATTTGCCTACAGCACATGTTTGAATCATGAAGAAAATTTTCCTTAACCTTTTGATTTTCGCCTTGGTAGCCTTTCCGGCCATCATTTTTGCCCAACCCGCTAGCGGAACCGCTGCACCCGGTTGCTTCCCTCCCCCTTGCATTCCCATTGATGGAGGAACCACCCTGCTCATTGCCGCAGGAATGGCTATCGGAGGCAAAAAAGCCTACGACCTGCGCAAAAAATAATAATCGTTTTTCCAATCGCTTTTAATGATTAAAAGCCTCTTTTTCAATCCGCTGTTTCGGTTTTTGATTGTTGCCGGATTACTGCTATTGGGCTGGAATCTACTCTACGAACTCTACCTGCATCCAAACACTTTGCTGGACAGGTATGTGATTGACAACCTGATTTTTTTCAGCTCTATTCTACTCGAATCCATGGGTTATACCCTGATGCCTGCCCCACCTGCTGCACAGCAAATCCGCACCATTGGGATCGACGGCAGCTTTGGAGTTTGGATAGGCGACCCTTGTAATGGCATCGCATTATTTTCGCTGTTTCTGATTTTTATGATCGCTTATCCCGGCCCGTGGAAAAAGAAGCTTTGGTATATCCCTCTGGGTTTGGCCATTATCCACTTTGTTAATATCATCCGGATTTCAGCCCTCACCATTATTGTGGACATCAACCCCAACTGGCTAGATTTCAACCACAACTACACCTTTTATGTACTGGTCTATTCCACGGTATTTGTGCTGTGGTATATCTGGGCGTTTAAACTGAGCGGCGCATCGTTTTCCAACCCGAAAAAAAATGCCGCAAACGCTTAGGTGGGGAATAATAGTTTGCCTTGTCATTGCATTTGTAGCGGTAGGTTATCTGCGCGACTTTATTGCGATCAACCTCAACTATCACCTGCATTTTCTGGATAATAATTACGAATATTCTTCGGCCCATTCATTTTTCGACTTTCTAAACAACTACTCTTATAAACAGGTGTACAACAGCAAGTATGCAATGACATTGATCTTCACCCTGCTCAACTTTGTGCTCGGTGCGGTGTTATTGATAGTTGTACTTCAGCGCAAACAAATTCTAAAGATTTACACCTGGCTATACCTTGTGTTGGTGCTGGTTTCAATGTTTTTTTTTGGCGGCGGATATCTGATAGACAATGCACAGACAGGCTACCATTTTTCGAGAATTCTAATGGGATTCCTTCAATCGCCTCTGCCAGCGGCCGTATTAGTATTCGGATTTCCGCTCTATATACAATCAACGAAGCAATAGATATGACTACTTTTGCGAATATTTCAATAACATGACAAACCGGATAATTTTTGATCTGATTGATCGCGAAAAACAGCGACAACTCAACGGCATCGAACTCATTGCTTCTGAGAATTTTGTAAGTGAACAGGTATTGAAAGCCATGGGTTCGGTTTTGACCAACAAATATGCCGAAGGATTACCCGGCAGGCGCTACTACGGTGGTTGTGAGATTGTTGACGAAATAGAACAGCTCGCCATCGATCGGGCGTGTGAATTATTTGGTGCCGAATGGGCCAATGTACAACCCCATTCTGGAGCCCAGGCCAACGCTGCTGTGATGCTGGCCACCCTAAACCCCGGCGACACCATTCTCGGATTTGACCTATCGCACGGTGGTCACCTCACCCACGGCTCGCCGGTAAACTTTTCAGGAAAACTGTACCATCCTGTTTTTTATGGAGTAGACCGCCAATCAGAGCGAGTGGACTACGACGAAATGGAAAAAAAGGCCCGCGCCGAAAAACCGAAAATGATTATTTGCGGTGCTTCTGCCTACTCGCGCGATTGGGATTATGAGCGGTTCAGAAAAGTAGCCGATGAAGTGGGTGCCATTTTACTCGCAGATATTTCCCATCCTGCCGGATTAATTGCTGCCGGTTTACTCAACGATCCACTAAAACATTGCCACGTTGTAACCACCACCACCCACAAAACGCTTCGCGGCCCGCGCGGCGGACTGATCATGATTGGAAAGGATTTTGATAATTTCTGGGGCATCAAAACGCAAAAAGGTAAACTGCGAAAATTCAGCTCGCTGCTCGACAGCGGTGTTTTTCCCGGCACCCAAGGAGGTCCTTTAGAACACGTCATTGCAGCCAAAGCTGTGGCCTTTGGTGAAGCGCTTCAGCCAGGCTTCACCGACTATTGCAAGCAGGTTATTTCCAATGCTCAAGCACTCGCGGCAAGACTCATCGAAATGGACTACCACATCATTTCAGACGGCACCGATAATCACAGTATGCTGTTGGATCTGCGAAACAAAAACATCACCGGAAAGGATGCAGAAAATGCACTGGTGGCCGCCGATGTCACGGTTAATAAGAACATGGTTCCGTTTGATGACCAATCGCCGTTTGTGACCTCCGGAATCCGACTCGGTGCCGCGGCCTTAACCACCCGTGGATTTACCGAAAAAGAAATGCAACGGGTGGCCGATATCATTAATAAAGTACTGACCAACGCCAACAACTCGGGAGTAATTGAAGAAGCCCGCAAGCAAGTAGAAGAACTCACCGCCGGCTACCCTCTTTTTAGCGAGCGCTGGATGGCTAAGTAATTGTTGGAAAAACGCCGGACAACTTTTGCTGCCGCACGGTCATTCACAAACATCGCGTAGCTAATAATCATAAACAGCCCAAAATCGGGCAGTCCGAGCCCGAAAGCAATCGTCAGGTGAAACACAATACCGGTGATAAGCAAAGGCAACTTTACACTCTTGAACCAAATCAGCACCGGAAAAGCCAGTTGGTAGATCAGTGCCAACCAACTCCCCACCTTCAATAAAAAGGGTTGATTCAAAAGTAAATCCTGCAATATCGGATGGCTAAATTCGCGCAGGCTGAGGACGTAATACAAGGCCTCGCCACTAAGCCAGTATTCGCCGTGCAGTTTAAACAATCCGGCAAATAGGTACACAATGGCCAGTTGAATCTTACATGCCAGCAAGAACACGTTGGCCAAAAGTCGTTTTAAATCCGAATCCGCCCGATCTGGAATCAAAATGAAATAAAACAAAATCAATCCCATCAACACATGTCCGCCGGTAATGTACAGATGTGCGCTCGTAAACAGCAAGGCAGTGCACAGATAGAACAATAGCGACCACCACCAGCGCCATCGTCCCACAAACCAAAGGATTCCAGCAGTCAATTGCAATGCAATCACGACAAACCAATGCGGTAGGATGCGCTCCGACGTCATCAAAAAGAACAATCGATACAGCGGTTTATCGGGGTGTTCGAGCGGCATAATCAACGACTCCGGTCCCCAAAGGCGGTCGGCCAAAGGCAACAGAAAAATCGTATTGGCCATCAACACCAAATAAACCACCGATTTAAACAACCGAATGGTATTTTCAGGAGGCGGTTTCAACAACCAGACGAGCACACGGCCCGTGTTATTTCGGATACTACTCCACGGCATCTGGCGGAAAGTGTATTTCGTTTCTTATCCAATTTCCATCACGTCCCGGAAATGGAGGCGGCGAATCGATCAATAACCTCAA
Organism: uncultured Cryomorphaceae bacterium; assembly: GCA_964487545.1. Classification (GTDB taxonomy): domain Bacteria; phylum Bacteroidota; class Bacteroidia; order Flavobacteriales_D; family SKUL01; genus SKUL01. Next base: position 22,766 of record CAZARI010000026.1, read on the forward strand.
CTGAATGGTATCTACCTTTTGGGCCTTCCACTGACGTGAAAAATATCGGCTCACATAATACTTTGCCGACCGGTATCCCCGCGATTCGAGCAGGTGCTGTTCGGGATCAAAAAACCCAGACCTAAAAACCGACAACTCTTCGGTTCGATAGTGCTCTTCCCACAAACGATAGGCGGCATTCTGATGTAACCGAAAGGCAATATTCGCATTCGACAGCCGGCATTGATCATGCTGTTGAAGCAGTTCCGCGCCGGGATTCAACCATTCCGACCATCCTTGATCGGTTTTCACCCTGAACACCATGGATTTTTCCTTCAATGGCGGATCAGGAGCAAATAAATTCCACCCCTGATGAAAAACAGGCATCATATAGTTCTTCACCACACGATTAATAGTGTCGGGAAAATAGCTGTCGGGGATTACATGAATCAGGGTAAACAGAAAATGCAGCGTTGTCAACACGGTTAAAACAACTGCGGCCACACGGACGTTGATCTTATTGAAAGCCCCGTTTTTCAAGGTTTGCAGATTAGGTCAAAGTTATATTTTTGGCTGCAAATAGCTAACTTTGTATCAAAAGCAAAAACAAAATGACAGAAGCAAACAACCCCTCGCTCACTTCGTGGGTTCAGGTAGATGAAAATAGCGACTTTCCCATTCAGAATCTTCCATTTGGTGTTGCCGGATACAAGGAAAAGAAACCGTTTATCGCGATACGTATCGGCAACTTCGCGCTGAATTTGAATGAACTTTCAAAAACAGAGCTAATCCGTGATCTGGAAATTGACGAAGCGGTGTTTGCTGCCGAAAAACTCAACCCGCTGCTGTCGTTGGGTAAAAATGCGGTCAGAAAGATACGCAACCGGGTTTCAGAACTGCTGCGCGAGGGAAATTTCCATCTGCAGCAGCACCAAGCACTTAACCAAATTTTAATTCCCCTGGAAGAACTGCAAATGCACCTTCCGGTGGATATTGGAGACTACACTGACTTTTATTCGAGCGAGCAACACGCCTTTAATGTGGGCAGTATGTTTCGCGATCCGGATAACGCGCTGCTTCCCAACTGGAAACACATTCCTGTGGGATACCACGGCCGTTCGTCATCCATCGTGCTGTCGGGCACTGATATCATTCGCCCAAAAGGACAAACCAAAGCAAAAGACGAAGCCCTTCCGACCTTTGGACCCTGCAAGTTGCTGGATTTTGAACTGGAAATGGCGTTTATAACCTTCGGTGGAAAAAAACTCGGTGAGTCGATTTCTACCGCCAATGCAGAGGATTATATTTTCGGAATGGTGCTGTTTAACGACTGGTCGGCGCGCGATATTCAAACCTGGGAATACGTTCCGCTGGGTCCGTTTCTTGCCAAAAACTTTGCTTCATCTATGTCGGCATGGATTGTAACACTCGATGCACTGGAGCCATTTAAAGTTGCCGGCCCCGTTCAAGATCCGAAAGTGCTCCCTTATCTCGAGTTCAGCGGAAACGGCCATTACGACATCAACCTGGAGGTTGGGCTGATTCCAGAAAATGGCGATGAAAATATTATTTCCAGAAGCAACTACAAATACATATACTGGAATATGAAGCAACAACTGGCTCACCATACCGTGAACGGCTGCAACATTCGGGCAGGCGATATGATGGCCTCAGGAACCATCAGCGGAAAAGAACCCAATTCGTTCGGTTCGATGCTTGAGCTAAGCTGGCGCGGAACAAAGCCGCTCACCCTTTCTGACAGTAGTCAACGAAAGTTTATTGCGGATAAAGACACCGTAGTGATGCGCGGCCATGCCAGTAAAAACGGAGTGCGGATTGGATTTGGTGAAGTGAGGTCAAGAATTTTGCCGGCGAACTAATAACTATGGAACTGCAAATAGATCCCGAAAAGGAAAAACGAGAAATACTTAGAAGCTACCGCGGTTTGCTACGGGTGGCAAAAATAAAAGACTCGCGCGATCGTGAGCTGATTCGTCGTGCCTTTGATTTGGCACTGAATGCCCATAAAGATATGCGGCGCAAATCGGGTGAGCCCTACATTTATCACCCCATTGCCGTGGCGCGAATTGTGGCTGAAGAAATTGGTTTGGGAACAACGAGTGTGATCGGTGCACTTTTGCACGACACGGTTGAAGACACCTACATCACACTCGACGATATTGAACACATTTTTGGCGAGCAGGTGAGAAAAATCATCAACGGCCTCACTAAGATAGAAGGCGTATTTGATCATACCACTTCCATTCAGGCCGAAAATTTCCGAAAGATGCTGCTTACACTTTCGGATGATATTCGTGTGATTCTGATCAAGCTCGCCGACCGGCTGCACAATATGCGCACCCTGGAATCAATGCGTCGCGACAAGCAACTAAAAATTGCTTCTGAAACCAGATACATGTATGCTCCGCTGGCACACCGGCTGGGTTTTTATTCCATCAAAAGCGAGCTCGAGGACTTGTCGCTGAAGTACACCGAACCGGAGATTTATAACGACATCACGACAAAACTCAAGAAAACACAGGCGGTAAGAACCCGATTCATCAACCGTTTTTCGCTACCCATTTCACGGGCACTGGAAGCCAGTGGATTTAAATTTGAAATCAAGGGGCGCACCAAGTCAATTAATTCGATTTACAACAAAATCTATCACAAGCACGTCCCCTTCGAGGAAATTTACGATGTGTTTGCCATTCGCATCATCATCGACTCGCCACCCGAGCAGGAAAAAGCCGATTGCTGGAAAGTGTACTCTATGGTTACGGATTATTACAAACCCAATCCCGACCGCCTCCGCGACTGGATTTCGACACCCAAAGCAAACGGCTACGAGTCGTTGCATACTACAGTGATGAGCCCCACCGGAAAATGGGTGGAAGTGCAGATTCGAACAAGTCGCATGGACGATATCAGCGAAAAAGGCTTTGCTGCACACTGGAAATACAAAGAGGGCAAAAGTCAAGAAAGCGGATTGGATACTTGGTTGACCCGCATTCGCGAGATGCTCGAAAATGCCGGCAGCGACACCATGGATTTTATTCAGGACTTTAAGCTAAACCTGTTTGCCGACGAAATTTTTGTTTTTACTCCACAGGGCGAGTTAAAGAACCTTCCGAAGGGATCCACCGCTCTTGATTTTGCTTTTGAAATTCATACCCAGGTCGGATCCACTTGCCTGGGTGCCAAAGTCAACAATAAGCTGGTTCCGCTGAGCCACCCTTTGCGCAGCGGCGATCAGGTAGAAATCATCACCTCGCAAAAACAAAAACCCAAAAGCGACTGGTTGAACTTTGTGGTGACGGGAAAGGCCAAGTCAAAAATTAAATCAGCGCTAAAGGAAGAGCGTAAAAAAGTGGCCGAAATGGGCCGCGAAATGCTGGAACGCAAGCTAAAGAATTTGAAGGTGGACTTTTTGAGTGTGAATATTACGGCGTTCGAAAAACATTTTCAAACAGACGGTGCCATTGACCTGTATTACCAAATTGCCAAGGGAAAAATAGACCTGAAAAAGCTCAAGGGTTATACCGTTGAAAACGGTTTGTTGATTTTTGACGAACCAAAGCAGGGTGTCGAAATATCATCCACCACACTGGAGCAGGTGGTGAAAGAAGGCCGCGCCCCCACCGAAACGCTGACCATTGGCGACGACCTGCAGCAAATTGATTACACCTTGGCCAAATGCTGCAACCCCATTCCGGGCGACGACGTTTTTGGATTTGTGACGGTAAACGAAGGCATAAAAATTCACCGGGTCAAATGTCCGAATGCCGTTCAGTTGCTCAGCAATTATGCCTATCGGGCCATTAAAGCCCGCTGGGCAAGTCAAAAAGCCAATGAGTTTATGGCGGCAGTTCGCTTTACTGGCATCGACGATGTGGGCTTGGTGCACTCCATTACCACCACCATCAGCAACGAATTGCGCGTGAATATGAAGGCCATCAGTTTTGAATCGAACGATGGGATTTTTGAAGGCAATATCAAGCTGTATGTCTATGACACGGATCACCTCAACGAGTTGATGAATAAATTGAAACAGGTTAAGGGTGTGCACACAATCGAACGAATAGAAAACTGAGTCTTTTTTAGCAGATATTGAGTACCTTTGACCTGATCAGTTGGATACTTCTATGATGGGCGAATCACCTCAGGAAAGCGTTAAACAAATCTTCTCGGCTTACCTCGAAAAAAACGGTCACCGGAAAACACCCGAACGCTTCGCAATACTTAGTGAAATTTACAGCTTCGATGGTCATTTTGACATCGAGGCCTTGTTTGTTAAAATGAAAAACAAGAACTACCGTGTGAGTCGGGCCACGCTCTACAACACCATGGAGCTGCTTCTGGCCTGCAATCTGGTGAGAAAGCATCAGTTTGGCAATAACATTGCGCAGTTTGAAAAAGCCCATAAATTTAAGCAGCACGACCACATTATTTTAACCAAAACCGGAGAAGTAATCGAATTCTGCGACCCGCGGATACAAAACATCAAAGCGACGCTCGAAGAAATTTTTGATGTGGACATTGTGCACCACTCGCTCTACTTTTACGGAAACAAACGTAAAAAGCAGTAAAAATCCATCCGTTCGATGACCTACACCCAACGGCAGCATGGCCATCATTTAATCCTTGCTTTTCACGGAAAACTGTACAATCAGTTGTACGCCGCCGAAATAGAAAAAACAGCCCACAACCACCTGGCTCATTTTAAAGGGAATTTGGTTTTGGATTTGTCGCAACTGGGAAACATCAACAGTAACGGTATAAACCTTTTACTCAAACTGCTGAATAGCTACAAAACCGATAAACGAACCGTTTTTATAGCTGGTGCAAATAGTTCCGTGACCGGCGTACTTACCATTACCAAACTGCACACTATTTTTGAACTGGTTGCATCGATTGATGAAGCCATTAGCCAAAACCATTCGCAAAATATAAAGCATTAATGAAAACAGATGTACTACTCGGCCTTCAGTGGGGCGATGAAGGAAAAGGGAAAATTGTTGACGTGCTCACCCCTGAATACGATATTATTGCACGGTTTCAAGGAGGTCCCAACGCGGGTCACACGCTCGAATTTAACGGCCAAAAACATGTGCTGCACACCATTCCATCGGGTGTTTTTCACTCCAGCACCAAAAACGTAATCGGAAACGGTGTGGTGATCGACCCCGTAATTTTGCGTAAAGAAATTGAAGGACTGTTAAAATACAATGTTCCTGTTTTCGAAAACATTCTCATATCGCGCAAAGCGCACCTCATTTTGCCCAGTCACCGAATTCTTGATGCCGCCAACGAACACCAAAAAGGAAAACACAAAATTGGCAGCACGCTCAAAGGTATCGGCCCCACCTACATGGACAAAACCGGCCGAAACGGGCTTCGCGTGGGTGATGTGCTCAACCCGGATTTCGATAAATTATATCGCTACTTGGTAAAAAAGCACGAGCATATTCTGGAACAATTCGACTATGAATACGACCTGGCTGCGCTGGAAGAAGAGTGGCTTGAAAGCATCGATTTTCTGAGAAAGATGCAAATCATTGACAGCGAACACTACCTCAACGACGCCATGCGAAGCGGAAAAACCATTTTGGCCGAAGGTGCGCAAGGTTCACTCTTGGATATCGATTTCGGAACCTACCCATTTGTTACCTCATCCAATACACTATGTTCGGGTGCCTGTTCTGGTTTGGGTATTGCACCCAATAAAATCAACGAGGTGTACGGCATTTTCAAAGCGTATTGCACCCGCGTGGGAAGTGGCCCTTTTCCAACCGAACTTGACGACGAAGACGGCGAAGCCATGCGAAAAGAAGGAAATGAGTTTGGTGCAACCACCGGCCGGAAAAGACGTTGTGGCTGGCTCGACCTGCCGGCCTTGAAATACGCTGTGATGATCAACGGTGTGACCCGGTTATTGATGACCAAAGCAGACGTTCTTTCCATTTTCGAAACCATTAAGGTTTGCACCAAATACCGCTTTCACGGTGAAGAGATCGATTACTTTCCGTACGATATCAACACCGAGCACCTGAAACCCATCTATGATGAACTTCCCGGATGGAAACAAAACCTTACCGGCATGACCCAATGGGATGAATTACCCGTGGAGCTGCTCAACTACATTTCCTATTTGGAAGATCACATTCAGGTGCCCATCACCATTGTTTCTGTTGGTCCCGACCGCAGTCAAACCATCAACAGAGAAGCCGTTTCGGCATAGCTTCTGGCATGAAAACTGATAGTTGGCCGCGCATGAAACCACTTCGTATTGGCCTGTTGTTTGGCCTGATTTTGCTGGCGTTTTCTGCATTGGCACAATCGCAGCCTGACAGGAAAAAAATCGAACTCATCCGCGCCGATTATCAAGAGTTTTCGGAAGCCATCCACCCCGATGCACAGCGCCTGCTGGGCAATGTAATTATGCGTCACGAGGGCGTATTGATGTATTGCGATAGCGCTTATCTGTACGATAGCAGCAACGGACTCGACGCTTTTAGCAATGTGCACATAAAGCAAGGCGACACCCTAAACCTGTATGGCGATCGGCTGGAGTATCGTGCCGACACCAAAGTGGCCGAAGTATTTGATAACATCCGGCTGACCGATCGCGAAATGACCCTTACCACCCACTACCTGATATACAATATCAACAGCGGAACCTCCACCTATTTTAATGGTGGAAAAATTATCAGCACTGAAAATGATAACGTATTGACCAGCAAGCGCGGTGATTACTATTCTGACACCGAATTTTTCTTTTTTCAGGACAATGTGGTGCTTGAAAACGCCAATTCCACGATTCGCACCGACTCGCTGCGATTCGATATGAATACCGAAATCGCCTACTTTATCGGACCTACCGAAATCGAATCGGAGGATAGTTTTATTTATTGTGAAAACGGCTGGAGCGATACACGGCGAAATATTTCTCAGTTCAATAAAAACGCATACATCATCAGCGATACCCAAAAAATGGCCGGTGATAGTTTATACTACGATCAGAATCTGGGATTTGGCGAGGCCTTTATCAATGTGCAAATCACCGACACGGTCAACAATTATGTAATTAGCGGTGATTATGCGCAGCATTATGACAGCACAGGCCAATCTGTTGTAACCCAACGCGCCATGCTCACGCTCATTGATGGACCAGACTCTTTGTTTTTGCACGGCGACACGCTTTTTTCAATCAACGATTCTGTGGGAAATCCAGTGGTACATGCCTATCACAATGTGAAGTTTTTTCGCTCCGACATGCAGGGTAAATGCGATTCGCTCATCTACTTGCGCAGTGATTCAATTATTATCATGTACACCCAGCCGGTTATCTGGTCGGATGAAAATCAGATCAGCGGTTCGCTCATCACCCTGTTTCTGAAAGAAGGCGGAATGGATAAAATGTTTATCGAAAAGGAAAGTTTTATTACCTCGCTGGCCGACAGTGTGCAAATGCAGTACAATCAGATAAAAGGAAACAACCTGACGGGGTATTTTCGAGATTCAAAACTGGTTAAGGTTGATGTAGAAGGCAATGGCGAAACAATTTATTACGCCAAAGAAGAAAGCGAAACAGAACCAGACAAAGATATCGGAATGAACAAGTTGATTTGCAGCGATATCACCATCCATCTGGACAGCAATGAAGTGAAAAGCATCATTTTTAAAGACCTGCCCGAGGGAACGTTGTTTCCTATTGAACAGGTCCCTTCGGGAAGCGACAAGCTAAAAGGCTTTAGGTGGGATCCACAGTATCGTCCGCATCGCAAGCAAGATATCTTTGTGAAACACCTATCCGACGATGAAAATGACCTGCTGCCGGAAGAAACATCACCGCAGGAATAATGAAAGTGCTGTTGCTCGATAATTACGATTCTTTCACTTACAACCTCTATCATTTGCTTGAGCCGGTGTTGGAACAGGTTGATGTTGTTCTGAACGACCGTTTTGACGTGGGCCGAACAACCGATTATGACGCTATTGTGTTCTCACCGGGACCCGGTCTGCCAGTTGATTCAGGCGTTATGTCCCAAATAATTGAACGCTTTCACCGCGAAATCCCGATGCTCGGTGTTTGTTTGGGCATGCAAGCCATGGTTCAGTGCTTTGGCGGAAAATTGAAAAATTTGCCGGATGTTCTGCACGGCGTTCCTCAGCAATGTTTGATTCAAGATGCCGACGATCCGCTTTATAAAAATTTACCCGCTCAAATCCAGGTGGGGCATTATCACAGTTGGATTGTTAACGATGTTCCCGAAAATTTCACCATCAGTGCCATTCATCCCGATGGCTGGCCAGTTTCCGTTACGCACAAAACATTTCCGCTTTGTGCAGTGCAGTACCACCCCGAATCGATCTTGACCCCACACGGCGAATCCATCCTCAGAAACTGGGTGAATTTTGCGGTGGCATTTAATGCGCGCACCTCAAGGCAATATTAGCCGGGCTAATAATAGTTTTGGTTGGAGCCGAGATTGCCACGCCGTTGCAATTTCAAATCTTGCAAAATAGAAGCTTTTACGTTGATGTGTACCTGATAACTCTTTCGGATTCCAAACGGCACCACCGAAGCCTGAAACTCCCAACAATGCAAATCCCAATACAGGGTGATGGTGGTGGTGGTGGGTTCATTCTTTACAAAGTCATAACCCGAATTTATGCCGATTTTCCAGTTATCGAAGATGGTGATATCTCCGTTGAACATGACACTTTGAGAAAGAATTAGCGAGTCGACCAATTGATCTTCCATCGTAAAAAACGTGCGGTTCGCATTCAAAGTATAGTTGAAATTCATGGTCCACGGAACACTCCAATCCACAAAACGCTCTGGGTTTTGTTCTATAAACTCAAGCTCTTCTTGAGACCCTCTTTCCGTTGACCGGTTGGGGTCGGATTTTCTATTTTGGCTTTGTAAACTTCCGCCAATGGCTACACTACCATTGGTGAATCGAACCAATTTTCCACGATCCATGTACATCGATCGGTTAATGGTTCGTCCGGCTGCATCGTATGAATACGGTGAAAATGAGGAATTAACGTTGATATTTATTTTTCGAAATAGGGTCGTACGTCCACTAATGTTGATATTGGACCAGCGCAGCGAATCGCGAAACATGTCGTAGGATGTGTTGGCACTCAGGTTGTCGATGAGTTTCATTTTGCGCAATTCGCCACCGGTGGTATCACGCTTTGCCACCCCTTTCATCTCCAGGTTATTGACCAAACCAAAATTGATTCTTCCAGAGCGGCTGGAAGGCGGTTGACCATAGATTCCATTTTGAAAAGGCGAATAGCTGGCAAACGATCCTCCTTCACCAAAAAAGCCATACCGCTGTGTGGAGAAATCAGGCCGAAAGTTCATTCCAATGGTTGGCGTCACCACGTGCCGGATGGTTCGAATGCGGTCACCTTTAAACTGATACATTCCAAAGAGCTTGGTCGTGAGGTTGCCGTTTACACTCCAATCTCGCGCGGTTTTGAAACCGCTGATGGTATCAATGCGCGACTCGAGCGTGGTGGGATCAAGCCTGCGTTCTATGGTCTGAAAATACCAGCGGTCGGTATAATTAACCCCTGGATTAAATGAGAAATGCCAGATTTTTAGCGATGTACTCAATCCCAAATTGTGGCGAATACCATTTCTGAACTGACTCCGCAACCAGTCCAGATTGTTCATGCTGATGTCTTCTTCGTTGACGGTGAGTCGGTTTTCGAAATTACCCTGATAGGTAAAACCAATTTTCTCGTACCACTTTTGCGCTCCGCCTTGGTTTCCGCGCAAAAACGACAAGGGCAAAAACACGCGGGCAAGGTTAAACGTAACCTGAGGAAGCGTGAAGTTGTATTGCTTGGTGCGCGAGTTCTGGTTGTGTCGGGCGCTCACACTCAGGCTGTATGGTTTTCCTGAAAAGGATTTACTGTACTGAATATTTGACTGAAACGTATTTGTTAAGAAGTCGGCCTGACTACTATTCAGGTGATTAGTAAATGAATTGGAGCTACCCAAATTTACACTGGCCGAAAACCGGCTGTCGGGGCGAGCTTTGGGGTCCTGTTGATGATTCCAACGAACAAAAAACTGTGTGTTTCGAGAGAATCCGGGAAACTCAGGATCTCCTCTGCGCTGCCGGTTGTAATCGATATTGAAGTCACCGCTAAAGCGATACCGCTTTTTGTAGTTGGTAAAATTGCGCAGTGCCCAGCTTCCTCCGGTATAAATATCGCCCAGAAACTTGGTGTCCACGTGATCGCTAATCGGGATGTAGTAACCGCCATTGAGCAGAAAGAAGCCCATATCTTCTGCATCGCCCCAAGTGGGCAGAATCACTCCGGCTTTTTCTTTGTTTTCTATCGGAAAGAAACCAAATGGCAATGCCAGCGGAGTGGGAATTTTTCGGAACTTTAGAATAGCTCCTCCCGAAACAATTTTATCGTCGGGGATCATAATCAGCCGGTTAAAATGAAAGGCGTAATGTGGATTGGGTAAATTGCAGGTGGTAAATCTTCCCTTGTAATTGTGAATTTGCCCATTGGGATGGTATTTCGACACCCTGGACAACACATAATTTTCCCCTTCGTTAGTGTATACGCGGTTCACCAGTCCCTTTTTGGTGACGAAATTATACCGGATGGTATCTGCATCAAATGACGACGATTTCTCTGTAAACACCGGATAGCCCACTTTGGCACCTGCCGTATCAATTCGGCCTTTAGCCAACACGGCACTACTGGCAAAACCGTATTCGATATACTCTGCTTCAAGTTTGATGTCTTCATAAGTAACCACTGCATCGCCATACAGCAGCACCTTTGAATTCACCACATCATAAATCACAGAGTCGCGAGCCTGATAATTGACCGGTGCATTCAAAGCGCTTTCTGACTGTGCCGCTACCGGTTGTTGAATGGTATCTTGTGCGGCTTGGGCTAAAGTATCGGTCTGTAATGTAGTAAGAGAATCTTCAAGCACCACCAGCGAATCGGAAAAGTAATATTCTGGTACTTCTTCGTTTAGCCATTGCAGGCCTTCCTGGTTTCGTTGGGGAATGGCATTTGGAACGGAATCTGTTGTGGCGGGAGTATAAGAGGGGTTGACTAATCGCAGCGAATCTTCAGAAACAGGGTTCTGAGCCTTTGTAGCAAACGGCACGCTTATCAACAACAATGCTGTTAAAACTAAACAATGAGGATGGAATCCGAGCAAGTTTATAGTACTAATTTTGCTAACACCCGTCTTTAGATAGCGTTTCAAAACTAAGGAATAAAGCCAATACCAAATTACAGAATGTTGCAACTTATGAACGGGTCTGTTTTTAGAAAATGCCTGCTGGCGTTCCTGCTCATTGGAGCGGCCGGGCTCGTCGCATCTTTTGTGCCAAAAAAGAGTGCAAAAACGTCGGCTATTCGCAAGATTGTAATTGATCCGGGACACGGCGGCAAAGATCCCGGAAATATTGGAACCGGCCGCTATAATATCCGCGAAAAGGACGTTGCACTTTCCGTTAGTTTAAAGTTGGGAAACTACATCAAGCAAGCTTTTCCTGATGTTGAAGTGATTTATACCCGCGATGGTGACACGTTTCCTGCCTTGCACGAGCGCACCAGTATCGCCAACAAGGCCGACGCCGATCTGTTTATCTCCATTCACTGCAATGCCAATAATAATTCGGCTGCTTTTGGTTCGGAGACATTTGTGATGGGGTTGCACAAGTCCGAAGCCAACCTAAAAATTGCACAAAAAGAAAACGCCTCCATCCTGCTCGAAGAAGATTATGAAAAGAATTATGCCGGTTTGGATCCCACCACTCCCGAAGGAATCATTGCGCTTTCGCTACGTCAAAATACCTTTCTCGACCACAGTTTATTTTTATCGAGCCTAATTCAAAAACAATTTAAAGACCGGGTGGGAAGGAGAGATCGCGGTGTAAAACAGGCCGGATTTTATGTCATCAGTTTCACCACCATGCCCAGTGCACTGGTTGAGCTCGGATTTTTAACCAACCATCAGGAAGAAGATTTTTTGATATCAGCAATCGGGCAAGAATATATGGCATCGGCTATTTACCGCGCATTTAAACAGTACAAGGTGCACTTGGAAGCCATCGATGAAAGTAGCGTTCCGCTGATCGGAAATCATCAGGATCCTGAAGTAATCGCAATTACGGAGCAGCCAAAGGAAGAACCCAAAAAGGAAGAAAAACCAACATCCGGCAAACGTGCTAAAGGAATTGTTTTTAGCGTTCAGCTTGCCACCACATCGAATCGGGTTATTTCAAATGAAATTTTTCCGGGAATTCAAAACGTTCAGGAGTTTGAAGTTGACGGAAAATTCAAGTATTTTGCAGGAAGTGAAAAATCTTACGAGAAAGCCAGTAATTTGCTAAACAACATCCGGAGCAATGGATACCCAGGAGCGTTTATCGTTGCTTTTGAAAATGGAACTATAATCAATCTGCGCGATGCAATAGACCGCGCCCGGTAATATGAAAATAAGGCGAGAAGTACAAGTTGGTTTAGTTGTTATAATAGGAATATTGCTGCTTTATGCGGGAGTGAACTACCTGAAAGGAATATCCGTTTTTTCGAATCACCGCACCTATTACTGCATTTATGACCGCGTAGACGGCATTCAACCTTCCAACCCGGTTGTGATTAACGGTTATGTTGTGGGTCAGGTTAAATCGGTTCAGATGCTGCCCGACACTTCGCGCCGTTTGCTAATAGAACTGGTGATAAAGGAAAAAAACCTCAACATTCCCAAAGACAGCAAAGCGCGCATTCAGAGCAGTGGCTTGCTTGGATCAAAAGAAATTGAGCTGCGACTCGGCAAAAGCACCGAAATAGCACAGAGTGGCGACACGCTGCGAACCGGTATTGAAATAGGGCTGATGGAATCGGTTAACAGAGAAATTATACCGTTGAAAATAAAAACCGAAGAGCTCATTTCTGACATCGATTCGATGGTTACTATTTTTCAGGCTATCCTTCACGAAGGCACACGCGACAACATCACCGAAAGTTTTTCAAGTATTAAGCAGACTTTACAGTCGCTCGAAGTCACTGCTTTTCGCCTGGACACCCTGGTGAAAGAAGAAAAAGTAAAACTCTCCTCTATTCTTTCTCATGTAGAATCAATCAGCGGAAACCTGGAAGCCAACAATGAGGCGTTGGGCAATGTGATTCAAAACTTCTCCTCCATCAGCGACAGTTTGCAAGCCAGCGATCTCAAGTCGGTAATAAACAATGCATCGCAAGCCATGGCCGAGGTGAATAGCATTACCCAAAAAATTAATCGCGGCGAAGGCACAATGGGAATGCTCATTAACAATGATTCGCTGTACAACCAGCTCTCCAGTGCGAGCCACCAACTCGATTTATTGCTCGAAGACCTGCGAATCAACCCCGACCGCTATGTGCGTGTTTCGGTATTTGGCGGAAAAAAAGAGAATAAAGTTCAGTTATCGAGAAAAGACATCGAAACGCTGCGCAAACAATTGGAAAAAGACTTGAAAAACGCAGAGTAGCATGGGCATAGCCAACATTATATTTATTCTTATTCTGATTACCACCCTCGGTCTGTTCACTAAAAATACATGGCAAGTCGTCAGCAATATCCGGCTCGGCAAACCACTCAACCGCACTGACCAACCGGGCAGGCGTTTGGGCATCATGACCCGCGTGGCACTGGGACAGTCGAAAATGGTGGTTCGTCCGATACCGGCGCTGTTACACTTTTTTGTTTATGCTGGCTTTCTGGTCATCAACATCGAAATGATCGAAATAGTGCTCGATGGAATATTTGGCACCCACCGAATATTTGCCCCTATTTTGGGAGATGGCTTGTACTACACGCTCATCAATACATTTGAAGTATTGGCTTTTTTGGTGATTGTGGGTTGCGTTGTATTCGTTATCCGACGGTGGATTGTTCGCATTAAAAGATTTCATCTCCGCGAAATGACCAAGTGGCCCACTACCGATGCCTATTTGATTTTGGCCTTTGAAATTGCACTCATGTCGGCTTTTCTGCTGATGAACGCTGCCGATTCGGTACTGATGCAATATGCCGATTTAGGCACACTGCCAGATGAGTTGGGTTATTACGTAGCCCTGGCCGGACACGAAGGTTTTTTGGTAAGTCAATGGATCACCGGATTTTTGCCAGACAGCGCACATCAACTGGCTACTATTGAGCGCGCAGCCTGGTGGTTTCATATTATTGGGGTATTCGTCTTCCTAAACTACCTGCCCTACTCCAAGCACTTTCACATTCTGCTCGCATTTCCAAATGTCTATTTCTCAAACCTCAAAGAAAAAGGCTACTTTAAAAGCAATGAGTCGGTTACCAACGAAGTAAATCTGATGCTGGATCCATCGGCCGATCCTTATGCTGCTCCTGCCGAGGACGCCCCTCCACCCGAACCTTTCGGTGCAAAAGATGTACAGGACCTCACTTGGAAAAGTTTGCTCGATGCATACACCTGCACCGAATGCGGACGGTGTACCGACGAATGTCCGGCAAACAGAACCGGAAAACTGCTCTCGCCGCGCAAGATTGTGATGGACACGCGCGACCGACTGGAAGAGGTAGGAAAGAACATTCGCAAACACGGAAAAGACTATAACGACGGTAAATCGCTGCTTCGCGACTACATTACAGAAGAAGAACTTTGGGCCTGTACTACATGTAATGCCTGCGTTCAGGCATGCCCTGTTAATATCGATCCGCTGGCTATAATAATGGACCTACGACAGTATTTAATTATGGAAGAATCTCGATCGCCAGAACCGATCACAGCCATGTTCAACAATATTGAAAACAATGGCGCTCCGTGGGCATTTCCACCATCCGATCGGACTAAATGGATCGAAGAAAAAGAATAAAATGAGCGACAACACCCGATTAAAAGTACCTACAATGGCCGAAATGACTGCATCTGGCGAAAGTCCCGATGTGTTGTTTTGGGTTGGCTGTTCTGGAAGTTTTGACGACCGCGCCAAAAAAATCACCAAAGCCATTGCAAAAATCCTGACCCACGCGGGAGTAAAATTTGCCGTGCTGGGGGCTGAGGAAGGCTGCACCGGTGATCCTGCCAAACGTGCCGGCAATGAATTTTTATTTCAGATGCAGGCCATGATGAATATTCAAGTGCTGAACGGCTACGAAGTGAAGAAAATCGTGACCGGTTGTCCGCACTGCTTCAATACCATGCGCAACGAATACCCCGACCTTGGAGGACATTACGAAGTGGTGCATCACAGCCAGTTTATTCAGCAGCTTATCAATACCGGACAGCTCAAGCTGAAAGGTGGCGGTGCCTTCAAAGGCCGTAAAATCACCTTTCACGACCCATGCTATTTGGGAAGGGGCAACGGCGAATACGAAGCACCGCGCAATCTCATTGAGAAACTCGATGCCGAGCTGGTGGAAATGAAGCGCTGTAAATCGCGCGGAATGTGTTGCGGTGCCGGCGGTGCCCAAATGTTTAAAGAAGCCGAACCGGGCGATCGCGAAGTGAACGTGGCCCGTACAGAACAGGCCTTAGAAACAACGCCTGATATTATCGCCACGGGCTGTCCGTTTTGCAACACCATGATGACCGACGGCATTAAGCATTTTGAAAAAGAAAAAGAAGTGCAGGTGATGGATATCGCCGAGCTCATTTCACAAGCAGAAGATTTATGATGACCATTACACAAAAAGATAAAATGGCCGTTTTGCCGGATCACGCCCGGGTTTGGATTTATCAATCGAACCGCGAGCTAACCGACGATGAAGTGGCCAGTATTGAGCAATCTGCCGAAACGTTTTTGGAAGAGTGGAACACCCATGGCACCAAATTATCAGCCGGATTAACGGTGATGTACAACCGCTTTATCATTCTCGCAGCCAACGAAGCTGTGGTTGCTGCCAGTGGCTGTTCGATAGATAGCTCGGTGCGGTTTATAAAATCAATTGAAGCGCAGTTTAAAATTGACGTATTTGACCGGCTGAATATTGCTTACCGCAACTTGGAAGGTAAGGTGGAATTGAAAAGGATGTCTGATTTTGAAGATGCCATTCAGCGAGGAGAAATCACCGCAAACACGGTTGTATTCAATAACCTTGTTAATACCTGGGGTGATTTAAAAAGCAAGTGGGAAGTTCCCGCGTCAGAGAGCTGGCACTCCCGAATGTTGTAGTAATTTTTCTTCGCGCATGTTGGCCATAAAAACAATTTCGTAGCGCGTACCATCCTCTACCGACATTTCTACCTCGCCATCGAGTTGATTTACAAAAGCCTGAATCAGCTCCATGCCAAGTGATTCCCGGTATTCGAGCAGTTTACTACTATCCTGCCCCACCCCATCGTCGGCCAGCAATAAGGTGTATTTGTTTCCATCCAGGTGACCCATTTCAAGGGTAATGGTACCTTTTTCACGTCCTTTAAATGCGTACTTCAGCGAATTGGTCACCACTTCATTCACCAGCAAACCAATCGGTATCAACGTATCCACACCAAAGCTGTCGACCTCAATGTTGTTGATTATTCGTATGTCGGTTCGATCTGCAAAAATACTCATGAGGTTATCGAGCAACTCGTCCAGATATTCACGAACATTCACGTTTGCCAAATCAGGAGCTCGGTAAAGCTGCTCATGCAATAATGCCATAGAAATAATGCGGTTTTGCACTTCGCGAAACATGTGGCGAACGTGTTTGTCATCCACAGTATTGGCTTGTAGGTTTACCAGACTGGAAATGATCTGAAGGTTGTTCTTTACCCGGTGATGAATTTCTTTGATCATCACCTCTTTCTCTTCCTTACTCACCACGGTGGCTTTGAGGTTGTCGTAGGTGAGGCGCAATTCTTCGTTCTGATTCTCAAGACGCTTGTGATAGCGGGCTTCAATTCTAAATCGCTGAATGAAAATAATGGCTACTGCCACCACCAGTAAAATCCCGATAATCAGCGCCCACTTCTCTATTCGGTTCTTAGCAATTTCTCCAGTTTGTCGCTCTATTTCAAGATCTTTTACTGCCAACTGTTTTTCTTTCTCGGCCATCGCATAGCGTGCCTCCTGTTCGGCCAATTGTTGCGATAAGTGTTCGGTATAAACCGAATTATTTAAGTCAGCGAATTTCTGATGATACTCATAGGCTGCTTGAAAATTTCCCAGGTTGGCGTAAATTTTAGCCAAACCCTGATAAGTAGCCAGTTGGTTTCGCGCCACTTTCAGTTCTTCTAAAATTTCAAGTGCACGATGAAAATAGCTTAGTGCTTCATCGTTCTGATTGAGCTGTGAATAACATTCTCCGATATATTGGTAGCACCAAGCAATTCCCAGTCGGTCGTGTATTTCTTTATTGATAATCAGCGCCAAACTAAAAAAATCGAGTGCTTTTTCACATTGTAGTATGTCTTTATATAAGATTCCGAGGTTTACATAGGTTTGCGAAACGCGTTTAGGCTCTTCAAGTTTTTGATACATGGCCAGCGATTGATTGAAGTAATCCTCGGCCATTATAACCTTTTGCTGTCGTTGATAGACCAGTGCAATATTATTCAGCAAGCCGGCCTGATACAATTCGTTGGGGTGATCCTCAAAAATATCCTCGGCCAACAGATAATACTCCAGCGCCCTGTCGTCGTTTTTGTTATCGACATAAACCTTAGCAATGTTCATATAACATGCGGCAACTCCAGCTTTGTAGCCAGTGGTTTTTCGAATATCCAGACACTGTTGATAATAATCCAGCGCTTGCGGATAATCACCCCGCATCCGGCTGATTACTCCAAGATTCATAAACGCTGTGGAGTGCGCTAATCGCAATCTCACTTCCAGGTGGTATTCCTCTTCGGGCACCCGCTCACACACTTCCACAGCCTGCAACCACAGCAATTTGGACCGTTCATAATCCGCCAGATAATAGTATGCCGTTCCCATGAGGTCGAGCATTCTTGCATGGTAATAGAAATGCTCCAGTTCTTCTGCAACTTGCAGTCCCTGTTCTAGATAAGGCAACATGTCTTTTGGTGCACTTGAAGCCACATATGCATCCAGTTGAACAATACTGGCTAAAAGAGCGGTATCAGTTTGATTGGGAATCACCTGTTTTAGGCTGTCGATCAGGTGGCCATAATTGCGTTCACCTGCGAAACCAGAATACGACAATGCCAGTAGCATGCATGCTGTTGCAAATAATCGCAGATATGGCTTGGCCGCTTTCACAATGCTTTTTTCAGGTCGAAAACCATGATATAGTCTTCCATCAAATGCCCACCGCCCACATCGAAGTCTTGTGCTTTCAAAATCTCAAAACCAAATTTACGGTAGAAAGAAATCGCATTTTGGTTTTTCCTGTTCACCTGAAGTCGAAGCTTCTTTTGTGGTTGATTGGCTGCAATTGAACAAATGGTTCGCAACAAATATAACCCACATCCTTTACCTTGCATCAACTGAAGCACATAAAGTTTTTCCAATTTAACCCACTGGTTTTCAAAAACAAGGTGTGCATAACCAATATCTTGCCCGTTGTGGGTTAGCATATAGAAATTATTGTGTGGATCATTCACTTGCTCCAAAAGCTTGTGTTCGTTATACATCATTTGGAATAAGTATTCGAGTCTTTCGGGTGAAAGCACTTTCGAAAAAGTGGGTTTCCAGATGACATCTGCCAGTGCTTTTACGCGGTATATATCCTGAGCAGCACACTGCTCGATTTGCAGGTTGTTGACCACAGCTCAATGTTTACGCAGATTTAGCGGCGTACAATTCGAGGCTGTCCAGATCGCGAACAAATATTTTCTTTCGTTCAAGGCTGATTAATCCGGCATCGCGCAATTCGTTGAGAATGGTGGTGACCGTTTGTCGGGAAGTGGCTGTTAAGTTGGCCAAATCCTGGTGGGTCAGGTTGTGTTGAAGCACAATTCCATCATTGGATAATTCTCCATGATCGGTTGCCATTCGCATCAATAATTCGAGCACCCGGCCGTATGCATCCTTAAAGATCAGCGATTCCAATTTCCGCTCCATGCGCTGAAGTTTTTTGCCGAGTGATGCCGTTACCGCCAGGCTTAACGATGGGTGTAACTGCATCAGCGCTTGCATGTATTTTACATCCATTACACAAACCAACACCCGATCGAGGGCGGTGGCTTCGTCGTTATAAGTCGTTGCCCCCACCAGACCGGTTTCACCAAAAATCTCACCCGGATACAAAATGGCTTTTATCAATTCTCTACCCTCGTGCTCTTGTGAAATTTTTACTCGTCCTTCTTTAAGGATATAGATATTCTGCGCAGGATCAACACCAAGAAATATTTTCTCGCCCTTCTCGAACTCTTTCATGAAAGTTCGCTCCTCCACCATGTCTCTCAATTCAGGGGTCATCCCTTTAAACAGGTTGACCTGCTTGAGATACCACATTTTTGATCTTTTACGTGTCATAGCGCTAAATTTAAGCTATTAAGCGATAAAAATACACGCTCCGACGAAGTTTAACAATAAAAGAAACATTTTCTGATCGTTAGCCCAGATCTTTTCCGAGGTAATAGCCCAGATCAATACCCTTTTGAGATTTAATGATGTAGGTGATCTGTCCCAAATGATAAGAACAATGCTCGGTGACGGTTAACAGCACTCCCATCACAGAAATATCAAAGTACTGTATTTTTCGGCGTTGCAGCATATCATTGGCTGAAACAGACCGCAGCACAGTTTCAACTTCCATCTTTAACTTTTCCAAACGTTCCACAAGTTCATTCTTAGGAACACGACGGTTGGGATCAAACTCCTGGCTTCGGTTTCGCACATCGGCTGCACCTCCAACACCGTGAACCATCCATTGCCGGATGTTTCCTTCCAGGTGCAATACCTGATTACCGATGCTGTTGCAGTGTTCATTTGGGCGGTACCACAGCAATTCTTCATCACACGCTGCCAAACATTGCATCACGCGCGGCCAGAATTCGCCAAAGAGTTTCTCTTGGATGAGTCCAACAAGCTCCTTTGTTATTTCATCCGGAACATTACTCATTCGGGATAGGGTTTGCATGGGACGGTACTTTATCCATGATATACTGAATGACTCTCTCTATCAAGTGCAGCCGATCTCTGCCCATCACATTGTGACCGTGTCCGGGATAGAGAAAATAGTCGATTTGTTTGCCCTGATCAATAAATGCCTTTAGCAAATCCATGCTGTGATCGAGAATAACCACGTTGTCTGAAGTTCCATGAATCATCAACAAATCGCCCGAAAGGTTGGATGCATATTGTTTTAAATCGGCCATTGTATAGCCGTCGGGATTATTGTCAGGTGTACCCATATATCTTTCGGTGTACATCACTTCATAACTTCTCCAGTCGGTAACTGCTCCGCCGGCTACTGCGGCTTGAAACACTCCGGGGGTTCGCAACATCAGTGAAATCGACATAAATCCACCATAACTCCATCCATATACCGCCATCTTATTGGCATCAACAAAGGGCAGATTTTTGAGGTACTCAACACCTTTGAGTTGATCTTGAATCTCGACAGTACCGAGTTTTCTGTGCACGGCTTGTTCGAAATCCAGTCCACGATTGGCTGATCCACGGTTGTCGAGCACAAACACCAGATAACCTTGCTCGGCCAAATAATACTTCCACAAAGCCGCGCCGTGAAGCCACGTTTTATTGACCATCTGAACATGCGGACCGCCGTACACATAGACCAACACAGGATATTTTTTGGTGGGGTCAAAATGGCTGGGCTTGATCAAACGACCATACAACACAGTGCCATCTTCAGCAGTTATTTCAGTCAACTCCGAGACACCTATAGCTTTATTCTCCAAAGGATTAACCGCGTGATGCAGTGTTTTTATGAAAGTACCATCAAAGGAATACAAGTCGTTTTGAGCCGGAATTTCAGGCGATGTCCATTGCACCATCAAATATTGGTCGTCAGCACTTTTCTTTACTGAATGATATCCCGCATTTTGGGTGATGCGATTCATACGACCATTTTTCAAGTTGACGAGAAATACATTTCGCTCCAGCACCGGTTGGTGGGCAGTAACGATCAGCGTGCGGCCATGGTTTGTAAATCCCGCAATTGCTGCAACATCAAATGCGCCGTCTGTGATTTGCCGGATGAGTTTGCCGCCACCATTGTATCGGTATAAATGCTGGTATCCGTTGCGATAACTGAACCACAAAAAATCACCCGAGTGGTCGGGAATAAACACCGGACCGTGTTGCGGCTCGATATACTTTTCGTGGCCTTCGCTGAAAAGGGTTTGGATGCGGTCGCCCGTGCCCGCATTATATATGACCAGTTGCAGTTCATTTTGACTGCGATTGAGTTCAGCCAGATAAATAAACGCGCCGTCAGGGCTCCAAGTGAGGTTGGTTAGGTATTTTTCGGAAGACTCATCGGTTTTCAGATAAATCACTTCTTTGGTCTGCGGATTGAAAACACCCACCCGCGGAATTTCTGATCCCCTACCTGCCAGCGGATATCGTTCATTGGTCAGCGCGGTTGGATCGGCAGCATAATCCACAATCGGAAACTCCGACAGGGCCGATTCATCCTTTTCGTAAAAGGCGAGCAACTCACCCATTGGCGACCAGAAGATTCCTTTTTCAATTCCAAATTCATACCGGTGAATGGCCTGTCCGGCAACTACGGATTGCTTGTGATGATGCGTTACCTGATGCGCTTCACCCTTGCCAAGCTGCACAAACAAGTTGTTTCCTTTGGTATAGGCCAGGCGGAGTGAGTGATGCTCAAAAGAGGTGTTTTGCGCTTCTGCATCGTAATCCATCACAAACTGGGTTTCGTCTGTGCGAATATTGTGACTAAATATCTTCTGGTAGTAATCAAACAGAAAAGCTTCGTTGCTTATCCACTCCACCACAGGGAAGTATCGCATGGCCAGGTATCCAGTGGCTTCAACCCCACGATTGAGTCGCGAGAGGGTAATTTCCTGATGTGCGGAAATCGCAGCATCTTTAATGACCAGGCGCGCCGCATCTCCCTCTGCCATCATGTAACTGTATGCAGACCCTTCGGGCAACCAGGTGAATCGTTGCATGGGAGCGGGCCGCATGGAACCGTATGAACCAATTACCGCCTCGTGCAAGGTAAGCGTTGACGGGGTTTGCGCTTCAACTGAAAGTAATGGAGCAACCAGCAGAAGTAAAAACAGGCGAATGTGCTTTTTCATGGAAATCGTTTTAATCACGAAGTTTCTCCAAAAATAGCAGATTCAAAGTCCATGCAACGGAGCGTATGTTGCAAAAGTTGAGAAATTTATTGGAAAGGAAAATTACTGTCCCTTTTTGCCGGATATGAGCCGAACAATAAGATAAATGACAACCATTACCACTACCAGCGCAACAATAAAAAGAAGATACTGCCAGCCTTGTGCAGACTCTCCTTCTACTTCGATGTTTTGTGGAATCTGCGCAGGAAGCGGAAGAAAATAAAGGACTGCCACTACCCCCAAACATACATTCAGCAAGGAGCGGTGAACTGGTGTGAGAAAGGCTTTCAAATTTTTCATGATGTTTTAAAGATAAGAAAAGATTGTTTTGCCACACCATGACCAAATGCAAAATGTGATGCTGTTTGGGGGTGGAAACGAACGCAACAATGCAGGTGGAGGTCACCTATCGCGGCCAGCTATTTTTGGTACTGATCCTACAGATCTATCATACCTTATCATGGAAAATTTGCGATGCGAACCCATGATTTTGGTGAACATCGCGATAGAGAAAATATTGTCCCATTTTTCTTGAAATCACATACAATACTGGGATGCCCCGCTACCAAATATTTTTCAAAAACTCTTGCTCCGACATAATCTCCAGCTCAACCCCTTGCTGCACCAACTGCACTGCTTTTTTCTGTTTTGAACTCATGCCTACAGCTCCAACAACGCGGTAGTCCTGCTGGCCAGCTTATTTCTGCAACCAATGGTTGCAGAAATTCATTACCGTTATATTCCTCATATAGCTGCACCATATACCAGATGTTCGGACTGCCAAACCCTTGTATTCCAGAAAATTCTTTTTATATATCTTTCGACAGGGTTTCCACCACCGATTTTCCCTAGCCGTCTTTTTGCTTTTCATTCAATTGCCGTCCTATCTCCCAGTAAAGTTGAATGATTTCCGTATTGACGGCTCTGGCTGCCCTCGACTGCTGAAAGCTGGGCTTTCGCATGGAATTTCTGGTAGAAGTCTATCACTTTCAAGGATTACCCCTGTGAGGGGTGGATTCAAGTCAAGAAAAGCCCGACTGTTGTCGGATAGTTTTCTTTTTTCTCCCGACTGCTGAAAGCTGGGCTTTCGCGTGGAATTTCTGGTAGAAGTCTATCACTTTCAAGGATTACCCCGATTTGCATCGGGGTGATCCTGTGAGGGGTGGATTCAAGTCAAGAAAAGCCCGACTGTTGTCGGATAGTTTTCTTTTTTCTCCCGACTGCTGAAAGCTGGGCTTTCGCAGCCGGTTGAAAAAAGAAAAGCCAGCATTCGCTGGCTGTTTCTTGACTTGTCGGGGTGGCAGGATTCGAACCTGCGACCTCCTGCTCCCAAAGCAGGCGCG
>CAZARI010000027.1:0-42524 GCA_964487545.1 uncultured Cryomorphaceae bacterium
AATTAATCGGGTTTTCGCGAAAGGATTTAGAAAAACGAGAAACCTCAGTGTCCTCTTCGAGTGACACGGAGGGGGTGTAGAAGATCACCTGACCACTACAAGCAGAAACCAATCGGGTTGCGCCCAGACTCAGCTCTGAACAAGGGCGCTCAAAACAATGGCTTAGCGAGACTGGAAAGCGACACGGGAGCTCGTCCAGCCGAGATTAGCTATTGTGCAGAGCAACCGCAGTGAGGAGGTGCGTCTTGACTTTTTGCAACACTTTTTTGTCAAGAAAAAAGTGTGAAACAACAAAACATATAGTGATCCTATTAAAAACAGCTTCCAAACTCAAGGACACACCGCTACCTCTCTCAAGTGACACAGGCGCCGGGAGCGTCGCGTGGTTTGTTCCAAATGGGAGTAATCGCTAAATAATAAATCGGGTTTTCGCGAAAGGATTCGGAAAAACGAAAACCTCAGTGTCCGCTTCAAGTGACACGGAGGGAGTGAGCAATTAAGGGCGTCATCTTTCTACAGCCAACATCAGCGCTGCCCCAATGCTTTCAGCCTCCGGTTGAAACTGAGCAAAACAAAAATTATCATCGCCGTGCGGCCCGTGGGGCAAACATTCAGCCCGAATGCTTAAATTTGGGCAAAGGATTTTGAAGAATGTTAAAGCAATCGCTCCAGCAGAAATTAATGCAAAAGCTGTCTCCGCAACAGATTCAGTTGATGAAGTTGTTGCAGGTGCCCACCATGGAACTGGAGCAGCGCATTAAAGAGGAGATGGAAGAGAATCCCGCACTGGAGGAAGGTGCCGATCAGAACGAAGACGACGAAAACCTAGAGCAGGAGTCGGACTTCGAGGATAACGACAATGCATCCGAAGAAAGCAATTCCGACGACGAGTTTGACATTTCGGACTACATGGACGATGACGACACGCCATCCTATAAACTCTCGGCCAACAACACCAGTCCCGACGATGAAGAGCGCAGCATCCCCATTTCTGCCGGACGATCGTTTCAGGAAAACCTACTCACCCAACTCAACCTCACCGAGCTGAGTGCAAAAGAAAAGGAAATAGTCCGCACACTGGTCGGAAACCTTGACGACGACGGCTACCTTCGTCGCGAGCTCATCAACATTGTGGACGATTTGGCTTTTTCGCAAAACCTGATGGTAACCGAAGCGGAACTGGAAAAGGTGCTGAAGGTCATTCACGAAATGGATCCGCCTGGTGTTGGTGCGCGCAACCTGCAGGAATGTTTACTGATTCAGATTAATCGAAAAAATGCCCAATACCCTTCGGTAGCGTTGGCCAAAGAATTGCTCGAAAATCAGTTCGAAAGCTTCACCAAAAAACACTATGACCGCATTATCAAAAGGCTCGACATTAGTGATGACGACCTAAAGGCAGCAGTCGACGAAATTGTAAAGCTCAACCCCAAACCGGGCAATAGCATGCTGGAGTCTTCGGCGCGAAACATGCAACATGTGGTTCCCGACTTTTTGCTCACGGTAGAAGACGACGAAATTAAGCTGACTTTAAATTCGCGCAATGCACCTGAGCTGCGCATCAGCCGCACGTACAAAGACATGCTGCAAACCTTTGCTGAGTCCAAATCCAAAGACAAAAAGGAAAAGGAAGCGTTGATGTTTGTCAAGCAAAAAATCGATTCGGCCAAGTGGTTTATCGATGCCATTCGCCAGCGGCAGCAAACCTTGCTTTACACGATGAATGCGATTGTAGAACTGCAAAAAGATTATTTTCTTTCGGGTGATGAAACCAAATTGCGGCCGATGATTCTGAAAGACGTGGCCGATAAAGTGCATCTCGACATCAGCACCATTTCTCGGGTGGCCAATAGCAAATACGTGCAAACGCCATACGGAACCTTTCTGATTAAAACCTTTTTCAGCGAATCGCTGAGTACCGACACCGGCGAAGAGGTATCGACCCGCGAGGTAAAGAAAATCCTTCAGGACGCCATCGACATTGAAGACAAGCTAAAACCACTGACCGATGATCGGTTGGCGCAATTGCTCAAGGACAAAGGATACAACATTGCCCGACGCACAGTGGCCAAATACCGCGAACAACTTAACATTCCCGTGGCACGGCTGCGCAAGGAGCTCTGAACAATCCGATGTTATACCAGTTTTCACGAATCGGGACTTACCTGTTCACCCCGCTATTGATGCCTTTTCTGCTGATTTATCTGGCATTGCGACTCGACCCATACCTTATTTTTTTCGTCAATTCGACAAAAGGACAACTCACCCTGCTCATTGTTGTCATCGCCACCTTGCTGTTTCCGCTGATCAATTTGTTTTTTCTAAAAAAGGCGGGTTTTATCAGTAACTATCACCTGCACATCCGGCGCGAACGCATAGCGCCCACCATCACTACCATTATCTATTACTGTTTGGGGTATTACCTCATTAAACAAGCGCGGCTACCCATTTCGGTTTACTCGCTGTATGTGGGTGTGATTGTGGCCGCATTGCTGGCATTGTTGATTTCTTTGCGGTGGAAAATTTCGATGCACGCCATCGGGATTGCCGGCGTCACCGGAGGCGTATATGGCCTGTTCAAAATTCACCATTTCGTTAACTTTCCGCTGCTCATTACCCTAATTTTCATCACGGGCTGGGTCATGTCGTCGCGACTGGTACTGAAAGCGCATACCCCTGCACAAGTTTATGCCGGTGCGGTTTTGGGTTTTCTGACGACTTATTTTTCGGTGATAAACGGCCTGTTGATTTAACCCCCAGCAGCGCGTTCCTTTTGAAGCTGCAACTCCCACTTCCAAGCGTGGCGTAACGCATCGGCGAGCGAAAAACGCGCCTTCCATTTTAATTGCTGATTGGCACGTGAAGCGTTGGCAAATATGGCGGGCACATCTCCTGGCCGGCGGTCGGCATAGTCATAATTCAACACCACTCCGGTTTCGGCCTGAAACGTATCCACTATTTCCTGAACACTCTTTCCGTGGCCCGTGCCTACGTTAAACACTTCAACGCATTGTTCAGACTGTGTTTCGAGCCACTGCAATGACTTAACGTGCGCTTCGGCCAGGTCCATCACATGAATATAATCGCGTATGCAGGTGCCGTCGGAAGTATCGTAATCGCGGCCGAAAATTTTAAGTTCCTTGCGCAAACCGATGGCTGTTTGAGCGATATACGGCACCAAATTATTGGGCACTCCCAGTGGTAGCTCGCCGATTTTGGCCGAATGATGCGCCCCGATGGGATTGAAATATCGCAGCAAGGCCGACCGCAACGATTGACCCGATTGAACCGCATAATGAATGGTTTGTTCGCCCACCTGCTTGGTATAGCCATAGGGCGAGTTGGCCTCCTTGACCGGAGCGGTTTCATCCACTGGAAGTTGATCGGGAATACCATATACCGTGCACGACGATGAAAACACCAGATCGCGAACGGCATGTCGCTGCATCACTTTCAACAAAGCGATCAGGGAGCCGATGTTGTTTTCGAAATACATCAACGGCCGCTCCACCGATTCGCCCACTGCTTTGTAGGCCGCAAAATGAATCACGCCAGAGATAACGTGCTCGTCGAAGATGCGCCCCAGTGCCGCTTCATCGCAAACGTCTGTTTCATAAAACACCACTTCGTTTTGACACAACGACCGGATGCGATCGACCATGTGCCGGGATGAGTTCGAAAAGTTGTCGGCAATAACGGGGATATAGCCCGCGTCTGAAAGGGCAACTGCGGTATGCGAACCGATAAAACCGGCTCCTCCGGTGACGAGAATTTTCTTCATAATGAAAACAATGTCCAAATTTAGTATTAATACGCGGCAAGACCGGAAAAGCGGGTGGCGAAACGACGCGAAAATTGTATCTTCACTTGAACGAAAAATGACAGCAGATTTGACGACAAAAGATTTGGAAGCGCTGCAAAAGCGAGGTATTGTTATTGAAACCGCAAAAGATCAACTTAAAAGACTTTCACAGGGATATCAACCCATAAGGCTCATTCGTCCGGCCACACCCGGTGACGGCATTTTGCAGTTTGACGAATCAAAGGTCAACGATTTACTGGAGGAGTTTAACAGCGAATCGCCCCAACTCGATTTACTGAAATTTGTTCCGGCATCCGGTGCTGCCACCCGCATGTTTAAAGCACTGTATGAAGACACCCCCGAAAACGAACCACTGCGACGGCAAGTTATTGAAAACCTTCACCTGTTTCCCTTTTACGATGTACTGATGGAAGTGCTCAGAAGTAATGGGCAACCGATAGAAAAATTGAAAAAAGAAAATCCGCAGGTCATTTTCAACGCTATATTGCAGCCCGAAGGATTGAACTACGGTGCTTTTCCCAAAGGATTGGTGCCGTTTCACCGCTATCCCGAAGCCATCCGCACCGCTTTTGAAGAACATTTATACGAGGGGGCCGCCCACGCTGTTGGAAAGGGCAACCAAGTGCGGCTGCATTTCACGGCTCAGGAGGAATGGCTCGACGAGGTGCGGGTGCTGCTCGAATCAAAAACAGCACAACTGGCAAAGTTTAAGGTTTCGGCCTTTTCGATTGATTTTTCGGTGCAATCGCCCTCAACCGATACCTTGGGGCTCGATTCGAACGGCAAACCTTTGCGTGATGACAACGGTGCTCTGTTGTTTCGACCGGGTGGGCACGGTGCTCTGCTACACAACCTCAACCAACAGCGGGCAGATATCATTTTTATAAAAAACATCGACAATGTAATTATCGACGCGCATAAATATCAGGGGCTGTTATACAAAAAGGTGTTGGGGGGATTGGCCATCCAGCTTCGGCGAAAAGTTCACCGCTATTGCAAAGCCCTCGAACAATACCGCATGCCACCGCCCTTGCGACGCGAAATTGAACATTTTCTGAAGCAATGTTTCAACATCGATTTGCCGGCCGAATTTAAAAATGGTGAAAATAAAAAGGCGTTTGTGCAGTGGGCGCACGGCCATCTCGATCGCCCTTTGCGCGTGTGTGGCATGGTGAAAAACGAAGGCGAACCGGGCGGTGGTCCATTTTGGGTCATCGACAGTGAAGGTCGCGAAAGTTTGCAAATTGTTGAGAAGGCCCAGGTAGATCTAACCGATGAAAAACAAGCCGAAATGCTCGCTGGTTCTACTCATTTTAACCCGGTGGATCTGGTGTGCATTACACGTAATTACAAAGGAGAACCGTATGATTTATACCACTTTGTGGATCACGAAACTGGCTTTGTCAGTACCAAAAGCTACCGCGGAGAAAGCATCAAAGCACTTGAGCTTCCGGGTTTATGGAACGGTGCAATGGCACTGTGGAATACGGTATTTGTAGAGGTTCCAATCTCCACCTTTAGTCCGGTAAAAACGGTAAATGATTTACTGCGGAAGTTACATCAGTGATTTGGCGATAAACGCTGCTTCGAGTTATCAAATAAAAAAAGTTGTGACCCAACAGTGGGGTACACTTTTTGATATCGCGGTGAATTTCTACTCAAACCAGTTCTGCATGACCCATCGACATTGGCGCCGTTTCGTTCCGCTGCTTCTGCTATCGCTCCTCTTTCAGTTATCTGCAATTGTTGCTCAACCTACCAACTTTTATCACCATACTGGAAATGATTCCATTTTTGACAAAAACAAGCTCATTGTTCGCAATGCTTCCGGCGATACGGTAGAAGTTGCAAAATGGAAAAGTGGACAAAAACACGGAAAACAAATCATTTATTATAATAATGGCGCGGTGCTTCGGGTTTCTAATTTCAAAAAAGGACTACTTCACGGCACAGTAAAACACTTTGTTCAGGGAAAGAAAGAACCCCACAAGGTGGAGAAATACAAGGCTTTTCCCGCTGAAGGCAGGTCAAAGTTACACGGGGCGAACCAATCATTTGACGCTGCTGGGCAATTGACCGAAAAAATCAATTGGAAAAACGGCGATAAGAACGGCAAATACGTCCGCTACCACAACAACGGCGCAATGCAGGAACAGGGCACCTACAAAAACAACCTCAACACCGGCCGCAAACGAACCTACAGCAACACCGGCGTATTAATTCGCGATGAGCACTTTATCATTATCGACAATCCCGACTACAAGCCGTTGGATACCGCGCTGTCCAACGAAATTAAAACACGGCCTCAACCTGCCGAAATTTCGGTATTGCACGGCAACATAAAGTATTATTTCCATACCGGCCAACGGGCTTCTGAATGTCTGTACCATCATGGAGCAAAGCAGGGCGTTTGTAAGGAGTATCATCAAAATGAAAACAGCACGCTTAAATCTTCGGTTGTTTTCAAAAACGGGTTGGAACACGGCCCGTTCGCATACTACCGCAGTAATGGTAACCTGGAGCGCGAAGGCATTTTTTACCGGGAGATCACTGTGGAAGACACCCTTCTCAAAAATGTTTATGACGGCACTATTCATTATTATCAAGACAACGGCAAGCGCCACCGCACTGAAAACTGGAAAAACTTCAAAAAGAATGGTGTTCAAGAAATGTACTATCACCGCACGGGTGAATTATCGCAGCGAACACATTTAAAGGACAATTTAAAATCGGGTATAGAGGAACGCTTTGACAAAGATGGAACCAGAAACTACCTGGCGCATTTTGAAGTGATTGAAAAGGACGGAGTGGAGATTTCGCAACAAACCGGCACCGAAACCTACTGGGAAAAGGGCCAAGTAAAAACCACGGTTGAATGGAAAAACGGCGCGCAGGAAGGATCCGCCCGATCATATTATCTCAGTGGTCAACTGGAGAAGCTGATGCATTTCAAAGGGGGAAAGCTTCAGGGGCGATATCATACTTATTATGAAAACGGTCAGCTCAAATCCAACTTCAACAAACAGCATTGGATTGGAACAGGAAATCCTGAAAACATTGGATGGAACACCGAATACGACGAAACAGGCAATATCACCCGCAGCTTTTTTGCGCTGGGCAATACGCAAAACACGATGGAACATCAATTTGAAGACGGTAAACGGAAGTTACTGCTCGTCAATAATTTTCTTCGGATGGAAAGCTCACCTCACCGTGAATTCAGTTCTGTAAAATGGCTCAACGGATGGCAAACGGCACTGGGCTTTGATTTGTTTAGTGACCATAGCGTGCGGCGTGTCCATTTCGAGGTAGATCAACACGCACCATTAACCGCCAATTTTACGACCAACAGCGACGTCATTCAAATTACCAGCAGCACCGGAGCGCGGGTAGAAGAAGATTATTTGCGCAACACGGCACAACAACTCGCTGCCAGTTACAATCCGAATTGGAAAGATCACGCGTTGATGAAACACCCCTTTCCCGAAGGTCGTTTTCAATGGGATTTTGCAGATGGCTCCCCGTTTTTTGACATAGCATTTACCGACAGTCTTCCTCAAGGAACCTGGATTTGTTACAACCCCATTTTGGCAGACACCCTGTTTTACGGTGCGTTTGAAAAAGGTAGGCCGGTGGGCAATGGGGTGCAGAAAAAACTGGATGGCACCCTTAAGTCCAGAACGGAATATCACAACAATCATCAGGTTAAGAAGCAATACATCTATGGAAATAACGGCATTATCAGCAGCATCTCTATTTCTGACAGCACAGGAAATCAGTTATTTAAAGCTGATTATTATGCCAACGGTCAATTGCGCGAAGAACGAAAACCACCAACCAACAGTTATGTGATTTTTGCCGATAATGGAGATACCCTTTCTTACAACTTACTGTTTCCTGAAAAAGATTCCATTCGCCAAGAACGTCAGTTCTATCCCGGAAACCGGATAAAGTCTGACCGGCACAACAACCTAATTACCGGAGTTGGATTTGCAAAAACCTATTTCGAAAATGGACAAATGCAAACCGCCCATGAGCTCAAAGACCGGGCTAGTCATGGGGTTTACCAAAGGTTTGATGAATCGGGAAAATTGCTCGTATTTGGAAACTTCAAAAACGGAGCACGCCACGGCAAATGGATTACTTTTAATCCCGACGGAACAGAAACGCCGAGTTACTTTAAGGAGGGCGAAATCATTTTGCCCGACCCCACCGAAAACAATGATACCGGTGCATGCATTTGCTTCGACACTTCACTTCAGGCCGGACATATCGGCTTTGCCAACTCCCTCGCCTACTTTGCTGAATACGACAAAATTCAACCCTTTGTCCCGGCTTCCATATTTCCCATGACCATTGGAATTACGATAAAATCTACTTCGTAAATCTGATTACAAACAACGATCGACAAAGTGGATCAACGCGGTTTAAATTATTACTGTTTAGCGAATTTTCGTTTCACTATCCCACCACCAATCATTTAAAATTCCATTTAAATCCCTGTCAAACGTTTGGCTATATCAGCAATTTCGACGCAAATGTTCATTACCGATTTAGCGATAAAAAACTGCAACACGCTACACTCAGTGCCAGCCGAATAGCGGTGAGTCTGGAAAGCAGTCCGTTGGTTAATGCCAACCAAAACGGTCCATTTACTGCCCATTACAACACCAAAGAAATTGCATTTGACAGCGATGGTATTCAGTCTATTTCTTATGCCGGTGACACCGAGCCTTGTTTTACCCAGGGATTGATCAACGACTTTTTAACCCTTGAGGTGAAATCGGCATATCTTCGTTTGGGCGAGCGAATGGTTACAAATGTGCCCCTGCTTCCTGCCGAAACCAACGCGTTTTACGGTTTTGAAATAACTGGTGCCTCAGTTGTATTTACCGTTGATTCAACCGAAATTGAAGCAACCGGCGATCGAATTTTGGCAGCAGAAAAGT
The DNA here is from genome assembly GCA_964487545.1 of uncultured Cryomorphaceae bacterium. Lineage (GTDB taxonomy): Bacteria > Bacteroidota > Bacteroidia > Flavobacteriales_D > SKUL01 > SKUL01. The sequence goes on from CAZARI010000027.1 coordinate 8,773, forward strand.
TTGTTGCTGGACGGATATACATCGAAGGAAATCCGACTGGAGATGACCAATTTAAATTGAAAAACAATGAACAGTCCATCAGCGTGGAGAAGCTGCATAAAACCTTGGAGCAACACGGTTTTTACCGCATCAAAATCACCCCAACCGACGACCGGTTGTGGATGGAATTTTATACAGAAAAGTAAGATGGTTAAACCCCTGTACAGCATTTTGATTGTTGTGCTGAGCGGATTATCGACTCAGGCACAGATCACCGATGTGTTTCAAAACCAAGATTATCAAATCGCCACCCATGTTTTTGAGGAAACGATCAACAAGGAATATCATAAAGGGTCGGTGGAAATCCTGCTAGACAAAAACAAAGGCACTGACCCAAACTGGAAGGCGGTAGAAGACCAACTCTACGCAACCGCTATTGAGCAAGTTAAAAATGATGTTGCATACTTTCAGTTGTACAGCAGGGCAGTAAACGACCAGAAAAGAATGCTTGAATGGCAGCGATTACACAACGCACAGTTGGATAATTCACCCGGTAATCCATCATTAAAAAATATCGATATCAGCCTTTCTGGGGTGGTCAATGCAATTGGGGTGTATGTGATTTACTATCATTTTCAAAGTATTAACGGCAACACTCCGCTCGCAGTAAAACGATATTATCTGGCCGACTTCCGCAAGCGGCAACTCACGCCACTACCTACCACGCTGAATCGTGTGCAACAGCAAAAGCTCGACAAATTAACCCGCTCGCGCTTTACGGCCATTTATCTGTTGCAAACACAAAAGTTGGATTTGAATAATGCGGCTCGCATACGAGAAACGCAGAAAGAAGGTAGTTCGGGGAATGATCATTTATCGGAACTCGATTTTTCTGAAGCAGAAGTATTCCCTTATTTTTCAGGCATTATGGTTGAATTTCCGATGCATTCGGCCTCCTCGGTTCCGTTTGCGCTCCAATCCTTTAGGATTCTATTGACTGGCTCCGACGTCACCGAGTTGCTCCGGGTTTTTCCAGCATTTAAGCCGGCGTTTGGAAATCCATTGAATCCTCCTTCCCAAGCAGCGATGGCAGCGTTAAATGATGATAGCAATTTTGACATTTCCCGCTTTCGCAAACCGAGAGACGCGCGTGAAATTATCGAAGCAGCTTCAGGTGAAGCGAGAAATCCGGAAGGTAAGTTGCTGCATGCAATCACCATAAACTACTATCAAATGCGCGACACTGCGAAGCAACTGACCGAAAGCAAAAAAGTGTTTTATAATGACGTGCGCCAAATCTACCGGACGGAAAACAGAAATGAACGCGGCGATCTAACCAGTCAAGAAAAGCGCACTTACAACGAGCACCATCAACTTATTGAAGTGCGAGCCACCGGGAGCGGGGAACAACTGACACTCTATTATTACTCCGGCGGAGGAATTGATCGGGTAGAGAAGATAGAACTTCAAATCCATCAGTCGGGATATCACAATCAAAAAGTGAATACCCGCATAACCCATGAGCATGTTGTATTCAATAGCAAACACAGATACACGCTTCAACACCAGGCTGTTGGCGAATTGAATAAAAATCACCACCTGTTGAAACGCTATTTGGCCGAAAATAAGCACTGCACCCATCATGCTTGTCTAATTAACGATGACAAAGGCCGGGTGATGGGTATAGAAAATTTATCCGGATCGCCCATTGATTTACGAACCGATGAAAAAGGCAATCCGATGGAAAGCTACTTTGATGGAAACAGGGACCAGCACTTTTTTAGTTACGATCAATTAAACAGAATTCAGGAATACTCCTATTACAGGGATGATCGGCTAATGACGTCGAAATCGTATCAATACCGCGACTCTGGGCCAATTCCCGAAATGATCTTGGGAGCCCATAGCCAACACCACTCCGCCTATACTACCGTGGAAGAATACGCGCTGGAGTTCAAGTGATGAAAACACGCTCAACCACAACACAGAAAAACTTCGTGACCTTCGTGTAAACTTTGTGAACTCCGTGGTTAAAGCACCCAACCACAACACAGAGAAAAACTTAGGGACCTTCGTGAAAACTTAGTGCACTCCGTGGTTAAAAACACCCAGCCACAACCCAGAAAAACTTTGTGAACTCTGTGATAACTTAGTGAACTCCGTGGTTAAAAAAACCTAACCGCAAAGGCCACAGAGGCCTCATTAAGAACACAGAAAAAACTTCGTGACCTTCGTGTAAACTTTGTGAACTCCGTGGTTAAAACGCTCAACCACAACACAGAAAAAACTTCGTGAACTCCGTGGTTAAAAAACTGAGGTTATCCCCTCGGTATGGGCAACTCAGCCACAATTTCATCGGTGCGGCGGCCCAGTTCAGTCCACACCTTTTCGAAATCCTCTTTACTATTCAATGGTGCTTTCAGGCTGAAATAGAACTTTATTTTCGGTTCGGTGCCCGATGGACGGGCGGTGATTTTACTGCCGTCGATCAACAAAAACTGGAGCACATTCGACACCGGCAGGTTGGTTGGCGATTTGGCTCCGGTTTGCACATTGTGTTTTTGCTGTGCAGCAAAATCAATTATCTCCACCACCTCAGCACCGCCCAAGGTGTTGGGAGGATGCTGTCGCAAGATCTCCATCAGGGATACAATTTCGTCAGCGCCTTTTCGTCCCTTTCGCGTCACCGAAATCAGTGACTCACGGAAGCAACCAAAACCCAGGTAAATATCGATGAGCATTTCATAAAAATCACTTCCACGCAACTTTGCCCACGCGGCGGCTTCGCATAATATCACCGAAGAAATCACCGCATCCTTGTCGCGCACCACGTCGCCCACCAGATAGCCGTAGCTTTCTTCGCCACCTCCAATAAAAGTTTCCACGCCTTCCTTTGATTGGATCAGATCAGCGATATACTTAAAACCGGTTAAGGTTTCGTAGGTCTTTACGCCATAAGCGCTGGCTATTTCGGCGAGTAAATCGGAGGTCACCACGGTTTTGCAGATAAACTCCTTTCCAGTTAGCTTACCTTTTGCCTTCCATTGCTCCAGCAGGTAATAAATCAACACCGAAGCAGCCTGGTTGCCGTTGAGCAGTTCCAGGTCGCCGTCCCGATTTCTCACTGCAATGCCCACACGATCGGCGTCGGGGTCCGTGCCGAGAACGATATCTGCTCCGTATTGGCTTCCTAATTCAAGCGCTTGGGTCAGTGCTTCCTTTTCCTCTGGATTGGGAGAAACAACCGTCGGAAAATTCCCATCCGGATCGCGCTGCGACTCCACCACTTCAACCTTGTCAAAACCGGCTCGTGACAGCGCCTGTGGAATAAGCGGATAACCAGTGCCATGCAAAGGTGTATATACAATCTTCAGCGCTCCTGCTACGGCTGGATCGTTCAATACAAACAATCCCTCCAATGCAGCCAAGTAATGCTGATCCATGTCTTCTCCCAGGGGGTGAATCAGCTCCGGCCGCGCTTGTTGGTTCACCTGATCGAGCGAGGTGATTTTTCGTACTTCGGCGATGATATTGCCATCGTGCGGAGCAACAATTTGTCCGCCATCCGCCCAGTACACTTTGTAACCGTTATACTCGGGTGGATTGTGCGAAGCCGTGATCACCACACCGGTATGACAACCCAGCTTTCGAATGGCAAACGACAATTCGGGTGTGGGTCGCAAACTCTCAAACAAATAAGTTTCTACTCCGTTGGCACTAAAAATTTCGGCAGTGGCCTTTGCCAGTTCAACGCTGTTGTTGCGACAATCAAAAGCAATAGCGGCCTTGGGGTTTTCAATATTATGTTGCTTCAGGTAGTTGCACAAGCCCTGCGTGGCCATGGCAATGGTGTAGCGGTTGACGCGATTGGTGCCGGGTCCTGTTATGCCGCGCAGCCCGCCTGTTCCAAACTCCAGGTCCTTGTAAAACGCTTCGATCAAGTAATCGGAAGCTGTTTCCATCATCTGCTTCACTTCGGCAATGGTGGCATCGTCATAAGGCGGTTGTGTCCACTTTAATGCTTTCTCCAGAATTTTTTCGTCCATTTCTTATCAGGCGCTCTTTGGCTGTGAGGTGTATTTATCGACGTACCATTGAATGGTTTTTTCTATTCCAGTCTCGAAGTTTTCATCTGCGCGCCAACCGAGTTCAGTTTCAATTTTAGTGGCATCGATGGCGTAGCGCTGATCGTGCCCCGGACGGTCGGTTACAAAAGCAATCAGCTCGTTGTATTGCCCTTTGCCCGGATGAATACGGTCGAGTAATTCGCAAATAACCCGCGCGATATACAGATTGTTTCGCTCGTTTCTTCCGCCGATGTTATAGGTTTCACCGACACGCCCTTTTTCAAAAGTCAGCAAAATTCCCTTGCAGTGATCCAGCACATAAAGCCAGTCGCGCACGTTGGTTCCATCGCCGTAAATGGGTATCTGCTCTCCCGCAATTGCTTTGCGTATAATGGTCGGAATCAGTTTCTCATCGTGCTGCTTTGGGCCGTAGTTGTTCGAACAGTTGGTGGTAACCACCTCCAGACCATAAGTGTGAAAATAGCTGCGCACGAAATGATCACTGCTGGCTTTGCTGGCGCTATACGGACTGTTGGGCGCATAGGGAGTTGTTTCCTTGAACAAGCCGGTTTCGCCCAGACTGCCGTACACTTCATCGGTAGAAACATGTAAAAAACGTGCATGCTCCATAGCCTGACGACGTTTATGGGGTGCTTCCATCCAGAATTTTCGGGCGGCTTCAAGCAGTGTAAACGTTCCGAACACATTGGTTTGCACAAAAGCTTTGGGTCCAGTGATGCTGTTATCAACGTGCGATTCGGCAGCAAAATGTATCACCCCATCGATGTCATGTTTGGCAAAAAGGCGCTCTACTAACTCGCTGTCGCAGATATCGCCTTGTACAAATTCGTAGTTGGGATGAAGGGCTACTTCGGTTAGGTTTTTTTCGTCACCTGCATAGGTCAGCAAATCAAGGTTAATCACCTTCACCTGCGGGTATCGCTCTAATAGCAGGGGAATAAAATTAGCACCGATAAAGCCGGCACCACCAGTAACGAGAATGTTTTTAGCTGTCATGCATCAGGTATTTTCGAAAGGGCCTCCCGAAGGGCGTCTTTCCATTTGGGTATTTGAATCCCAAAGATAGACTGAATTTTTTGGGTGTCGAGCACGCTGTAGGCCGGGCGTTTGGCGCGGGTTGGATACTCCTCGGAAGTACACGGAAGCACTTTGCAGGGCAATGCTTTTATTTCCATCACCGCACTAGCCAGATCAAACCAGGTGGCTGTTCCCGAATGGACAAAATGATAGGTTCCACCGTAGTTTTCTGCTGGCGACGCCAATACTTTTTCTACCATCGCGGTCAGTGCTTCAGCCAAATAACCAGCATAAGTAGGGGCTCCAATCTGATCGTTTACCACCCTGATCTGTTCTTTTTGCTTTCCCAACCGAATCATGGTTTTTACAAAATTATGGCCGTATTCGGAATAGAGCCACGCGGTGCGAACAACCATATTTTTAGCTCCAGCAAAGAGCACCTCCTGTTCGCCGAGGTATTTACTCAGCCCGTACAGTGATTGTGGATTTTCTGCATCCGATTCGAGATAGGGCTGAGTCGCGGTACCGTCAAAAACATAATCCGTTGAGATATGCACCATCGGAACTCCAAATTGGGCGCAAACGTTTGCCATCAATTGTGGAATATCGGCGTTGACCTGCATGGCCAGTTCGGGCTCATCTTCGGCACGATCAACTGCCGTAAAAGCCGCTGCGTTGATCACCGCATCCACGCCATGTTCCGTCATCCAGACCTTGACTGCTTCGGCATTGCCCAGATCCAGGTCGACCCGGCGCGAAAACACCGGAACAATCGTCGGGTGCTGGTGGAGTACATCACTGAGGCATTGCCCAAGCTGACCATCCGCTCCGGTTATCCAAACCTTGTATTGAAGTTTTTGTGACACAGGGCAAAAATAGGGTTTTGCCGAGGGTCGGAGGGCTGATTTTAAAATACCCATAAAACTTTTCTGCGCTGGATGCATTTTGTAACTTTAAGTAACGCGCTGAAATAACCCATGAGTTATTTCTTATTCAGATTATTATGAACAGAAAAACTTTAAACCATTATGCTAGCTATGAACTATCGCGGGCCGTTCAAGGTCCGCGCCGACAAGGATCGGCCCTATCCTGAAATTGAACATCCGAATGACGTCATTGTGCGGGTTTTGCGATCGTGCATCTGCGGCTCTGACCTTCACCTCTATCACGGATTGGTTCCGGACACCCGGGTCGGAACAACCTTTGGGCATGAATTTATAGGCGAAGTTGTCGAAACCGGCACCGGAGTTGAAAAATTAAAGGTGGGCGACAAGGTGATCGTCCCATTCAACATTGCCTGTGGCCAGTGCTCCTTTTGCAAGCAAGAGATTTATGGATGCTGTCACGAAGCCAATCCTCAGGCAACAGCACTCGGGGGAATTTACGGTTACTCACATACCACCGGCGGCTACCACGGCGGCCAGGCAGAATATGTTCGGGTTCCCTATGCCGATGTTGGGCCGATGGTTATTCCCGATTGGATGGACTACGACGACGCGGTCATGCTGACAGATGTGGTGCCCACCGGCTATCAGGCGGCAGAAATGGCCGGAATTCAAAAAGGGGATACGGTTCTGATATTCGGAGCCGGTCCGATTGGAATAATGGCTGCAAAATGCGCTTGGTTGTTCGGTGCGGGACGTGTGATTGTCATCGACCAGCTTGACTATCGACTGGAATTTGCTGAAAAATTCGCGCAGTGCGAAACCCACAATTTCCGATCACTCGGTGATCCGGTTGTGTTTGCCAAACAAACCACCGATTCGCTCGGTGCAGATGTTTGCATTGACGCGGTGGGTTGCGAGGCAGCCGGCGATGCCATGAACACACTCCTGGGCCGCAAAATGCTCTTACAGGGAGGATCGACCACTGCATTGCATTGGGCCATTAATTCAGTAAAAAAAGGCGGAATTGTATCCATTGTGGGCGTGTATGGCCCAACCAATGCGCTGGTGCCTATCGGAAATGTGGTGAACAAAGGAATAACGATTCGCGCCAGTCAGGCCTCTGTACGACGATTATTGCCGAAAATGATTGAACATGTTAAAAACGGAATTATCGATCCGAAAGCATTGATCACACACCGTATTCCTATGGAAGAAGTGGCCGAAGCGTATCACATCTTCTCCTGCAAGCTCGACAACTGCATCAAACCGGTTTTGATTCCACCTTCGGCCAGCGCATAGTTCCGTATTAAGTATCACCTTAAAAACCCAACATCATGACTGACGAAACCCATTCACAAGATTTCGAAAATAAAAGAGAAAGCAGCCACGGTCACATCAAGGGCTGGGGAATAGATGCCGATCCGAAGAATGATCCGACCTACCCAATGAAAAACAGAACAGACGAAGAAATTCGGGGCTACACGTGGAAGAGACCTCCACTGCAACCAGAAAACATTGAAATTCTACGCTCGGTAGAACGAAAGAATTTGCCAGCGGTTTTCGGCACTTCAATTCCACCATCGGGTCTCAGTGGAATGATCCGCAGACAGGCCTTTAAATACAGCGAGTCGAGCTACGGGCGCTGGTTGCCGCTGATTCTCGCCGATCGAATTGGGGTGGCAGAAGGCATTATCGACGATCTGTCAAAAGGCATCATTCCCAACATATTCGCTGAACGGGGCTGGGGGGCCGAGTGGAAATACAACCGCCAGCAATTGGTGACAAAAGTGGTGGTTGCCACTGTGGTTACTTCAATGGTACTGGTGGCCATTTTATCTAAAAGGAAGAAAAAGAAAAAAGGAATGGTGCTTTAACGGACCACAAAGGAACCTACTTCGCTACTCGATCAGAAAGCGGAAGAGCAGCAGACCTCTTGTTTCATTAGACTGAATAGAAAAATCCCGAAGAACAACTCTCCGGGATTTTTAAATGTTAATGTATCGTGTTAATGTGAGATCTCACCCTCTTCGAGCGGAACGTTTTGGGGCACAAAGTCCTCTTCTTTATCCGGTCGGGAGTAGTCGTATGGCCATCTGTGAACTTCGGGCAGCGGCCCAGGCCAGTTGCCGTGGATGGCTTTTACCGGAGTAGTCCATTCCAGGGTATTTGAACGCCATGGGTTTTGAGAAGCGACCTGTCCGCGGAAAATGCTGTAGAAGAAGTTGAGCAGGAAGATGCCCTGAGCAACCGCAGCGATAATGGCAAATACCGAAATAATAATGTTCAGGTCGACCGTGGCGTCAAACATCGGATACATGGAGTAGTCGTAGTATCGTCGCGGTGCGCCAGCAAGACCCACAAAGTGCATCGGGAAGAATACGCCGTATCCAGCTATAATGGTAAGCCAGAAGTGCAAATATCCCAGTCGTGAATTGAGCATTCGGCCAAACATCTTAGGGAACCAATGATACACTCCGGAAAACATTCCGAAGATGGCAGAAAGTCCCATCACAACGTGAAAGTGTGCCACCACAAAGTAGGTGTCGTGCACCACAATATCCAGCGCCGAGTCAGCGAGAATGATTCCGGTTAGTCCTCCCGCAACGAAAGTCGAAACCAGTCCAACAGAGAAAAGCATGGCAGGAGTAAACACGATACTTCCTCTCCAGAGGGTGGTAATGTAGTTAAAGGCTTTAACGGCTGATGGAATAGCAATGAGCAGTGTGGTAAATACAAACACTGATCCCAGGAATGGGTTCATTCCGGTTACGAACATGTGGTGACCCCACACGATGAATGAAAGAAACCCAATGGCCAAAAGAGATCCAATCATGGCGCGATAGCCAAAAATCGGTTTGCGCGAGTTGGTAGCGATTACCTCTGAGCTGATTCCTAATGCCGGAAGAATAACAATGTAAACTTCAGGGTGACCGAGGAACCAAAACAAGTGTTCGTACAAAATTGGGCTGCCACCGGTTTGGTCGAGCGCTTCACCGGCAATAAAGATATCCGACAGGTAGAAGCTGGTGCCCAGGGCACGGTCCATAATCAAAAGCGCCACTGCCGAAACAAGAACTGGGAACGAAAGCAGACCGATGATTGCAGTTACAAACAGCGCCCATACGGTGAGTGGCAATCGCGTCATTTTCATTCCCTTTGTACGCAGGTTGAGCACGGTGACGATATAGTTCAGTCCACCAAGAATGGTGGAGATAATGAACAACACCATACTGAGCAGCCAGAATGTCATTCCCATGCCGGATCCCGGTATGGCTTGAGGCAACGCACTAAGTGGTGGATAAACCGTCCATCCGCCGCTGGCTGCGCCTGTTTCCAGGAACAGCGATGCAAACATTATGATTGACGAGATCAGGAAAAACCAAAATGAAAGCATATTCAGGAAGCCGGATGCCATATCTCGTGCACCAATCTGAAAGGGGATGAGAAGGTTGGCGAATGTTCCACTCAAACCGCCGGTAAGTACAAAAAACACCATGATGGTTCCGTGCATTGTTACCAAGGCCAGGTAGGCATTTTCGGTCAGCACGCCGTCGGGTGCCATTCGATCACCCAAAAAGGTGTTGAGTATTCCGAAACTTTCGCCATGCCATCCTATTTGCATCCGGAAGAATACCGAAAGCATCATTCCGACAATTGCCATGAAAACAGCAGTGATCAGGAACTGTCGCGAGATCATTTTATGATCCTGGCTGAACACATACTTGCTCACAAACGACTCCTCGTGGTGATGGTCGTGTCCATGATTATCATTAACTGTTGTCTGAGCTCCTAGTGCCATGATACTTAATTTTGTTTATCTGCTAATTTCTCATTTTTGCCGGTGATGGCATTGGCCTGACCCGCTGTGTCAGGGGTTTCACCTTCCTCGTCTTCTTCTTGAACTTCTTCTTCAGCGCTTTGGAAAAAAGGCTTTTGTTCAGAAATCCACTTTTCAAACACGTCTTCCTCGTCCACAATGATATCCATCTGCATGTTGTAGTGTGCTGCACCACAAACCTTGTTACACATTAATACAAAATTAAAGTCTGGGTTGTTCAATACCAAGCGCATGCTGTCTGTTGTAACAGTGGGCGTAAATTTCATGGTGGTGACCATTCCCGGAACGGTATTCATTTGCGCTCTAAAATGTGGAATAAATGCACTGTGAATTACGTCCTGAGAGCGCATGACAACTTTCACCTCGCGATCTCTCGGAATCATAAATTCACCACGGACAAGGATATCATCTTCGCCATAGTTCAACAGGGTATCGTAGGGTGCTTCATTGAGTTTATTGATATTTAAACTATGCCGCACCAAGCGATCAACGCGCTCTTGCATTTCCTTTACCCTGGAATCTGCCAAAACGTGATTTTCAATGGATTCCCGCAATTCCTGAATCGTTTGATCCATTTCGGCCAATTTTTCTTCGATAGTGGTTGGAGTTACAATACCCAACGGGTTGCTGGCCGAAATCAATCGATAGTCTGTAGCACCGAGTTTACCATCGGGACCGGGATAACGTGCCGTCCAGTCAAACTGGCGGGAGTATAGCTCTACCAGCACCGCTTCGTCGGATGCTTCTGAGGTAATTCTATTCCAGATGGTGAGACCATAAATAATGATGATGGCCAATACAATAGAAGGGATTACGGTCCACACCAGCTCCAATCGGTTGTCATGCGGAAAAAAGAAAGCCTTAACCCCCTTCTTTCGGTAATACTTCGAGGCGAAATAAAACAGCATGGTTTGCACCGAAAAGAAAACCAACAAGATGATGATCCAGTTGAAGAAATACAAGTTATCGATTGCTACGCCGTGCTCGGTGGCCGGAAGCTGGAACAGGGCCAGATCGTCTTTATAGGCTACAATCAACCAGATAAAGAAAATAAAGAGCGCCACCATAAACACCAAAAAGAACTTGGCATTAAATCGGTTATCTGCATCGGGAATGTCTTCTTCTCTGCGGTTTCTGAGTTCTGTCGAAAGCTCGTATACCCGGGCAATCTGAGCCAGTGCAACTACAACCAGAAGAACGATCAGAACTGTTAAAAACTTTGCCATCGTATTGTTTCGTTACTTAATTTATCAATCTCTTTTAGATGTTGTGATGAACGCTCTCTTCCAAGTATGGATGATGCACCGGCACCAACGGCGCTTTGGTGAGGGCTTTCAGAACCACAAATACAAACAGACCTAGAAATCCGAGAAACATTCCAAAGTCCATCCAGTTCAGGTGTGCATCGCTTCCCATAACTCCCGGAAGCACCAGCAGCCAAGTGTCTACAAAATGCCCCAACAGTATGATTGCTCCAACAGAGATCAGGAAGGTTGGATTTCGTTTGGCGTCGCGAGACATCAGCAGTATCATTGGCAATACAAAATTCACAAAGAACATGGTAAAGAATGGCACCTTGTAATATTCGATTCGTGTAATAAAATAGGTCACCTCCTCTGGGATATTCGAATACCAAATCAACAAAAATTGAGAAAACCAGAGGTAGCTCCACAAAAAGCTCAGTGCAAACACCCATTTACCAATGTCGTGGATGTGGCTGTTGTTCACCTGAGGCAAATATCCTTTGGCTTTCAAATACAGCATCATTATCAATCCAACTACCATGGCGCTGCACCACATTCCGGAGAACAGATACCAGCCGTATAGCGTACTGAACCAGTGCGTGTCGATAGACATCACCCAGTCCCACGAAAGGGTAGAAGAAAATACCGCAAAGAAAACGAGGAACAAACCAGAACGCACATAGTTCTTTTTATGGATGGCCAGGCTCGGATCTTTATCCTGCATCAGCGATCGCTTTCTGAAGGTATAAGCAAAGAACAAGAAAGTTGAAACGTACACAATGCTTCTAACCCAGAAAAACGGGATGTTCAGGTATGCTCCCTTGTTGGCAATGATTTCGTCATAAGCGGGTGAATTCACATCGTGTACACTGCTATCCATCCAGTGAAAAATGTGATGACCGTTGAACGAGCCCACCAGATGAACCAGAAATATAATGCCGATTCCGACGGGCATGAAAGCGACAATTCCTTCGAAAATGCGTTTCACCATCACTGAATATCCTGCCTCGGTGGCATACTGCAGGATGTTGAAAAACAACGCACCGAATGTGATGAATGTAAAGAACAAACCGTTTACATACAGGGCCGACCACCAGCGGTTGTGGTGCTCCGATCCGTCGGCGATAAAACCAACGATGAGCGAAATCAACCCAATGGCCATCAAAATATAGGTGGCGGTTTTGGCTCTATTGGAAAAACTATACTCCATTTTGGTGTGTTTTCTAAATTAGTTTATATCAGATTCCTCGTTTACATTTCGGTCGTTGCATCTGTATCAGCCGATTCTCCTTCTTCTGATGCAGCTTCATCGGCTCCTTGCTGAAGTGTTTTTACGTAGGCAATAACTTTCCATCGGTCTTCTTTGGACAACAACCCCGCGTGTGGTCCCATCACTCCCTTTCCGTAGGTAATGCTGTGAAACATCTTACCTTCAGAAAGGTCTTTAAGCGCGCCATCATAGGCTCCGGGAGGTGGGTGATTTCCGACTTCAACTACCAGTCCATCGCCGGCTCCGGTTGCACCATGGCAGTGCTCGCAAAACCGGTCATACAATAATTGTCCGCGGGCCATTACGGCTTCTGTCTCTACCAATGGTGACTTAAGCGCATCGGATGCTTCGTAGCCTTCGTCGGTATTATCGTATGGATAAGGAAAGTTATAGTGCACCTTGTCTGGATCCTCGCTAAATGGGATGGTTCCCACAACAGGCATTCTTGCCGAAGGGGTGTTTCGCTGAGCCAATACAAGGGAGTCGCCGAAATGGAACGGATCCATTCCGTAGTCCACATAGGCTTCGATAGCTGGTGACCGGTACATATCCGGCATGTATTCGTAGCCGGGGCTGTTGTGATCATTCTTGCATCCCGTAGTTAGAACAGCTACTAAAACCAGGATAGCGGTCACTGACAAATAGTTATGATATACTTTTTTCATATCGGGGCGCTTAGCTTTCAATTTCTCGTTCACTGATTTCAATGATACCACTCGATTTGAGAATTTCTTTCAATTGCTCGCTGGTATGACCGTGATTTTCTCCTGTGTGGATTTCAATCACAAACTTGTCATCGGTAGTCCGCGGATCGGGGTTTGATGCTGGCATGCCGGGCAGTGTACCGTTTCGTATAAAGTAGGTAATAGCCATGCCGTGTGCCGCACAAAGTACGGTAAACTCAAAGGCGATCGGAATAAACGCGGGTAAGTTTTGCATGAGGCTAAAGCTCGGTTTACCTCCTACGTTCATCGGCCAGTCATAAATCATAAAATACCACATTCCGAGCAACGCCAGGGTAAGGCCACCCAGACCAAACAGGAATGCCACGATTCCCATCCGGGTTCGCTTCACGCCAATTATCGGATCGATGCCGTGTAGTGGAAACGGAGAATAAACCGTTTTGACCCTGACGCCCTGTGTGCGCAGTTCTCTGGCAGCATCAAACAGGACGTGGTCATCATCATACATTGCGTGCAATATCTTATTTGCCATCATCTTGATAATTAATGGGGTGATGATTCATCATTTTTATAACTCTCTCCGCTCACCTTTAGAATCGATTTCAGCTCGTTGAGCGCTAGCACTGGGAAGAAGCGGGCAAAAGCCAGAAACATGGTGAAGAATATTCCGATGGTTCCGATAAAGATGCCAATATCTACCCAGGTCGGATAAAACATCGTCCAGCTCGACGGAACATAGTCGCGGTGAAGTGAGGTTACAATAATTACAAAACGCTCAAACCACATCCCAATGTTCACTACAATCGACAGGATGAAGGTAATGGTGAGGTTGGTTCGGATTTTCTTAAACCAAAACAACTGCGGGCTGATTACGTTACAGGTCATCATGGTCCAGTACGACAGCATATAAGGCCCCGAGAAACGGTTGATAAATGCATACGACTCGTACTCTACTCCCGAATACCATGAAATAAACAACTCGGTGAGGTAGGCCACCCCTACAATCGATCCCGTAACGATGATGACGATGTTCATATATTCCACGTGCTTCACGGTCACATAATTCTCCAGATTCATGGCTTTACGCATGATGAGCATGAGTGTGAGTACCATCGCAAAACCGGAGAATACCGCGCCTGAAACGAAGTAAGGTGGGAAAATAGTGGTGTGCCAACCGGGAATAATCGAAGTGGCAAAGTCCATGGATACAATCGAGTGTACTGAAAACACAAGTGGTGTAGCCAATCCTGCAAGAACGAGCGACACTTCCTCAAAACGAGTCCATTGTTTTGCTTTTCCTGACCAGCCGAAGCTGAGAATGCCGTACACCTTTTTTGGCAGTGGCTTGATCATTCGGTCGCGGATGGTGGCAAAGTCGGGAATAAGACCAATGTACCAGAACACCAATGACACGGTGAAGTAGGTAGAAATGGCGAACACGTCCCACAACAGCGCCGAGTTGAAGTTTACCCATAGTGATCCGAACTGGTTTGGCAATGGCAATACCCAATATGCCATCCAGATTCGCCCCATGTGAATACCCGGAAACAGGGCAGCCATCAATACCGCAAAGATGGTCATGGCCTCTGCCGAACGGTTAATTGCCATACGCCATTTCTGACGAAACAACAGCAATACTGCCGAAATAAGGGTTCCCGCGTGGCCGATACCTACCCACCACACGAAGTTGGTAATGTCCCAAGCCCAACCCACGGTTTTGTTCAATCCCCAGGTACCGATTCCGGTTGCGATAAGATAGATGATACAACCCACTCCCCAAAGACTGATGATTCCCGCAATGCTCATCAGCACGTACCACATTTTGGGGGCTTTGTTTTCGATGGGGCTCACCACGTCCACGGTGATGTCGTGATAGGTCTTGTGACCTAAGATCAGTGGCTCCCGAATCGCTGCTTCTTTATGCATAGTTGGCTCTGATTTATGCTTCTGTTGATTCTTCTTCGTTTCTCACTTTTACCATGTAGGCAATATTCGGACGTATCCCGATTTCTTCAAGGGCATAGTACCCACGCTTGCTTTCGTGATTTTTACGCACCTGAGAGTTTGTATCATTAACATCACCAAAAGTAATGGCATCGGTTGGGCATGCTTCAGCACAGGCTGTTTGGATACTTCCATCGACAACTGGCTTTCCGGCTTTTTTGGCATCCAATTTACCCGCCTGAATCCGCTGAACACACATTGAACATTTCTCCATCACTCCACGAGCACGAACGGTAACGTCTGGGTTGAGCACCATGCGCATGGTTGCGTCCTGAGAAGGGTTCACCTCACGAAACTTCTTATATCCCATGTAGTTGAACCAGTTGAACCGTCGGACTTTATACGGGCAGTTGTTGGCACAGTAGCGCGTGCCGATACAACGGTTGTAGGTCATCTGGTTCAGCCCCTCGTTGCTATGGGTAGTAGCTACTACCGGACAAACGGTTTCGCAGGGCGCATGATTACAGTGCTGGCAAAACATCGGCATGTGCACCACCTTCGGATTCTCCTCCGGAACTTCCATTTTTCGGTAAGTTTCGATGGTTCCAAGTCCTTGTTCCTCTGCTTTTTCATGGCTCATATCGGAGCTGTAGTAACGGTCGATACGCATCCAGAACATATCACGGGCACGTCGCACTTCGTCTTTTCCAACTACTGGCACGTTGTTTTCGATGTGACACGAAACCACACAACTTCCACAACCTATACATGCGTTCAGGTCGATGGACATTCCCCAACGATGGCCTGCATTACTTACTGGATGTTCATTCCAGATATTGATATCCTTTACTGGAACCTTGTGATCCTCACGCGGTTCAGCACCCTCTTTAACCGGCGCACCGTGAAAAGCCAGTGCAGCGACTGGGTTATAATCCTCTCTGTCGGCCGTGTTGAACGTGGCCAAATCCGTTTCACGCAGCACCGAAGTGCGGTCCATGATGGTGTGGTGCGTTTGCGAAGATGCCAAAGGATATGTCCCGTCGGTTCCGGAAATACTCGCCTCAAAATTATGGTACAACACACCGCCCGCGGACTTGGTTACCAACGGATAGGCATTAAACCCAATGGGCTTTGGCAGTCCGTCTTCTTTGGTTAGGTATCCGCCATATTCTGCAGTCTGAAATGCTGCTTTTCCAATTTTCTCTCCGTTGGCTCCACGACCATATCCCAACGACAATCCAAGCGTGCCTGGTTTCTGGCCCGGTACGGGCACAACAGGCATTCGCATTTCGCGACCGCCGATATTAAACACGGCAACAGTTGCGGGGTGGCGTTCTCCAAGATATTCATTGTAACCCCGCTCACGCATATCTGTCGGAGCCATGGTAACGTAGTTGTCCCAAGTGATTTTGGTTACCGGATCGGGCAGCTCCTGCAGCCATGGGTTGGCAATATGGCTTCCATTTCCGATTCCAGCTTTGGTGTAAAACACCATTTCGAACTCGCCACCGGCGGACTGTGCCAGTGCATTCGCTTCAGAAGCTGCGGCAGAAACATTTCCGGCAAAGGTTCCAATATCTAGTGAAGGAGCAGAAAGACGCATTCCGCCATCGTGAATGGCGCGGTTCCAATCGTCACTGAATGTAAGTCCTTCGGCAATTCCAGAAAGCATCCCGCTCCAAGTGGCTTGCATAAATCCGTAAAAATCCTGATCCGATCCGCTCCATTTAAGCATGCTCTCGCCGAGTTGACGACTTTCGTACAACTTAGAAATGGCAGGTTGAGCCATACCTACAAAGTCGCTTTTAATACGGTGATCGTTCCACGACTCCAGGTAATGGTTATCGGCGCAGACGATATTACACAGACTAGCTGTTTCGTCCATATAAAGCGATAGGGCCACGCGGTTCGTTACTTTGGCCAGTGCCTGACGGAAGTCTTCTGAATTATCGAGGCTGTATGCGGGATTAACTCCGGCAATAATCACCAGTCCAATTTCACCGGAGTTCATTTCGGCCATTAGGCTCTGAATATCGCGGTCATACGCCTTATTCAGGTTCAGCTCATTGGTGGTGCTGATGGTGGATCCGTAATTACCCAGCATGTTGTTGATGCCGTTAACTAAAACCTGAATCCCCTTGCTGTTTGATCCCGCTACAACGAGCGACTGTCCCCGGTCGGCCAAGAGTTTTTCTGCTGCACGACGACACAAGCCATCCACCTCAGAAGTATTGATGCTCACACCGGCATTTCCGGTTTGTGATGCAATAAAATTATAGATACTTGCCACTATCAACCCTTCTTGCGAAGGCTTTATTGGCGTTCGTACGTCGGCGTTGGTTCCGGTGAGGGTCATCAGTGCCTCAAACTGGAAGTGATTCGACATCCATCCGTTTTCCGGCCGTCTGTTGGCGATATAATCACCCGAATATTCGTTGGCGAACAACCAGTCATTGAGGAAGTCGGCAGAAACGCTGACAATGGTTCGGGCTTTAGTGAAATCATAATCCGGAATAAACGCCCGGCCGAAGCTTTCCTGATTGGCTTCGAGCATTCCGGCGTAGGATATGGGTTCGTACTGCACATGTCGGAAAACATCCTCCATTCCACCGGCCTGTTCGGCTACGCTTTCACCGAATTTTTCAATAGCAGCCATGGCTGCGGGACTGTTTACCGTATTGGTAAGCAATCGAACTTTTTGTCCGTTGATCATGGCCGCTTGAACCGCGTTAATGACACGGGTATCCATTTCGTCCAAATCGGCGCGGGCGCCATCGATGACGGGATGTTGCAATCGCTGAGAATCGTAGAGCGACAAGACAGATGCGCTAACACGCGCGTTAATTCTTCCGCCTGCCAGTCCGTATTGCTTGTTTCCTTTGATAAAGATCGGACGACCTTCGCGGGTTTTCACAAGCACGCTGGCGAAATCATATCCGTCAAAATAACTTGATGCGTAATAATTGGCGATTCCCGGTGTGATCTCCTCTGGCTTGGTAACGTAAGGGATTGATTTAATTACCGGTGCTTCACAGGCGGCTAATGTAGCAGCGCCCAAACCGAATCCAAGGAACTTAAGAAAATCCCTTCGGCCGGTGGTTGCAGAACCCAGCCGTTCGTCATTTAAAAACTCTTCAACCGGAAGCTCCTCACTGAATTCTTTGTTGCTTGCTTGCACGAACTCAGGAGTCTGATGCAGTTCCTCTAAACCGGTCCAGTATTTCTTTTTTGAATCTCCCATCGGGCTACGTTTCATTTAATTTTAATAGTGGCATTTGGAACATTCCCAACCACCCATATCTTTAACTGAGATCCCTCCTCCATCTTCGAGGTAGGCTTTAAGGAACTCTCTTCCGCGCCGGTCATTAGCGAAGCGCGAGTGGATTTCCTCGTAATATTCAGAGCTGGTCATATCAACCTCTGTACTGTTGTGACAATCCAGACACCATCCCATGGTAAGGGGCGCGAATTGCTTGGCAACGGTATACTCTTCGTCAATTGGGCCGTGACAAGTTTGACACTCAATGCCAGCCACAGTAACGTGTTGTGAGTGGTCAAAGAAAACATGGTCAGGCAGGTTATGAACCTTAACCCAAGCAACGGGCTGTGGTTCGGCAGTATAAGCCATTTTCTCGCTATCCCAACCTACCGCAGCATATAGCCGCTCAATGTCGGCCGTTCCCAGATCGTTGCGACCTTCACTAACAGCGACGTGACAGTTCATACAGACACTTGCGGCCGGAATGCCAGCGTGCTTACTATCTTCAGCTCCGCTGTGACAATACTGACAATCGATTCCCAGTTCTCCGGCGTGCAGCGTGTGATTGTAGGCAATGGGTTGTTGGGGTTCGTAACCTTCAAACACCCCCACCGCCATGAGTCGGTCCCACATGTCTACTGCTCCCAGAACAAGAAAGAAGATGATGACCAAGGAAGTCACCACTTTGTTGTTCTGCATCCAATCTTTCAATTCCTGAAAGTAGGATGTGGGTTCGGTGGCGTCTTTTCCTTGTTGTTGTTTTAGTGCTCCGGCAAGTGCACGGCGCACGCTGCTCATCGACAATACAATCATCATCAGGACCAGCCCGATAATGGCCAGAAAGAAAATGGTTTCACCATCTTCTGACTCCACATCCGTTGCCGTGCCACTGGCGGGGCCTGCAGGGCCTCCAACCGGTGCAGCGGTTTCTTGGGGTTTATCGACAAAATCAAAAATGGCCGTAATCTCCTCATCTGACAGTGGCTGCCCGGTCATTAAACCAGAGCGAGGCTCCCACTCGGCCAACATTTGCCTCACATAGGGATCGCCGCCCGCCTTAACCGCAGCGGGGTTTCGCACCCATTCGTACAGTAATTCTTCTTTTCCGCTCCAGCGCTCCACTGAGCCCCGCAATGCTGGGCCTGTCATGTCCTTGTCTATCTGGTGACAAGAGGCACAGTACCCTTTAAAAAGTTTTTCTCCATCTGGCTGAGCACTCGCTGTTGTAGTAAGCAGCAGACCAACAACTAGTACTAAGTAAGCGGAAAAACAGCGACAGAATCGGTTCAATAGATACATCATTTAACGGTTAAATTTCGTTAAAACAGGGGTCAAAAATTGGTTGCAAATTTAGAACATTAGAACCATATCAGGTCCAAATCGGGAGGAAATGGAGCAATTTAAAACGATTCTAAATAAGGGCTTCTGCTCCGCTAAAATCGGGTGGTGACTTACTCTATGGAGGATGAGATGGATGAGAATCGGAACAATCTTTGTGAAGCTGGCGTGCGATCAACTATCTTTGCACAATCATGAAGAAATTGACTCTCTTTTTTGCCATTTGGCTACAGTTCACAATGCTTTCTGGTCAGCACGACAGCACAGAATTTGGGTTAGACAGTCTGATTTTTGGACTACCTACCGGGTTGGTATCAATTCACGAAGACGAGAACATCACTTCGCTGATGGAAGTTATTGCAGATGCTGAACTGCCGCTTGACGGATTCCGGATTCAGCTCTATTTTGGCAAAAAAGACGAAGTAAATGAAACGCGCAACGCGTTTGTTCAGCAGTTTCCAGACTACAGTGCTTATGTAAGTTGGTTACAACCAAACTTCAGATTGCGCGTAGGCGATTTCAGAACGAGAATACAGGCCGAACGGTTTAAGAACGAAATCCTTTCGGATTATCCCAACTGTTATATTGTTCGAGACCACATCGAGCCGACGCACGGGTATTAATCCTTTTTTCGGGGCCTTTTAAGCCCTGTGCTAATCGAGGGTTTGTTTCACTTCCACTTCTTCGAAAGCTTCAATGACGTCGCCAACTTTGATGTCGTTATATCTATCGATATTCAAACCACACTCATAGCCTTTTGACACTTCTTTTACGTCGTCTTTAAAGCGTTTGAGCGAGCCCAGGGTTCCAGTGTAGATAACAACGCCATCGCGAATTACACGCACTTTATTGTTTCGATTGATTTTGCCATCGGTTACAAAGCAACCGGCAATGGTTCCCACTTTGGTAATTCGGAAAGTTTCGCGCACCTCAGCAGTACCTGCGATCTGCTCTTCAATTTTAGCAGACAACATGCCTTCCATTGCTTCTTTAATTTCTTCAATGGCAGCGTAAATCACCGAATAGAGTTTAATTTGAATCTCTTCCTTTTCGGCCACTTTTCGTGCACTGGCCGAAGGTCGCACCTGGAAACCGATAACAATAGCATCCGAGGCCGAAGCGAGCATAACGTCGGTTTCGGTAATCGCACCAACTCCTTTGTGAATGATGTTCACTTGAATTTTTTCGGTGGAAAGGTTCTCCAGAGAATCCGAAAGTGCTTCAATCGATCCATCCACGTCACCTTTTATAATCAGGTTAAGCTCTTTAAAGTCACCGAGGGCAATTCGGCGACCAATTTCGTCGAGCGTGATGTGCTTCTGCGTTCGCACCCCTTGCTCTCTTTGTAGTTGCAGACGACGGGCCGCAATCTGGCGGGCTTCTTTTTCGTCTTCCAATACGTGAAATTGATCTCCTGCATTGGGTGCTCCGTTAAATCCGAGCATTGTTACTGGTGTAGAAGGCCCGGCTTCCTCAATGGCTTGTCCTCTTTCATTGTACATGGCCTTTACTCTTCCACTGAAACAACCTGCCAAAATCACATCACCCACTCTGAGGGTTCCTTTTCTGACTAGCAGCGTACAGACAAAACCGCGTCCTTTATCGAGCGATGATTCGATTACGGTACCAAGGGCTCTTCTGTCAGGATTGGCTTTGAGTTCGAGTAGTTCGGCTTCGAGCAGTACTTTTTCGAGTAGTTCGTCGATATTGGTACCCATCTTGGCCGATATTTCCTGCGCCTGAAACTTTCCGCCCCAGTCTTCAACCAGGATATTAATGGCTGAGAGTGCCTCGCGAATTTTATCCGGGTTGGCATTGTCGCGGTCAATTTTATTGATGGCGAATACCATCGGAATTCCTGCTGCCTGTGCGTGGTTAATGGCTTCTACGGTTTGTGGCATCACGTTGTCGTCGGCAGCAATTACAATGATGGCCACGTCGGTTACCTGCGCTCCACGGGCACGCATAGCGGTAAAGGCTTCGTGTCCCGGTGTATCCAGGAAAGTTATTTTTCGTCCATCTTCGAGGTTCACGCTATATGCACCGATGTGCTGGGTAATACCTCCAGCTTCTGCACTGGTAACATTGGCTTTTCGCAGGTGATCGAGCAGCGAAGTTTTACCATGGTCAACGTGTCCCATAACGGTAACAATCGGAGCACGGGGTTCCAGATCTTCTTCAGTGTCTTCTTCATCAGGAATGGATTCTTGAACGTCGGCGCTGACAAACTCCACTTCAAATCCAAATTCTTCGGCCACGATGGTGATCGTTTCCGCGTCGAGACGTTGATTGATAGACACAAATATGCCGAGCGACATACACGCTGAAATAACATCTGTGGGCGTCATGCCGGTCATGGTTGCCAATTCGGAAACGGTAACAAACTCGGTAATTTTGAGTGTGCGTTGTTCCTCCTCTTGGCGCAGTATTTCTTCTTCGCTACGCTTTGCAGCCAGTTCGCGTTTGGCGCGCTTAAATTTAGACCCTCTAGACCTTCCACCACCGCTGAGTCGTGCAAGGGTTTCTTTAATTTCGCGCTGAATTTCGGCTTCATCAATTTCGGGTTTCTTGGCTTTCGCTTTGCCCCGCACCGGTTTGTTTTTCTGACCTTCCGTTCCTACATCAACAGCAGCGGTTCGAATGCGTTTACGTTTGCGTTTGCGTTTCCCCAAATCGCTATCTTCCGAGGAAGCAACCGGTTTCTTTTTTGGTTTTTCGGGTAGTTCGATACGACCGACCACTGTAGGCCCTGTGAGCTGAGTTGCTCTGGCCCGGACCACCATGTCATCTTCTTTTTTGGGTGCCTCTATCTTTGCGACTGGTGTTTCTTTCGGTTGTTCCTTCGGCGTTGCTTCTTCTTTCGGATCTGCCTTTTCTTCGGGCACTTCGGATTCGGTACTCTGAGCCGTTTTATGCTCTACTTTAGGGTCCGCTTTGGCTGGAGTTTCGGAGGGTGTTTCGGGTGCTTTTTCAGCTATCACCTCTTTTTTCTCTTCAGCCTCCTTTGGTGCTGCCGGCTTTTTATCGAGATCAATTTTCCCAACGATATTGAGTCCAGGCGCTTTTTCGGGCTTGGCTTTAATCACCTGCTGTGCGGGGTCCTGAATATTCTTAATCAGCAGTTGCTCTGTATCTTCTTCCTTTTTGGATCGGGTTTTAGATGCCGAATCTTTGAGCGAAACGGTTTGACGTTCTTCGCGGCCGGGCACGGCTTTTTTGGCCCTTTCTTTCCGCTCTTTGTCCGTCTGGAATTCGTCGAGCAGGATTTCGTACAGTTCGGGAGAAAGCTTGGTGTTGGGAGAGCCCTCTATCTCATGCCCTTTTTTGGCGAGAAAATCGACAATAGTCGGCACGCCGATATTGAACTCTTTCGCTGCTTTAATTAATCTAACTGTTGTTGTTTTCTTACCTGCCATTCAGTCTCCGAACTTTTATTTACGTTGTTTGCCGTTTAATCCCGAAAGATATGAATTATTCCAATTCTTCTTCGAGAATGCGCTTGATCTCACGGATGGTTTCGGCCTCGAGATCGGTTCTGGTGATGAGATCTTCATCACTAATTTCCAACACACTTCTAGCCGTGTCGCATCCTATTGCTTTGAGCTCATCGATAATCCAGCCTTCAATCTCATCGGTGAATTCATCGAGGTCTACATCTTCGTTTACCTGTGCGTCACTTTCGCGATAAACGTCTATTTCATATCCTGTTAGCTTACTTGCCAGTTTGATATTGTGTCCTCCCTTACCAATTGCCATTGACACCTGATCCGGTTTGAGATATACATTTGCTTTTCTGGTTCCTTCATCTATCTCCATCGAGGAGATTTTTGCTGGGCTCAGGGCCCTGGAAATATAGAGCTGGGTATTGTTGGTGAAGTTGATTACATCGATATTCTCGTTTTTCAACTCACGAACGATACTGTGAATACGCGAACCTTTCATGCCCACACAGGCGCCGACTGGGTCGATGCGATCGTCGTATGATTCGACGGCTACTTTTGCGCGCTCACCGGGTTCGCGAACAATGTTTTTAATGGTAATCAATCCGTCGAAAACCTCGGGCACTTCCATTTCGAACAATCGCTCCAGGAATTCGGGTGCATTTCTCGAAAGGATCACCACGGGGTTGTTGTTTCGCATCTCCACTTTATATACTACTGCACGAACCGAATCTCCTTTTTTAAAGTAATCGGTAGGAATTTGCTCTGACTTGGGAAGAATCAGTTCGTTTCCTTCATCGTCGAGCACAAGAATTTCTTTTTTCCAGATTTGATAAACCTCGCCGGTAATAATCTCTCCTACGCGCTGGCTGTACTTATTGTAGATATTGTCCTTTTCGAGCTCGAGCAATTTGGCCTGAAGGTTTTGCCGCAGGGCCAGAATATTTCGGCGTCCAAAATCTTCGAGTTTCAGCTCTTCTGAAGCATCCTCGCCAATTTCGAAGTCGGGTTCTATTTTAATGGCATCCGAATAGGCAATTTCGTGATTGGGATCTTCTACCTCTCCGTCGGCCACAATTTCGCGATTTCGCCAGATCTCAAGATCCCCTTTATCCACGTTCAGTATGATATCGAAGTTATCGTCTGAGCCGTATTTTCTGATAAGCATAGATCGGAACACATCTTCAAGAATACCCATCATGGTTTCTCGGTCAATGCTTTTGAATTCTTTGAATTCCGAAAACGATTCAATGAGACTTACACTATTCATTGCGCTTAATTATTTGAAGGATAACACTACCCTGGTTGATTTTATATCTGATTTATTGATTTCGATTTCTTGGGGATCGATCTTCACTTTTTGCTTTCCTTTGCCCACTTTGCGCGGCTCGGTCATTATTTTTATCGAGTCATCGGCCACGTGCAGCAACTTGCCGGTGAGCTCATTACTGTCGGTTGTCTCCACCTTCACATTTCGTCCCACGTGGCGGTAATACTGTCTCCACACTTGCAAAGGCTCGGCCGCACCGGGCGAAGTAACTTTCAATGAAAAATCGTTTTCTTCGCGGTCAAGGTTGTGCTCAATGCCCCGGCTCACCTTTACGCAATCGGCCACGCTCACGCCCGTATCGCTGTCTATTTCCACCTGAATTTCATTGGCATTGCCAATCTTAAGACTCACTAAAAAACAGGATGCTTCGGCGATGGCGTCGTTTACCAATGACTCAACTATATTCCGATCGATCATAAATATGGCGGTAAAAAAATAGAGGGGCTTGCCCCTCTATCATTCATTGCTCGCATAGAATTATGCGGCAAATATACACATTTTTTTTCTCGCAACAATCAATTTGATGTGCGATCTACAATCACTTTCACCGACTTACCTTTTTCAAATATTTCTTCGCGAATGACTTGACCCCGGCGGCTTAAAACCCGGAATTTCCCGTCTTTTAAACCGTTTTTATATCGGGTTTCGGATTGTACCTGACCATTGCTGTGGTAGATGGTTTCTGTGCCGTCCAGTTTTCCGTTGGCATAGCTCGTTTGGCGCCAAACCCCACTGTTCTCAAAATAGTACGACCAGTTGCCGTGTGGCCGTCCTTGGGCATACGTTCCTTCGCTAACGAGTGTTCCCTGTTCATTATAGGTTCTCCACACCCCGGTTCGGACTCCGTCGGCAAACCAGCCAGTGAGTTGAAGTTTTCCGTTGTCGTGCCAGTATTTCCATTCGCCGTCTTTCACATCCTCTTTCCAGTTGCCTTCATAAATTTTTTGTCCTCCGGGACTCCACCCGATCCATTTGCCGTGGAGTTTTCCATTCAAGAATGAGCCGATATCTTTTGCAGTGGCATCTTCATACCAAGAAGACCACTCGCCCTGTTCCAATCCTTCGGAATAACTTCCGCGCTGCAATTCATTTCCGTTTTCGAACCATGTTTTCCACTCTCCTTCCTGTAGGTTTTTCAGGTACGTTCCTTTTTTCCACATTGAGCCGTCGGGATAATAATGCAACCATTCGCCCGATTTATTTCCGTGCTCGTAGTGTCCTACGTAATTCAAACCGCCACTTTCAAACCACACTTTCCATTCGCCGTGCTGTTCGCCATCCAAAAAGTCTCCCTGCATCTCCATTTCGCCATTTTCGCGCCACCACTTCCACAAACCGGTTTTTACACCATGGTGGTAGTTTCCAACTAAACTGGGCGTGGCGTCAGGATAAAACTCCCGATAACTTCCGTGTAGCTTGTCGTTCGCAAAATTAATCTGGCTTTGGATTTCGCCTGTTGCGTGCCAAAACACCCATTCACCCATTTTCAAGCCATTCTCATAAGCACCTTTAGACTGCGGGCTCCCCGAATTAAAGTTCTCTTCGAAGGCACCGTGTTTTAGTCCGTTTTGATATTCGTATCGCTCTTTTACAGCTCCGTTGGCGTATCGCTCCATCATGTATCCGTTACCGCCCAGGATGGTTTGTTGACCGCGCACATCATAAAACGCCATGACTAACACCGTATCTCCCTGGTAAATCTCCGTCATTTTCGGCTCGCCGGTATCGTAGAAATAATGCCATTCGCCAACCTTTTTATCATCGGTGAAATATCCCGTTTCACGCAATGCTTCATTATCAAACCACGCCTCATATAAGCTGTCCTTTTTATTGAGAACAAAATATCCACGGTTGCTCAATACCCCGTTTTCGTGAAAGCGCAGAACTTGTCCGTGCAAGCGACCGCGAAAGAACTCGCTATCCTCCATGAGGGTTTCGTCCTCGTACCAGTATCGCCACTTGCCGTGCTCAAGTCCATCGAGGTACTGCCCCTGACTTTTCTTTATTTTTCGCTCCTGATCCCAGTAGTCGATATATGGGGAAAGTTTGGGTTGCTGCGCTGCCAGCGAAAAGCCGATTGAAAAGAGGTAGATAAAAAGGGTGAACTTCATGATGAAAGCGTTGAGACTGGGTTGAATTGCATTCAAAATTAGTATTCTTCGTTCTTTATCGATTACCTTAACTTAAAGAAAGCAAAAGAAGCCTGTTAATATGTCCAAGTCTACTGTATTAATAACCGGAGGAACAGGGCTGATCGGCACTGCACTCACCGACCTGATGACGTCCCGAAATTACCGCGTTCACATCCTGAGCCGCTACCCTGAATCGACTGCGCATTCTGCGGTGAAACAATTTTACTGGAATCCGGCGAAAAACGAAATCGACGCGAATGTATTGAAAGGGGTGAGCGGAGTTGTTCATTTAGCCGGGGCCGGCATCGCCGACAAGCGATGGACAAAACGCAGAAAGCAGGAAATTATTTCGAGTCGACGCGACAGTGCTCGGCTATTAAAGGAAGCAATGGTCAAATCAGGGGGATCCTTTAAATTTTTCATTTCGGCATCGGGTGCCAATTATTACGGCACCGAAACCACCGAAAACATTTTTAAGGAAAGCGACGGAGCGGGCACCGGATTTCTTTCGGAGGTATGTGAGATCTGGGAAAAGGAATCACACGAAAACAATCCTGCTCAACGCATTGCAGTGGTTCGGACGGCGATGGTGCTGAGCAACAATGGTGGTGCATTGCCTAAATTAGCGGCCACAGTTAAACCGGGAATAGGGGCGGTGTTGGGAAGTGGAAAACAATACAGCCCGTGGATTCACATCGACGATCTCTGTGAAATTTACTTTAAGATTGCTGTGGATGACAGCATGCGCGGGCCGTATAATGCCGTTGCAGATGAACCCGTGTCCCATGCGGAAATGATGCACGCCATAGCGGCGGCCTACCGCACTAAAATCAGATTGCCGAATATTCCGGCGTGGGCATTGAAGATTGCTTTGGGAGAAATGAGCGACATGCTGTTGAAAGGAAGCCGACTCTCCAACCAGAAACTGCACGATGCGGGTTTAGCATTTCAGTTCCCAACGTTGAAGCCTGCGCTCGATGCGTTAATCAGGACTCCCTGACGAGCAATATTTCGGCAAATCTGATCAGTTCACTTTTGCGTTCACTGGAAACCTTAACGGCCTTGAGGTGCTGCATGGCATCGCTAAAGTATTCTTGCATCAGTGACTCGGTTTGGGCGCGAATAGAAAGCTCATCGAAAACCTGAAGCGTGCGGTTCACTTTGTTTTCAGCGCTCACCGATGTGCTGGCTACGAGCTTATCAAGTTCGGCCAACTGGCTTTTTCCGGCGAGCTCTCTGGCTTTGAGTAACAAGTAGGTTTTCTTGTTGGCAAGGATATCACCTCCCACCTGTTTTCCAAATTTCTCTGTGTCGCCGTAGGCATCAAGCAGGTCGTCGCGCAGTTGAAAGGCAATTCCAATTTGTTCACCGAAACGGTAAATGTGTTCCAGATCTTCTTTGGATGCACCGGCAATAATGCCACCGATTTTAAGACTTCCTGCCAACAGCACGGATGTCTTTAATCGAATCATTTCGATGTACTCGTCGATGGCAACGCTGTTGCGATCTTCAAACTCCATATCGAATTGTTGGCCTTCACACACTTCCATAGCCGTTTGCGAGAACACGTCGAGTACCTCGGGCAATATTTTTGGATCGACCATACACATCAGTTGGTAGCCCATTACAAACATCACATCGCCCGATAGAATAGCGTGATCGGTATTCCAGACTTTGTGCACGGTTTTTTTACCTCGTCGCAGTGGCGCTTCGTCCATGATGTCGTCGTGCATCAGGGTAAAATTGTGGAACACTTCTACCCCGATGGCCGGATTAATTGCAGCGCGTATATCGCCGCCAAACATATCGCACGAACTGAGCATGAGCGCGGGTCGCATTCGTTTCCCACCAAGATCAAAAATGTATTTCACCGGATCGTAGAGTGTTCCGGATTTGATTTGGTCTACGTATAAATCGATTTCCTTTGAAATGATCAATTGTAATTCGGCGAGGGTGTGCATGTTGTAATTAATGAGGATCGATCAGGTTGAGCAGGTACTGACCGTATCCGCTCTTGGTTAGTGGTTCGGCAAGTTTGCGCAGTTGGTCAGCAGAAATAAATCCTTTGCGATAGGCCACGCTTTCGATACAGCCGATTTGCAGTCCTTGTCGTTCTTCAATGGCCTGAACAAAATGCGAGGCCTGCATCAGCGACTCGAAGGTGCCGGTATCGAGCCATGCAGTGCCCCGATCGAGTATGGCTACCTGCAATTCGTTGCGCTGGAGATAGGTTTTATTCACATCGGTAATTTCTAATTCACCTCGTGCACTGGGCTTTAAATTTTGCGCAATATCAATGACACTGTTGTCGTAGAAATACAATCCCGGAACGGCAAAATTTGATTTGGGTTTAATCGGCTTTTCTTCAATGGAAATAACTTTCTGGTCGTCGTCGAATTCCACCACGCCATAGCGCTCGGGGTCGCGAACGTGATAGGCAAACACCACGCCTCCTTTGGGGTTGTTGTACTCTTCGAGTTTATCGAAGAGCCCGGAACCATAAAAGATATTATCACCGAGAACCAGGGCCACGCTATCGTCACCGATAAAATCGGCCCCAATGGTAAAAGCCTGCGCCAGTCCTTTGGGTTCGGCTTGAACGGCGTAATGAAAAGAACAACCCAGACTGCTGCCATCGCCGAGTAGTTTTTCAAAATTGGGCAGATCGTGGGGGGTTGAAATAATAAGAATTTCGCGGATTCCTGCACCCATCAATACCGAGAGTGGATAGTAAATCATCGGTTTGTTGTAGATGGGCATCAGTTGCTTGCTCACGGCCAGGGTGAGCGGATGCAGTCGTGTTCCCGAGCCTCCGGCAAGAATAATTCCTTTCATGGTTGTTGGGTATTGTTTTGCTGCTCGTCTGATTTCTCAATTTTCCTCACCACGAGATCATCGAGGTCGATATCCTCTTCTTCACCCAGAATTTCGAGCAGCGGTTCGTTAAATGATTTGGTGGTGATGGCCCGTTCCAAAGTGAGCAACAAAGATGGGAGCAACACCAGATTCGATAGCATGGCCACGAGCAGGGTCATCGACACGAGAACACCGAGGGCCACGGTTCCGTCAAAGTTAGACAGCGCAAAAATTCCGAAGCCGAAAAACAACACAATGGAGGTATAGATCATGCTCACACCGGTTTCTCGCAAGGATTGAATCACGCTAAAACGAATGTCCCATTCGCGGTGTCGTAGTTCCTGCCGGTATTTGGCTAAAAAGTGAATCGTGTCGTCGATGGTAATACCAAATGCGATACTAAATACCAAAATGGTTGAAGGCTTAATGGGGATTCCCACAAACCCCATGACGGCCGCAGTAATAAAAAGTGGGAAAAGGTTGGGAATGAGCGAAACCAATACCATGCGCCAGGATCGGAACAACAAAAACATCACTCCCCCAATAACGATAATGGCCAGGCAAAGACTGATTAGCAGATTTTTAACCAAATAGGATGTTCCCTTTAGAAATGCCACGCTGGTTCCGGTAAGTATCACATTCATTCCGCTATCGGCAAAGATGGAATCTACCTTGGGTTGTATCATTTCCAAAAACTCATCCATTTGTTCGGTTCCTACATCGGCCATTTGTGCCGTGACGCGGGTGGTGGTTCGGGTGGAGTCGAAGAACATTCGCGCCAGGTCTGCCCCCTCTTGATATCCGGTGAGGTAGGGGGCTATAAAGCTACGTTCATTGTTGTTGATGAGCGAATAGCGGTCGGGGTTTCCGTTGTAGAAGCCCTGTTTGGCAAATTTCATCACGTCCACGATAGACAAAGATCTGCTCAACTCTTGATGCTCTGCCATCATGGACTGCAATTCATCAATTTTTCGGAGTGCCTGGGGTTGCAGTATTTGTCCGGGTTTTTCACCTTCAATCATCACCTCAAAAGGCATCACGCCATTAAAGTGTTTTTCAAAAAAAAGCAGGTCATATAAAACCGGGTCATCTTTGGGCAGGTCATCCACCAGGTTTCCGGTGGCCTTAATTTGACTAATGCCGTATAGTGCCACTGCAAAAGCAACAATGGCAATGGTGTACACCCATCGTCGGAAGCTGGTGACCCAAACCACCAAAGCATCAACTGTATAATAGAGCCATTGACGATCGAGGTGTTTAACGTGTCGCTGTCTGGGAGCTGGTAGGAAACTAAAGGTGATGGGAATGATTAGAATGGAAAGGATGAAAAGGCCCACAACGCTCAGCGATGCCACCACCCCAAACTGAATCAGCATTTGGCTTTGGGTAAACAGAAATGTACCAAAGCTCATGGCCGTAGTTATGTTGGTCAGGAATGTGGCGTTGCCCACTTTTTGAATTACCCTGGCCAGTGCCTTAATCTTGTTTCCGTGACTTTTGTATTCCCGGTGAAATTTATTGAGCAGAAAAACGCCGTTTGGCACCCCAATCACAATGATCAACGGAGGTATGAGTGCCATCAGGATATTAATGCGATAATCAAACAAGGTGATAAACCCAATGGACCATACCACCGCAATGGCCACCACAGTGAGACTCACGGCCACCACTTTAAATGAGCGGAAAAACAAGAACAGTAACCCGGCAGCTACCGCGGCCGCGAGGAAGACGAATTTCAACATCTCACCCTTTACGCGCTCAGAGATAACGGTGCGGATATAGGGCAAACCACTGTAATAAACTTCCATGTGGTTTTCGCTAAACTCTTGTCCCAGGTTTACGACCCTTTCAATGACATCGCCTCTTTCTTTGGAGTTAAACTTTTCGGCGTCTACAAAAATCATCATCAAACTCGCATAGGTAGAGTCGTTGTAGAGCAGTCCTTTATAAAAGGGCAATGACTCGATTTGCTTGCGAATAGAATCTACTTCCTGCTGGGTCTGTGGTGTATTTTGAACGAGCCGGTTCAGCTCAAATTGCTTCAGATCGGTGTTGCGCTTGAGGTCGTACATGTGGGCCACCGAAAAAATGGAATCAATGCCGCTGACCTTTCGCAGCTCGTTGCCCAGTTCGTACCACGCCCTGAAGTTGTCTACCTGATACAGTGCTTCGCCTTTTACGCCGAGCACAATGAGGTTGCCATCTTCAGCAAATAGCTGACGGAATCGGTTGTATTGAACGTTTGCCGAGTCGGTTTGAGGGAGCAAGTTGGCCGGTCGGTATTCCATGTCCACCTTGCTGGCCATGTAGCCCATAAAGATGGTGATCAGGCCGATCACTACTAAAATTGCAACACGGTAGCGGAGAATAAATCCGGAAAAAAACTGCCACATAGTTTAAAAATCGGGTGACTGCAGTTGACTTAGGTTCTGCCAGAACTGTTTCGATCGGCAAAGAAACGAAATATCGAACAGTTTAGCGGGCAAAATCAGCACCGGAAATGTTGATTGGCGTTGATACCAACATTCAATAAGAATTTTTGTTGACTGCAATACTCCTCAGCACCTGCTTTTCAACACTGGCAGGAGGTCGAAAATCTATCGTACCACTACTTTTCCTCGTGCAATTTTGAGTTCGATTCTCGCTTCTACCACATAAACGCCTGGTGAAAGATTGAGCGATAATGGAGAAAGCGCATCAAAATCTTCATGCGTTTGAACGATCTGTCCGGCCATATTATAAATGGCAACTTCGGCTTGAGACACGAACTCTGGCGGAAGCTGCAGGTGGATTTTGTTAGTGGCGGGATTGGGGTAAATCCCCACATTCGGCACCTCTTTTTCTTTCACATTTGAGACAATTCCGCAGGGATTGTCATCCGATCCGTATACCTGTTCATTATTCTCGCGGTAACAGGAAAAATGTGGCAGCCAACCTCCGGGAGACTGCATAACGTTTTCTCCAAATAAGCCCTGGCTACCACCAATAGGGCCAATTCCCTCGACAATCGGACCGATAAACATCCAGTCACTTTCCGGTTCCATTGCTTCCTCATTATACAAAGGTGAAGTGTATATCACGCGTCGCATCACACCTCCCAGCATTTCAGTAGTTACTGAGTCTACTTCCACATAGGCTTCCAATTCCACATCTGGAAGATAGTCGAGAAATTCTGAAAGCGTTTCAGTTAAGTTCCATACATCGCCGGGTTGCGCATTAAAATCATAGAGCATGCTCCAGCCATTCGTGGATGCTGAAAAATAAAAAACGGTATCGTTCTCTACCCGAAAATAATGGGTTCCTAAAAAAGAGTTCGAGGATTCATCGCTCTCGAACTGACTGTCGACGACCGTAGCTGCTTTTCCTGCCAGCAGGGTGTCTCCTGTGGTATAGTACCGCAAAAAGCCACATTGAGGGTCGATGAGGCAATGAGCAGTATAATACCATTCGGAGTTTTCGGGAAACCAGGTTACTTCCTGCGCGAATGTGGAAGTGAACGAAAATAAAAATGTTGCAGTAAAGAGTATTGCTTTTTCCATGTCGGATTATTTAATGATGACAAATCTACCTGTACCACGAAATTGATCTGAACTGACCATGATTATATATGAGCCACCTGGCAGTTGATTAATGGGTATAACAACTTGTGTGGAGTTTAAAACAATTCGTTGTTCAACTAAAACGCCTGATACATTGTAAATCTGTATCTGCAATTCTTCTCTTGTGATGTGTTCAGGCAATGCTACCGTGATGTGGAAATGGGCGGGGTTAGGATATACTTCCAATGAATTTTGTAATATCGTCTCATCCATCCCCACCGGGCTGGTAAGCAATCTTACCAACCCCCACTGGTCATATCCGTCATAGCGCGAGAACAAACCACCAACCAATAGCCCGCCATTTGGAAGGCGGACAATTCTTGATACATTGGGTATATATAAATTAGAGGTACTTCCATCTTGCCAATCAACCGTGTCTGCCCCCTGGCGATTAAAGACTTCTTCTACTAAAGATCCATCTTCGTTTAACTTGGCAATTCCACCCCGTGGGTGCCCATCCACACTATGAAATCTTCCGCCGATAATAATGGTACCGTCTGGTTCAAATGCAATATCATTAATGGCTGATATTATACTTCCTCCATCAGTTTGATATGCTAATAGTTCTGGTTGAGTAAAGGTAGAATCAATGGATCCGTCGAGTAATAATCTGGATACAACAAACTCTGGATACCAATCTGTGATATTTTTTTTGTGTCTAACGTAAACACGCCCTTGCTCATCAATAGTACCTGCTAAAGTGGTGCCATCGTCGCCAGGTAATATCCTAAGATTATAGGTGTAACTGCTAAACGGGGAAACAAAAGTAGTATCTACACTAAAGTCTTCATTTAATCTGGCTATTCCAGGTGTCAGAAAACCTTCTACATCGGTAAACCTGCCCACAA
>CAZARI010000028.1:0-41221 GCA_964487545.1 uncultured Cryomorphaceae bacterium
GAAAATATTCAAAATCGCGCCGGAACAACCGACGATTACAACGAAGGAGTGAACGCGTTTCTCGAAAAAAGAAAACCAAACTTTACCGGAAAGTAATGCGAAATTTTAATCAAATCGGCGTAATTGGTGCCGGAACCATGGGGCGCGGAATTGCACAGGTAGCAGCTACTTCCGGCCATCAGGTGATGCTCTACGACAATCACAGTTCTGGACTGACACAGGCACTATCTCAACTCGAAGCGCTGTTCGACAAACTGGTTGGAAAGAATAAAATCAGCCGCAGCGAAGCCGATCAGATTTTACAACGCATAGTGCCCGTCGATTCGCTGGCCGAAATGGAAGATTGCCAACTCGTTATCGAAGCGATTGTAGAAGATTTTGATGTTAAAAAACAGGTTTTCACACAAATAGAAACTTTTGTTTCAGAAGACTGCATCATTGCTTCCAACACCTCCTCGCTATCCATTGCTTCGTTGGCTGGTGTGTGCGACCACCCCGAGCGCGTATTGGGAATTCACTTTTTCAATCCGGCAGCCCTGATGCCACTGGTCGAAATTATTCCGGCCATTCAATCCGCTCCCGCAAACCTGAAGCAAGCAAAAATGCTGATTGAATCCTGGAAAAAAGTGGTGGTCCTCGCCAAGGATACCCCGGGTTTTATCGTCAATCGCGTGGCCCGTCCGTTTTATGGCGAGTCCATCCGCATTTACGAAGAAGGGATGGCCGACATGCCAACGATCGACTGGGCCATGAAAGAAATTGGAGGTTTCAGAATGGGGCCTTTCGAACTGATGGATTATATCGGTAATGACGTGAACTACACCGTAACCGAAACGGTTTTCAAAGCCTTCTTTTACGATCCACGATACCGTCCTTCGTTTACCCAAAAACGCATCGTTGAAGCCCGACGTTTGGGACGAAAAACAGGCAGTGGCTATTACAACTACAGCGAAGGTGCGGTGGCTCGCGAACCAGTAAAAGACGAATTCTTGGGGCAAATTATCGTAGATCGTGTGGTGGCCATGCTGATTAACGAAGCAGCCGACGCACTTTTCTGGAATATTGCCAGCAAAGAAGACATTGATTTGGCCATGACCAAGGGGGTAAATTATCCGAAAGGATTATTAAAATGGGCTGATGAATTGGGTATTGAAAACGTGCTCAATCGGCTGCAAAATTACTACGACGAATACGCCGAAGACCGATACCGTCCATCGCCATTGCTTCGCAGAATGGCACGACAAGGCAAAACCTTCTTCCCATGAGCAAAGCCAGTTACATCGTCGATCAGATGTTCAACAACGATCCGTTTAGTCAGTGGCTCGGAATAGAACGCGTGGAAAATGGTCCGGGGAAATCTCACCTGAAAATGACCGTGCGCGATGAAATGATGAACGGATTTTCCATCGCCCATGGTGGAATCACCTACTCACTAGCCGACAGCGCGCTGGCTTTTGCCGCCAATGCGCATGGACAACACGCACTTTCTGTTGAAACATCCATCGCCCACCTCAAGCCGGTCAATAGTGGCGACGAATTGCAAACCGAAGTAGAAGAAATCAGCCTGACTAGAAAATTGGGGATTTATCAAATTCGAATTTTTAACCAGCACAAGGAGTTGATTGCCCTGTTTAAGGGAACAGTTTACCGAAAAAGCTCAACCTGGGAAACCAAATAAACCATTATGAAAGACGCTTTTATCATTGATGCCGTTCGCACACCGATTGGAAATTTTGGAGGCACACTTGCTCCCATTCGCGCTGATGATTTGGCGGCGCATCCACTCCGGAAACTGCTCGAGCGCGTATCATCTCTCGACCCCGCAGCCATTGAAGACGTGATGCTGGGTTGCGCCAATCAGGCGGGAGAAGACAATCGAAATGTGGCCCGCATGGCACTGCTGCTTGCCGGATTGCCTTGGAGTGTGCCGGGCGAAACAATAAACCGGCTCTGTTCTTCGGGAATGGCCGCAGCGGTAAATGCCGCCAACAGCATTGCCGTAGGAAACGGCGATATTTTTATCGCCGGAGGAATGGAACACATGACGCGCGGACCCTGGGTGATTTCCAAAGCATCACAGCCCTTTGGTCGCGACTCGCAGTTATTTGACTCGAGCTTTGGCTGGCGATTTATCAACCCCAAAATGCAGGAGCTCTACGGTACCGAAGGAATGGGCGAAACCGCCGAAAACTTGGTCGATAAATACCACATCAGCCGTGAAGATCAGGATGCTTTTGCAGCATGGTCTCAACAAAAAGCAACAGCGGCGCAAGATAGTGGTCGGCTGGCAAAAGAAATTGTTGCAGTAGAAATTCCGCAGCGCAAAAAAGACCCGATTATTTTCGAGCGCGACGAGTTTATCAAACCGGGTTCCACATCCGATGTACTGGCTAAACTTCGTCCGGCATTCAGACGCGAAAGCGGAACAGTAACTGCCGGAAATTCATCGGGACTAAACGATGGAGCTGCCGCTTTGCTGATGGCTTCTGAGCAAGGTATCAAAGATCACCAGTTAAAACCCATGGTCCGAATCGTTTCATCGGCAGTAGTGGGTGTTGAGCCCCGAATTATGGGCATCGGGCCCGTTGAAGCATCCAAAAAAGCGCTCAAACGCGCCGGATTGACCCTTGAAGACATGGACGTTATCGAACTCAACGAAGCCTTTGCAGCCCAATCGCTGGCCTGCATACGCGCTTTGAATCTGGACGACCGTGATGAACGACTCAATCCAAATGGTGGTGCCATTGCACTCGGTCACCCGCTGGGAATGACTGGAGCCAGACTCATGCAAACCGCAGCCATCGAATTACAACTTACCCAAAAACGCTATGCACTTTGCACCTTGTGCATTGGTGTGGGTCAGGGTTATGCGGTAATTCTTGAACGCGCATAACGGCTGTGGCTCATGGCATATTTTGTAGTTTCATCCACTGAGCAATGCAACGCGTAAAGCCGCCCATACGGATTCTGCTGCCTGGCATCGTCATCCTATTTTTGGGACTTTCCTATCATGCCGGAAGTCTAAACGAATTTCCGTTGGGTCATCACTCGTGGACACAAATCGACCACTATGTGCTCAGCTTGCGATTTCAAGAGAACGGCTTCGACTTCTTTCACCCCGAAACCTATTTCATTTCGCGATATCCGGTGGATGGAAAAGAATTTGCTACCGGTGAAACCATTACCGCCGTTGACTTTCCAATTCACCAATACATCATCGGCTTATTGTATGCCATGACGGCCGATGCACCGATTGCTGTGGCCAGAGGATATATGTTGTTGCTCAGTTTCATCGGCTTGATTTTTCTGTGGAGATTGGCAATACTCATCACCGGAAAGTCTGAAAAAGCACTTATTCCGCTGGTTATAGTTGCCACGTCTCCGCTGTTTGTGTTCTTTCAATCGGCTATTATGCCAACGATACCGGCGTGGGCAGCTACCATAGCAGGTCTCTACTATTTTTTAAAGAGTATCAAAACCAACAATCCAAAGCATTTTTATTGGGCCGTATTTTTCTTGTCGCTCGCCGCGATGGTCAGAACCACTTTTGTGATGCCGCTATTGGCCGTCTGCGCCACCCAATGGTTATTTTGGTTAAGGGCCAGAACGCTTCACATTCCATCTATTGCGGCCACGGTATTGGGTTTTATGGCCATTGGCGGATATTACGTTTACAACTCGGTACTGCGCAAAGAATACGGCTCTATATTTCTTTCGGCGCTATTGCCCGCCAAAAATTGGGATGAATTGCGTTCGATATTCATCCACGTAATGGAAACCTGGGGTCTGCACTTTTTTTCTATCTGGCAATACCTGCTCATGATGGCAGTTGCCATTGTCGGGTTGATCTTCGCGCTGCGGCAAAAACAACTCAGCCAGATACAACAACAATTGGTCGTTTTAACCATAATTTGGCTCGTGGGTTGTTTCATGTTTTTTGTCGCTTTGGCACTACAGTTTCCCAACCATGACTATTATTTCTTAGACACGTTTTTTACGCCGATCATACTGCTGGTCGTGTTTTTCCTTTCTGTGATTTCACTGCCCGCAAAACGATGGCTTTCATTTGCCGTTGCTACCCTGATATTGATTTTAGCCATTCCGATGTGGAAAGATGCCCACGCTTTTAAAATTGCACTCTCGGATACAGACTGGTGGAACCGAATTGCTATCACGCACCATAATTTTCAAGACTCCAACCTACTGCTGGAGGAATTAAATATTGTTGAAGATGCCGTTATTCTGGTGATCGACGCCTACTCGCCCAATTTGCCTTTGCTTCATCTCAAACGCACCGGACATCCGCTTTTAAATACCGGTCGCAACCATTTGCAACAAGCCATGACTTGGGATTGGGATTATGCTGTTATTCAAAATGAGTTTTTCTTTAGCGACGTTTACCAAAACTATCCCGAAATAATCAACGAACTGGAATGGGTCGGAGGAAACGGCAAATTGTCGGTTTACCGTGAATCGGCAACAGTAGCCGGACAGGGTTTGCACAATTTCCTCGGATTGCACCATCAAAAATCGGTTTTTGAAAGTCATTTTCAAATCGGTGAATCCAACGACGAATGGTCGGTTTGGATTGAAAATACCGAGGAATCTGCAAATCTCACCAACACTGAATTTCCCATCACGTTTCGAAAAACCCATCTCGATTTCGAAGACAAGCACGTGCAAATGCTGATAAACGTTTGGGCAGCAACCGCAGATTCAGCCCTCTCGGAATTGGTTGTGAAAATTGATCGTAACGACTCTATTCTTTTTTACCGATCCTATGATTTTAACCATTCTTCTTCTTTGATGGCGGCTACGTATTTGCAACTTCCTGCCCTTTTGGCCGGTGATGTACTTTCGGCTTATTTGTGGAATCGAAATAAAAGAAACTCCTATTGGATTGAGGAGGGAAAAGTTGAGCTATATGTGGATTAACTATTCTACCAGTGATCGGTAATCGACATCGGGGTTAAAGAAAAAGGCCAGTGGCGGAAAGTAATTATCCAGCAAACTTTCGTCGTAGTCCAAAAAGAATGTTTCGGGGTTTTGCGATGAGCGAATAATGAGCTGAGCAGAGGGCGCTTCAAAAGCTTCGAGTTGCACCAGCTCACCGTCCGATATTTCGTAAACCACCCTAAACAGTGGTTCGCGGTGTGGCGTGAAACCGTCTGCAAAATAGAAGTAGTTTTTGTTGAGCAGCAATGCGCCGTACGTCTCTCGCGACTGCGTGTTGACCCTTTGATTTTCGTAATACCATTCATTTCCTTCAGCACAAATCGTAAAGTGTTCATCGGCATAGTAAAAGTGAATGTTGGTGATATCGGCAGGATCGAGTGCTACCAACAATTGATTGCGCCAGGTTCCAAACACCTGATTGAAATTAGGGCCAAAAAAACCTTCTGCGCTGTACACCATATCATCGTCGGATAGTCGCACATAAGTGATTCCGCGTTTATTTATTGTTCCGGGAGGCGGTCTGTTAATCCCCGGATTATCGGCATCGTGATACTGAAACTTTCCAATCATAAAGTCGATCAACACACGGTCATCTCCATAAGCAATAACCCTGGTGGCTTCTGCATCTGTGATATTCAGTCCAGTCCAATCGTCATCGGGCAATGCCGTGAGTCGGGTGGGTTTGAGGTTGTATAGTTCATTAAGCAGCACGTCCAATCTTCCTTCGTGCACTGGTGCATCGGTTTTGTTGTTTTTTACCCGCCATTTCCCGTCGTTGCGGAGATAAAGCACCGCCCTTCTGCCCTGCTCTTCGCGGGCATAAATGGCCAACGAGTCGATGCGTTCCGGATTAATCGATGGAAAACCAGTGTCAAAAGTATTTTCACGATCACCCTCTACGTGAGTAGTGAAACGCCAAACCAAATAAAGCGCTACCAACAACGCCAACAATATCAGGTACGAATTTTTCATGAGCGCGTGTAGTCCTCTTCCATTCTTCGTTTTCGCAGGGTGCGTTTTCGTTGACTTCTAATCAGGCCATAAATGACAACCAGCACCATGGGAGCCAGAAAGTTGCCATATCGCAATATCGATTTGGTTTGATCGCTCAAGGGGTTGAGCGGGCGTGCAGTAATACCTCGCGAACGCAACTGAATCAGCCCGGTATCATCCACCAGCCAGTCCACACTATTTACAAACAGGTTGATGTTATCCGGCTGAACCTGCCGAGCCTGTGCGGGCGGGCCGTTGACTACCAGGTCGCCGTCAGCAATCACCACCATCCGCGAGTACGCGTCTCCGGCGATATTTCCAGCTATCTGCACTGCAGTGGTAATGGCCGCTCGGTTAAAATCTTCGATGGTCCATTCTCGGTTGATGTCAAGGATTTGCGGTGCATCGAGCGTTGCCGACCGCGCAGACGTTTGCAATGTCGGCTCTATATGGAGCAGGCTGTCGCCGGTAAATTCAATTTCGGAAGGAAACTCGAGCATCACTGCTTCCAGCCCGCCGGAGATTTCGTTATCAACTCTGCCTTGCAACAATGGTAAAAACGGAAATGAGACATTATTCATAAAAGCAAAAGTGCCCTGATTTTGCTGTACCGATACCGATCCGCAGCGATCGTCTATCACCAGGTTATTTTTGACCTGCACCCCTTTTTGCGCCAGCCAGTTGCCAATGCCCGTATGGTTTTGATAGGCTACCATATTAACAAAATCACCCTCCACAGGATTGTAAGCCAGCATCAGTCTGCCGCCTTTGGCGAGGTATTCGTCGATAAAATTGAAATGCGATTGAGGAATGGTATCTGTCGGTCGGAGCCAAATCATGGCTGCAAATCGATCGGGACCTGGCACGGTGCCGCCAGCGATGAAATACGGTGCTATATCATACATCACTTCGAGCTGCACCTTGGTTTGAACCAGTTCTTCAAGAGCAGGCTCGCCGTTGCCCTGAAGAAACGCAATCGTGGGTTTTTCTTTCTGCGACAGTTTCTTTATGGCCGACGACAGCTCGTATTCCATGGCGCTTCCCTGGGCGAGAAAAGGTAGCGCGTGCCGTGTTTCATGCATTTCTACAATAGCCGACAAATAGGCTTTCTGTTGCTTTTTTTGATCGCGATCGCGCACTTCAATGATCACCGGCTGGATGCCATAACCAATAATCTCCTTTTCTACTTCCTCATTCTTGTTGGGGTTGATAAATTCATAAACCAGTTT
The DNA here is from genome assembly GCA_964487545.1 of uncultured Cryomorphaceae bacterium. Classification (GTDB taxonomy): domain Bacteria; phylum Bacteroidota; class Bacteroidia; order Flavobacteriales_D; family SKUL01; genus SKUL01. The sequence continues at coordinate 7,179 of CAZARI010000028.1, forward strand.
TCCATTGGAGCGCGCCGAATATTCGATCAACAAATCTTTGAACTGCTGTCGTGCCCGCAAAAAATCAGGAGGGAGATCGTCGGAAAAATAGGCCCGCACCGTAACCGGCGACTCCAGATTCTGCAGCAGATTGCTGGTGGCCTCGCTCAGCGTGAATTGCTTTTCCTCGGTGAAATCAACTCGGTAAGAAAATCGTGCAGCCAGCATATTCACCATCACCAGAATGGCGAGCATGAGCATTGCCGGAAAGTATATTTTCCAACGCTGACTGCTCATGATCCGGTGATTTTGATTTTCTGAAGCTCTTTTTCGGCCAGCATCAACCCGGCGGCGGTTATCGAAAGAAAATAAATCACGTTGCGCAAATCCACCACCCCGCGCGAAATGCTCTCGTAGTGTGTGGCCATGTTCAGGTAGTAAAAGATCTCTCCAAAAGTTCCGGTCGTGGCACTGGCCACCACACCGAAAATGATGTGAAAAAGTAAACCAATCATCAAGGCACCCAAAAAGGCCACGACTTGATTAGAAGTCAAACTGCTTGCAAAAACACCGATGCCCAGATAGGCCGAGCTCATTAAGATCAATCCGAGATATCCGCCAAACACTTCACCAGAATCCAGGTTTCCAATATTCGACAAGGTGATGACATAAGGCAGGGTAAAAACCAGCGCGATAATAATCAACAACAAGGACGCAAGAAATTTACCTGCAATCAACTGCCAATTCGACACGGCTTTTGTAAGTATTATTTCGAGTGTTCCGCTTTTTCGCTCTTCAGAAATCAACCGCATGGTAAGCGCAGGAATGAAGAAGAAAAGTGTCCAATATGCAATGGCAAAAAACACGCTCAGACTGGCTTGACCGATAAAGAATATGTCATTTCCGTAGAGCCAGGTAAAAAAACCGCTAAAACCAAGGAACAAAATCAGCGAGATATAGCCGACCAGCGAATCGAAATAACTGTTGAGTTCCTTTTTTGCTATAGTCAATATTGTTTTCATTCTACAGTGTTAATCCGCGGAAAATATCTTCCAAACTCGTTTCGATTGGTGTAAACTGCCGGATATACCAATGGTTATCTTGACAGGTATCAAACAAGAGTCGCGCAAAGTCGAGGTCGGGATCCACTTCTACCTCAAGGCAATTGTTCTGTTTATCAACCAAAATCGCAGTGATACCCGGCGCTGACTTTAATTGATCTGCAAGTGCTGAAGCTGGTGCAGAAACTGCTACCGTGAATCTGGTTTTCCCGCTACGTTGTTTTTTAAGTTCTGCAGCGGAGCCATCGGCCACAATTTTGCCCTGATTGATAATCAGCATGCGATCGCAAGTGGCTTCTACTTCGGGTAGAATATGCGTGCTAAGAATCACCGTCTTCTGCCTTCCCACTTCGCGGATAAGTTTGCGGATCTCCACAATCTGATTGGGATCCAGCCCGGTGGTGGGTTCATCTAAAATTAGAATTTCCGGATCGTGAATCATGGCTTGTGCCAGACCGACACGCTGCCGGTACCCTTTGGAAAGCTCTCCGATCTTTTTGTGCTTCTCTTTGTTGATGCCGCAAAGGTTCACCATTTCACGAATACGGCGGTTCATGGACGACCTATTTACTCCCTGCAAATTAGCCGAATACCTCAAATAATCGATAACCGGCATATCCGAATACAGCGGATTGTTCTCGGGTAGGTAGCCAATATGCTTTCGGATCTCGGCACCCCCTTTATCCAAGCGGTTTGGCCCGATGAAAATATCGCCAGAATCGGGCTGCAAATAATTGGTAATCATTTTCATTGTGGTTGTTTTCCCCGCTCCATTTGGACCAAGAAAACCCACAATTTCACCAGTTTCTACAGAAAATGACAGATCGTCGACCGCTTTCTGGTCACCGTACCACTTGTTGAGATGATCAATGGCAACTTTCATTTTTTAGGCCTATTCTTCTGCAAGGTATGCGAAAATAATAAAGTGTTGCCGTTTCGGATTGATGTAGCCTGATGAATGTGTCGAAATTCGGTAAAAGGCCAAACACTGAATCAACTGTGTAATTCAAACATAACGTTCAAGACGGGTAAGGTAATCAGCGAGATGTAACTGCATATTCTTGCGCTGATATTGCAACACCCAACGCGGGTGGGGCAACACTTCCAAATGTTCAAACCATTGATGTTGGCGATTTAGATCTTGGAAAATGGCGTAGTTCTTTCCTTTACCAACACAAAATGCCACCTTTCTATTAACCGGGTGGCTGATTTGCTCCTGAATGCTGTGAATAATAAATTCCTGTAGTGCGGTATAAAGATCCGGCGTATCGTAGTAATTGAAATTGATACCCTTCCGCACAAAGCCAAAAGGACAAACCGAGGTGAAATGAAAGTGTTTAAAAAAGCGCTCGGTTCCACCAAACAGGGCAATCATTTCGTACATGAATCCAGATGAAGGTTCGGGCTTTAACTCCAGGTGATGATCTATTCCGCAATCTTCTTTGAGCCGCACTGGGTCGGTGAATCCTATTCCGGTTTTGCCTGCTCCCAACCTTCCGGGGTTAATACCAAAAAGCAAAATTCGCGGATGACTATCGTTGTAATAACGCTGATAAAACTGGTTCATCAAGTCCTGCACTTCAACATTCCGAAAAGGCAGAAGTGGCACAATACCATCAGGCAGGGGTGGAACCTTGAGCGATTGATAGTATTTCAAAATTTGCTGTGAAAAGGTCATAATTGATAAAGAAAGCGCCACACAAGTGCGGCGCTATTCATTAAATGTAATACCAACGTTAATCAGTCTAAGTAAAATCAATCAGAAATTAATTTGCACTTGCTCGAACGATTTTCTTCTGGTATTCTCTTTTAATCTTGCCATTTTCTTCGAACCAGCTTTTCAGTGCCACATACTTTTCACGTCCTCCGGCTGAAAAAGTATCGATGCGACCGCTATTTTTACGCAAACGGAACGCGCTGTTATTGATTGCATTTACTACCGTTTGTCGTTTGTTTTCAGTCAATTTAAAATACACCATTGCTTCGTCAACCAATTCGTTATAAGTTAACGGGCGGTCGAGTTGTTGTAAACGCTTGAGGATAAAAGAACCCCAAATAGATTTAGGTCCGCGCTTTTTGCCAGTCGATTTAGGCGGTGCGGTCTGAGTAGACGTGGCTCTCGATTCCCTAACGTCAGGAGCGGCTGCGGCAGATGAATCACCGGAAGAACCGGATACATTAATTTCAATTGTCGATCCGCCAAGTTGTTGAAGCACATTTTTAATATGCTGAAGCTTGGCAATTGTTGTGGTCAGCTCTACTTGGTAGAAGGCTTTCATGTTTTCCAATTCGGCTGCACTTAATTTGAGGTTTTCCATACGTTTCGTTTTTCAATTCTCACAAAGGTACAAACATTTACAATTTTAAAAAAGAAATGGTAAAATGGTATCTTCATCCACAATTTACACTTTCTTGCACCACCAAAAACCACCTCAACATCAAACCTTTGACAGCTAACCAACTCATTAAAGCACAGCAGCGGATTTCTGTAAACTTACTTTGTACGCCCATAATTGCGAGTACAACTGTTGACATACATTGCAATGCAGAAGTATTTTTCAAATGTGAAAATCTGCAAAGAACAGGATCATTTAAAGTTCGAGGTGCCTTTAATGCGATACTATCTTATTCTGCCGATCAGCTTAAACACGGCGTGGCCACTCATTCATCTGGAAACCATGCGCAGGCTCTGGCACTGGCCGCAAAAACATTTGGAGTTAAGTCTCATATCGTAATGCCCTATAACAGTCCGGAGGTTAAAATAAACGGTGTAAAGGAACACGGTGGGGTGATCACCCTGTGTGATCCGACGCTGGCAGCACGCGAAATTGCCTTAAATAGGATAATTAAAAAAACTGGAGCGATTTTTATCCCGCCTTATGATCATCCGGAAATTATTTGCGGTCAGTCGACAGTGACTCAGGAAATATTTAGACATGCCAACAAACCGATTGATGTAATCCTTGCGCCGTTAGGTGGTGGTGGTTTGCTGAGCGGAACCGGATTGGCTGCACATTTTTTTTCTCCGAACACGAAAGTTTATGGTGCCGAACCTGAAAATGTAAATGATGGTCAACGGTCGTTTCGCAGCGGAAAACTTGAACATAATGCTCCACAATCGACCACGATGGCCGATGGGCTAAAGACCCATTTAAGTGACCTCACCTTAGGGTATATACGCAATCATGTATGCGATATTTTCACCGTAAGTGAAAGTGCAATCGCTGAGGCAATGCTACTCATCTGGCAAAGTTTAAAAGTTATTGTTGAACCCTCGGCTGCCGTACCGCTGGCTGCATTAATTCAGCAAAAGCATCAATTTAAGGATAAGCGCGTAGCACTAATCGTTTCGGGTGGAAATGTAGATTTAAACAACATCCCATTTATGAAACCATCCACAGTTTAGATTTGTGAATTTAATTGCCCAAGCAAATCGTTAATTTTTGTAGTATTTCATCGCCTCGGGTAGGAACGCTTGGATATCTTGAATTCGGCGTTCGTTGCTGGGATGTGTGCTCAACCATTCGGGAGGAGCTTGACCACCCAGTGCGCTCATGCGTTGCCAAAATGCCGCGGCTTGCGAAGGATCGTATCCTGCCATTGCCATGAAAACCATTCCCAATTGATCGGCCTCACTTTCATGACTGCGCGAATAGGCTAATGATCCCAAAGCCGAGCCGATTCCATAACTCTGTAACAGCAGTTCTCTGGCCAATCCCGGCTTTTCACTGGTCAGTACATCCAAAGTAGCTCCTGCTCCATTGATCAAAACCGCCTGGCTCATTCGCTCATTTCCGTGGCGGGCTACTGCGTGCGCAATTTCGTGACCCATCACTACTGCTATGCCCACTTCATCTTGGCACACCGGCATAATTCCGGTATAAAAAACCACTTTTCCACCCGGCATACACCAAGCGTTAACCGTTGGGTCATCCACGAGTCTGAATTCCCATTGAAAGCCATCAATTCGTTTGGATTGGTTGATGTTATTCATATACTCCTCAACGGATGCGGCAATCTTATGACCAACACTACTCACCATCTTTGCTTGGGCATTGAAGTCGCCCAAAACCGTAGATTCAGCCAAAAACTCATCATAGGCCGTAAGGCTAAGGGCAATCATCTCGCTTTCAGGATAGAGATTAACTTGTCGTCGGCCGCTGATTGGGACAGTGGCACAGCCCACAAAAAGCAGTAATGTGAGCCAAATGGTAAACTTCCGTTTCATAAATTTAAGTTACATGAAAAATGATAAGGTGTGCATCTGAAGGAGAAATTATTCTATTTCGGCGGTGAGACCTCTGTCAAGCAATGCAGTGCAAAGTCCTTTCAACTCTTCGTAGCTCCCTTTCTTTACACTACACTTTCCGTTGTAATGAACAATAAAAGTGCATTGTTCGGCTTGTATCGGATCGTGATCACACACTTCAATCAATGTCTCAATAACATAATCGAAAGTATTTACATCGTCATCATACAGCACAATCTGGTATTCATCAACGAGTTGCTCTACTGCAATTTGGTCTTGCGCTGTTTTTGTGAAATTTGCCATATCAGATTATTACCACTATTTGGATAAACAAAGATACAGTAATCACAATTAATTTTCCTTTCGTCGTTTGGCATCTTCAACATCTACCAAAAACCCGAGTGCTACTGCCCTGATCTGAACGATTTCTACACCGGCTTCTCTGAAACGCTCCATCATAGACTCAGCCAATTGGTAATCATCGAATGGGCGCGAAAGGTAATGCAGTGTGCCGCCCGGCAGTTGGTTTCGTGAAACGCCCGCGTCAGGGATTTGCAAAATCGCGTCGGCGGTTGACTGGGGTATTCCCCTTCCAAAGGAACCAAGGTCAACTACAAACTTGATATCCTCTGGCGCAAAATCAGCCGCGTCGGCAAAAAACGCATAATCCGCATCATCCGCATCATCCGCATCATCCGCATTGTCCTCATCAGAAGCAGGAGGCATTGGTTGAGTAGGTGTGGGAGAAGGTTCTGAAGGAGAAACAACGGGTTCATCACTTGTGTCGATTGATGGCTGATTCCCAGCTAATGCGGATTCGCCCTGTTCTACCAAAATGGTTGTTGCACGCGCGACGGCAATTCTTTCGCCATTGAAATAAGCGGTAATAAAGGCATCCGGAATACCGGCGTTGATCACATTTTGTTGGTGATCTCGGGCTAAATCAAGCGAGGTAAATCTTCCAGAAGTGTATCGAATGTGTCCGTTGGAGGTAAGTTCACTGTTGAGCGGAGTAATTCCAAACAACTGATCTTCTGATACCGGATTGGAATATACCCCAACCTGTACTGTAAAAAACAGCCCCCTTACCTGCTCAACCTGAACAGCCGGAGCAGCATCCGGATCGTTGTAATAGTCTCCAACCTCTGGCAGTTCGGCAATGGAAGTACCTGCTGCTTCGTCTGGTGAGGTTTGTCCCGCTGTGCGTGGGGTTTCTCCTTCACCCGTGTCACGTGAACTTTCGGTTGTCGGACGTTCCTCTTCAACCATCCTGTCTTCGGCCGGCTCTGCAGAAGTGGTAGCTGGCGTAGAAGGCCTTGATGTGGCTTCCTGTTGTTCTTGTGCAAGGGCAATGATTTCGGCGGCTTCTGCTTCGTTCAATGCGCGGTTTAACGGAACGCGCTCCCCGTTGAGATAGGCCACCACAAATGCATCGCCGTAGCCCATTTCACGAATACTGTTTTTTGCGGCATCCGCCCGATCAAAAAGCGTAAATAGCCCGGCAGAGTATCGGGTAATTCCGCTGCTGATGCGTTCCCCTCTCACCGGTGTAAATCCACGGAAATGATCTTGTGGAATGGGATTTCGGAATGCACCCACCTGAACAGCAAATACCAATCCGTCTGGCCAATCGACATTCACAGGAATCGGATTCTCGGTAGAGTACACGGCCTGGGCGGTAGTCTCAAAAATTGCTTCTACCCCTTCGGCCAGAAGTTGCTGTGGAGCAATTTGGGGTCGCTGTGGTGTAGGTTGAATTTGTTCTGCTGGTTGCGGTGCGGTTTCACGAGTTTCGGTTCTGTCTGCACGTTGCGACTCGGGCTGAGCGGTGCGAACTTCACTGCGCTCTATTGCAAGGGATTCGGGAGCGACCTCCTGTTCGGGCGTCTCTACCTCAACATCTGGCGCAGGTTCGGGCCCATCGGCAAGCACGGCAGCAGAAATCATTTCTTGCAAGGCAACAGCCTCTTCGTTATCAATTGTTGTCAGTACGGAATCGGCTTTGGCGCGTGAATTTTCAACAGCAGCGCTATACTCTCCCATTTCGTTTCGCAGTCGCTGAGCCATTTCAAACAACCGACGGGCTTCGTCTTGCAATTCGGCAGCGCGGTTATAGGCGACGTTGCGCTCTGTTTCATCTGTTGATTCACCAGCCATTTCGGCCACCGACTCTGACTCTGCCAGCAGCGCCTCGGCCTGATTCAATGTTTCCTCCGCTTCAACAAATTTCGCTGCACGCAAGGCTTCGAGACTATCGGCCATCCACTGCGTGCGGAACCAGTCAGTATAAACGGCAGAAGCATTGATGCGCTCCATGGCTTCGGGTGAAAGTTCAAAGTGCTGCTGATTTTGGTTTTCGAGCGGTGCACCCTGGGCCGTTTCCAATGTCCTGATGATTTCCTGCGGAGCCGTTTCTGTAGTCTTTTCTACGGCCGTTTCGGTTGGCTGATCCTGCCCTACAGACGATGAAGACATAACGGGTGCTTGTTCGGAAACAGCTACGGAAAGGACTTCATCCAGTGGTGTAGAGCGGCTGACCAACGGCACCGAAGTTACGGCGCTATCCTCCCAAGCGGGCATTTCACCGCGGCGCCAAAGGGTTAAAGCGGTATTGACTTTAGAGAACAACGCTGCCGCCTCTACCTCTTTTTCGAAGGCCTGTTTTTGCAATTGCAATCGGGTGGCGGCATCGATAGTAGATTGGGCCTGGTTGCGCTGTGCGTTGGCTTCTTCCGTGAGTGCCAAACCCTGTTGTTGCGCCTGCACTGCCGATTGCAAGTCGGTGGCCGATGGAGCCGACGAGGGATCGGCTTGCATCATTTCAAGGGCTTCGTTGTTGCTGATTTCGTAAAATGATAATTCACGGCGGATGGCCTGCGCTATGCGGTCTTGCAAGCGGATTTCGGTCTCCAGCAGTTTTTTCAGTTCGGTTTGCGCTGCTGCATCCAGCGGTGTTGAAGCGTGCTGCTGCACAAACGCTGTCATTCGCTGTTGGTGTCGCTCCATGTCGCCGCCAATGGCGATCATGTCCAGCGAGGCATTGAGCGACTTGTATTCCATGTTATTTACCTCGCCAAAAACGGTGAGCTCGCTCAAATCAGCAACAATCTGCTCGTCTTCCGAAATCAGGGTAGTGAGGTCATTCTCAAACAGGGTTCTGATGGCCGCAACTTCTGCTTCGTTTTCGATTATTCCAGAAGACTCAGCCATTGCAGGAACCGCTTCATCGACATACGACTCGGATTCTTCATCACGGCTTTCCTGAGTTGATTCGAGCGCTACATCTTGTTCTATTTCACGAGGTGCTTCGGGACTTTGCTGTGCCACATCCGATTCAACTGGCGCATCTGCCATATCCTCGTCGGTCTGTTCTGCCATTTCATTTTCCATCACCGGAGAAATTTGCGCTTCAGGCTCTTCCGCTGCCAGACTTTCCCGATCGATTTCCGAACGCAACTCCTCTGCCCGTACAAACAGTTGTTCCGATTCGGTCTGCTTTTGCTGCTGAATGATGGTCAATTGCTGAATAACCTCCTGAATTTGCTCCTTCTCTTGGTTGTCGGTGGCGTCGTCCATTTGCTGAACCAAATCTGCAATTTGGGCCGCTGCACTTTCCGCTACAGATTGTTCCAATTGTGCTTTGCGAATGCTTTTTTGATGGGGTTCATCGGTCGAATTTTCTATCTCAAAATAACGACGAACGTAGTTTTCATCGAGCTGTTCAGAAACAATGGCGTTTTCCGTTGTAAAGCGCTCCACCTGCATTTCGCTGATTTTAATCTCATTGAGCTCCACCTCACGGGCCTTGAGATTGCGAATCTGTTGCATTTGGCTGATGGCATTCTCAACGCTTAATTTCTCATTGCCACTCGCTTGCTCCGAAAGTCGACGATAAGCCACTAACAGTTCGTCAATGCGTTGCACCAGCTTGTCGTGGAGTTCGGTTTCGGCTTTGAGCACTTCTTCCTCCTCCAGATTTGACTGCCTGAGAATTCGCAATTGCTGTTCGTAATTCGGGTCGATGCTCGAATAGCTCAGCGACTCGGCGGGTGGAATATCCGCAATGGTGAGTTGATTGGGATCGGCAAGCGGTGTCGGGATATGGGTTTGCGTCTCGTGATCATCAGTTTGCGCAGCAGTAGCAGAATCCGGAGTGTCTGACGGAGGTTCATCAACCGCAGCTTCCGCCACTTCGTCTTGGGTTGATTCGGAGGTTGACAAAGATGCCGATTCAACATGGGCCAGTTCCATTTCGGTTTCTATCAATTGTTCTGACAATTGCGTTCTGAAAGTCTGTAATGTCGACAACCTCCGCTGCTCTTCACTGGTAAGCGAGCTGGTAGGGTTTTCCTGAATGGTTTCGATTTCCTTTTCGACCGTTGCCAGGAACTGAGATTTCAGCGCAACGGATTGTTTTAGTTTATCTGTTTCCGGAATATCGCGGTTGGACAGGGCTTCAAATTGTTCATCATAATCCTCACGCAGGACTTCAATATTATCGTTGGTTTGGGCATCGGTGCGGGCGGTTTCGGTGGAAACGTAATCGGTTTCGGCGCTTCGAATAACTTCAGGTGTTACCGCAGGCTCAGGGGTAGTTGTTTGCGCACCAAGCTCTGCCAGTTCGGTTTCTGCAGCATCAATTTCCTGCACTTTCTGAAACTTCAGGCGTTGAAATTCTGCGAGTTTCAGGTCGATGCTGTCGCGGTTTGCTCCGACGGGCAATGCGGCACGTTCGTTCTCAAGGGCTTTTACCGATTCGTCGATGATCTCTATCCAGTCGCGCGAAGCGGCCATCTCACGTTGAATATCTGATTCGTTGCGCTTTGGTTGTTGCACGGCAATTTCGCGGTTGGCTGTGGGAGCCGAAATTTCGTATCGCTTCATGAAGGCGTTAAGCTCTGCCTCCGATTTAAAGGCCTGAATGGCCACGTTGGTTTCTTCTTCGATGATATTCCGCACCACAGCCAGGTTCGGTTCCAGCGCGGCGGTCTGGGCTTCATTTTCGGAAAGGCTTTGTGTGATTTCATTTGCCCCTTGCGGATTGAAGGCCGCAATTTGTTCTGCGGGAATGTACAGGTCAGTTTGCGAGGCATCAATTTTCTCGTAAAGTGCCGCTTGCTGCTCAAGGCTAAGTGAATGCTGCTGTTTGGGCTCCAATTGATTGATTCGTTCGGCTAGATCTTGCTTTAAATCTGCCAAATCTTGCTCAAGTGCTTCTACTTCACGGGATATTTGCGATTTATCACGGCTCCGTGCTGTTTCGAGTTGCAATTTTCTGGCTTTGATTCGCGATTCCAAACTGCTTTCTGTACTGCGCAACTGCTGTACGGCTTCAATTTCGGATTGAATTTCCTCTTTATGTTGACGTGCCATCGATCGCAAACGAAGCACTTCGTCGTGCTGGTGAACGGGATTTCCGCCTTGACCCACTTCACGCTCTTTCAGTTTTGTGAATACGGCAATCAATTCTTCTTTATCGCTGTTGTTGAGGGCCATTTCTACCTGGTCGGCCATCGCAGTAGCAAGTTGTTGTTCTTGTTCCACTTCCTGCAACCGCTCATCGAGTTGTTGTGCCAGATGCAGTGCCACAGCAGCTTCTTCGGCTTGTTTTTCGGAGACGAATTTTCCAGCCATCGCTTTCATCAGGTATTGACTACTGATGTTTTCATCACCAACGGCATCGGCCATTCGCAGTAGATCTCCAGCGTCATGGGCAGCCTCCTCGGCAGTCTGTTGTTTGCGTTGGGCCATGGTATAAGCAAAGTCGCGTTGCCCACGGATATCATCCGCTTTTCTATGCAAGGCTTCTACCTCTTTGCGGGCATTTTCAACCACCTGTTCGTTGGACAACGACTGGGCAAATCCCGCTTCGTGATAGGCTGCTGAAATATCGTCCGAAACCACTACTGGAGCAGGTTGATCATCTTCCGAAGTGTTGTAATTGATTTCGAGAGCGGCGCGTCCTTTTAGCACCTGTTGTGCCAACGCATACAAATCGGTATCGAGTGGTTGATCGAAATGGTTTTTGATAATCAGTTTTTCGATGGAATTGGTTCGCGTCAACAGCAACTCCTGAGCGTAGGCTACCACTTCAGTGTTTGAAGGAACCTCAACAATACCATTATGTGCCAGTTCGCTGCCGGTAGCATCAACGGTGAATTTATAGCTTCCACTTCTCGGCAAATCAATCAGGTATTCGCCGTTATCAGGGTTGGTAAAATACACCCCTACCGTGCGGTTAGAATGGGCATCGGTGACAGTGATCTCTGCGCTGTTGGTAACGCCATCAGCTTCGGGGATAAATTTCCCTTTGATCAGCACGAGTTGAAGCTCGTTGGACGAAACCTTTACCTGATAGACGTGCATGCGTCCATGATTGCTGCTGCGCGATGAGGCAAAGTAGGCTAGCTGGTGATGTTGGTCAGTGATATAGAGCATATCATCATCCGGAGAATTCACTGCAAAATCGAGATTTTCGGGCTGTGTAAATGAGTTGTCATCTGCATTGTAGGTGCTACGAAAAACATCATATCCCCCCATACTGTTGTGGCCTTCAGAGGAGAAATAGAAGGTTTTGCCATCGGGATGCAGAAACGGAAAGTTGTCGTTGTAGGGGGTGTTGATGGCCGTCATCGGCACGGGCTTGCTCCAGTTTCCGTTGGGGAGTCGGGTGACCCGGTAGATATCTCGGCCATTTTTGCCGTCATTTCCGTAGCTGGAAATAAATGCCATACTGGTGTTGCCGGGAAAGTACATCAGAAACCGCTCGCCGGTGCGCAAATCGAATCTGGTGAGCAACTCTTCGGGACAAACCAGCACCCTACCGCCGATGTTGCTCAGGTCATAGCTTCTGAAAAACTCGGCTTCGCTGGTTTCGGTTTTGTTTAGCACGCGAATGTCCTTGATTTGCGACAACAGGCCCATGCCGTTTTTACACTGCATGATTGCCAGCTCCACATCATATTTTTTTCTGCGATTTCCGGTTGTCTTTTCCTGATAAATCTGAAACTCTTTGAGCGCGTCGGCAAACTGATAATTCAGGTGATAAGCTTTCCCGAGATAGTAGTGCACTTCATCTGGAATGTCCGCTTTGCCACGTGCAAACCGCAGATGTTTAAAAGACTTCTCTTTATCGGCATCTGCAAAAACCAATGAGGCACCGTAGTAGTAATTGTATTCGGCACTGGCTGGATGCAGACTGAGCAGTTGCGAAAACCGCTGCATGGCTTCGGTATAACTTTTTTCTTCGAAAAGTTTCTCTGCCATCGTTTTCAGCTCCTGCTCTGAAGTCGGCCCGGATTGTGCGTGAAGGGATACAGTACCAACCAGAAAAAAAGCACAAAAAAGCATCCACCGAAAAAACAGAACGGTGACGGTAGCGGTGCTATTTTGGTTGGTATTTCGCTTATTCAAATCGTCTGATAAAATCGTTTCGCATTTTTTGTGTGCCGAGCATGTAGGTAAAATCCTCTACTCCTCTTCCACCCGACACCCGACGCCTATCGTCTTTAACTTCAATCAGCAGATTGTTAAAATTGCTGTCTGAAGAGAATACCCGCATCAATCCACGTTTGTAATTAAAGTAATACCAGTTGGCCTGATCGAGTTCAAAATACATATTTAACTCATCGCCCGTGCGTGTTTTTTGAATTTCGATGTGCCCTTTTACGGAACGAAACACATTGCTTTTGTTCATGTGAGCTATCTGAATCGGGCCCTCAGACTGAAAGGCGTTTTCTACGTCGTTCCATTTCATCTTGACGTTGGCGATATAGAAAGTTTGCAGCATTTCATCTGGGAGCCTTCGAATGGTTCCGTTCACACTGAGCTCGGTGATCAGTTTATCCGAAGCCTCGAGTCCCATAATTTCCTTAATCGACTTTTCGTATTTCGTTTCAGAAATATTAACGGGTTTCAGGTCGGGATAGCTGTTGATGGTTTTCTGCATCAGGTCGATGGCGTCTTCCAGAAAGTGAAAACTAATCAACATTGCGCCATCCACTTCAAAATCGCCTTCTTTCATAGAGTGCACCGCTTCTCCGATGGGCGCAATCTGTACCTGTCCGAGATCGTTTCCGAGGTTAACCACCCCATCGCCAATCACCCTACAGGCATCAACATTCAGCGCTACAAAATTGCCGGGAAGGCTTCTTTCGCGGAGCTTTTCAAGGGCTCCCACCTGATACTGCCGCACGTTTTTATCAAACGTTAAATACCCTCTGGCACTCAGCACTTCCTGATCATCCAGGTTTTTCTTTACTGAAAGGAAAGTGGAATATAAGTGAAAGGGCTCGTGATTGACCATTGTTCCCACACCCACCGGATTTCCGGAGTAGTCCACCAGGAAGGTGTCGACCGGAATCATGATTTCATCGGGGTTGATTTCGGCTTCAAAGTTCATGTAATTTCGCTCCACAGCCGGACAGTTGTGTGCAATTCGGGTGCTTCCTTTAAAGTTGAGGAACTGCTTGTTGGCCTGAAGATCTACCTGCCCGATAAAGTCAAAATTGGGGCTGAGTTTAAATTGGTCGGATTCGGCTATTTCTCCACGGGCAATGGTTTGCAAAGTGGTATCAACCGAGATATAATTAAAGCGGATTGTGTTCTGTTTTTTGTTCTCATCCACATAATTGTAATCGGCATTTCCGGTATATGAATTTCGCGATGCAATTTCAACCTCGGCATTGAAAAGGCGGTGGTATTCGGTGACATAGTTTGCTACAACCGCTGCGCTCTGCAATGGATCCATGGCTGCGCGGCGCTGAATGCGTACATGTCCGCCATCGGGAATAATTTTGGCATCGGCAACGCGAATGAATTCAATTCCATTGGCGTCGATAATGTTTTTATTGAGATCATAAACCGCTTTCGGGGCCATAAAATTGAGCGAATCCTGATCGGGATGGGTAGAGAAAAAGTTGGATCTGGACAAATCCAGCTCGGTGTCAATTACAAAATCGCTGGCAATTTCTTTCGACGATTCGAGCTCAATGGTGTTGTGGTCCATAAACCACTTAAACTCGTCCATATAACACACGTATTGGTTGACTGGAAATTCAACAAAGGTTTCGTCGCCATTGGATTTAAACTGGGCCACGCGGTCGGTAAAATTCACATCTGCCGAAACATTGTCGGTGCGGAAGGCCATTTCGCCCTGGGTCATCGAATTGAGGCGGAAATTGGCGGTATCAGCAGTGAAATTTTCGCGGTGCATCACCATCAAATCCGCTTGGAGTTCGGCATCGGCAAAGCTCATCAAACCTCCTGCAGTCATTCCTTTTGGGGTCAACTCGGCATATCCAGATTCGAGACTGGATTGTTCATTAAAGAACAAAAGTGGATCATCTACTACATCGAGCAATAGGCGGTTGTCGGCTGGAACGTACAATAGATCCAGATTGGATGCGTGTGCTTCGGGTAGTTGTGGCGGACCGGTCTGTGCCAGGTTTTCAAATGAGCTGGTCATTCCGCGAGTAGAGTCGGGATAGAAAATATAATTTGTCGATTGCGCCGTTGCCGATAAATAGTTGATGACACCGTCGCCCTGAAGTCCGCTGTAATTGAGCGTGATTTCTGAGGTATACCGCGCTTTGTCGGCGTAGAGCGGCAGTCCTTGTGTGCCGGTTCCTCTAACAAAGCCAAGTGAATAATCGGATTGAACTTTCAACTGTTCCAGAATGTCGGGAAAGATTCCCCCCGACACGAGGGTACCGTCGAACGAAATCTGATCGGTGTTAAAATCGTTCAGACTTTCAATTTTAAACGGTTCCACCAAGAAGTAGAATTTATCGCGCTGGTACACGCCTTGCGCAATGTCGTGTTTGTCGTAATAGACAAACGGTTTCTTAACACAATCAAAAATCGGATACTGCGGATAATCCTGCTGCACACCGGATTTGTTGTAGGGGTTGTCAATGGAAATCGTCCCACGAATACCTTCGAGTACGTTTCTTACCCGCACCAGCCTTCTACTTGCCGTTGCCTCCTCCAGACGGTCTTCAAAACGATCGACATAAAAACGGCAGGAATCGACATTCACCAGATCAATTTTAAAGTCGTCGTAGCTGAAGTTGTATTCTTTTCCGAAGAATTCGAACTTTCCGGCGCGAATCATTCCGGCAAAATCGAAGTCGCGGTTTTTGCGCAGCACCAGTTCGCCATTTTCAGGGTAGATGACCACATTCTGCGAGTCGCTCAGGAAAATGCGATCCACGCCTTTCATCAGTATATCGTAATTCAGCAGGTTGAGCTTGGCGTTGTCATCTCCGGCAGTTTCGGAGTTAAAAACAATTACATCGTAGTCTGTTTTCCCACCACTGGCCAGAATGTAGTTGTATAGCCTTTCCTTAACGGTAATGTGGCGTTGTTCAATATCATAGTCGATAAAACCTTTGTTGGCCAAATCGATGAGCATCGGGATGATTTGTTCAGGCGGAAAACGCATATCTGCTGCGAGTCCTTCGATATAAAACGCATCAGAATTAATAGACCGGGCATATTTGCGAACGCTGAATAAAGGGTTAAACTGCGCCATTCCCTGCAGTTGGTTATAGCGCTGCATCTGAAAATAATCGAACGATTCAAATGCTGCTCTGTTTTGGGTGCTTCCCACCAAATTGCCGAACGAAATCACCGGATCGTCGAGGTTCCAGTACAGGGCTTCGAAATACATGTCCACCATGTGATAGGAATTGAAATAGGGACTTTTGCTTTGTCCTTCGTCGCTTCTAATCAGGGTGAGCATTCGGGTGTCTTTCATAAACCGAAAGTTTAGTGCCGGATGGGTTATGGAGTCCTCCTCAAGATAGAAGGTGGCGCCCACCCGATCGGAAATAATTCGGTCGGGCCGAATGGTAAAGTTTAGGGAGCGCATCTGTAGAAACGCGTAATTATCTCGGTAAACCGTTAGTTTAGCAGGCTGCTTGGTGGTTCCGGATCCCTGCAATTTACTGCCTCGCATGGCAAATCCGCCTTCATAATCCATACCTTCGACGATATCTCTGATTTTAAGTCGCTTATTGTAGGATTCGAATGCTGGATAACTGGCTTTGTCTTCGTCCACTCCGCCCAACACTTTGTCAGACACGGCACCTTTGAGCGGGTAATCGAAAAAGGCATTAAAGAACAACACCGAATCAATGGTATAGCTGGAGCCTTTGGTGCGGATTTCATATTCGCCTTCGATGATGGCGTAGGTTTCGTTTGGATCGAGTCCGGCTCGTTGCCAGGTGATGCGTCCTCCCCGGCCGATAAACCGGTCTTCGGTGGGATAAAACACACCACTGGTCGAATAGATGACCGAACTGTCGTTTTTGGCCAGGCAGCGCAAATCGATTTGTTCGAATATCACTTTTGGAATGGAGTCGTATTCAAAATAATAGCGGTCATTACTGGCTTGCCATGAGGTGGAACGCGAACGATAAAAAGTATTGTCTTGAAAAATACTGGCAGAGTTCTCGATAAAGGAGGTCAGGTTGGTTTTGCGTCGTTCCTGAAGCAATGCTTCCATAATGGATAGCCACGACTGAAAGCTTTCGTCGCTTTGACGCGATTGGGTGAACATCACCAGGGTGGAGAAAAAATGCCGAAAGTCGGGATAGGCCTGCAACCGTTTTTTGAGCATTTCATCGCTGATATTGTAAATGCGCTTTCGGGCTTCTTCAGTAAAGCGTTCGGAATTCCACGCTGGCGCAAATTCATTATCGATAAAATCCTTGGCATCCCTGCGGTTGGCATCCGACAGCATTTTAGTGACGTCGGCCAAATACCCCTCCTGCGTGTGGGTAAAACTTCGGGTTTGGCCGATTGCAAGTACCGACCAAAAAATTAAACCAATCAAAAAAACGTATTGTGGAAGTTTCACCATGAGTTAATTTTTCTGTAATTCCAGCACTGCCCAGTTGTTTTTGTTTTTTTCACCAATCACTACAAAACCACATACGGCTGCGCGCTTTATCAAATCAGGGGCATCCGATTCAAAAAATCCGCTCAACAACAGCCTCCCGCCCACCCTTAGGTGTTCAGCATAGATTGGTAGATCTTGAAGCAGCACATTTTTATTGATATTCGCCAATATAACGTGAAAATTTCGCGTGCCAATCTGCGCTACGCCACCTTTTTCAACATCAATATCAACAGGCGAATTGAGGTATACATTCTCCAAGGCGTTTTCATAAGCCCATTGATCGACATCGATGGCCACCACTTTTTTGGCATTCATCTTTGCGGCCAAAATAGCCAGCACGCCGGTGCCGGTTCCCATGTCAAGCACATCGCTACCGCGGAGGTCGATTTGCAGCATCTGTCGCAGCATAAGCCAGGTGGTTTCGTGATGCCCAGTTCCAAATGACATTTTCGGTGAGATGATGATTTCGTATTCCAGGTTTTTTGCTTCGTGAAACGGTGCCCGAACGCGGCAGTTTTCGCTGACTTCGATGGGGTGAAAGTCGGATTCCCATTTGGCGTTCCAGTTTTGCGCAGGCATTCTTTCAGTGTTGAAAGAGATGTTGACCTGTTTCAGGTTCATCACATCGAGAGATTGCAAGGTCTGCTCGCTGAAGTCCGGCTCGGGTATAAAGGCTTCGACACCGTTATTGGTATCGACAAAGCTTTCGAACCCTATTTCCGCCAACCGCACGGTTAGCATATCGCGAAAGGGCTCGATGGGAAGTATGGCAAAATCGACTTTAATGTAGTTCATAACCGGATGTCTTTTAGTGAAACGACCGCGCAATGGCTAGAAAATCTTCGGCGATAAGTGATGCTCCGCCAATCAGTCCGCCATCCACATCGGGTTGACTAAACAGCTCGACAGCGTTGGACGGCTTGCACGATCCTCCGTAAAGAATCGACGTGGACTCAGCAGTTTCGGTGCCAAAAACTTCAGTGAGAAAAACACGAATAAAGGCGTGCATTTCCTGCGCCTGGTCGCTTGTGGCGGTTTTTCCTGTGCCGATGGCCCACACCGGCTCGTAGGCAATGACCACATTTTTCATCTGCTCCTGACTCAATCCATTCAGTGCGATGTTCAGTTGTCGTTTCACCACTTCCTGATGATGGCCAGATTCGCGTTCCTGGAGTGTTTCTCCACAACAAACAATGGCCTGTAAACCCATCTTGAGAATAGCTGCGGTCTTTTTCCGAACGATTTCATCGGTTTCACCAAAAAGCGACCGGCGTTCGGAATGGCCGGTAATGCAATATTTTACACCCATCGCAGCGAGCATTTCGGCGCTAATTTCACCGGTAAAAGCTCCTGAATCTTCAAAATAACAGTTTTGTGCTCCAACGGGTAAATCACTGTTCGGCTGCCAGTTGTTCAGCGCCAAGGGAAGATATAATGAGGGCGGGCACACCAGCAGGTGCACTTGGTTGATGCGACCCTGTTGGGTTTCTGCGGAAATTGTTCTCACCAGCGCAGCCGCTTCGGCAGGTTGCAGGTTCATTTTCCAGTTTCCGGCAATTATTTTCTTTCTCTTTTCCATCTGCATATTAATTTACCAATAGGCCAATATTTTATTTGTACTCAAACTTACTGAACCTTTCACTTAAAACTGAATCAACGGTTTTAAAAATTGAACCGAAAACGATAAATCGGGTATTGTTCGACGATTGAGAAAAAGGCTTATCCTACTCTCACCCGTGGGTCTAGCACACCGTAAATGATGTCCACCACAATATTGATGACCACAAAAACGGTTGCAATGACAATCACTGAGCCCATCACCACGGGCAAGTCGTCTTTAATGAGGGCATCGTAAATTTGGTAACCCAGTCCTTTCCACGTAAAGACAAATTCGATGAACACTGCTCCGGCCAGCAAATAGGCAAACCAGCCCGAAATGGCGGTAATGACCGGATTGAGTGCATTGCGCAATGCATGTCGGGTGACAACGGTATAAAATGACAACCCTTTTGAACGGGCTGTACGCACAAAATCGGCCGAAAGCACTTCTAGCATGGAGCTTCGTGTGAGCTGAATGAAAATAGCCAATGGACGTATGCCCAGCGTAAGTGCGGGCAGAATGAGGTTTTTCAGATTCAGATACTCTTCACCGGTATAATCGTGGTAAGAATAGAGCGAACCTGAGGAGTTTAATCCAGTGCCCGGCAGTGTGAGATAGGAATCGATAAAAGGAATGATTTCTGCACCGGCAAGCCCATTGACAATTCGACCGGAAAGCCATATTCCAAATCCGATGAACAAACCTTTTACGGCCCATTTCACGCTGATCATCCACACGGGTTTGTGGGTTTTGATGATTCCCTTTGCCGCACCGACCCATCCGGGAATGGCTGCCAGCAGCATCAACAATATGGGTAAGCCCGGCAAACTGGTGGTGCTGTACCACAGTGTAGCGCCGATCCACGAAACGATAATCGCTGTAAAGAAGGACGGTCCGGACATGCCGAGTACCGCGAGCACGAAAAGCGATTGATCGAAAAATCCGTTTTTGCGCACCGCCGCCACCACGCCAATGCTAACACCGAGAACAATGGCCAATGAAATGGCGGTTACCGCAAGTACGATTGTTCCGGGCAGGGCTTCGGCAATCACCACACTCACTTTTTGGCGGGTTTGGTAAGACCGGCGCAAATATGGTTTTTTGAGTACCAGCGTTCGATTTTCCGAAAGCTGAACGACCTGCACGAATTCATACTTTTTGGGATCCAGATAAGTGTGTGCTTCGCTGTTGGTAGGATGGTGAATCGACACCGGCAGCAAGTCATTCATATAGAGCAGATACTGCTTGTGCATGGGGAGGTCCAGTCCGAGATCTTTTCTGATGGCCTCGATAGATTGCTTGTCAGCGCGTTGGCCGAGCATCATTCGTGCGGGATCGGAAGGCGAGATATTAAAAATCAAAAACACCAGCGAAACCACTCCGAACAAAACGAGCAGCCCATAAAACAGCTTTCGAACGATGAACTGGATCAAACCGCTTTAGTCGATAAGGTAGTTAGCTTTTACTTCTCGATAATCGGGAAAATCGTTGAAGTGCCATTTTCCGAGAATGGTTCCGTTTTCCATCAGCAGCAATCCGGGATTGGCGCGAATAATCGTCTTCAAGAATATCGGATCGGCCGAGTGATACGGAAACATATTTTGGTGTTTGTGGCGGAAGTCTTCTACCTGCTCGTAGGTGCTGGCGGTGATTCCAAAGAATGAAATATCATCGGCTTCGGCCTGCTGTGCAAACTCATTTATTGCAGACTGAATTCCCTCGTTTGATTTGGTAATATCCCAAGTAATCAAAATAAATGAAAATCCTTCGCGCTCCAGTATTTCCATTCCGATATCGTCGCCGTCCTCATTGTTCACGATAAACACCGGTATCGGCGGTTCGTATCCGCGCTGCACCACCACCGATTCGTCGCCGGCAGACTCCACCTCCCACTCATCCCACATTTTATTTTCGAGATATACATTGCTGTACTCGGTGATGGTTTCGCCGGTTTCCTTGTGTTTAAGCACATAAACATTGGCATAAATGGTGGGTTCCAGACCGAGCTCCTGAGCCGACATCATTTGTTCGGGAATGTTGTTGCCCACTTTGTAGGGGCGGTAATCTTTAATGGGCAGGTGGCGATAGGTGTATATCACAAAGCAAAACGTCATGATGACCATAGCGGCGGCAATGAGCCATTCCACTTGTTTGGACTGTAGGTATTGCTTAAGCACCAAGTATATCAAAGCGGCAACAACGGTAAAACCCAGCGGGAACCACCAGCCAAATAGCCAGCCTCCGAAAGCGGCAATCACGGCAAATGCCCCGATAAAAATTCCGATGTCTTCGCGGATGCTGTTGAGCTTAATGTGCGCACTTTGCACGACCAACACCACGACAAAAAACAACAGTGTAAGGTCTTTGTAAAATGATTCCCACGGGGTAAGCGAACGGCCTACCGACCCCCGGAGTGCATCCCCAAAGCAACCACAGTCATTAACACACAGCCGATTGAAGCTTTCTCCGGCACTCATGGCGGCCGTTTGCGCATCGTTGCAGGAGGCGGTGTACCACGTGAGCCAGCCAAAGAACAAGGTCATCAGCAACAGCGCGATACTGGTGAGTCGGGCTTTGGCGCCAAAGAGGACGGCAAGACCCAGAATCACTTCTATCACGGTAACGATCATTGCAATGGGCAGGGCGAAATCATAAAACATGGCCCAAAACGCTCCCAGGGCGCTTTCGTCAAAATACTCTTCAAGTTTGTAGCTAAAGCCTACGGTGTCGTTGGCTTTTATGAGGCCGCTCACAATAAAAACGGAGCCCACCACTACCCGGCTCACGAGGGTAGCCATATTCACTCCGCCCGGTCCGATCACCATCAGACCACCGCTCAACAGCGCGGCGACTGTAGCCATCCAATACACATTAAACTCATCGGGGGCATTGGTGGTGAATCCGATAATCAGCATAGCCACACCGGCCAAGAGCAAGCCAAGAGCAGTGATTTTTTGGGTTATTTTCAGTTCGTTCATCGTTCTATTTCATTATTTTCCGAAAGGTATCTGACAAATAATATGGCTGCACCTATTTTAACAAAGTTTTAGCTTTTTTCCTCATCCAATAAGATTATCGCAAAAACGGCGTAGTTCAACATATCGAGATAGTTTGCTTCCAATCCTTCAGAAATGATGGTTTTACCTTGGTTATCTTCAATTTTTTTAACGCGCAACAATTTCATTAAGATGAGATCTGTAATTGACGATACCCGCATGGAGCGCCAGGCTTCGCCGTAGTCGTGATTTTTATTATTCATCAGGCCCAGCGCATCTGCAGCAATTTCGTTGTAGTGTATTTCAGCCTCTTCGGCCAACATTTCCAGCTCACTTTCATTATTTAACCGCAACTGAACCACTGCCATGATGCAGTAGTTGATGATACCGATAAACTCATCGCGTACGCCCTCGTCCACTTTGCTGGTTCCTTTTTGCTGAATGGTGCGAATGCGATTGGCTTTGATGTATATCTGGTCGGTGAGCGAACTTGTTCTAAGAATTCTCCAAGCACTGCCGTAGTCTTTCATTTTGGTGAGAAACAAACCGCGGCACTCGCTTATGATGCTGTTGAACTGATTGGTGGTATTACTCATTATCTTTGCGCTGAATTCAGAATTTTTCGCCGTGAAAGATACATTTTTTGTTCCTCGACCGTCCATTAACTGCCGCGGGTTGCTACTCGATTTTTCAACACCACGGGTGATGGGAATTTTGAATGCTACGCCCGATTCTTTTTATACGCGTGGAAGAATGTCTGCCGTGCCTGAACTGACTGAGCTGGCGGGGCAAATGTTAGATGACGGTGCGGATATGCTCGACATTGGTGGCTATTCTTCGCGTCCCGGAGCCGAGGATATTTCGGAGCTGGAAGAAATCAACCGTGTGGTTCCGGTGATTGAGTCGGTATTGGAAAAACACCCCAATGCCATAATCTCTGTTGATACTTTTCGCTCCCGCGTGGCTAAAAAGGCTTTGCAGGCTGGCGCGGCCATCATCAACGACATCAGTGGCGGAACCATTGATAGTGCGCTCACCGAAGTGATCATTGAAAATAATGTTCCGTATGTGTTAATGCACCTGCGTGGAACTCCGCAAACCATGGCACAGCATACCAATTATGACGATGTGCTTCAAGCGGTGATGACTACCCTATCGGAAAAGGTAAACCGGCTTCGCGGGAAAGGGGTTGCTGATATTATTGTAGATCCAGGGTTTGGTTTTGCAAAAAATCGGGGACAAAGTTTTCATTTACTGAATAAGCTCGAGGTTTTTAACGTGTTGGGTTGTCCGGTAATGGTGGGCGTATCTCGCAAGTCGATGATTTCAAAAACACTCGGTATCTCTGCGGAAGAATCGCTAAACGGCAGCACGGTCTTGCATGCCATCGCCTTGGAGAAGGGAGCCAATATTTTGCGGGTTCACGATGTAAAAGAAGCGGTTGAGGCGGTTAAGTTGTGGCAGGCGGTTCATGCACCATTTGGGAAAGATTAATTGGTTAAGGCCCGAGTAGAATAACAGGTATGTCGACACCCAATAAACGCACCGACTACTGGTGTTGATGGCTGTTGATTTGTGTTACCAATATTTTGTCAATTCGTTGCCCATCTTTATCCATAATTTCAAGTTCATAATTTCCCACTTGTATTTTATTGCCCACTTCCGGGATTTTGGTGACTTTATAAATAATTAATCCTGCTACGGTTGTATATTTATTATAAATGTCTCTATCTAAATTTATTTCAAAGTGTTTTGCAAATTCAATTAACGAAAACTGACCGTCAACAAACCAACTATTTTCGTTTCTTTTTGTGATTTTATATTCTTCCTGATATCTATCCGAGGAGTCGCCAATTAAGGCATCCATAACATCATCCATGGTTACAATCCCTTGAATTGTGCCGTATTCATCGATAACCATTCCGTAGTGGAGCCGTTCTTTTTTAAAAACTTCCAAAGTGTTGTAAGCAAAAGTATTTTCATTGATATAAGGCGGTTCGACAATATAATCTTCCAACTTAAATTCAGTTTCAATATTGGGTGCAAATAAATCCTTTAATAAAACAAGCCCAATCATATCATCTATATCATTGCTCCTAGAAACAGGATATGCCGAATGCTTTTCTTGGTTGATTTTTTGTTTTATTATTTCCCAAGTGTCATTTATTGTAAAAAAAACAATGTCGTTCCTGTGAGTAAGCAGCGTATTTACTTTACGGTCGCCTAACTCGAACACCCTCTCCACTATAATGTGTTCAATCTCTTGGACATCACTGCTTCCTCTTATCATAGATTTTATCTCTTCCTCCGAAACGGAATTATCAGACCTTTCTTTTATCCCCAAGACTCTTAAGAATAAGTTGTTGGTAGCGCTCAAGAGCCACACAAAAGGAGATGTGATGACAGAAAGCGCTTTCATCGGTCGGGCCAGCCTTGTAATGATCGGCTCTGGGAAAGTCATTCCCAGTCTTTTTGGAAGAAGTTCACCAAATACAATGGTGAAATAGGTTATAAAAACAACTATTATCGCTGTGGAAATTTTAGAAGAATATGGCTGAATAACAGCAAAGCCATCAAGGAAACCTGCTACATCGTCAGTCAGGTTTTCCCCACTGTACACACCTAATAGTATTCCGATCAGTGTGATGCCGATTTGAATAGTTGAAAGAAATTTGGTGGGCTTGTCAGATAATTCTAACGCTGTTTCTGCACCTTTACTTCCTTTCTTTTTTGCATTCTCTAGCTTGAAGTTTCTGGAAGACACGAGCGCTAATTCGGCCATTGCAAAAACCCCATTGAGTAGGATCAGTAAAAAGATGATCAGTAATTCCATTAATGTCTTCTATGTCAAGTAATATGGTTCGATTGATCTTGCACTTGCCCTAAGCGCTCATTAATAGCAGATTGCCTCCAAAAAGCCACTTCAAAGTCACTAGATTTGATTGGGTTACCATCCCAACAAAAATGCACAATTTCTGATCAATCGCCAATTCTGTTTGGGAGTCATCTTCTTTGCGGAAATCCCGTCGAAAATTGAATTTTTCCAATAGAAGGCTTTGACAAACGCATCAAATTACTGACCTGAGTTGGATTACCTATACCCTGTTGTGATTCTATGCAGCATATAAGAGAGTTTTAAATGGATTCAGTCCAGCATTTATCTATGGGTTCATCGGTCTACATACCTAATTCGGGGTGGCGTCGCCTAATTCATGAGGGGATAAGTCCTTCACTCTATGACAGGTGTCGTTAGCGCCTCGTTGTTTTGTTTTATCCATAATTTAATGTCACTCATTACCTCTGTCCAATGTCCGCCACTTTGATAGTCAGGTTTTCCATTTTTAATTTTAAAGAAATTATGCTCAAGACCTATATATGGTTTGATAATCAGGTTTGATTTTGCATTTTCAATAAACACAATCGGCAGCAAATCACAATTTTCAGCACTTATGTCCTCTGTTCCAAAGCCAACAAAAATAGGAGCCTCAATTTTCAAGAGAGATGGAATGTAATTTATTGAAAATGATGTCCATTGCAGATTTCCATTTTCATAATCGTTTGGTTCTTGGTTTATCTTTTCCCATCTCTGAAAATGATCGTCCAAATTCGCTAAATACTCTTCCCCTGTGATTTGATTTTGTCTCATTCTGTTTCGCTCTCTTCGGATATTTTCATCAAACCGCCCATAAGCATTGAATCCGAGCAAAGAAACAGAAGCTACATTTTCATTCTGAGAGGCCACCACCGCAGCAATTTTTGATCCCTGAGAATGGCCAACTAAATGAATTTGCTCCTTAATTACCCATTCCTTCATTAATAAGTCGGCTATCACTTTGTGGGTTCTCAAAACGTAATTGTCCAAGAAATTGTCTTTTAAATATTCCTTTATAAATGAATTTTCCACTGACGTGTCCGTCACAAAGCAATATTGGCTATTTAGATTTTTCATTTCTGCTTCAATCGGAGTTCGAGGCATCGAAATTTGGATTAGATGAAAATCTGTTAATAGTTCTTCGTATTTGAATGGAATGTTTACGTGTTTGAAATCCTTGAAGTCAATGATAAGAGGAACGGGCAAGGAGCCTTGCAAAAAAATGATTGTTGGTTTTACGGTGGTGGTGTCGGAACCTATTTTGATGTACTGTATTGAATCCTGTTCATATACCAGGGTGTATTCAAAAACGTCCAAGTCCTTTATTTTTAAACAAGTTGACGTATTTCGTATTTCCTTTTCTGTTAATTGTTCTTTTTGGCTTTGACCGACACAAGCGGTAATAACGATTGGCAATAGGAATAATAGTTGTCTCATACAATGCACGCTAATAGAAGTTTGTCACCCACTTCAAAGTCACTTGATTTTGCTTGAGAGACCATCCCAACAAAAATGCACAATTTTAAGACACAGCGTTCAGTTTGTTTGAAATGGAGGTCAAAGGTTTTCTTTTTGGCCATGTTTAATGGCTAATTTGCAAAAGTTAAACCTGCTTATAATGGCCTTCTACAAAATCTAAAAAGGTTTGTTGATGGCGTTCGAGATCCATATCGGGCGAAAGGGATACGCGAACAATGTAATCCTTGTCGCCTTCTTTGGTGGTGCCCTGGGTGGAGGTGGCCGGAATGGTCCAGTAGCTGCCCGACAACTGACCATAACTCACACAAAATCTGCACTCATCGGGGATGTGTGTAATCATTAAGTAAATCAGCTTGTGGTTTAGTTCCCTTTTGTACGATTCTCTTTCCAGGTCCGTGTTTCCTTTGGTGGGCAGATCCAGCGAAAATACGGAGGGTGTGAAGCCCCTCGCAGCCAAATCTTCCGAAACAAAATTGATTTTGGCTGCCGGTAATACCTCGTGGATAAAGTCTACAAACTTGCGCGTGTTTTGATAAGCATCCGCAATGCGCTGGTTCATGGAAGGCAGTTGCTTGGCGAGAATTGCAATTTGCAAGCTGGTCGCCTCATTATCACAGCCAATCAGATGTTTTTCGATCTTCTCCATCAAGTCTTCCGTCTTTTCATTTCCAACACAGTAGCCGGCTGTGCACAGTCCTCCACTCGGAAACTTCGATCCACTTACATACGAAAGGGCCCGCATGGTTGACAGTACTTCTCCGCGACCCAAAAAGCGCACATTTGGGCAAAACGTTTGATCCAAAACAAAAACCGGATCGACGGCCAGCGCGCCAGCACTTGTTCTTCGTTCTTTGCGCAATGTCGCCTCCAATGCTTCGAGGTTTGGCACTTCTACCCGCGGGTTGGTGGGGATTTCGGCAATGATGTATGGAACGGCATCTTCGCGGGCCACGGCATCGAGCATCCGATCAATACTTTGCACCATGTCGTTATCACCATCCACCGGCAAGTCAACAATCTCTACCTGATCGATGCTGGCCGCTACGCGCCTCGACTGGTCGTTTGTTCCCCCATAACAGTTGGGCGGAACCAAAAACTTAATGGGCTTGTCGGGGTGCTTTTCCAGCGCGTCGTGAATTAACCCCATCATAATGGCATACTGCATCGACAATCCGCTCGACGCAACCAACGCCTTAGTGTGTGCACCGGTGATTCTTTTAATGGCATCCTGAACAAGGACATGGTTTGCCGCTTCATCGCTTTTCTGCGCATCAGCAGTTTCCTTTCCTATGAGCATCTTGAGCGCAACCAAACAGTTGGCCGGCGTCATGGCAATGCTCTCCCTCCTTCTTACATGCTGAATTTCGGCGATATGGTTTCTGTTTTTCTCGCCATTGACCATGATCACACTTCCCAGATCTGCATGGAGTCCCACAAAAAAGTCAACATTGGGCGTGAGTTTGGCCACTCCCATTTTGTTTTGTGACGAAATAAAAACAGTGTTGCCATTGTAGTCGGGGATATGCGCTACTTCAACACGGTTTAATTCAAAATGGTATCCGTAAACGCGGCGCAAGATTTCGGCATCGAAAAGAGTGGGCAATTCGTCCGTGTACACAATTTGGGTATTTTTATTATCCAGCCTGTTCTTTCGGAGAATGGCCAGAACAGGCATCACTTTCGAAGAAAAGCCAATAACATCATCGGGTTTTAGGTTGTTTTGCTTAGCGATGGCCCACTCCAACACGCACGACAAAGGGTGGCCCAGCCGAATATAGTCGTAGGCGGTGGGTAATTTGCTGAGTGACGATGATGAATAATCGTTGTTCTTATACAGTTTTTCGAACTCCTGCAAAAATTCCGTTTTGGCCAACTCCTCTTCATAAATATCTAACCGATGGGTTGTGGTGCTGAGCCAACCGGCAGGCATGTTCTCCAATACTTTTTCAATATAATTGTGCATGGTACTCCCTTGCATTATTTTCTTTTTTTGATAGGCTTGAAACCTATGTGAATACAATTTATTCAGCGTTTTTAATGATCGGCCGAGTAATCAAAGGTAATATACTGCTGACTTATTTTGCGCAGTTTGTGCGCAAGAGCACGCAACTTAAAACAAAAACGGGGATCGGTAAAAAAAGCAGATGCAATAGGTAGTCAACAGCCCACAGGCCAATTATGTTCTCAAATATGCTTTGCTAAAGCCTACCTTTATCGGCCAAAATCAACTTCATGTCATTTAAATCCCTGGGATTAGCGCCCTATCTCTTAGATTCAATTTCCAAGCAAGATTACAAACAACCAACGGAGATACAAGTGCAGGCAATTCCTGCAATATTAGACGGAAAAGACCTTTTGGGAATTGCGCCAACCGGTTCGGGCAAAACAGCGGCATTCGCACTTCCAATCATACAGCGGTTACAGGGTGAAACCACCACCAAAAACAGGCATATCAATGTGTTGGTATTGGTTCCCACTCGCGAATTGGCCATACAGGTAGAAGAAGTGTTTGGTTCCTTTTCACAGGAGCTCCCCTTTCGATTTAAATCTATGGCGGTGCACGGCGGTGTTTCCATAAACCCACAAATGATGGGCATGCAGCACCTGAATGTTCTGGTGGCTACGCCCGGACGTTTGCTCGATCTCGTTGCTTCAAATGCAGTGCATTTTAGCACACTCAGCACCTTGGTTTTGGATGAGGCCGACAAGATGTTGAACCTGGGATTTAAAAAGGAGATGGATCAGATTTTTGCGCTTTTGCCTGCCGTACGTCAAAATCTACTGTTCTCGGCAACCCTGAGTCCCGAGGTAGCTGCCATTAAAACCCTTCTATTAAAAGATCCTGTGGTGGTGAAAGTAGCCGCAGAAAAAGTATTGGTTGAACTAATTAAACAGGTGGGATATTTCGTCACTGCAGAAAAGAAAGGCCCCTTGCTCCGACATTTGATCACGAGCAACAACTGGCAGCAGGTATTGGTGTTTACTTCGTCTGTTTATCAGGCCGATTTGGTAGCCAACAAACTGCGGGTTAACGGCATCGACGCACAAGCCATTCACAGTAAGAGAAGTCAAGGCAGCCGAACCGATTCTTTGACCAAGTTTACCAATGGAAAACTACGTGTTTTGGTGTCGACAGATTTGCTTTCGAGAGGAATAGACGTCGCCTTTTTGCCGCATGTTGTCAATTACGATTTGCCCCGATCGCCCAAGGATTTCATTCACCGGATAGGGAGAACCGGACGCGCTGAAAACCCAGGCCTGGCCATCACTTTTGTGACGGAGGAAGACAAACACCACTTTAGGATAATTCAGAAAAAAATGAAGCGTGCGGTAGATATGATAGACGCGGAAAACCTAAACTTAGTTAAGGATTCGTTGCGAAAGTGCTGACCCGATTGCTTTATCCCATGTGGTGAAGAAGTCCTTAACGATTTTTAATTATTGCACTGCAATGAACGCCACAAACCGCCGTTTTTCATAACCATTTTCAACCCTTAACCACATGAATAACCAACCCGACGACGTGTCATTTTTTGAAAAGGCCGGCCAGTGGCTGAGTCACTCAATTACCATCCGGCTATTTGTGATCGGCATCCTCATTTTAATCATGCTCATTCCAGTGGGAATGATAGAGCGACTGATATACGAGCGGCAAAGTAGACATAACGACGCGCGAAACGAGATTTCCGAAAAATGGGGTTATCCCCAAACCGTAGGTGGACTGGTGCTCAGCGTTCCCTACACCTTGTATTCTACTGTTTCGCGCGACGACGGCAAGGAAGAGATCATCACCTCAACGGCACATTATCACTTTTTGCCCCAAGAACTGGATATCAATGGTCAAGTATCATCAGAAAAACGGTTGCGCGGCATTTTTGAAACCATCGTGTACACATCGGATCTCGCGCTGTCTGGCCGGTTTAAGCTGGAACCCGATATGAGAAGGAAAATCAACGGTTTGCGCTGGCACGAGGCTGTGGTGAGTATGGGCATCACCGATCTAAGAAGCATTCAGGAAAGTGTTTCGGTTAACTGGAACGGCCAAACAGGCCTGTTCAATCCCGGACTGCCCTCGCGCGATGTTTTTCACAGCGGCATCAGCGTTCCGATAGCTATCAACTGGGGTGAAGAAAACGAAACCCTGAATATTCCCTTTTCGGTGGATATTAACCTGCGCGGCAGTGATTACATGCACTTTATTCCACTCGGCAAAACCACTTCTGTGGCGGTTCATTCCGACTGGAGCAGCCCGAGTTTCGGTGGCGCCTTTCTGCCCCAAAACCACGATATTTCTGAAAACGGATTTAACGCCAACTGGAAAATCATCAACCTCAACCGCCCCTATCCGCAGGATTTTAAAGGTGCTGTTCACGGCATCGAGCAATCGGCTTTTGGGGTGACACTACTGTTGCCGGTAGATCATTACCAGAAAAGCACGCGTGCAGCCAAATACGCTGTGTTGTTTATCACGCTTACTTTTGTGGTGTTCTTTTTCATTCAAATCATGAGTAGGGTGCGTATTCATCCCGTACAATATATTCTGGTGGGATTTGCACTGTGTATGTTTTACACGTTGCTCATTTCCATTTCGGAACACCTGCACTTCGGGTTCGCCTATCTAATTGCTGCAGGGGGAACTGTATCGCTAATTATGTTTTACGCCCAGGGCACATTTCGCAGCTTTAAACTCACCGGTTTGCTCGGTGCCATACTGGTGCTGCTCTACGGCTTTATTTTCAGCATCATCCAAATGCAGGACCTGGCATTGCTTGTGGGCAGCATCGGGTTGTTTCTGGCGTTGGCGGTGATCATGTACGTCACCCGAAAAATCGATTGGTACAACAGCGGGCAGTTTACGCGAAAGAATCAGGAGAAATAACACCATTTCGGTCGGGTGAGATCAACCTCGCCCATCCGGGGTCTCCTCCACTACAGTTCCTACCATACGAACAATGACGTAAAGTAGCAGCGCACCTACTGGCATCAACCAGAGTCCGTTGATTCCGAAGTACGCCGAAACAATTGCCAGCGCGATGCACACGATGCCAACCGTGAGCGCATAGGGCAATTGCGTGTTGACGTGGGCTATGTGGTCTGTGGAAGTGGCCAGGGAACTGAGAATGGTGGTATCGGAAATGGGTGAACAGTGATCGCCCAGCACCGAACCGGCCAGCACGGCAGACACCACATGAAAGAAAATCTGCTGGGTGGTGGTGAGATCACAGCCTGCCGCTTCGCACACCGTCCAACAGAGTGGCAACATCAGCGGATACAAAATAGCCATCGTACCCCAGGATGAGCCGGTAGAGAAAGCCACCAGGCTTGCCAGAATAAAGGTGAGCGCAGGAATGAGCCAATAGGGCACGTTGCCGGTGATGATTCCGGTGAGGAATTCTGCACTGTGCATTTGTTCGGTAATGGCGGCCAGCGACCAGGCAAGCACGAGAATGGCAACGGCGCTGATCATCGTTTTAAAACCGGCAAAAACAGTATCAATTGATTCGGTGATGGTGAGCAATTTTTGCGAAACCGACATAAAAATGGCAACGGTTAAACCAGCAATAGACGACCACAATAAGGCCTTGTACGAATCGGAAGCACCAACGGTGAGTGCGAGTTTTCTGAAGAAACCATTGTCGTGTCCGGCCCATATTTCGGCATCCCACCCGGTGACCAGCAGCCCCGAAACGGTACCGACAATAAGTACCACAATGGGCAAAATTGCATTCACAGCATTGAATTTGGTGCCTTCTTTGGGCTGCATGGCCGAGAGATCGGCATGGTCGCCGTTTTCCACCGCCGAACGGGTGGGGTTTCCGGCACGGGCAATCTGCTCAGCCTCTAGCATCGGTCCGTAATCGCGACGGGTTTGGATGAGAATCAGAATAAAAATGATGGTGAGAAACGGGTAAAAGGCATAGGCCAGCGAATTGACCATTACCCCATAAGCCCCCATTTTGATTTGCGGGTCGGGCGTGTTGATCACCGCCAATCCGCTGTCGATATAGCCGAGCTGTGCACCTATCCACGTGGTGATAAGTGCCACGGCTGCCATCGGAGCAGCGGTGCTATCGACGATATAGGCTAGTTTTTCGCGCGAGATATTGAGTCGATCAGTCACCGGGCGCAAAGTGTTTCCGACCACCAGCGAGTTGGCGTAGTCGTCAAAAAAAAGGGCGATTCCCATAGCCCATGTGGTGAGCTGTCCGGTGCGGGCATTTGTAGCAAAGCGGGCCAGCTTGTTCAGCACGCCCATCATGCCGCCGTTACGCGAAACCAAGGCCACTATGCCGCCGATAAACAGCGAAAACAAAATCACCGCCAGGTGTTCCCAGGTATTGAGCGCACCTATGATATAGGTGTCGATCACCCGGAAAAAACCACCAAACAACCCGCTCCAACCTGTGCCGTAATAGCCCACGCAACCCGCGCCAAACAGTATTCCAAGGAAAAGCGAAACGATCACTTCTTTGAAAACCAATGCCAGCACAATGGCAATGAGTGGTGGAAATACCGAGAGCCACAGCGGCATTGGTGTCATATCGCGTACAAAAGCAGTGTGGCCAATTTTGAAGGAAAAAGGCTCGTTGCGATCGAAAACCACCGGTATTTCTGCCTTTCCGCTGCGGAAATCGAGCATCATCATTTCGCCATTCACCATGGCTTCGACCACATAGCCGTGCCAGGCTTCCTGCAGTGAATCGTTGACCAACGTAACGGTGAGCGTTGTGGGAACACCCTGCACCACAAAATCAGAAAGGGAGATTTCAAAATCCTCTTCGCTGATGGTTTCTGCGGATGTTGAAACCGGCAACAGCACTGTCATCATCAACAATAAAAAGCAAAAAGTGCGATGCATGAGGATTTTCATTGCGCGCTAAAATAGTTAAAAGAAGAATTGGTATGGGTTAACCTGAACAGACTTCTTAAATTAAACATCCACTATTCCTTCACCAGCTTCTTCACCACGCTTCCCGCTTCCGTTTCAACGCGCACAAAAATAAATACACGACGCCAGATTGTTCATCGAATGAAACCAATCTTGTGGATTCATTGTTCGCGCTACCCTGCCAACATTGTCGAAAACCACAATGGATTTTGGTTGAAAATTTTCGGGAGCTTCAATCTGAAATTGATGCTTCACAGGATTCGGGAAGACCTGAATAGCCGAGGATGACAATTGATTTTCGGACGAAGTGGTGAGGTAGATAAGTTCTACATCGTCGATCCAGAGGGTGGTGCCGGCGTGGACATGACTCAGATTGTCGAAAAATGCATACCCATTGTGGTTAGTAGAGACCCTGACAGCTATATACCGAGGGACTTCGTCAGAAAAATATTCAATGTCGACCAGTGATAACGAATAATTATCGTTTGAATACCGAGACCTATTGTATCGTCATTGGTATACCACTCTGGATCCATAAATGTCACGCTATCCGGATAATCATAAAGTAAAATCGAAATTTGGGCAGTATCACCGTTAACCGGATTGTATTTATAATAATTAAGACAACTGATCCGGACGATCGTTGATTTCATACAGCATTTCTGAAATAAAAACAGTACCAGAAATATTAGATGTTGTTCCTAAGGATCCAGAATTAATAGACCATTGACATGGTGTAGCTCACCCGAATGACTATCATCCTGCTTACTTCAAATATCGTCCACCACAATCGATTATACTCCAACTCGAGGCTATCGAGTATAGATGCGTTATAAGGTATCTTTAAACTCAACGATATATTTATCAGGAACAGGTTGGATAAAGACCTTTTCGCCAAATTGGTAATAATAGGTACTGTCTTGTTGTGCGGAGGCAAAGAATGGAAAGGAGATTGCCAAAAAAAGAATTGCGGTTTTCATAGGGTGCTTATTGGTTAATAAGTGCTGGTTCAA
>CAZARI010000029.1:0-40918 GCA_964487545.1 uncultured Cryomorphaceae bacterium
ACACTGGCACTAACACACCGAAATAGGTGGCACTATTTGAACCGAATTAACCAAGCCGGTTGTGGTTTGATTGAAATCAGTTCTTTGCGATATTGAACTCTGCGCATTTAACGGGGCGCGCGGTGTTGTGGTTTGATTGAAATCAGTTCTTTGCGATATTGTGATCTATATGCTAAGTGAAGCGCGCGCGGTTGTGGTTTGATTGAAATCAGTTCTTTGCGATATTGCCGACCGGTACAGCGACGAAATCGCAAAGGTTGTGGTTTGATTGAAATCAGTTCTTTGCGATATTATCGCTAATTGATATTAATATGTGCGACATGTTGTGGTTTGATTGAAATCAGTTCTTTGCGATATTCTTGCGGAAGCACTTGCCCCGCTGGAGCCGTTGTGGTTTGATTGAAATCAGTTCTTTGCGATATTACCACGCTGTATGATCCTTTTCGTGGCTTAGTTGTGGTTTGATTGAAATCAGTTCTTTGCGATATTATGAGCGCACCATTGTAAAAGATCACGGCGGTTGTGGTTTGATTGAAATCAGTTCTTTGCGATATTGCTCTAAGGTTTTCAAAGTTTTTATGCTCAGTTGTGGTTTGATTGAAATCAGTTCTTTGCGATATTCAAAAAGCACTCAACCCAAATGGAAGTCATGTTGTGGTTTGATTGAAATCAGTTCTTTGCGATATTAAGCGGGTTGTTCGTACATTAAAGCGTCCGGTTGTGGTTTGATTGAAATCAGTTCTTTGCGATATTTAACATTAAAAATCACCGCACAAATAAAGCGTTGTGGTTTGATTGAAATCAGTTCTTTGCGATATTTGGATTGTAGATTTTAACGAGTCTAGTCTCGTTGTGGTTTGATTGAAATCAGTTCTTTGCGATATTGTCGACCGCGTCATCCATGCTCTTTCCTTTGTTGTGGTTTGATTGAAATCAGTTCTTTGCGATATTTCACTAAAAAAGAACGCCTGGAAATGGATCGTTGTGGTTTGATTGAAATCAGTTCTTTGCGATATTGCAGCAGTCTTCGGCAATGATGTTTCCGCAGTTGTGGTTTGATTGAAATCAGTTCTTTGCGATATTTGCCCGGAAACATTGCCGTTGCGATTCATGGTTGTGGTTTGATTGAAATCAGTTCTTTGCGATATTCTTGATGCGCTCTTTTAAAGCCTTCTTGCCGTTGTGGTTTGATTGAAATCAGTTCTTTGCGATATTCCCCTTTTCATAAAATGAACAGCGTCGAAGGTTGTGGTTTGATTGAAATCAGTTCTTTGCGATATTTCCTGCCCGTTTTTGCCGTAGGCGCTGCGGGTTGTGGTTTGATTGAAATCAGTTCTTTGCGATATTAAGCGGGCCGGTTACTCGGTCTACGAGTTCGTTGTGGTTTGATTGAAATCAGTTCTTTGCGATATTGCTGCTGGATGTGATAGTGAACGAATGGAAGTTGTGGTTTGATTGAAATCAGTTCTTTGCGATATTACAAAGGATCGCATTGAGCACAAATCGAAAGCTTTATCGCATAAACTTGCAGAGTAAAAATGCCGGTCAAAAGGAAAGAAACTCCTTCTGACCGGCATTTTTTAAATCCTGAGCTTAGAATAATTCCAACTGGGCTGGCGCCTTACCCAGCGGCTGACTTCGCTTACCCCAAACATTAAGAATATCGCCGTATTGTTTGTCCGTTACCTGCAGAATGCTGACATGCCCCGCTGCCGGAATCAAATTCTTGATGCGCTTAATGTGCACCTGGGCGCTTTGCCAACTGGCACAATGGCGGCTGTACACGCTGTACTGATGCATGATAAAACCATCCTTGATCAAGTCCTTCCGAAAAGCTGCCGCGGCCTTTCGCTCTTTTTTGGTGTTGGTGGGCAGGTCGAAAAAAACAAAAAGCCACATAATATGGTATTTGTTGAGCCGTACGTGACGCGACATAAAGCTGTTTTTTTGCGTCGACCAAACAAAAAACAGACCATCAACCCAATGTGGCGTATTTCAACGTTTTGCGTTTGCCTTCAAAACAATCGGCCAGGCTAGATGTGGTTTCGCTCAAGGCTAACATCAGCGGACGTTGCCGGTTGTCTATGCGTGTGTCCATGGTGAGCACGCCCAGCAAGTGGGCTTTGGCTGCCTGATCGACCTCAGCGTTGGTTCCGTGGTCGGCAGTCCAGTCCAACACCAGCCGATCCACAAACGGCCGGTAGGGCTCCATGATGTCGTCGGCCAGGCAAAAGGCATTGTACTGGTTGCGGTGAAAGATACCAAGCGTGGGGTGCAGTCCCGACCCAGCGAGCGAACGGGCCACGGCGGCCCTTAAGATGGCGTAGCCATAGTTGAGCAGCCCATTCGGGGCATCGCCAAACCGCTCCCTGCGAAACGACTTTCCAAACAGCCTCACCCAGTATATCGCTGCGCCCTTGGCTTCTTCGTTGCTCTGATCGCCACTGCGCACCATCCGAGCCTTTTGAACCAAGGCCCCGCCGTCTTTAGCTTCCTGATCAAGAATGGCAGCCTGATTGAGAAGCTTTTGCCGAATGGTTTGCATCCACAAGTTCTTTTTGAGCGGCAGTGAAGCATCCAACTGCGTTCGGAACCGGGCGGTTTGCAAATTGTGACCATCCATATTGAGCAACATACCCGTAGGCAAGTAGCGGTCGTTGCAAAAGACCACGGCCACATTGTGTTCCAGAAACAAACGCATGATGCCCTGACTAAAAGTAATCTGCGGATGCTCGAGCACTACAAAACCCAGATCCTCTACCGGTAGGGTGCGGCGCTCGCCTGTTTCCTTATTTTCGGTCACCAATTGGTTGTATTGCAAGTGCAAGTGATAAGGATTGGCAAAGAACAAGGTGCGTTTGATCATTCTTCCCAGACAATATTACCGATCGAATCCATTCTTACCCAAAGCGGACTTAAATTCTTCCAAGCCGATAAACTCTGCAGCCGAATTAGTTCTTCCTTATTCAAAATATTGGCTGCAGTATGAAGTCGGAAACTGTAGTACTTTGAAGAAATCTTCTGTACCCGATACAAGTAGTGCATCAGTATGGATTTGGGGAGTTGATCCCAGTCGTTTCGCGCACCGGCGGGGTCTATTAAAAACAATTCATTTTTGGAGAGCTTGGCTACCACCCTTTTTCCATCTGTGGGCATTTGAACAACGGGATGACCTTGCACGGCACGTTCAACAGCGGTCCAGAATTGAACACAAACCTCATCCAATGATCCATCTTCTTTCTCATAAATGAGGATATGATGGTTATTTTTCGGGTTTACATATCGGTTAACATTGTTGTTTAATTGCATGACATTACCCATATTCTCTCTGAGGCGCACTTTAAACACCGGCACATCATCACCATTGGCGTTGGGTAATTTCACCAGCGGGATGCGCTCGTCATCCTCAAATGTGAAAAACGCCCCCAGTGGCACCTGATCTTTTTTCGTGCCCTGATATCCTCCTGCTTCATGAATACATTGTTCAACTATGCTTCGTACCCGTTTATCTACAATTTTCTGAACGTGTGTTTTTGACTTTATACTTTCCAGCGGTTTTCTGATGTGATAAGCACGATGATTATTGGTTTCGCGCTCCCCAAAAACCGATTCCAGGTGTAACTGACCTCTGGCACTGACTCCTTTGTTGATATGGGTTTTTCCATTTTTATCGGTGTACACTTTTCGCACCGACAACACCCGATTGTTTATTTGATGAGAAACCAACATATTATTGGATTGGACTTCAGCATCGTTTCGGAAATTGGTCCACGGGGCGGGAAACTCAGCGTCTTTAGCATTTCCAAACTGATTTTTGCGTGCCAATGCCTGAATGTGCTTCCGCTCGGTGCACGCCATAATCAACGCATCAATTGCGTGATGGCGGTGATCTTCGCGGGTTTTTTCACCGGTAAGACTCAAAATGTTATTTAGCCCCCAGAGATGACGCAGAATAGAAGTTGACATGCCCGGAGCAACAATCACCTCATTGCAAATTCGCTTCAAGTAATTACTGGCTTCGCGACTAATGTAACGGGTGTCGTTGAGTTGCCGCGACACAAAATCCTCATTGAGTTTGGTTGTTGTAAACCGCTTATACTTTTGATAGCGCTTGGGAAAGTACTTTGTTGGCCGTTGATAGACATCGTAAAAGGTTTTCAGTGTTCGCTCCTTCACCTCCTCCCACTTTTCCGGGCCAAAATCTTGGGTGAAATATTCGTAAGGGGTTCGGTT
Organism: uncultured Cryomorphaceae bacterium; assembly: GCA_964487545.1. GTDB lineage: Bacteria > Bacteroidota > Bacteroidia > Flavobacteriales_D > SKUL01 > SKUL01. The sequence goes on from CAZARI010000029.1 coordinate 4,234, forward strand.
GCCTTTCTTTCTGTTGACATCGGCAAAGCAAAGTGTTTTATTGGCAAAACTATCGTCTAAGCTTCTATCCCAAGGAATGATATGTTCTATCTGAACCTGTCCTGTATCATCAAATAATTCTGCTAATGAAATAGAACGATTAGAAAACGGACAAGAATGATCACATTCTATCCACAGTTTATATTTCTGGATGTTGTCATATGTAAACGAACGGTTGATTTTTGTAAGCTCAGCTTTGACGTGGTCATTCATTTCTTCCTGACGCTTTTGTTGAATCCTGATGTCTAAACGTTTGTCCTTTGATACCTTCAGATCACGTGCCATCTCAATTTTGATCTGATCGGGCTTACCGTATTTATCGATAATGGCATTAATGACTTTTCGCAATTGAAACAAGCCTTTAATAACTACCGGATTTCTCAAGTTTTGAATTTCCCGGTCGGCTTCGGCACCGACAGGAAGTCGGCCTACCAGTTCGCCGGCATGAATATTTGTGCTGTGGTGATATAGTTTGCCGAGTTGTTTATCGGAAAAATCAAATTCTGTTTTCAGGTAATTCCTAAGCTCTTCGATAAACCCGCCCTTCATATTTCCTCTGACGACCGCTACCACTTTCTTGAGTGTTTTTTCCTTTTGCTCATCGCTTAGGGTTTCCCACTGATCTCCAAACGCATTCTTCACTCCTCCCAAAGCAACGGAAAGATCGTAGGTAAAGCCCAATTCCAAAAAGGGCAAAATATTTCTAATGGCCTTTTTGCTAAGTGAAGCGTATCCATCTCTTAATTGGATTTTCACCACCCTATCAGCCTGTTCTTCCGAGAAATCCCAGACTTTTTGAGCGTATTCTTTCAGTTTATCTTTGTCGTCGAAAAACAGCAGAATGTGCCAAATATCCTCTCTGTCTTTATCCGAGAGATTCCAAAATAAATCGCCAAAAAGCTTTTTGCTGTGCAGGTTGTTGATGGTATAGCTTCCAGGACAAGAGTCATCATCCGAATAATTAAACTTAACATCTGTTCCCTGCTTTTTGAGCTTCTTACGAATGGCGCTGAATTTCAGCTTTTCTTTACTTAATAATTCTTCCAATGCTAGTTGCCGGTCTTCGGGATCCAATTTCTCACCGTTGCATTCAATGGAGTTGATGAACTGATGGGCTCGAAATAGTTCAAAATCTAGAGCACTAATCGGGCATCGTGGTTTTGAAGGTTCGAACGGACACTTTCCGATAAGGTGCTTTTGCGAACGAAGCGGACGTTGAAAAAATAATATTCCGTCTTTTGAATGCCCTTCCTTGATTCGCCCCCCGAATTTATCTCTTAATTCTGTAGTCATCTCGGAATAAAATCGCGCCTGACTTTTCCAAATTGCGTCAAACTCCTTGATATACATAGCGCGTGTAGTATATCGATTTCTGATTCGGGGCCTTCCATTTGAGTAAGTTTGTTCCTCAACTGGATAAATTGAATGCAAATATGCACCGAGCGTTTGTTCATCCAGGTGTTTTCGGGTTTCATCAATCCCGATTTTGCCCTCCTTCGGCTTTCCTTCAAAAATTTTACCTTCTTCTTTTACAATTCGGCTGTTTGTCTGAAACCCTCTCCGTTGTGCCAGATGATAAAATATTCTGCCCAGTTCGTGTAATGTGATTTTTTCATTGAGCGCTTTATTTCTCAACTGATATGGATTAAGCTTGAACCATTCCTTCAATTCTGGAATATCGGGGAGCGGATCAGCAGCCTTTAGCGACTTGACCTTTTCATTAATGAGCGGGCACAATTCATGCGCTACAAGCTCTTTTAGCAACATTCGTTTTCTAATTTTCCTTCTGAATGTCTGCCTACGGGTTTGACGCGCATCTCGTCTTGAGGCGTTTTTTGATATCTCCTTTTCCCCTTCTCCAAGGTTTTCTACTCCAGCTGGAAAAATCCGGGTACCCATATCGATGATGGCTCCCTCACCATTTTCATCCTTTTCGACCAAGGCCCACCCAATAGAATTGGTACCCAGGTCAAGTCCTAGTATCTTTTTCATTTGATTACTGATTGGTTAAAAACTTCGAAATGTAAATAAAAATTTAAACTTTGATTCGTGGGCAATAACTTTCCTCACTACGTAACCTATTTACGTTGCATGAAAAATGATCGATTTATTCAAACTTTTATCAAAATGGCTTGCAACTATTAAAAAAGGTTTCTATTATTGCTGCTCAATCTTATCACAATAAGGCTATATGCCGAAGGTGAAAACCTACAGCCCCGCTTCGGTGGGGCTTACTTTTTTCACAATTTCCCTCCCCTCCCCACTCCAGTTTCAAACAATTGATTTTCTTTGGCGGCATGAATCCGTATCTGATCCTATTGCTTATTGCGGCTTACTTTGGGCTGCTACTGCTCATTTCCTACTTCACCTCGCGCGGCGCAGATAATGAGGCCTTTTTTACCGGCAACAAACAGTCGCCGTGGTATGTGGTGGCGTTTGGAATGATCGGGGCATCACTGAGTGGCGTCACGTTCATTTCCATTCCTGGGTGGGTGGGCACCAGCTCGTTTTCGTATATGCAAATGGTGTTGGGGTATCTGGTGGGATATGCGGTGATTGCCCTCATTCTGATGCCGCTGTATTATCGGCTCAACCTCACCTCCATCTACGGATACCTGGGGCAGCGGTTTGGCCCGCGATCGCACAAAACCGGCGCGGTGTTCTTCTTGATTTCGCGCATTATCGGATCGGCTTTTCGGCTCTATCTCATCGCCATTGTCTTTGAATTGATTTTCCAAAAACTGGAGGTTGATATGCCATTTATCGGGACGGTGCTGATCACTGTGGGACTGATATGGCTTTATACCTTTCGCGGAGGAATCAAAACCATCATCTGGACCGATACTTTTCAAACCTTGTTTATGCTGTTGGCCGTGGGAATTACCGTGGCTCTGATTGCTGTCGATATGAACCTCGACGCACGCGGACTGGTTTCTACCATCCGCGAAAGTGATTATTCAAAGTGGCTCTATCTCGACGATTGGAACTCACCGCGACATTTCTTTAAGCAGTTTTTTGCCGGTGCATTTATCACCATCGTTATGACCGGACTGGATCAGGATATGATGCAGAAAAACCTGAGTTGCAAAAACATCCGCGAAGCGCAAATCAATATGTTTAGTTTCAGTGCTATTCTCGTGGTGGTCAACCTACTGTTTCTATCGCTGGGGGCACTGTTGTTCATTTATTCGGACGCATCGGGTATTGCCATTCCGGAAAAAACCGACTACCTCTACCCTTCCATTGCACTCGAAGGATACTTGGGGCCGGCAGTAGGAATTCTATTTATTCTTGGATTGATTGCAGCGGCTTATTCGAGCGCCGACTCAGCACTTACTGCATTAACCACTTCTTTTTGTGTGGATATCCTGGAAGTGGAAAGCAAAGACTCGCTGGCGCAGGAACGAATGCGCAAATGGGCCCACGTTGGAATGTCGGCGGTGATGGTGCTGGTCATTGTGGTTTTTAAATTGATCAATGACGAAAGTGTGATCCAGAGTCTGTTTACCGTGGCAGGATACACCTATGGGCCGCTGCTGGGACTTTTTACTTTTGGTTTGTTTACCCGTAGGATGCTCCGCGACCGGTTGGTTCCGTTAATTTGTATCGCATCTCCCCTGCTCTCTTATATGCTCGACAGCAATTCAAAAGCGTGGTTCAATGGTTTTGAATTCGGTTTCTTTATTTTGATCATCAACGGTGCTATTATGCTCACCGGGTTGTGGCTGATCAGTTTGCCCAACCCGCAATCTCCCACTGAAGCTATCGCACCAAAGTAAGGTGACCGCGATATTCGTAGGGCATACCGCGCATATCCGTTACCCGAAGCTCATAGACGTAAACTTCGGACGCTGCGTAATAACCACCACTGCTTTGAGAGCCATCCCATCCTGTTTCAGCATCGGTGCTGGTAAATACTACTTCGCCTTGCCGATTGACAATCCGCAATTCATAATCATTGATGCCGCGAACCACCGGCTTAAAAATATCATTCACCCCATCTTCATTGGGCGAAAAAGCGTTGGGCACATACACTAAATGTCCCAGTACCTCAATGATTTGCGTATAGGAATCCTGACAACCAAATTCATTGGTTACCAACTGATTCACTTCGTATTGACCGGCATCGTAAAACGAATAATCAAAATTGAAGTTGGTCACCTGGCTTCCATCTTCAAAGGTGTAAATCACACTTTCGGCACCTTCGCTGATGTCGATGACGTGCGTGTTGGGGTGGAAAATATCGATGCGATCGGGCTCAAAGTAAAATCCCGCCACAGGCGTCGGCCACACCGTGATATAATTATTTTTAACCATAACCGACTCGGCCGTGCAGCCGTTCACTCCGGTAACTTTCAGCGCCACGGTATACTCACCGGGTTCGGTGTATTGGTGGTTTGGTGACGGTGATTGAGAGGTGGTTCCATCGCCCAATTCCCAATGATAAACAACGGCATTTTCTGCCAGCGATTTATTGACAAAATTCACGTCAAAAGGCGCGCAGCCTTCGTGTGGAGCAGCGGTAAAATCGGCTGATGGATTCTGATACAGCCGGATAAATTTGGCCAGAGAATCCACACATCCGTCTTGCGAAATGGTAAGCGACACCTGATGCCAACCGGGTTCCGAAAATGCAATCTGCGAAGGATTGGCTGCCGTGGAGGTCTGCGGGGTAGCCATCGGGCCAAAGTCCCACAAAAAGGTGGCCTCGTTATGAAAAAGTCCTCCTGCCGAAAAACCCAAAGCGTGCCCATCGAAACACTGCGGTGCCGGTGTTTCAAAATCAACTTCTAAAAAGGGCGTAACTACGTATTCGGCAAAAGCGGTATCCGAACAAGCTCCATCGCGCTCTGCAATGAGCATGACATTATAAGTTCCAGGTTGGGAATAGGTGTGTGTGGCATTAATCGTATTCACCACCTCCGGAGCGGTCGGATCGCCAAAATGCCACTGATAGCTGGTCGCATTTTCACTCTCATTCACAAACGAAACACTCAGCCCATCACAAGTGGTGGCTTGTGGCGCAACGGCCGCCAACACTTCCGGAGGCAAAACTATTTGCACGGTCGACTCATCAGAACAACCCCCACTCGACACCGTAACCGATACGTTTTTTGTCCCAGGAAATTCATAAAACACCCCCTCGGGAAACTGACCGTTATAGGTTTCCGGAACGGCACCATTTCCCAAGTTCCATTCATAGGTGATCGTGGCGGGATTAAAATCACCGGAACAACCAAAATTCCAGAACTGACCCTCATTGCAGTAATATCCCGCGCTGTCTAATTCAACCGAAACTGGATGATAAGCCGATACTTCAATCCAGGCGGTGTCTGCGCAGATCTCGCCGGGATTAGCAATCAATGAAACCGAGTAGGTGCCCGTATCGGGAAAAGTAAAGTATGGCGAAAAATCCATCGATGTGGCTTGGGGGTCATTTATCCCAAAATCCCACAGATACGCTTCAGCGTTGAAACTTTCATTGGTAAACTGAATATCGAGTCCCGAACAGCCATCGTCGTTACCGGGATCCAATCCAGGAACAGCAGCCAATACCGGATTACAGAGAATCACATTAATTTGAAAATCGCGTCGTGTGGTACTCAGCAGCACCCCATCGCGGTATTCAGATACGCACACACCCATCACGTATTGCCCCATTTGTGTGGGAGTTCCTTGTAATATTCCAGTCACTGGATCGATCGTAAACGGATTGTCGGCAATGATCGGATTGTCGGCCGAAAAACCAGGAGCCCAGGAGATGGGCGTATAGGGCGGCGGCGTAGCAGGAATGGGCATGGGGTTGAGCATTGTTCCGCCGTGATAGGGCGTGCAGAGTTCGTACACAAGCTCGTCGCCATCAATCTCATTGGCGCTGTGGTCAAAAATCAACTCCTCATCGAGGCAAATGGTGGCCGGTGGCAAATCGGCAAACTCCGGACTGTTGTTGCAGGGCACATCATTGGGCGGAATGGTAATAAAATAGGTATTTCCCTGTGTTTCCGGATTGTTGAGATTCATAATCGAGGGACCACGACAACAGCGTTGGTGCACAATGGTGTATCCTAAACTACTCGGTGGAAGCGTAATAACCGTTTCGTAAACCCCCATCTCCAAACACAAACTGGGCGGATTAACATAACACGGACCGCTGGCAATCACTGGAATGGAAGACACTGCATAGCCGCTCCACGATGTGCTCATATAAAGGAAATTGCCTTGATATATGCTCATGTGGGGAGCAAAATCGAAGGCAGCACCACCTGAAAAACAATCGCGGTATATTTTCAGCTTCAACAGGTACTGGTTGTTGCCAAGGCAGGAGTACGAAAGTTCTCCACCCACCAAGTGCTCTGATTTGGCAGTATTTGCGATCATCACCAGCGGTAAAATCAGCACGAAAAAAAATATTCTACACCAGGTATTTCGCATCCAATCCGGTTTGAGGAGATTTTAAATTTAAGACTATTTAATTGTGGCACAAAAAAGTAAACAACTGACGCTATCCAATTGCTTTGCGTTGCTTTTGACTGAATGTTAGTTCGCGATAAAATTCAATAGCGTCACTGCTGACGTAACTGCCTGAAGAGTTGTCAATAAGATCTTCGAGGTAATTGTACTCGGGTAGAATTTTAGCACGAATATGATGCAGTTCGTAGTGATTTCCAATTATTTTCAATTCGCGGAATTCTGTTTTGGATATCACTTCAAAAAAAGATTGGCCATGCGGGTATTTTCGGTAGATCGGAAAGGTCATCCCGCAAAAGTACATTATCGACAGAATAGCAAAGCAACCGGTCAAAATTCAATATCTTCGCATCGTGATGAATAAAAAGACAGAACAAGCCGTTCGCTTACTTAAAGCCGGTGAATTTGATCGTGCGCTGAAGCAATTAAACGCCATCATTTCTAGTGGCACTTCCGATCCAGATGTGTTTTCGTATCGCGGTGTGGTTTTGCTTAACCTGAACCGCCACCAAGAGGCGATTGGAGATTTTGATCGTGCGGTGTTGCTACAGCCTGATTACAGTTATCGCTACGCGTCGCGCGCCTTTGCCCGGGATGCTGTAGGCGATCTGGAAGGTGCCATTTCCGATTACGAAAAGGCCATTGCTCTTGACCCCGATGATGCCATTGCGCACAACAACCTCGGATTACTCGTGGAAAAAGCCGGAAATAAAAGTGCAGCAAAAAAGCATTTTGAAAGCGCCGACAAGATGGCTGAAGCGTTCTTCGACAAAAATGGCAGCAGCTCCCCTTCTACTCCAGAACCAAACGACGCCATTTCCATACAACCGCAAAAGCTGAAACCCGATGTGCAGAAGGTAAACGGAAAAATGTTCTGGACGCAACTCTCCTCCATTCTATCGTCAGGAACGGAGCTCAAAAAATTCGCTCGATTTGTACTCAACGGCTTTAAAACCAAAGCCTAATGGATTCATTTTTAGGTCGAGCGGCAGCGCGCGTACTTGAGTTTTCGGATTCCGACCTGAGATCGGTGGCAGTGGTTTTACCCAGTCAGCGAGCTGGGGTGTATTTTCGCAAACACCTCAGCGAACAGGCCACTTCGGTCATTTTTGCGCCGCAGGTGCTCACCCTCGATCGATTTGTGTCTGAATTCACCGCGCTTGAATCGGCCGATCAGATTGAACTTCTTTTTCAACTCTACCAAAGCTACCGCGAAATTTGGCAAAGCGACGCCGAACCCTTCGACCGGTTTCTGAAATGGGCACCCATCGCCCTGGCAGATTTTAGTGAAATGGATGCGTATATGGTGAATCCCGATCAATTTTTTCGCGACCTCACCAACCTCAAAGAACTGGATGAATGGAGCCTGAATGAGGATGTGCTCACCGAAACCCAGCAAAACTACGCCTGGTTCTGGAAAAAACTGGGCGAACTGTATCACCACTTTACCGCAGCGCTCAAAAAATATAATCTTGCATACAGCGGAATGTTATTTCGCGACGCTGCCCAAAACATTGAAAAAAACCAGCATGACCTTCCGTTTAACCGGGTGTTTTTCTGCGGATTTAATGCCCTATCTCGATCGGAAGAATTTATCATGGAGTATTTCGTTCAACAGAAAAAAGCCGAAATGCTTTGGGATGCCGATCGGTTTTACATGGACTTTGAACAGCACGAAGCGGGCATGTTTCTGCGCCGCAATTTCAAAAAGTTTGGCAACACCCAAGCCGATGTCTCTTCGGATTTGACGGGCACGCAAAAGAAAATTGTCATTGCTGCAGCACCCAACGAAATTGCACAAACCGATTTGATGGGGCACGTGCTCAATGAGCTGCCCGACCCGTCTAATACCGCTGTTATTCTGGCCAACGAAAACCTGCTCACATCGGTGCTCAATGCCATACCCGATCAGATGGAACGCGTGAATGTGACCATGGGGTTCAGTACCAAAAATAGTCCGCTGCACAGTCTGTTTGAATTGCATTTCGACTGGATGAATTCGCGCACCGACGAAGGGCGATATCACTACCGGCACCTTCTGCGTTTGTTGAGCCATCCGTATCTCAATTTTTCGACGAAGTTCACCCGGATTACGCAGCATTTAATAACCGCAATAAAAAAAGATAACATGGTTTTCTTAGGTCTAGACGACATCGCGGTGCTGTCGAATGACCTGGAATTTACTGACTTCTTCCACACCATAACCATTGATGAGCCCACAGCCGGGAAGCAGCTCGATGCACAGTTTTCACTGATTCGGTTTATCATTCGTTCGATTGAAAAATCCAGGAGTCACGCGCTCGAAAAGGAATACTTGTTCCACTATTTAAAAGTATTGCGCAAGCTTAAAACGATTGTGGATAAATATCCGCATGAGATGAATGGCGAACCTTACCGGCGGTTTTTTCATGCACTGGTTTCAAGCGATAAGCTGACTTTTGTTGGTGAGCCGCTCGAAGGTTTGCAAGTGATGGGAATGCTCGAAACCCGTGCGCTGGACTTTAAGAACCTGATCATTTTATCGTGCAACGAGCAGGTGATGCCCGGCAACCATCCTCCACAATCCCTGATTCCTTTTGAGCTGAAAAAATTCTACCAATTGCCCGGCCGCCTCGAAAAAGAGGCCATTTATGGTTATTATTTCTATCGCTTGTTGCAGCGATCTGAAAACATCCATTTGGTATATAGCACCGACACTACGGGATGGCAAGGCTCGGAACCCAGCCGCTACTTGACCCAACTCGAATACGACCTGAAAAGCGAAAGTAATGTATCGCTGAATAAAGCCATTGTGCGACTTCCCGATCAGCCCGATACGGAAGATCCGCTTTCGATTCTCAAGTCAACCGAAGTACTCGAAAAAATAAAGGCGCGCTTAGCATTCGGCATTTCACCATCGGCGCTGAACAAATTTCTGAATTGCCCACTCGATTTTTACTACACCTACATTGTGGGCTACAATGAAGCCGATGAGGTAGAAGAAACCATCGAACATTCCACCCTCGGGAGTGTCGTTCACAAAGTACTCGAAAAATTGTATACACCGCTATTGGATAAAGGCGTTTTGTCTTCTGCTGATATCGAGCCGATGTTGCAGCAGGTGCCTGAAATGTTGCGTGCAGAATTCGATTGGCAACACAGCAAGGCCTCCACTTCGTTTGGCATGAATCACCTGATTTACAAAGTAGCAGTACAGTTTGTCGAGCGCTTTTTGCGCAAGGAGATGGCGACATTAAAAGAAATAGAAGCCCGCAATGAACGCGCTCAACTGATTGCGCTCGAAACCACGCTGGAATATTCTTTTACCATTCAACTGAATGGAAAATCCATTCCGGTACGAATCACCGGAAACGCCGACCGCATTGACCAAGTAGGCGATACCGTGCGGGTATTGGATTACAAAACCGGAAAGGTTCAGGCCAAAGATCTAAAGCTTGGCGCACCTGAAGAGGAACTGCACACTCCCGAAAAATCCAAAGCGCTTCAGTTGCTGATGTATGGACTGATGTACAAGCGCGCTCATGAAAAGGTGCAATCGGTGACGACGGCCAACGTGTCGATGCGAAACCTCAACGAATTACTAATTTCTGTGGACTGGCAGGGAAAAAAAGCGCTGGAAAATTCCGACTGGGATGCATTTGAAACCATTCTCAAAAGTGTCATTGCTTCGATGTTGAATCCCGATGCACCCCTTGCTCACCGCGACGAGGCGATGTATTGTAATTTTTGTGATGTCACCAGTAAATGAAGCCGTAGTGTATCTTGGGGCTTAGCTGTATAGTTGAGTAACAAAGTCCGAAGTGGATTTCATACTTGTCCACCGACTCCTTTAAATTTCTCAACAAAGGCGGTCAACTTTAGAAATACACTTTGTTTTTTTCAAATACTGTGGGTTTAGCGGACTCATTTTGGGCAAAACGGCATTGAGCTCTGTTCCGGTTTCGCTGGCATACTCACGCTTGCGACAGCCAAATATTTTTATCCGCATAGATAACATCGACGCCTCCTTCCCCGGTTGCAGCAATAAATGTTAAGTATTCTGCAGCAGAAGAACGAATTAATAATGAATGATGACGGGTGAGTTTTGAATTATCTTTTGCCATATTTTTTTTCTTTGGACGTAATAATTATGGAAGCCAAAATCTTATTCAATTCCTGAATGTCCATTATGATAGAATTATATTGAGCAGCATCTATTAAGCTGGATTGAAACAATAGTTCCAGCCAATATTCAGACTCATTGGCTTCTTTTTGAGCTATAGCCATTTTGTGAATAAAATCAGCCGTGCTTTCAGCATGTTCAGCCTCTCTTACCAACGCACCAACAGCAGTTCCACTCCGAAGCAACTGTTTGCTCAGAATAAACTCCTTTTTATCCACCAGTAATTTATTCAACTTCACAACTCGTAATGCAAAAGCAAAACTCTTATCCTTTATAACATTAGGCTTTTTCATAACTCACTATTCATAATTCACCATTCACAATTCACCATTCCTAATTCACAATTCACCATTCACAATTCATAATTCACAATTCACCATTCACCATTCACAATTCACCATTCACAATTCACCATTCACAATTCATTCCCGAAAAAGTGATGAGATTAGGGTCAACCCATTATAGGACGGGTCATTAAAATAAAAAAAGCACCCTTTTCAGAGTGCTTTTTTTAAACCTGCAAGGAAATTTGAAACCATCACAACTTAGGATTTTCATCAAAAGTTGTACAGGTAAAACGGTGCAAAAATAAAGGGTTGCCCTTTTTTCAATAAAAAAATTCGGATACTGCTAACTGTTTGAATTTCCGCATCAAAAACTGCGCTCCAAAATGATTTTTGGCTCTTGGATTAAATCCATATAGCGAAGCATTACACGGCCATTTTCAAAAATAAGTTGGGTAATGCTCACCGTTTTCACGATGTCTTTATAATTCAAACGAAAACCCAAACCGCGCGGATCGTGGCGGTCGCGTTGGTGAATATCAAATAGATGCTGTGCGTAAATGGCTCGGCTGCGTTCAATAAAATTGGTGAAAGCCTCCTCGCGCAGTCGCTGCTCGTTTTCCTCATAAAGTTTAGCCGACGACCACAACTGAAACACCGATGCAGCGGGTCTGGAATAATAAATTTGTTTGCCATCCCACCGAATTTCTTCCCACTTGCCCTCGTGAAAACTAAACAGCGTGAAAGGTTCTATACCCGTAAAATCGAATTGCTGTTGCATTTCATTTAGGGTATTGAAATCGAAGGCCTCAAAAATGAGTACGCCGCGGCTCATGCGGTAGGGTGGTTTGGATTCGTGGGCAACATAAGCGCCATTAAGCAATACCAGCAATCGGTGATTGATGATGTCAAAAACAAGATTGGAGCCTCCTGATACGGGTTCGGGCGCCACCCAAAATCGCCGTCCACCTTCTTCACGGATTTCGGGTTCAGAAGCTGCCCGCGAAGGTGATTCGTCGCGATTGACCGTAATAATGGACTGATAACTCAGCGGAACGTAGGAAAGTGTGCACATATACAAACAAAGATACCGCTTGCGGCCGTTCAATCGGCATTAATCGATCATTATCTCATCAATAGCGTCCATTTTTCGCTCGTTGAAATAGCCCGAAGTGGCATAGGCAATTTCACCGTTGGGATCGATCAGAAAAATATAGGGCAAATCGTTTTTGGTCATTCGCAGTTTTTGCTTGTACAGCTTTAAATCGCCTTCATAAAAAAGCACGTGGGGAAAAAGTTCGTCGCTTTTGCTTTCCTTTTTCATGCTGTTCATCACCTTGTTTTTTCCGATGCGCTGCCCGCCGGTAAACATGGGCACAAAAAACACATTCACATCAAACATGTCGTCAAACATTCCGGTTTGGGCAATGTATCGATTGTACACCGGCTGATACCATCCGCGCAAAAACTCTTCGGCTTTTTCGCTCGATGCCAACGCCACCAGGGTGTATTTTCCTTCGGTATCCTCAGGAATGGTCAGCACTTGTTCATCGAGGGTTTCTCCGCTCAAAGCAGGAAAAGGTTCGCCCACCTGAGCGCTCAGTGAAACGAATGATAAAATGGACAATGCAACGATCAGCAATTTCATAACGGGTCAAAGATTTAATGGGTAACGTCAAAAAAAAGGCCACCGTATGGCAGCCTTAAAAATAATCAGTGAAACGGAACTTTAGTCCCGGGCCAATTAATTTCCTCCCGCGTTATCTTTAAACACCTGGGCGGCATCAAAAGACTCGGCCAATTCTCCGTTTCGGATAATTTCAACCTTTTGCATTACGTCGTCCTGCAGGGTATTCATCACCACGTCCATACCGCTTACTACATACCCAAACACCGTGTGCTTGTTGTCTAACCACTGGGTGGGAACATGGGTAATAAAAAACTGGCTTCCGTTGGTCGCTGGCCCTGAGTTGGCCATGGAGAGCACTCCCGGGCGATCGTGCTGAAGGTCGGGGTGAAACTCATCGCGAAATTTATATCCGGGGTCGCCCATACCTGTTCCGGTGGGGTCTCCTCCCTGAATCATAAAATCCTGGGCCTGGCCATTGGCTCTGCTAATCACACGGTGAAACTTCAAGCCATCGTAATACGGTTCTCCGGCTCCGCGGAATGTATTGGAAATATTTCCTTCGGCCAGACCAACAAAATTGGCCACCGTCATGGGTGTCTTGGTAAACTGTAGGTCGATTAAAATTTCTCCGCGTTCGGTAACGATGCGGGCATACAAACCGGGCTTATCACTCGGATTGGTTGCTGCTACCGGCTGTTCTGTTGTTTCGTTTTCGCTCATTTGTTCTGTTAATTGTGAATTTTCTGTACTTGGTGCTGTTTCGCCGCACCCCGCCAAAGCGAGAAGCAGAAAAGCGCAGGTGGTTGTAATCAGTTTCATGGTTTGTGAATTTTTATGGGCACAAAAATAGAAAAGAAACGCTACAGCAGTTCATTGGCCAGATTGGCCAGATCGCTGCGCTCCCCTTTTTCGAGTGCAATATGAGCAAACAGCGGATTGCCTTTTACCTTGTCAATCAGATAGGATAATCCATTGGATTCTGAATCGAGGTATGGGGTATCTATTTGATGGATGTCGCCGGCAAATACAATCTTGGTATCGTTGCCCGCGCGACTGATGATGGTTTTCACTTCGTGCGGAGTTAGGTTTTGCGCTTCGTCAACAATAAAAAATATTTTCACCAGACTACGTCCACGGATATAGGCCAGCGGTGAGATGGCAATTTTCTCAGACTCCACCATTTCTTTGATGCGCTGCACGTTTTTATCGGTGTTGCGAAATTGGCTCTTGATGTAGTTCAGGTTGTCCCAGATGGACTGCATGTACGGATCAAGTTTTGACTTGATATCGCCGGGTAAATAGCCAATATCGCGGTTACTCAGCGGAATCACGGGCCGGCTCACAAATATTTGTCGGTAATTGCGCCGCTGCTCGAGTGCACTGGCCAGTGCCAGCAAGGTTTTTCCGGTACCGGCTTTTCCTTGCATGGTGATGAGTTTAATATCGGGGTTTGACAGGGCATCGAGTGCAAAACTCTGCTCTGCGTTGAGGGCTTTAATTCCAAACGACGGATTTTGTGTGACCCTTACCAATAGGTTTTCATTGGCATCGAATCGCGCCAACACGGATTTATTTTTATTCCTCAGCAAAAAGTATTCATTGGCCGAAGGTTTTGTGCCCCGCGGCAACAGCGCTACCTCACCAATTCCGCTGGCGTACAAATCCAGGATCAGCTCGTCGTTGACTTTTTCTAGCGTGCGATGACCGCGATACAGGTTAGAGACATCCTTAACTTTTCCGGTTTCGTAATCTTCGGCATGAATACCAAAGGCCTTGGCCTTGAGTCGAAGGCAAATATCTTTGGAAACCAGCACCACGTGTTTTTTGGGGTTTTGTTCGCGCATGCGTAAAGCGCAATTCAAAATCAGGTTGTCGAATTTAGGATCGCCAAGAATTTTTACTGCATCGGTTTCTGTCACTTCCCCACTCAGCTCCACCTTAAAGGAACCCTTGTTTCGTCCTTTTAGTGGAATCCATTCGTTGATGAGCTGATCTTGCGACAGCCCGTCGATGAAACGGATAAAAGCACGTGCTTCGAAGTTGGTGGTTTCGTTGCCTTTTTTAAAGTTATCCACCTCTTCGAGTACCTGGATTGGTATGACCACGTTGTGTTCGTCGAAGTTGTCGACGGCGTTACTGTCGTAAAGTATTACGGAGGTGTCGAGGACAAAAATTTTCTCTTTCTCTTCGGCTTCTGCCGGCTTTTTCTTGCGCGTTGCGGATTTCCTGACCATATAGCTCGTTGTATATTTACCAACAAGATATTTGATTTAAGGACTGCAGCCGGAATATCGCGCCTGAATTATTCACAGAAACAAGTTAACAGCAGCGCATTAAAAAGTGATCAATGTCGTGCCTTGCTGCGAATGAATGGGGTGTAAAATAAAAACGGGAGCCCCATTCTGTTGAACCGAACTCCCGCTTTTACATTATAACAGACCAAAGCCTGTTAAATGCGCAGGTATTATTTTCATCATTTTTTGGATCAAAACAATGTTTAATCCGCATTGACCGCTTTTTTCATAGCTTATTGCCAAAGCCTTTCGGCTCACGTGCAAAAGTGTTTTATTCAAACACTGCCCCTTTCAAAATGAATGTCAACGGCTTTTAAGACCGGCATCTACGGGGTAGTTGCTTCACTCATTTCTATACACTCAACCTGGGGTTGAGATGATCGGCATCTGTTTCGTCGTTCAGTTTACACTGCTTTTCTGAAACCTGGTTCGTAAACCGCTTGATGATGTCAATTGCTATCAGATCCCGTTGGATCAATGGTGAATCAATCACCTGCTCTACGAAGTACTGAAAAATTTTTCTTTACACCTGAATTTTTTCTTTGCATTTATCAACTGATAATCAACAAGGTTTATTAACAATTGTGAATATCGTGATATCCCTTTTTCTCTATTGTGTAATCGTTGAGTTGTGCTTCGTAATGGAAGAGTGGTCATCTAGTGCCGATCTTCCTTTTTTGGTGAGGCAATAGCCTCCTTTGTTTTCGATCATATCGGCGAGATACAATCTGGTGATGCGCTCACCAATGCGGGCCTGACTCAAATTTAACCTGCTTTCCGATTCAATTCTTTTCCAGAAATTCTTCTCCATTAGGCTCAGGCTGATATTCAATTTTAGGCCATTTTCCTGATAATTGTGAATGACGTCTAAAAGAAGAAGATCATACTTGTCCATGTCTCTGTTAGGTTTATGGGTTATTCGATTAATTACAAAAATTGATGCGATCACCTCAATCCTCCCTCGAAACAGGCCATAGTCCATCCCTACCCGGTTTGGAAAATTTCTCTTGTAGGCCTGTTTGCTGAAATGGCTCCGTGTTCGGAGCCGATACCGTTGACGAATTTAATCAACCCTTTGGGTTAACTGGTCTTGTGTTGATAAGATGCCTTTCAGGGGAACTTTTGTTAAAAAGTATTAAAGCCCGGCACTTACCAGTTAAGACGCTATTCATCAAGCATCTATCGCTCAATATTATTTAAAAACCGGGTACGGTTTGGGGGTTAAACTCCCGTTCATCTATCGGTCTCAAGGCCTTAATTGGGGCGACATGAAACCCATAATCAAACTTGGGAGTGGTCACTTATCAACAAAATAGATTTGAACAGTCGGCCAGATTTCTTTTCCACCGTCCAACCGGCAATCGTTCAAATAAATTCCTGTAAATCAGGACAGCGTTAGTCGTTGAATCACTTTTTCAACTTGGGGAATCAGCAAGCGCTTTTCGTCATTTTCGATAACGAAATGTGCCTTGGCCCTTTTTTCTTCTTCTGGTGCCTGTCGTTCCATTCGGGCACGTACTTCACTTTCGGCTACTCCGTCGCGCTGCATTACGCGTTTGATGCGCAGATCTTCGGGTGATGACACCACCATTAAATAATCGCAGCCGCGCCAGGCACCGGTTTCTACCAACAAGGCCGATTCCCTGAATACGATTTCACTTTTTTGACGTGACAACCAGTCTTCATAATCCTGATGAACCCGGGGATGAATCAGGTTATTAAGTTTTTCTAGCAGCGCTGGGTTTGGAAATACCTTGGCTGCTACTTTTTTTCTGTCAATTCCGCCGTTCTGCCGAACCTCTTCTCCGAGCAATTGGATCATTTTTTCGATAAGTTGCTGATCGGTTGATTGCAACAGTCTGGCGCGCTGGTCAGCGTCGTATACCGGATAGCCAAAAACCCGAAACAACCGGGCTACAGTCGATTTACCACAGCCGATTCCACCGGTGATTCCGACGATCATGATCGGTTACTTTTTGGCTTCCAACTCCTTTGTTCCGGAAGAGAAATCAGACGAGATGGCTGACTTTTCTACGCGCAACTTAGCGCCACCCGTATCGAGCAGCACGTTGGTGTCGGTTACTTCCAGAATTTTTCCGTGAATACCGCCAATGGTTACCACCTGCATACCCTTGTCAATGCTCTCGCGAAATTTCTTGGTTTCCTTGGCTTTCTTTGCCTGCGGACGAATCATAAAAAAATAAAATACCGCGATGATCGGCAGCCACAGAAACAGTACGGTTCCCCACCCACCTTCACCGGCTGCGGGATCCATCAGTAAAATCGTTAACAATTGCATAGATTAAATAATTTTTAATTAATAAGGTGTAACCACTTCTCCTTCGAGCATCAGCGTTGTAGTAGCGGGAACAGTGTTGGTGACCACTCGAACTGAAATCGACTGGCTGCCGCTTTTATCTGAACTGTCGTACTCCACGTTGATAGATCCGGATTTTCCTGGTGCAATCGGCTCCTTAGGCCAGTCTTTCATCACGGTACATCCACAGGAACCTTCAACAAAGCTCAAAATTAGCGGCGATTTGCCTTCATTTTTGAAATTGAAAGTATGAACAATCTTCTCGCCCTGGCTGAGTGTTCCGAAATCAAAGACCTGATTCTCGAAGGCAATCACGGGCATCTCGTCGGGATTGGCCGAGAATTCGCTACTGGGGTTATTGAGCATGGTAGCACTTACTTCGCCATCGTGGCGGTCGGTTATCCAGCACGAGGTGACCAAGGTTGATATCAACAATAAAAAAATCAGATTTCTCATATCAATTCTCTATTAATCCCCTTCCCACTTTTTTGATTTTGCCCGATGCTTTCATCTCGGCAAATAGCTTATCGAGAATTCCATTAATAAAGGTATTACTCTTGGGGGTACTGTAAAACTTAGAAATCTCGATGTACTCATTCAGGGTTACCTTAATCGGTATCTGCGAAAACTCGCGCGCTTCTGTCAGGGCCATTTTCATCAAAATCATATCGATCATGGCGATGCGCTCCATATCCCAATTTTCGGCCTTTTCGCGAATCATGCTTTCGTTTTCATCACTCTGAATAACCGTTTGTCGGTATAGCGTTCGAACAAAAGCCACTTCGTCTTCGGGATCTTTATACAACTCGAGCAACTCCTGGCTGGTGGTGCTGTTTTTGGTATACATTTTAAGCGTTTTAATCACCATGGAGCTTACCAGATCAAGGTCATCGATCCAGAAAATACTTTTATCCTCAAAGTAATGCTGCAAGGGTTCAAAGTTCACAATACATTTTCTAAACAGTTGAACCAAGACTTGCTGATCCTCGGCAAATGAATCGGCATCCGACGACATATATTGCTGATACTCTTCGGAGTTGACCATATCCATGTACAGCTTTTTAATCAATTCAGGCTGATCGGCCCAGGTGATTTTTTCTTTTTCAGAAACCTTTATCAGCGTCTGGTTTTCCTGAAGCATTCGAATCATTCGGTTTTCTACAAACTTCCGATTGGGGTTCAAATCTTCGTGGGTTGGAAGTCTCTTTTTCTTCTGCTCTTCCATTCGGATTTCAGCAAACCGCACCAGTTCGTCAAAAATCAGCAGGAGCAAAAAATACATCTCCCGCATCTTGGTGATGCTAAAAAACAATTCCTTTTCTCCTTTCTCAAGACTTTCCTTGCTGCGCTGGAAATAGGCATACAAAGCATGAAAAATTTTTATCCTGAGGTGTCGTCTGTTGAGCACGTGATATAAGGTTTGCTAAAATCTACGGTTTATTTCTGAAATGCTTGCAATACGATCTTCGGCCATTCGGTTTGCGGCAAGGTAGGTGGGAATGTTCTCGCTGGCAGATTTCTTAAAAATATCGAGCGCTGTATTATAGATATTTTCGGTTTGACTATAAGCCAGTTCTCGATTGTAGCCCAGCGTTTCAGAATAGCAGTTGATGATTCCACCGGCGTTGATCAAAAAGTCGGGAGCGTAAATCATTCCTTTTTCCATCACCGCCACGCCGTGCAGTTCTTCCGATGCCAGTTGGTTATTGGCCGATCCGGCAATGATGCTGCACTTCAACCGCGACAACGATTCGTCGTTGATGGTGGCGCCCAGTGCACAGGGAGAGTAGATGTCCATATCTACATCGTAAACCTGATCTGCCGCAACCACTTCCACCGCCGGGTGCTTGGCACAAACGGCTTCAATTTTATCATCGTGAATATCGCTGATCATCACTTTTGCGCCCTCTTTTACCAGCAAATCAACCAGATGAATTCCCACGTTACCTACACCCTGAACCAATACTTTTTTACCGTTCAAGCTTTCACTTCCACTTTGGTGCTTCATCGCGGCTTTCATTCCCATGTACACCCCGTAGGCGGTTACCGGCGAAGGATCTCCACCACCGCCGCGGTATTCTGGCAAACCAGCAACGTATTCGGTTTCCATACTTACGATTTCAATATCGCGGGTTGAGATTCCCACGTCTTCTGCAGTAATGTATTTTCCGCCCAAGCTGTCTACAAACTGACCAAACCGGCGAAACAGAGCCTCGCTCTTGTCTGTTCGTGAATTGCCAATGATAACGGCTTTTCCACCACCCAGGTTCAAACCAGAAATGGCCGATTTATAGGTCATTCCACGCGAAAGGCGCAGAACATCGTTTAGTGCTTCAACTTCATTGTTGTACTTCCACATGCGGGTTCCGCCGAGACTTGGTCCGAGCACGGTGTTGTGTACAGCAATAATAGCCCGAAGACCGGTTGCCTTGTCCTGACAGAAAAGTACCTGTTCGTGATCCATCTCCACCATCGGTGCCATAACCGGACTTTGTTCGGGGTGATTTACAATTTTTTGATTCGCTTCCAACATCATTGAGCCATTTGAGTTATTACTTTTGAATGCCTTAATTTTGCCCCGATCTCCAAGGTCAATCGGGCGTGCAAAAATAAAGAATTTAAATTGCCCTGACGCCATTATCAACTCCCGCTGATGAAAGCACTTTTTCACCTGAACAAATATTTAATCCACTACAAATGGCACATGATTCTGGGGGTGTTGTTTATCATTCTCTCCAATATTTTCGCGGTATACGCGCCGCAAGTTGTTCGCGGTGCTTTCGACCTGATGAAAGACGCCATCGATCAGTATGGCACCATGGACGAAAATGATGGCGCCTCTTTACAAATGCCCGAAACCTTACAACTGGTCTATCAACTTGTTGGTGATCCACAACCCGACACCATTGCCCTTGATGACAAGTCATCGCTCGGCGCGATGATTCTCCACCTGAGTGTGCTGCTCGCTGTTTTATATCTGGTTTTGGCGATACTCAAAGGCATCTTCCTGTTTTTTACCCGACAAACGCTCATTGTGATGTCGCGCCACATTGAGTACGATTTAAAAAATGAAATTTTTGATCATTACCAGGAGCTCGACCTGTCTTTTTACAAGCGCAATAACACGGGCGACCTGATGAACCGCATAAGCGAAGATGTGAGCCGCGTAAGAATGTATCTCGGTCCAGCCATTATGTACACCATCAATTTAATCGTCTTGTTTGTGCTGGCCATTTCGGCGATGATGTCGGTGAGCGTATCGCTAACACTGTATGTACTGCTTCCATTGCCAGTCATGTCACTGTTGATTTACTACGTGAGCACGATTATCAATAAAAAAAGTGAGCGCATTCAGGCGCAGCAATCGCTGCTTTCAACGATGACACAAGAAGCTTTCTCGGGAATTAGGGTGCTGAAGGCGTTTAATAAAGGCCACTTTTATAGCGAAGCCTTTGACCACGAGTGCCGCGTGTACAAGAAAAAACAATTGGCGCTGGTAAAAGTCGATGCCTTGTTTATGCCCACCATTATTTTGCTGATTGGACTGAGCACCATGCTCACCATATACGTTGGCGGAATGATGGTGATAAACGGCGAGGGCGGGATAACGATCGGAAACATCGCCGAATTTGTGATCTACGTGAATATGCTCACCTGGCCATTTGCCGCAGTGGGTTGGGTCACCTCGCTCGTGCAGCGTGCTGCAGCTTCTCAACAGCGCATCAACGAGTTTCTCAATCAGGAGCCGGCCATCCAAAATTTATTGCCAGAGCCCACACCCATAAAAGGGAAAATTGCCTTCGAAAATGTTTCCTTTCGATATCCCGACACCGGAATAACCGCCCTGCGCAATGTGTCTTTTACCATCAACCCCGGACAAGTAGTAGCGATTATGGGGCGCACAGGTTCCGGAAAATCGACCATTGCCAACCTCATTTGCCGATTGTTTGAAACCGATGAGGGCGTGATTAGCATCGACGACCGCAATATCAAGCAGGTGAATCTATTCAGTCTGCGACAAAGCATTGGCTACGTTCCGCAAGATGTGTTTCTCTTTTCGGATACCATTGCCAATAACATCGGTTTTGGAATCAGCGAAGCCGCCTATACCCAGGAGAAAATTGAAAGTGCCGCCCGCGATGCCGATGTTCTGCGCAACATCCAGTCGTTTCGAAAGGGTTTTGATACAATACTTGGCGAACGCGGAATCACCTTGTCCGGAGGACAGAAACAGCGCGTTTCCATTGCGCGTGCCATTGCAAAAGATCCGCAGATTTTAATTTTCGACGACTGTTTATCGGCGGTAGACACCGAAACAGAAGAAAATATCCTCAATAATCTGAAACGGGTGATGGCCGGAAAAACAGCGATCATTATCAGTCACCGGGTATCGTCGGTGAAGAATGCCGATCATATTCTGGTGCTCGACGAAGGTCGGCTTGCAGAGCAGGGAACGCACAACGAGCTGCTCGACGCAAACGGATTATATACCGAATTATACCAACGCCAACTCGCCGAAGAAGAAGAGGTCTGACCTATTTTAAGATCAAATAAAACACGTCGAACCCTACTGATTTTTGCTGCGAGCGGTTTTAAAATTCTCCGTAGATTATCCTCCCTATTGAGTTTTTTTTATATTTGTTAGAACCGAACCGATTAAAAACCAATTAAACCAATCTTTAGAATGTCTGATGATAGAGCAAACCAGAACGCGCGAGAAGATGTGTATTCTAAGGCAATAAGAGCCGGCAAACGAACTTATTTCTTTGATGTGAAAGCCACTAGAGGCAACGACCTCTACCTCACCATCACAGAAAGTAAAAAGCGGTTTAACGAAGATGGGAAGCATTTTTACGAAAAGCACAAATTGTTTCTCTACAAAGAAGACTTTGAAAAGTTCATAGATGGACTTCAAGACACCATTGATGAAATCCAAAACCTGAGAAACGGCGGTGGAAATGGCACGTACGACCAGAATGAAGCGCCACTATCTACAGCTGCTGAGCATGTTGAACCGACAATCCGAAGCAATTTTACCGACTTGAGTTTCGACGATCTGGACACAGACCAAGGCGACACGGCTTCCTGAAAAGTCAGAACTTCACGAACAATTCTGCTTGTTGTTTCAGCAAATCCTTATACAGCGGAGAAAGTTCCAGATGGTTGGGATCGTATTTCAAATAAGCCAGCGTGGGTTTAAAGTGCAGCACGTTTACCTGAAGATAATTTAGCACACCCATCATGTGATCGAGTCCTCGAAGATTTCCGCCTCTTCCAGTACCAATACCAACCAGGGCAGCCCTTTTTCCCCACCAATATTTGGGTTCCACGGCATCGAGAAAAACCTTCAGAATTCCCGGAAAACTGCCATTGTATTCTGGAGCGAGAAAGATGAACTTATCAACATTTGCTACATATTTCTGTACCACTTCGTCGAACCCCTCTGACCGGTTGCCAAACACTTCAGAAAACGCCACCTCGCGGGGCAGATGAATCAGATCGAGAATTTGCGTCGAAACGTTGTGCTCACGGTAGATTCCGGCCATTACGTCGGCCACCCGCCGGGTATTGCTTAAAGACCTGTTGGTTCCGGAAATAATCGTGATCATGATAAGATGTATTAACAAAATTCTGTGCAAAAGTATTGGAATTTTCGAGGTATTTGCTCCGTTATAAAGGGGTAAATTTAGTTGGCTGTCGTAACTTTGTGCAACGGCAAATACGCAATTTTTTATACGTTTAGGAGAACATGGGAAAGATTATAACTATTGCAAATCAAAAAGGAGGAGTGGGTAAAACCACTACCGCGATTAATCTGGCAGCTTGCTTGGGTGTGCTCGAGCACAAAACGCTGCTCGTAGATGCCGACCCGCAGGCCAATGCAACTTCGGGGGTGGGAATTGATCCGCGGAACGTGAAGACGAGTATTTACGAATGTCTGGTGAACGGGATTGAACCTGCGGACATTATCCTTAAAACGGATAATCCCAACCTCGATTTACTTCCGGCACACATCGATCTGGTGGGCGCCGAAATTGAGCTGATTGATATGCCCAACCGCGAGCACATGATGAAGCACACACTGAGTAAAATCAAAGATCAGTACGATTTCATCATCATCGACTGTTTGCCGTCGCTGGGATTGATTACGGTAAATTCACTTACCGCAAGCGATTCGGTTATTATTCCGGTACAGTGCGAATACTTTGCGCTCGAAGGGCTGGGCAAACTGCTCAACACAATTAAAATTGTTCAATCAAGGCTCAACGAAGACTTGTCGATCGAGGGCATTTTACTCACGATGTACGACACGCGCCTCAACCTGGCCAACCAAGTGGTATCTGAAGTGAAGATGCACTTTCAGCAATTGGTGTTTGATACGATTATTCACCGCAACACCCGGTTGAGTGAAGCACCGAGCCACGGCGCTACCATCATTATGCACGACGCCAGTTGCAAAGGTTCGATCAACTACCTGAATCTGGCGCGCGAAATCCTGCAGAACAACGGTTTGACAAAAATTAATTCTGAAGATAAAATCATTGAAGTCGGCAATGAGTAAACCGCGACGAGGATTAGGAAAAGGGCTCAGCGCCCTGCTGGAGAACCGGGATACCGACATCACCAGCAACGCACCGGTAAAGCCTGTGCTGGCCGGATCGGTATCTACCGTAAAAGTAGAACAGATTGAAGTAAATCCTTTTCAGCCGCGGCAGGATTTTAACCGCGAAGCCTTGGCCGAGTTGGCAGCATCGATCGAGACCTACGGGATTATCCAACCGCTCACCGTGCGCAAAATGGGCTATGACAAATACCAGCTCATTTCGGGAGAGCGGCGTTTCCGTGCCGCACAAATGGCCGGACTGACAGAGGTTCCCGTATTTGTACGTATTGCCGATGATCAGGCCATGCTCGAAATGGCGCTGGTTGAGAACATCCAACGGCACGATCTCGACGCCATCGAAGTGGCATTGAGCTATCAACGATTGATTGACGAATGTGGTCTGACGCAGGAAGCCATGGCCGAACGCGTGGGCAAAAAAAGAACCACCGTTACCAACTACCTGCGCCTGTTGAAACTACCGGTAGAAATACAGCTCGGACTGCGCAAGCAGCTCATTTCCATGGGACACGCCCGGGCACTGGTCAATCTCGGTTCCGAAGAAGAGCAGCTAAAAGCTTTCGAAAAAATCGTTACCGAAAACTTGTCGGTAAGAGAAGCCGAACAACTCGCAACAGAACAGAAAAAGACCAATCCAAAAAGTAAAAAAGACGAAATGCCACTTTCGTTTGGTCATCAAAAACTACGCGACGAACTGAGCGATAAACTCGGCACTAAAATTGCCCTGAAGCTCGCCTTGAAAGGCAAAGGAAAGATTGTCATTCCGTTTGAAAATGAAGACGATCTGATCCGAATAGCCGAAATATTAGATTTAAATTGAGGTATCTTCCTTTGCTGCTTTTTCTGCTGTTACATCCGGCAGTGCATGGTCAGGAAATTACACCCGACAGTACATCGCATGATCATTATCCCGATACCGCGGCAACGGACATCCCCAGTGACACCTTAGAAAGTGATCTGTTTATTCAGGGCCACAACATCGCTTCGGAGGAAGTGATTGTAGTGGAAAAATCAATCATGCAACGGGAGCACTCACCGACCAAAGCCGCCATTTTTTCGGCCGTTGTCCCCGGACTGGGTCAGGCCTATAACAGAAAATACTGGAAAATACCCATCGTTTATGCGGGGCTGGGCGTTTCGGTTTATTTTCTTCAAGACAACATTCGGCAGATCAATCACTTTAAGCAACAGTATCGCAATGCCATTGATGACGACCCCAACACTCACAATACCTCGGGCTACAACACCACTACCCTACAAGATTTAATCACGCAACACCGCAAGTGGCGCGATTACTCCTATCTCGGTTTGATTGCGGTATATGTGCTCAATATTGTAGACGCCAGCGTTGACGCACACTTATTCTACTTCGACGTGAGTCCAGACCTATCCCTGGGCATCTATCCATCTATTCAGGGAGCCACTCAACCAAACCCTGGGTTGACCTTATGTCTGAAATTGTAATTTTGGCGCAGAAGCTAAACCGCGTATGAAAATCGCTCTTATCGGATACGGAAAAATGGGAAAAGCCATTGAGGCGGTGGCAAAGGAAGCATCCCACCAAATTGTAGCCCGCATCGATGACGGCGCATCTGACCAATGGCCACTGCTGACAGAAGCGGATGTTGCCATTGAATTTACACAGCCCCATGCGGCCCGCGAAAACATCATGCGTTGTTTAGAGGCACAGGTTCCCATTGTAGTTGGCACCACCGGCTGGTATGCGCATCTTGCCGAAATTTCTGCCCTGGTTGAGCAGCATAATGGCGCTTTATTACACGCATCGAATTTCAGTATTGGTGTGAATATTTTCATGGAAGTGAACCGCATTCTCGCTACGTTAATGAATACGCAAAGCCAGTACAATGTGTCGCTGAGTGAAACCCATCATACCGAAAAGCTTGACACTCCCAGCGGAACGGCCATCACTCTTGCAGAAGATATCATCTCCGCTATGCACCGTAAAACCAAATGGGTGAACGACAAGACCACGGAAAGCGAGCGCATCGAGATCTTGTCTCACCGTGTACCAAATGTTCCTGGCACACACGTTATTAAATATCAGTCTGAAATTGACGACATTGAACTGATTCACACCGCCAAAAGCAGGGCTGGATTTGCCCGCGGAGCAGTTACAGCCGCCGAATGGCTATCCTGTAAAAAAGGTGTATTTACCATGAAAGATGTATTGAATTTAACCCACTTCCGATGATAGCAGTAATTCTATTTTACCTGACCATAGCCGCCTATTTCGCCAGCTTCTGGAAATTATTTCCCAAGGCGGGTTATCAGGCATGGCAGGGCATTGTTCCGTTTTACAACCTCTATATCTGGCTTAAAATCATCAAAAAGCCCTGGTGGTGGTTGCTGCTGTTGCTGGTACCTGGCGTAAACTTTCTGATGCTCATTGTCATGAATGTAGAGCTGGGTCGGTGCTTCGGACGCCGCTCTTTTACCGATGATCTGATGATGATCTTTTTGCCATTTGTGGTGATTCCGCAGCTCGCCTTTAAAGAAAATGTGCAATACACCGGTCCGGTAGAATATAAAAATCAAAAGAAAAGCTTTGCCCGCGAATGGGCCGACGCCATCATTTTTGCCGTGGTGGCCGCTACCATAATTCGCGTATTTTTTATTGAGGCCTTTACCATTCCTACCCCGTCAATGGAAAAGTCGATGCTGGTAGGCGATTATCTTTTTGTAAGTAAGGTGAGTTATGGTGCGCGTTCGCCGATGACACCGATTGCCTTTCCGTTTGCACATCACACCATGCCGCTGATCGGTACCAAGTCGTATGTAGAGTGGCACAAGCTGCCTTACTTTCGTTTGCCAGGATTCGGAAAGGTGGATCGATTAGACGCTACGGTATTCAATTATCCCGAAGGCGATACGGTGGTGGTCAATTTCCAGAATCAAAGCTATTACCAGATGATTCGCGACCACGGCCGCCAGAACGTGTGGAACCCGAATTATAAAATTCCCTCTTCCATGAATGGCCAACGCGGTTTTGCACCCATGGGCGACATCGTGGTTCGACCAATTGATAAGCGCGAAAACTATATCAAACGCACCATCGGGCTGCCTGGTGAAACGCTCGAAATCCGCGACCGCACCGTGTATATTGACGAAGTGGCACTTGACACACCAGAAAATGCGCAGTTTCTCTACGAAGTGGTAACCAGTAGTCCGTTGAATGCAAGAATGATGAAACTCCAGTTCGATATTAATCCGGATGATATTCACGCCATTCGCGCCGGAGAACACTATGCGGTATTTATGAGCGAATCGGTTGCGGAGCAGGTGCAAACGTTCAGTAATGTGGAAACCGTTATTCCGCGCAATCAACGAAAAGACGCAGCAAATAATCAAAATAAAAGCTACCCCATTTTTCCGAATCACCCTCAGTTTGACTGGACTGCCGATAATTTCGGACCGTTGTGGATTCCGAGTGAAGGAGCAACCATAGATCTTACAATCGAAAATCTTCCGCTTTATGAGCGCACCATCAGCCTATACGAAGGAAATGACCTCGAAGTCAACGGTGGAAAAATCTATATCAACGGCATAGAAAGCACCAGTTATACCTTTCAGCAAGACTATTACTTTATGATGGGTGACAACCGCCACAACTCTGCCGACTCGCGTTTCTGGGGATTTGTGCCTCAAGATCACATCGTCGGTAAAGCAGTGCTGGTGTGGTTCTCGAAAGATCCCTTTGGCGGCGTGCGCTGGAACAGACTGTTTTCGCTGGTAGATTAATGTAATGGCTCAACACCGCGGCATCTGGAAAAATTGGATACAACCACTTTTAATTGCCGGGATACTGGTTTGGGCAATCACTAGTTTTGTGGCCAGTCCCAAAGTGATTTCGCGCTCATCGATGGAGCCGAACCTCTTTCCCGGTGATCTGGTAATCGTTAGCAAATGGCCTCCTGGTCCACGGTTGCCGGTAAGCATCGGAATCCCTTTCACCCCCATCCGGTTTGAAAACCTTTCGCTGCCGGTGATGCGCATTCATGGAAATCCGCCCAAACGGCTGGACGTTTTAATATTTAATTTTCCGGCCGACAGCGGAATCGTCGATCAAAAACGGCTGCATGTAAAAAGGTGCATGGCCGTTCCGGGCGATACCATACAGATTCGCTCGTCGCGCATTTATCTAAATGGCATTTTAGAAACCGACACCATTGAAACGCTGCACAACTTCGAAATCCGATGTCAGCAAAGAAAATTTGCAGAGATCCGCGAATCGATTGATCCATTTAAAGAACGCAGCCGGTATAGCAAAGACGACATTCATTTGATTAACCTCACCCAGAAGGAGGCAACAAAAATTCAGCTCAACTTTCCGGACATTCCAATTCACGCCACAGGATATGACGGTGAAGATTTTCCGCAGGAATTATTTCCCGGGCTTTTCGCACCACACTGGACTCCGGACGACTACGGTCCGATATTTATTCCCGCTGCTGGAGATTCCATCGTCCTCGATGCAGAAAACCTGAGAAACTACAATAACCTGATCATCCGATTTGAAAACCGGGAAATCACCCACCAAAACGATTCTATTTTCATCGACGGAAAATATCAAACGCATTATCGGTTTCGCAACAACTATTATTTTGTAATGGGCGACAACCGGCACAATTCCACCGACTCTCGACACTGGGGTTTGGTTCCGGAAGATCACCTGATCGGAACCGTTGTGTTTACCCTGTTTTCTTACCAGCCCAGCGCACCGTGGCACCGGCGTATTCGCTGGTCGGGAATGTTTCAAAAAATATGAATCCACTTCAACCCATATTACCGTCCTGCAGTTTTGGCAATCTATTTTATTTCCGACTGATGCTCGAACCGGGTGCAGTGATCGACACCGGTGAACATTACATCAAACAAACCTGGCGCAACCGATATGACATTGTGGCGGCCAATGGATTGCTTGCGTTAACGATTCCGGTCATTGGCCAACACGGAGAAAAAACACCATTGCACAGTATTGAAGTTGACTTTACAAACAACTGGCCTTCATTGCACTGGAAAACCTTGGTTTCGGCCTACGCTTCCTCGGCATTTTTTGAACATTACGCCGACGAGCTGGAAGATTTTATAATGCATCCGCCCAACACACTGGCCGCCTTTAATCTGGCCTCCATCAAGCTAATATACCGGTGGCTGGAACTGGATTTCAATATCAACATTTCAAAACAATATCATCACGTAGCCTCCGACGAGACCGATCTGAGACCACATTTCAAACCCGCAAAATTTCACTTTCCGGATTTTCGGCCCCCCTCCTACTTTCAGGTGTTTTCGCACAAGCAAAAATTTCATTCCAACCCATCGGTGCTCGATGCGATTTTTAATCTTGGTCCCGAAACGGCCGACTACCTGCGTCAAATCCCATTCGAAGCAAGTCAAATTGTTAATTTAGCCGATCAATTCAAACAACGTTATGGCAGAAATTGAATTTAATAAAAACGAGGATGCAATGCGCCTGAAGCTTTCGCAGTTAAAACGCAAGCTAGAGGAAGTATATGAAGGCGGCGGCGCCGATAAAATTGAGAAACTTCATAAAAAAGGCAAACTCAGTGCTCGTGAAAGAATTGATCTTTTGCTCGACAAGGACCGTGATTATGTAGAAATCGGTTCGTTGGCTGGCCATGGCATGTATGAGGAATACGGAGGCTGCCCGTCGGGAGGCGTTGTTGTTGTTTTAGGCTACGTTTCTGACCGCTTGTGTGTAGTGGTGGCCAACGACGCTTCGGTCAAGGCCGGAGCTTGGTTTCCGATCACCGGGAAAAAAAATCTGCGCGCCCAGGAAATCGCCATGGAAAATAACATTCCGATCATTTATCTGGTGGATAGCGCCGGGGTTTTTCTGCCGATGCAGGACGAAATTTTTCCAGACAAAGAACATTTTGGTCGTATTTTTCGCAACAATGCCATCATGTCGTCGCGGGGGATTCCGCAGATTTCTGCCATTATGGGAAGCTGTGTGGCCGGAGGTGCCTACCTGCCAATTATGAGCGACGAAGCACTGATTGTCGATAAAACGGGCACCATCTTTTTGGCCGGATCTTATCTCGTAAAAGCGGCCATTGGTGAGGACATCGACAACGAAACACTGGGCGGTGCCACCACGCACTCTGAAATTTCGGGTGTGACTGATTACAAAATGCCCAACGATGAAGAGTGTCTGAAAACCATTCGCGATTTGGTCGATAAAATAGGCGAAAAAGGAATGAAAGCGGGATTCAACAGAAAAGAATCCGCGCCGCCCAAATACGATGCGAATACGATGTACGGCATTATACCCGAATCAAGACAAAAGCCATACGACACTAAAGAGATCATCAAGTGTCTGGTTGACGATTCAGCATTTACGGAATACAAGGCCGGCTATGGCAAAAGTATCATTTGTGCCTACGCGCGCATCGATGGCTGGAGTGTGGGCATTGTGGCCAACCAGCGAAAAATTGTAAAAACCGCCAAAGGTGAAATGCAGTTTGGCGGCGTGATTTATTCTGATTCGGCAGACAAAGCCTCCCGGTTCATTATGAATTGCAATCAGAAAAACATTCCGCTGGTATTTTTGCAGGATGTCACCGGTTTTATGGTGGGCTCGAAGTCGGAACAGGGCGGCATTATTAAAGACGGTGCCAAAATGGTCAACGCGATGAGCAATTCGGTGGTGCCCAAGTTTACAGTTATTATGGGGAACTCGTACGGCGCCGGAAACTACGCGATGTGTGGAAAAGCCTACGACCCGCGTCTGATTGTGGGCTGGCCTACTGCCGAACTGGCCGTGATGGGAGGTGCTCAGGCTGCCAAAGTATTGCTTCAGATTGAAGTATCACGACTCAAAGGGCAGGGAAAGAAGATCACGCCAGAGGACGAAAAAGAACTGCTCGAAAAGATTGAAAAACGCTACGCTGAACAGACCAAACCGTATTATGCCGCGGCCCGGTTATGGCTCGACGACATTATCGATCCAATAGACACGCGAAAAGTCATTTCTATTGGAATTGAAGCTGCCAACCATGCGCCAGCCGAAAGACCTTACAACGTAGGCGTCATTCAAGCCTGATAGAATGAAAAGTTCGGTTAGTTCATCAATTTCACTTCGCTTTGGCGGAGAGAATCTTTAAAAATCCTGCGCGATCCATCTGGGTTGTACACCTGTCGGTAGGCCTTGCTGTGTGACATCATTTCGATATAATTCACCGGATCGTTTTTAATCGCATCCAACAGCCGCTGACCACGCAACTGGTGAAATTGTGGAAAACGCTCGCCAATGGCTTCCACACTTTTTTCAACTGAACCCGCATCGGTGATATACTGAGGAATAACATAGTCGGCAGGCAGCGGCCGATCGAGTATAAAACGCACAAAATCTTTCACCCCTGCATCATCAGCATTCCTAATTTGTTGCCGCAATTCATCGGGGTCATCACTGAACTTTGATCTGCGGCGGTTATCCGGTTCGGCAGCGGATATGGAACGTTCATTACTGATCTGGATCTGCTGTGTGGAAAGGGCTTTGTCATCCTGTTCAATTTCACTTGTGCCTGTTATGTTGTAAACCAACAATCCCACAACTAAAACAGCTCCACCAATAAGGGCGATAACGGTTACTTTCAATTTCATTATTGATTAATAAAGGTGATTCAAACTGCTAAAGTACACCGAAAAAAATAATGACCAACCGCATTATGACGGATTTCGGACATCAAAAATCCGCCTTATCGATTTCATCTCACGAATATAATCGCGATACCTCAGCGGATGCGCTTTCACACTTTGGAGCAGCTCCTCGCCCGCTTTACCCGCAAACTCGGGATATTGATGATTCACTGAGCTACTTGCAGAGCGTTCATTTTGCGCATTGGCCACGTAGGCCGGAATAACAAAGCTGCGGGGCCACGGTTCGGCTTCCACCCAGCCAATATAGGATGCAACCTGAAGTGGCGTGGCCGACTCCATTTTAGCGTTGATTCCTGCTTCCGACAACTGAGACCAATTAATTTCTTCGGGAGGTGTGGGACTAATGGCCCATAAAATCAGCAAAGCAATCAATGCGCCTGTGACAAATCCTGCAATCGGTTTAATGGTATCGTTCAAAATTTTTGTGATTTAAATGATTCCCCAAGGTAAACAAGTAAGAACGGGCAATTACAAATTTGGTAATTTTACAACAAACAAATTTGTGATGATATGAAACAGTGGGAAAAATGGTTGCTGGTGATCATGCTTATCGGATTTCAAGGGGCAGTTTTAGCTCAGGAAGATTTCGATTTCCGAACCGAAGAAGAGCGCCGCGCCGACGAGGAGGCCGATGCCTTTTGGGGCAGTCAGCAAGAAGACGACCGCGAACGACGTGGTTTCTATGCCGGAATATATGTCGGTGCAATGAAAGCACATGCGTATAGTGCAAGACTGTATGATGGATATGGATTTGACCGTGAAGGAGAACCCAATACATTCCAAAACAGCTTTTTAAGGAGACAAATTATAGATACTTATGGAAACCATCAATCCTTTGAAGGCGACCGAATTGCTCAAGAGTTGGGGGTAGGACCTGGAGAATGGGTATTTACTGAAAAGGACATGCCCACTAATCTAGCCTACAACATTTCCTTTGCTTTTGGCCTACAGGGACGATATAACTTTGATAATAAGAATGCTTTGTTGTTTAACATCAACTTCTCCAAACTTACCATTAACGGACTGTTTACTATCGAGGTCACTAACACACAACCCACTTCTGATCCGAGTAATCCCGGGCGGATTGTTTATCCTGAGGAGCGTTTTGGTATTCGCGGTGAAGAACAACGGGTAATGCTTCAGGCCGGTTATCAGCGAATTCTTGGCAACAGCGGATTTTTTAACTGGGTGATTGAAGCGGGTTTTGATTTGACTTTTGCCAAGTTTGATAAGAATCAGGCACAGGTTAATACCTTGATGATTGATTTGACCAATTTTTATAATCGATTTGGCGATCAAACAGATGCAGCCCGAAACCTCACCGGTGTTGCAGTAGGTGCCTTCGGTGGTTTCGGCGGCCAAATTGAAACGGGCGGCAAATGGACCATCCAGTTGTTGTACAATCCCATTATTCAGAAAATCGCACTGGGCAACGACACCAAATACGGGCTACACCACGCTTTGGGACTGCGCGCCATTTACAACATCTGATCCGCAGAACACTTATTTTTCTTTCGGGCATTTTTTTGGGTTTGCGCGATTAAATTGTATCGTTTTTTTTCGACTTCGTTGAAATGATATCCATCGGAATGTGTAAAGTGCATCGCGCCCTATCTCAGCATTGTTGCTGAACAGTACACGGCAAAATCACGTCATTCCGTTTTTCAGGAAAAAGGAAACATCAGGTCACCCTCTTTCGAACAAAAAAGCCCCTGTACCTTTTGGCACAGGGGCTTCACCAATAAACAAAACCATTTATCGCACAATCAGATATTCTGTTGCAAACGGAACATCATCTACAATAAATTGAACCAAATACATTCCAAAAGCCAGCTCACGGTCAAAACGAACGAGTCTGTTCAGGCTGTTGCCTTCGTGTCCAAAGAAGTCGCTGCTGATCTGCTTGCCGTGGATGTCATAAATCACAATATTAACCTCGTGATGACCTTCAGCAAGTCCCTCTAACTGAACGCGTACTTCGCTACCCGCATTCGGATTAGGGTACAACGTGGCATTGCCAGTTGATTCGACGCTGCGCTGAGCTGCAATGTTCTGCTGATCCATTCCGTCGCCACCGATGGTGATTACGCACGCTGGACCAAAATCACCGGGAACACCATTCTGTGTAACTCTAACACGAACGAGGTAGTCACCAGGAGTGAGCGCAGGCGTTACATGCTGCAATGGCAATACATAGTTCGCTGAATTGCGCGTGTGGATAGCGCCGCTTACCGTGTGCTCCAACTGGAATGAGTAGAAATTAGCAATACACACCGACTCGGCGAGCATGTTGCCAGAGGCAGGATAAGCGTAGGTCTGTCCGCAGAACTGTGCACGCATCGCCAAGTCATGTGGTGGCAGTGCCATTGAGAGGGGTTTTACGGTTGAGAATCCGCTCCACTGTCCGTTCACCTGAACTTCAACAGCTACGTTGTAAATCACTCCGGGAACCAGTCCATTCACCCAATTAAGTTTTACTGATGGGTTGCCGGCACCGCGGGTGTAGTAGATCTCGTTGTTGTTGTTTGGATCCATGTCCACATCAAATCTCCAGCGGAAGTTCTGTGATCCCTGAACGTTGTAAGCCATGGCGATGTCGCACAGCGAGTAATCTTGTCCGTTGACATTGGTGGGTGAATAGTTTGGACGCAGTTCGGTTGTGGCAACCTGAGAAGCGGTTGCAATGGTACAACTCGCTGCGCCGGGCAAGTTGGGATTTTGGTAGTTGCCCCGATAAACCGACCATACCGGGCCAAAATTCGGGTGGCTGACCAACACGCGAACAAACACGTTGTAGGTACTGCCGTACTCCATTCCGAGCCATGATATTCGGGTTGAGTAATTTGATTCTCCTCGCTGCCACTCATTAATCATTCCACCACCTACTTCGCCAATCAACCACTGGTAGTCGAGCACCCATGATGTGGTTTGCGGTATAGCCCCTACAAAATCGTCGAGGGTGAACCCGCCTTGGTTGCAGGCATAGAGGAAGTTGTCGGCGTTGTTTTGAACTCCGGCAAATGGAAATTGATGAATACTCACTAAGAAATTAGCCGAACTCTCCGGCTCGGGATCACCACCCCTATTGTGAATTTTCACAATGTAGGTTCCCGGCTCCAGATTGGACAGTAATAAATTTTCAGTTGCTCCATCTCCACCATCATCAATACATCCCACATAATTCCCATCACAGGCATCGAGCACAGAAACGACAACATCTGCACCACCAAAGGGATTGACAGATATGCCTACATGATTTTCTTCGGTTGTAGTAAATGTATAGAACACGTCGCCACCTGCAGACGATCCTAAACAGGCATCCTGACTTTCGTCAGTAGCTCCGTATAAACTACCCAGTACACTGTGGCTGGCAGGAAAGAAAGGTACATTCAGCTCTGCTGCATCATTGCAACTGTCATTTTCAGGCGCATCAACAATTTCGGGGTTAAATAGTGAACCTAACAGTGAGATATTATCTACTGCAAATGAAGGGTCTGAACCTTGAGAGTCTGCATTATTTGTCCAGTTAAATGCGATTTGAACATTTGGATTATTGTTGGCGCTTTCAGGCAGACTGATGAATCGCTTGGTAAACTGGCCCTGATTGAATCCATTACAGGATCCTCCGCAACAAGGCGTTTTGGGGAGGTCTTCGATCATTGACCATGTGCTTCCGTCGTAATACCAAAACGTTGCATTGTCTAATGACCCCTGTCCGAATTCGATGTAATCCAATTCCACTGAAATATCAGAAAAACCAGAACAGTCAATAATCGGAGATTCTGCCCGGCGATTGGTTTCTGTGTCTGCATAATAAACAGCCCCACCGTCAGCCGGAACAAGCAAAAATGAGATATCAAATATCTCAAAGTAGATATCTACATTGCTAATATGCAACGTTTGGCGATTGTCACCACCACAACCAGCACCACAACTATTTGCACCCACCCGTTCCGTGGAACTCACGAAAAAAGTATTGGCATCCGAACCATTGAACCCGCTATTGGTTACGGTCCAAACACCATTAGTAGAAGCAAATCCGTCCGCTACTTGACCCTGATTACATCCGGTTCCAAAATCTTCGGACCAAAATTCGGATTGGGCAAAAGCATGGCTACCCGTAAATAAAGTAGCCGCAAAAAACAATAAAGTAAACCTCAGGTTATTCCAACCCAGATTTTTAGGCAAAAAAGTAAAAACGCTCATAAGGTATAATTTGTTAAGTTGGTTCTGGGTGATACTAAAACAGACGCGCTGCCTCGACGAAACACCCTTAATTGTCGATAAACCGACTGTAAACATAGTCTAATTATTTTAATTATCAAACAGATGTTTAACATTCAAGCGCTTAAAGTTTATGGAATAAACGAAAAAGCCCCTGCATCTTTCGATACAGGGGCTTTCCAATAAACAAAACCATTATCGCACAATCAGATATTCTGTTGCAAACGGAATATCGTCTACGATAATTTGAACCAAATACATTCCAAAAGCCAGCTCACGATCAAAACGAACGAGCTTGTTCAACTCACTGCCTTTGTGACCAAAGGAACCGCTGCTGATCTGCTTGCCGTAGATGTCATAAATCACAATGTTCACATCGTGGTGGCCATCGCTCAAACCGTCAAGCTGAACGCGCACCTCGCTGCCCGCATTCGGATTCGGATACAACGTGGCATTGCCGGTTGACTCGATGCTGCGCTGAGCTGACATTCCCTCTTCGGCCATACCGTCGCCACCAATGGTGATCTGGCACGCTGGACCAAAGTCACCGGGAACACCATTCTGTGTAACTCTAACACGAACCTCGTAAACACCCGGAGTGAGCGCAGGGGTTACGTGCTGCAATGGCAACACATAGTTCGCAGAATTGCGCGTGTGGATAGCATTGGTCTCTACGTTCTCCAACTGGAACGAGTAGAAGTTAGCCTTACACACCGACTCGGCGAGCATGTTGCCAGAGGCTGGATAAGCATAAGTCTGTCCGCAGAACTGCGCACGCATCGCCAAGTCGTTTGGTGGCATGGCCATGGATAATTGTTTAACAGTCGAGAATCCGCTCCACTGTCCGTTCACCTGAACTTCCACGGCTACGTTGTAAACTGTTCCTGGAACCAGTCCATTCACCCAATCGAGTCTTACTGATGGGTTGCCAGCGCCGCGGG
>CAZARI010000030.1:0-33769 GCA_964487545.1 uncultured Cryomorphaceae bacterium
GGCAAAATGTATTCGTCGTTGTTCATAGCGGCGGCTGCACCAACAGAAATGGCTTCCTGCCCCATTCCCGAGAACCATTTGGATATTTTGCCTTGCCGCAGCAGAATGAGCATTTTATCTTCAATCAGCCGGGGCAAAAGAATCTGGCGGTAGAGTTCCCGCAACTTATCGTCCGACAAGTTGCCGCGATCAAAGGCGATTTGCCGATCTTCAATTTGAGACATAAGTCAGTTTTTACGCGTCAAATGTATGGCTTTTTTAATGCTGGAAACGCCAAAGCAAGAGCAGAAAAAGTGTGAGTGCACAAACCCTCACAATATCCGCCAATTGCCGCTATGGTGAGTTTTGAAATATCTTTTAGAAAAGATTCTGTTTATATAAAATGGAAGCTCTTTGTTCTTTGGTTATCTTTGGCGGAAATCAAAAAAGAATTAGAAAAACGATGAGCAAAGTACCTTCAGATCTCGAAATCGCACAAAGTGCAAAACTACAGCACATCTCAAAAATTGCTGCTAAACTCGGCATCGACGAGCAGGAAATTGAAATGTATGGCCACCACAAGGCCAAGCTTCCACTCAGTTTGATCGACGACAAGAAAGTAGCTCAGAACAACCTGATTTTGGTCACTGCACTTACCCCTACTCCTGCCGGCGAAGGAAAAACCACCGTATCAATCGGGCTCACTGAAGGACTAAATAAAATAGGTAAAAAAGCTACCGTGGTGCTTCGCGAGCCTTCGCTCGGTCCGGTTTTCGGAATTAAAGGCGGTGCCGCCGGCGGCGGATATTCTCAGGTCGTTCCGATGGAGGACATCAACCTGCATTTTACCGGTGATTTCGCCGCCATTGAAAAAGCCAACAACTTGCTGGCGGCGCTTATCGACAACAATATTCAATCGAAAACGCGCAGCTTGGGTATCGATCCGCGATCGGTACTGTGGAAACGAGTGATGGACATGAACGACCGCGCGCTGCGCAAAATCGTGATTGGCTTGGGTGGAACCGGAAACGGAATTCCGCGCGAAGACGGCTTCAACATCACACCTGCCAGTGAGGTAATGGCTATTCTTTGTATGGCCAAGAACATTGAAGATCTAAAGGAAAAACTGGGCAATATTTTCGTCGGATTTACACTCGACCGCAAGCCGATCTACGCCCGTGACCTGAAGGCAGAAGGTGCCATGGCCATGATTCTGAAGGATGCCATTAAACCCAATCTGGTGCAAACCCTCGAAGGCAATCCGGCCATTATTCACGGAGGACCATTTGCTAATATTGCACAAGGAACCAACACCACAATTGCTACCAAGATGGGACTCAGTCTTTCGGAATACGTGGTAACCGAGGCCGGATTTGGTGCGGATCTGGGAGCCGAGAAATTCCTCGACATCAAGTGTGTTGCCGCTGGGTTAAAGCCCAAAGCCGTAGTGGTTGTTGCCACGATCCGTGCGCTGCGTCATCACGGTGGCGCAACGTCTGACGAATACAATACGGCAAGTGTTGAACGCGTGGAAAAAGGCTTTGCCAACCTGGCCAAACACATCGAAAACGTGCGCAAGTTTAATCTTGCTCCTGTGGTTGCCATCAACAGCTTTCACAGCGATTCGGAAGAAGAGGTAAACCTGGTCATTGAAAAATGTGCGGCCATTGGTGTCGATGCGGTGAAATCTGAAGGCTGGGCCAAAGGCGGAGAAGGAACCAAAAATATTGCACAAGCCGTTGTGAATGCTGTAGAATCGGGCACCAGCAATTTTAAACCACTCTACGATTGGAATCTGCCGGTGAAGGAAAAAATCGAAACCATTGCCCGCGAAATATACGGAGCCGCTGGTGTGGAATACAGCAAAGAGGCCCAGGTGGGTCTGCGCAGAATCGACAATCTCGGTCTTAATCAGCTTCCCGTGTGTATGGCAAAAACGCAAAAATCACTTTCTGATAACGAGGCCCTTGCTGGTCGTCCCGAAGGATTTACCATTACCGTAAGGGAGTTTGAATTTGCTGCCGGAGCCGGATTCGTTATTCCAATTCTGGGTAATATGATGCGGATGCCTGGACTGCCCAACATTCCCGCCAGCGAAGGAATGGACATCGACAACGAAGGCCGTATCACCGGTTTGTCGTGAGTCAATCTCGCGGATATGAAGGCGAGCTGTATCAATCGGGCGGGTTAATCAAAAATGTGCGCGATGAGCTGGTTGTTGAGCACCCGCTGCAGATTGTCATCAACGGCGAAGCGCTGAGCATAACCATGCAAACACCCGGTGATGAAATCAATCTGGTGCGTGGCCTTTTGTATAGCGAAGACATCTATCGCAAAAAAGCGCCCGAACCCGAGTGCAAACTGATATCGGGAGAACAGGAACTGATTGATCGGGTGGAACTCATTATCGACCCGGAAGAACTGGGCGATGGCTATATGAATTCACGGCAATTACTATCAGTGGCGTCGTGTGGAATTTGTGGCCGAACCGAATTTACCGCAAGAACGGGAACCATCGAATCAGGATCAGCTTATTCTCCAGAAGAAATTCAGGCCTTATTTGAACAGATGCGCCAAGGGCAGACGCTGTTTAACCACACCGGCGGATGCCACGGAGCAGCCGTTTTTGACCGAATTGGCGGATTACTCGCTCTGCACGAAGACATCGGCCGACACAACGCTGTGGACAAAGCCATCGGTGCGCTATTGCGGAGTAGAAAACTTTCTGATGCTTCAATTTTGCTGGTGAGTGGAAGACTGAGTTATGAGATTGTTTCGAAATGCTTTATGGCGGGAATACCCCAACTCGCTGCGGTTTCAGCCCCTTCAAGTCTGGCGGTTGATTTTGCGAAAGAACTCGGTGTGACGCTTTTTGCCTTTTGTCGAGACGGAAGAGCGACGCAATATTCCTGAAAAAATATTCAAAATTTCAGGATCTCTCCCAGCCCCTTTTTCATTTCTTCGAGCTGCGATGCTGTCACCGTTCCGATGCGCTCAACCAGTCGGGCCTTTGAAACGCTACGAATGTGGAAAATCAGAATTTCGGATGGTTTTGTTAGGCCGTTGGCTTTTGCTGGCTGAACCACTACATTGCCCTTATAATTTTTAATACTTGTTGTCAGCGGACAAACAATCAGCACCTTCAAATAGGAATTCATTAAATTTCCACTCAAAATCACGACCGGACGATAGCCCGCTTGCTCACTCCCCTTTGTTGGATCAAGCGATGCATACCAAATTTCGCCTTGTTTCGGTATCATTCTGATTGGTCTGTTTCCTCAAGCTGACGAAAATAGTCATGCATGCCTTCTTCGGCGATTTGAAGAATATGCTCATCCTCAGCAGCGCGTTTGTATGACTGAATGTACTCTGCCCGTGTAAGCTGTTCAAGGTAGATGCGCAGTGCTTTTTCTATCAAAGCATTTTTGGGCACAGCCAACTTTTTTGCGTGTGCTGAAAGCTGTTGAAGTAAATCATCTGGAAGTGAACTGGTGAACGTGGCCATGGCGATGTATTTATGATTCAAAAATATGAAACATAAGTTTATTTGGCAAACACCTTGAAGTTTTATAAAGCTCACCACCAACAGACTGAAGGTTGTTCTCATTTGTCCCATCAGCCAGTGTGAGGACAAAGCAAAAGAAGTCTTCAAAATCTTAACTTTGATGCGAATCTCGGTTTTATGTAAAAAATTCATATTCCATGGCTCCAAGACGTAACGTTCACATTCTCCCCCCTGAAAAGTTAACCGGAATAAAAATTTCCAATTCGCCCAAATCCGCTGCGGGTATTGGGGGCATCACCACCGCTATGCAACACATCAGCGAAGAAATTGGCTTAATTGACGGATTGAAGTTGATGTCAAAAATCAACCAAGTGGACGGCATCGACTGTCCGGGATGTGCCTGGCCCGACCCAGATCACCGGTCATCACTCGGTGAATATTGTGAAAACGGTGCTAAAGCTGTAGCTGAGGAAGCCACCAAAAAGCGCGTGGATGCTGCGTTCTTTAAACAACACAGTGTTGAGGATATCAGTTCGTGGAGCGATTATGAAATCGGTAAATCAGGACGAATCACCGAGCCTTTTTATCTGGCCGAAGGCGAATCGCACTATCGCCCCATATCGTGGGATGCCGCTTTTGAAAAAATGGCCGGCAAACTCAAATCCATCACACCCGATGAAGCCGTTTTTTATACTTCGGGAAGAACGGGCAACGAAACCGCTTTTCTGTATCAATTCATGGTTCGCAAGTATGGAACCAACAACATGCCCGACTGCAGCAACATGTGTCACGAAAGCAGTGGTGTTGGTCTGGGTGAAACCGTTGGAATCGGTAAGGGATCGGTTACACTCGAAGATATTTACGAAGCGGAGGTGATTTTGGTGATGGGACAAAACCCCGGCACCAACCACCCACGAATGCTGAGTGCGCTGCAAAAATGCAAAGCAAATGGCGGAAAAATTGTGCACATCAATCCGCTACCGGAAGTGGGCATGGAACGTTTTGTAAATCCACAAAGCCCGATTGATGTTTTAAAAGGCGGAACCAAAATCGCCGATCATTTCTTGCCCGTGCGCATCAACGGTGATGTGGCGTTGCTTAAGTTGATCATGCTCGGATTACTCGAAGAAGAAGAAAAAAACCCGGGTAAGGTGCTCGATCATGAGTTTATCGCATCGCTCACTAAAGGATACGAGGGCTTTAAGGAAGATTTGCTCACTACCAACCGCGAACAGGCTTTGCGCGATTGCGGAATCAGCGAAAAAGACATTCAAACGGTGGTGGAGTTATTGGCGAATCAAGACAAAATCATCATTTGTTGGGCCATGGGACTCACCCAGCACAAAAACGGAGTGGAAAACATTCGTGAAATTGTGAATCTGCTCTTGATGAAAGGCAGCATTGGCAAGCCCGGAGCTGGCACCTGCCCTGTGCGCGGACACAGCAATGTTCAGGGCGACCGGACCATGGGTATTTACGAAAAACCACCGGAAGCTTTTTTGCAGGCGCTCGAGAAAACTTTTAGCTTTAACGCGCCCAGAAAATTTGGCTATGATACGGTTGAGGCGATCGACGCCATGCAACAAGACAAAGTGCGGTTTTTTATGGCCATGGGTGGAAACTTTATTTCGGCCACTCCAGACAG
The DNA here is from genome assembly GCA_964487545.1 of uncultured Cryomorphaceae bacterium. Classification (GTDB taxonomy): domain Bacteria; phylum Bacteroidota; class Bacteroidia; order Flavobacteriales_D; family SKUL01; genus SKUL01. The sequence continues at coordinate 5,130 of CAZARI010000030.1, forward strand.
TTTGGCAACGGGAAAGGCAATGCAAAACGTGGATCTGACCGTTCAAATCAGCACCAAGCTGAACCGCGCTCACGCCGTCACCGGAAAAGAGGCCATTATCCTTCCGTGTTTGGGTCGCACCGACCGAGATATTCAGGATGGCGTGCCCCAGTTTCAAACGGTAGAAAACTCGATGGGCGTAGTTCACACTACCCGTGGAACCGCTACTCCGCCTAGTGCGCAGTTAAAAAGTGAAACCGCCATTGTTTGCGACTTGGCCAGAAAACTATTCGGTTCGGAAGACCTCATCCCATGGGAAGCCTTTGGTAAAAACTACGACCTGATTCGCGATAAAATAGCCGAAACCATTCCTGGGTTTGATAATTTTAACCAAAGAGTTCGCCAGCCCAACGGGTTTTATCTGCCCAACGGAAGTCGCGATCGGAATTTCACTACTGCCGATGGTAAAGCGCATTTCTCCATTAACGAATTGCCTATGGTTGATGCCCGCGAAGCCGATTTTATTATGACCACCATTCGCACGCACGATCAATACAACACGACCATTTATGGTCTGGACGATCGCTATCGCGGAATCCGCAACGAGCGCAGGGTTGTTTTAATGAACTCCGATGACATGAAAGAACGCGGCATTGAAGATGGCGAACTGGTTGATTTGGAAAGTATCTTTCGCGGAGAGCGCCGTCGAGTAAATAAATTTCACGCCCTGCCCTTCTCCATTCCCCGAAAATGTTTGGCCTCGTATTTCCCCGAAACCAATGCACTGGTTCCGCTGCACAGCACCGCACGCGGCAGCAATACACCCAGCAGCAAGTTTGTAGAAGTCAATGTGATTAAAAGAGCTTAATAACCCTGCCCCTGCTGTTTTTGGTGGTGTGCTTTTAGAATGACATCAACTTCTTTGGCCGGTTTGCCAGAGAGCATATTGGGGTCGATATCGGTGTGGGCAATTTCTGCCGCTGCAATAATCAAATCGTGAATGTTTGAAATTTCACCAATCTTTTTGGCAGGTGCACCGGCAATGGAAATATTAGACTCCGTTACCGTTTTATTCACCACCGCATTGGCGCCTATGGCCACATTATCGGCCACAACAATATCTCCGTAAATCACCGCACCCGGACCGATGTAGCAGTTGTCACCTATTTGTGGCGCACGATTAGCGTATCCGGCTTCGGTGCCAATATTTACTCCGACGTGCAACCTGCAATTGGCGCCAACCCGCGCTGCCTGATTCACGACAATTGTTCCATAATGCGCAATGGATAATCCGGGACCAAAAACATTAATCGGAATGCTGAAACCGAGTTTGTATGATAATCGCCGATAACGTTGCAGAACAAAGAACTTTCTGATTCTCTTCCCAAAACCCGAAGGAGTATTGGCGTAATATTCAAGTTTTCTAAGCGACTTTTGGAATTCCCATACATAATTAGGAAAAAGTAATGTCCTTAGTTTTTTCGACAATCCTGTATTGGCAGAAACTCCGAGCGCAATGCGATCTGCCTTTAAGTAATACAAAAAATCTTGCCTGGATTGAATCAATGAAGTTTGGTTTGGTCTGGTAAAATTGCATTTTTTTTTGAAAGCATCACCTGTATGGCCACTGGCGCAAACACTACTGCCGGATAAAATCCAATCCGTCGAGACGCATAACTACTTCTAATTCGCCAGATTCATTTTCCTGCTCTGTGGGAGGGTGATCGATATTAAAGTTTTTACTCGCAAAAACAGCCGTAACTTTCAATTTATCACCACTAATCACCAACCGGCCGTTAATACTTCTATTACTTTGAAAGTTAATATAATTGGCCCTTCCGTTTGACATCAGTTCGAGTTCTGAATTAAAACTTTTCCAGCGACCCTCATATTCCTGATATGCTCCGTTGAGTTCCGTCTTTTTGCATCCACTCCCCAGTAGCAGCATCACCATTAATATTGAAATAGAAATTGTAGCTCGCATTCGTTCTCCTCTGCTTATTCGAAGCAAAGATAAAGGAATGAACTTACCCCTAAGGGCAAAGCAACTGAGAAGCGGTTGAAAAATTTATTTAAATATTTCACAGCTATCCAAATGCAAACGAGACGACCTTTAAGCCGTGAAGTAATATTTAAAACTCCTCGAAATATGGAGATTGTGATTCGCGCTGTATTAACTCATAAATCCCTTAAATTTGAGGCATGAACATCAATTCAAAGCTCATCGAAGAAGCCGTTGACCAGTTGGCCACGCTGCCGGGGGTAGGACGTAAAACAGCCCTTCGATTTGTACTCCACCTGCTTAAGCGCAACACTGCTGATGTAGAGCGCTTTGCTCATTCCATTACTCACCTTCGCGAAAATATTAAGTTCTGTCAAAAGTGCTTTAACCTGGCCGACAGTGAGCTGTGCAGTATTTGTGAACATCCGGCCCGACAGAACCATCAGATTTGTGTGGTAGAAGATATTCGCGACGTGATGGCGCTCGAAAGCACGCAACAATACCGCGGCACCTACCATGTTTTGGGTGGTGTTATTTCACCGATGGACGGCATTGGACCGTCCGACCTTCGCATTGAAGAATTGCTGCAACGCATAACTGAAGCCCGCACTGAGGAGATTATCCTTGCACTGAACACCACCATGGAGGGAGATACCACTTGTTTTTATCTGTACAAAAAGCTCAAGGACCACAACATCCGGATCAGCACTTTGGCTCGCGGTGTGGCCATCGGCGACGATCTGGAATACACTGACGAAGTCACCCTGGGCCGCTCCATCCGCAACCGAACACCATACGAATCTACGCTAAGTGCACAATGAAACTATCCATCATTGTTGTAAACTACAATGTTGAGTTTTTCCTAGAGCAGTGCCTGCTTTCGGTGCAGCGTGCTGTTGCCGCAATAGAAGCCGAGGTTTGGGTTGTTGACAACAACTCTGTTGACGGCTCTGTGCCGATGGTGCAACAAAAATTTCCGTGGGTTAAGCTCATCGAAAGCAAAGAAAATATAGGATTTTCGCGCGGAAACAACCTCGCCATCCGACAGAGTTCAGGTGAATATGTTTTGCTTTTGAACCCCGACACCGTAGTAGAAGAAGATACCTTTGAAAAGGTCATCGATTTTATGGATCAGCATCCCGATGCAGGCGGACTCGGAGTGAAAATGATTGACGGCAATGGAAATTTTTTGCCCGAATCAAAACGCGGCTTGCCCACCCCTGCTGTGGCCTTTTACAAAATATTCGGGCTATCGGCATTGTTTCCAAAATCAAAAAAATTCGGAAGGTACCACCTGGGCTATCTCGACAACAACCAAGTTCACGAAGTAGATGTATTGTCGGGAGCCTTTATGTTGATGCGTCGCGAGGCACTCGACAAAACCGGGTTGCTTGACGAAGACTTTTTCATGTATGGCGAGGACATCGATCTGTCCTACCGAATTGTGCTAGCCCGATATAAAAACTATTACTTTCCACACACCCGAATTATCCACTACAAAGGCGAAAGCACCAAAAAAAGCAGCATCAATTATGTGTTTGTGTTTTATCGGGCCATGGTCATCTTTGCCCGCAAGCACTACAGCGAAAAAAATGTAAAACTCTTTTCACTTCTTATCAATCTGGCCATATACCTGCGGGCTTCCGTCGCCATTTTTGCACGGTTTGTGAAACGCGCCACAATGCCAGTAATCGATTTCACCGTGATTTTGCTAACCATGTTTCTCATCGAGAATTGGTATCAGCAGGTTTCGCTTATCGATCTCAAGGAAAGTTTTGTCGATCTGGCACTTTTCGCCTATTCCATCATTCTCACCATTTCGATATACCTAACCAGTGGTTATGAAAAACCTTTTAAATGGGGAAACCTGATTAAGGGTGTTTTTGCCGGGTCTGTCGTTATTCTGGTTGGATACAGTTTGCTGCCCGAATCAATGCGGTTTTCGCGGGCGCTCACCTTAATCGGCTCCATTTCTGCACTACCGGCACTATTGCTACTCAGGGGATTTTATCTGTTGATTGGCTGGCCCCGAAATTTTATGGGAACAAACAAACCATACCGAATGGTTATTGTGGGTCGTATCGAAGAGTGTGATCGGGTGGCCGACTTATTAAAACATTCCACACCAGCTATTGAGTACATCACCTACGTTAGGCCGGCAACCACAGACGACGCCCAAGAATATTCAGGGTCGGTTGATCAGCTTAAAGAAATTGTTGCCGTTCACGAGATTAGTACAGTCATTTTCTGTGCAAAAGATATTTCAGCGCAAGAGATCATCTCGAATATGGCCTCATTAAATCAGGCCGAAATTGAGTTTAAAATTGCACCTCCAGAGAGTCTTTATATCATTGGAAGCAATAGCATTCAAGGAGCCGGCGAACTGTTTGTGTTCAACATCAACTCCATCGCCAAAAACGCCAACCGACGCAACAAGCGGCTGTTTGATCTGTCCGTCGCATTATTGATGTTGCTCTTTCTTCCGGTAATGCTCATTATCGTATCCAATCGTTCCGGTTTCATCCGCAATTTGTTGTGGATATTGTCAGGAAAACAGTCGTGGATCGGTTTTTATCCGATAAAAGATCAAAAATTACCCGCCATCAAACCGGGTATACTTCATCCCGGTGACGCGCTACCCGTTTCTGAACATAAACTGGAGACCTATATTAAACTGAATGTGGTTTATGCTAAGGATTATCATGTACATTCAGACCTGAGATTGATCATGCAATGCATCAAGTTGCTCGGGCGCACTCCGCTGACAGGACGATGAAAAGCTTGATCTTTATGGTTTGCCTTTTGGTGAGCGCGGTTTAACGGTGATCGGAGTGCAGTCAGGAATAAATTTTAATCTATTTTTGTGGAATTAACAGAAGGTAAAATCAGATGTCTAAAGAAATAGAAATTCTCCTTCCCAAAATGGGAGAAAGTGTAGCAGAGGCTACTGTGATCAAATGGTTGAAAGACGAAGGTGATTTTGTAGAAGCGGATGAGCCAATCATTGAAATTGCCACAGACAAGGTTGATTCTGAAGTACCCGCGCCCAGTAGCGGAATTTTGTCAAAGCAATTGTGTGGCGAAGGCGATGTCGTTTTGGTGGGTGCGCCTATAGCAAAAATGACCAGTGAAGCTGCCGAAGCGGCGGCACCAGTTTCTGCTGCCAATGTTCCAGTTACTGCACAACCAACTGCTTCTGCAAATAATGGCACTGGTCCTCAAACTGTGGCTGCTACAAATCAACACGATTCCGGAGAAATCCTTAGAAAGGGTAATTCAGGTAGGTTTTACTCTCCACTGGTGCGGCAAATTGCGGCCACTGAAAACATCAACATGACGGAACTGGAGGCCATTGAAGGAAGTGGTAACGACGGTCGGGTCACAAAAAAAGACATTCTGGCATATTTGCCCAATCGGCAAAAAACCGCCGCTACATCTGCTCCGGCACCAACAGCCACTCCTGCTGCCACTGCATCGGAAGGTGCCGCTAAAAGTGCTGCACCAGCAGTTTCCACACCCACTGTCCCAACATATCCTGGCGACGAGATTATCGAAATGGATCGGATGCGTAAACTCATTGCCGAACACATGGTAATGAGCAAGCGGGTGTCTCCTCACGTTACTTCATTCGTGGAAGTGGATGTGACCAATCTGGTGCGCTGGAGAAATAAAGTAAAAGACGAATTTCAAAAACGCGAAGGGGAGAAAATCACCTTTACGCCGCTGTTTATTGAGGCGTTAGTAAAAGCCATTAAAGACTTCCCGATGATCAATGTTTCGATTGACGGCGATAAAATCATAAAAAGAAAAAACATCAACATCGGAATGGCCGCTGCACTGCCATCCGGAAACTTAATTGTTCCGGTGATTCGCAACGCCGATACTTTGAATTTGACGGGGATAACCAAAGCGGTAAATGATTTGGCCAACCGCGCCAGAAACAATCAACTAAAGCCCGAAGAAATATCTGGCGGAACCTACACACTGACTAATGTTGGCACTTTTGGTAACGTTTTCGGAACGCCCATTATCAATCAACCCCAAGTAGCAATTATGGCTGCCGGGGCAATTCGCAAAAAACCCGCTGTGCTAGAAACCCCCGATGGCGATGTCATTGCCGTGAGGCATATGATGTTCCTTTCGCACGCATACGACCACCGCGTTGTTGATGGAGCCCTTGGAGGATCGTTTGTTAGAAGGGTTGCTGATTATCTTGAACAATTCGATGTTAACAGACCGATTTAACAACTTTGGATTTAACTTTAAATCTTGCTACTTTTAGAAACCAATCAAATACAACCTAACCTAACCAGCACCATGAAAAGAATACTTTTCCTGCTGTTTGTTTTTGTTTCTCATCAATCTTTTTCACAGGTTGAAGGAAATGAGTACAGAGCAAAGTTCACAGAGGGCAATCGCCTGATGGAGGAAAATCTTTACAACGAAGCTATACTAATCTGGAAAGAACTGGTCGAACACGACAAGTTCAATGCTAACGTGAACTACAAACTGGGATACAGTTACCTTGAATCAAAGAAGAACCGTGAAAATGCACTTCCATATCTGGAAGTAGCTTCCGCTAAGCCTGCCAATCCCAACTACGACATCTTCAACGTAAACGATCGAACCGCTCCAGTTGAAGTTCACTATCATTACGGTAGGGCCCTTCACTTGAATTACAAGCTGGACGAAGCCATTCAGCAATTTGAAAAGTTTCTTTCCAGTGCCAGTTCCAGACATCATCTGCGCGAAACAACCGTTCGCCAGATTGAAATGGTGAAAGAAGCAAAAATCCAAGTTGCCAATCCCAGAACCTTGAATATCGACAATCTGGGTGGTGTGATTAACAGCGAGTATGCCGATTACAGCCCGGTAATTTCTGTCGACGAAAACGCACTGTTTTTTACGTCCCGAAGAATTCGACCAGATTCGTCAAACACAGAATTGATCGATGATGCTACTGGTGAGTACATGGAAGACATCTACGTGTCCTACAAAGATCGCGAGGGCAACTGGCAAGCTCCTGAATTGCTCAACATCAACACCGACAATAGCCACACGGCCACTGTAAACGTTTCACCCGACGGTCAGCAATTGTTTATTTATAAGGATGAAAGTGGCGTTGGCACGCTCTTAAGCAGTCAATTGGTAGGTGAAACCTGGACAGAACCAGAAGTACTCGGATCAGATATCAACTCAAAAAGCTGGGAACCACACGCCGCTCTTACTGCCGATGGCAACACCCTCTATTTTGTAAGCGATCGATCGGGAGGTTATGGCGGCCGCGATATATACCGCGTAGTGAAGCTGCCCAACGGAAAATGGAGTAAAGCGTTGGCACTCGGACCCAACATTAACACCCCGTATGACGAGGACGCCTGCTTTGTGCATCCCGACGGAAGAACATTGTATTTTGCATCTACCGGCCACAATAGCATGGGTGGATTCGACATCTTTTACTCTCAACTCGGAGAGGACGGAGAATGGGGAAGACCTGTAAACATTGGCTACCCGCTGAATACGGTTGATGACGATGTGTTTTTCGTAACCTCTGCCGACGCAAGACGTGCTTACTACTCTTCCCGACGGTATGATGGCTTCGGTGAAAAAGACATTTATATGGTTGAACTTCCAGAAGCCGTTCAGGCACCTTGTTTAACGGTATTAAAAGGTTATGTTATTTCGCCGGAAGGAACCCGAATTCCCGAAAGCACAACCATTTACGTTACCAACAACCAATCTGGAGAAACCAGCCAGTACAAGCCTCGAATGCGCGATGGTGTGTTTGTAGCCATCCTTCCTCCCGGTGTGGATTACACCGTTGATTACCGCGTTCAAGGTAAATCAATAGCAGTTGAGGATATCCATGTTCCTTCAGAAACGTGCTACAACGAAATTCAGAAAGAACTCAGCCTCGATCCGATTAATATCGAAAGTTCATCCGTTAAAACCATTTCATTATCCGGCATTGCCACAACCGAAGATGGCGTTTCACAGGAACGAACTGTGGATGGCACCAAAACCATTACCACCACTACCAGTAAGGACGGAAAAGAAACACACGTTACTGAAGCGGAAATTGGAACCGTTGTTTACGATAAAGGCTACGATTACAACGAGCGTGCTATCCCACTTGATGAAGCGCGCTTCACCTTGTTTATGAACGATGTGGCCGAAATGATTAAGGAATTTGGTGGCGTCACCATCAGCATTGAAGGCAGTGCCTCGCGGGTACCAACAACCACATGGAAATCCAACGAAAATCTGGCTGATAAACGTGCCGAAGATGCCAAACAAAAAGTATTAAAAGCGATCGAAAATAAAGGTCTCGATCCAAATAAGATAAAAATTGCCGATGTAAATGCCATCGTTCAGGGTCCAAGGTACCAAAACGATCCTGTAGCAGGCAAATCCAAGTACGAGCCGTTCCAATATATTCGTATTACAGCGAAGTAGAATTGGAATTGGTCTAAAAAACCGGAAAAACCCTTCAATTATCGAGGGGTTTTTCTATTTTTTCAAAGGTCAAAAATCCACCTCTATGAAATACTTCTACATAGCATTTTTCATTTGCGTGGGATCACTTGCTACAGCGCAATCGGTTAAGGAAGCTAAATCGCTGTACAATCAGGGTGATTACGAAGCAGCACTATTGGGTTTTAAAGAAGGACTAAAAGAAAAGCCAAACGATGGCTATCTGCATCAGCTTGCGGGTGAATGTTATCTGAAAATTAACGGCGACCGAAGCAAAGCCATCGATCACCTTACCAAAACCCTGCAATCTAAGAAATACCAAAAAATCGCCTTGTTTTTAATGGCCGAAGCTTATGCTCAGAATTACCAGTTTGACGAGGCCATTTCGTATTACACCCAATATTTGAATACCGTTTCGCGTCGCCTGAGTGCCGATGTCCGAAAACGAATCATAGACTGTCATACCGCAAAGGAGATGATTAAATTTCCGGTTCCGGCTGAATTCACCAACCTGGGCGCTGAGGTCAACACACCTTATCCCGATTACAATCCATTTGTTACTGCAGACGAGACGGTATTGTATTACAGTTCGCGGCCGCAACGCAGCGGAGTGGAACCAGAGTTTGATGGCTTCTACCCTGCTGATATTTACCAGAGCCTAATTACCGAAGACGGGCCTGGAAAAGCCACCATGTTATCAGGAAATGTCAATTCAAAGTTCGACGATCTGATCGTTGGACTCTCTCACGATGGCAATACGCTTATTATCTATCACGACGACATGGATTTTTATGGCGATCTGTTCACGTCAACCCGAACTGGTCGAACTTTTTCACGAAAAACTCCGTTCGATTTGGTTAATAATCTGAACGATTTTGAAACGGCTGCTGCATTCTCTCCCGACGGAAAAGCCATTGTTTTTGCCAGTGATCGACCCGGAGGATTTGGAATGACCGATTTATACATCATCAGAGCGCTTCCCGATGGATCATGGTCGGCACCACAAAACCTGGGTCCAGAAGTGAATAGTGCAATGCAGGAAGATTTTCCACATTTCTCTCACGACGGGCGCTACCTGTACTTCTCCTCCAACGGACACCCGGGAATGGGCGGCTTTGATCTGTATTTTACCGAGTGGAATCAGGAAAACAACATCTGGACCCATCCCAAAAATCTGGGATATCCGATTAATACTCCCCGCGACAACCGAAATATATCGTTTAGCAAAGATGGCACCCGCGCCTATGTTTCAGATTGGCGCCCCGATTCACAGGGCGATCTGGACATTTACCGCATTGATCTAGAACCCCAAAACAACCTACCAGCACTCGTTCGGGTGGAAGTGCCCTCGGGCGAACGCGAAAACCCTTTTATTCAGGCAGAAATTAAAGTGACCGATGAATTCGACGAGCTGGTTGGTATTTATCGGCCCCATCCACAGAGTGGAAAATACATCATGGCCCTGAACCCTGGGAAATATTTTCTTTATCTCGATGCAGAAGGGTACACCCCCTACTCCGAATTGATGATGATATCGGAATATTACATGCACGCAGAACAAAACGTAAAAGTGATTAAACTTCAAAAAGTAAGATAAACGAATTGCCGGTTGTATGTGCCGGCTTTGGTTACTTTTGTTGAGAAGAACCTTCCCATAAATGAATTTAAAACTTACCCGCCCCCTCGCCTTTATTGATCTGGAAACTACCGGTGTGGATGTCGCCACCGACCGCATTGTTGAAATTGCCATCTTGAAGTTGTTTCCCGACGACACCAATGAAAGATTTGAATTTCGCGTAAACCCTATTATTCCTATTCCCATAAGCAGCTCGTTGGTGCACGGAATTTACGATGCCGATGTGGCGAACGAACCCACATTTGAACAACTTTCAAAGAAACTGTTCAAAATACTTTTTGACAGTGATCTTGCCGGATACAATTCTAATAAATTCGACATTCCATTGCTGGCTGAAGAATTTCTGCGTGTAGGAATTGATTTTGACCTGAGTGAAAAAAATCTGATTGACGTTCAGAATATCTTTCACAAACTCGAGCGAAGAACGCTTGCTGCCGGATATCGTTTTTACTGTGGAAAAATCCTTAAAAACGCACACAGCGCCATGGCCGACACCGAGGCGACTTATGAGATATTTCGCGAACAGATGAATCGCTACCTGGGGCAGCCACTCGAAGATGATCAGGGAAATGAAATGATTCCATTCACCAACACTGTGGAGAGTATCCACACTTTTTCTAAAGTTCACAACAGCGTGGATCTGATGGGGCGCATTGTGTATAATTCGGATGGCATTGAAGTTTTTAACTTTGGAAAATACAAGGGACAGCCCGTTATTGAAGTTTTGAAAAAAGACCCCGGCTACTACAGTTGGATGATGAATGGCGACTTTCCGATGTACACCAAAAAAGTGCTGCGTGAATTGAAAGATAAAATGAGCAAATGAAAATTATTTGCATCGGCCGAAATTACGCGTCACATGCAAGAGAGCTCAATAACGAAGTTCCCGCTTCACCGGTTGTTTTTTTGAAACCTGAAACCGCACTGCTTCCCAAGAATCATCCGTTTTTTTATCCGGAATTTAGCCATGAAATTCATTACGAAGCCGAGTTGGTGGTGCGCATCAACCGGTTAGGGAAACACATTTCTGAAAAACACGCGCATAAATATTACAACGAAATCGGCATTGGAGTTGATTTTACAGCTCGCGATCTTCAGCAGGAGTGCAAAGAAAAAGGATTGCCTTGGGATCGGGCCAAATCATTTGATCATTCCGCGCCCGTTGGTCGGCAGTTTCTAAACATCAACGATCTGCCCAATCCTAAGCACATTGCTTTTAACCTGCTCAAAAACGGTCAGATGGTTCAGCGCGGCCACAGCTCCGACATGATATTCTCCATCGACCAGATTATTGCTGAAGTTTCGACGTTTATGACACTAAAAATGGGCGACTTGATTTTCACAGGTACCCCCGCAGGCGTTGGTGCTGTCCAAATTGGTGATTGCTTAGAAGGGTTTGTTGAAAATCAACACCTATTGACGGTGAACATTCGGTAAGCACAGCACCTGTTTGTATATTTGCACAACTTAAAACCCTCGATGTGACCAGATTTTTCACCCTTCTTTTGCTGACCTTCTGTATGGCGTCTTTTTCATCCTGTAAGCTGAAATTCAAAAAACTCGATAAACGAGAAGTTGTTGAACAGGATGAAGTTTCGAACTTGATGGCAGAAGGAAACTTGTTATTTAAACAGCAGCAATATGAAAATGCACTGGGCAAATTTTTGCAGGCTCGCGCAATAGATCCACAAAGAAAGTTAGTGAATTACAATATCGGCGCCAGCTACTTTTCGCTCGAGAATTATGCCGAAGCCGCCCGTTCATTTACAGATGAATTAACAGTTAATAACACCGATGCCTACAGCTATATTTTCAGGGCGCACAGCTATGCGATGATGGGTCTGGATGACAAGGCCACCACTGATATTGATTTGGCTTTGCAGCTTACTGATCACGCCATGGCTTATTATGTGCAGGGGTTGATTCACCTCAACAAAAATGAATTTGCCCTGGCAATCAATAAATTCAACGCGGCCATTTACAAAGACCCGTCCGACTTTTTGTTTTATCGCGACCGTGGAAATGCTTATGTGAAAATGGGCGACACAACCAAAGCTTGTACGGATTTCAGACAAGCTAAACGCATCAACAGCCAATTGGATCTCAGCAAGGAGATGGCCGATTGCCCAGAGTAAATTTTACTGATTAAATCCGAAAACCCGCCGTAGAATTTCAGTCGTTCGGGCTGCCGGATCCTGCCTGATTTTTTGCTCTTCTTCTGCAATTTTCAAGAAAAGCCCATCGATGGCTTTTTGTGTGGCATAGGCTTCCAGATCCGGATCAACCTTTTGTATAAAGGGAATTTTATTATAGGTGGTAATAATATCACCATAATAGCGTGTGGCACCGGTTTGGTTGAGTGCCGAACTGATTACCGGCAGAAACTTTTCACTGAGTTGATTGGACGTTGTTCGCTTTAAATATTGGGTAGCCTCGTCATCGCTGCCGCGCAAAATATTCATCGCATCCTGTATGGTCATCTGCCTGATGGCACTTACAAAAATTGGAATGGCTTCGGCTGCGGCTTCTTCAGCTCCACGGTTGAGTGTCGCCACGAAGTCATCAACAAGCTTATCGAAACCCATGCTGCGCAAACGCGTTTCAACCTTTTCTACTTCGGGTGGAAAAGGAATGCGAATTTGTGGATTATTCAGGTATCCACCCACCTGAGAAACCTCGTCCGACGCTTCTCGCACACCTTTTTCAAGTGCTGCACGAAGGCCCTGTTCCACTTCAGAAATGGTCAGCTCCTTTGAAGTGGTTCCGTAATCGCCGATACCAACCGGAAGATGTTGGATGGACGAACAGGAATATAGAAATGCCGTCAAAAACAATATGGAAACACTGATTCGCATAGCAGAGGTTTATTAGACAAAGTTAACCGATTCCTTTCGATAGCTGTTCAATATCATGGGTGCTGATCGGTTTCGATAAAAAATCGACAACAATGGAATAGGATGCCGCTTTTTCCCTGTCTTCCGGAACAATGGAAGACGACAAAATAACCACTTTGGTATCAGGGCAACTCGGGTAGAATTTTTGCATAAACTCGTCGAGAAACTCCCAGCCATCCAAAACAGGCATATTGAGATCAAGCAAAATCAGGCCCGGATAGTTTACAGCATGGTTTCGGCATTGGAAAAGCTGCTGATAGTACTCGATGGCCTTTTGACCGTTATACGCGGTGTTGACCTCTGCGGCGAAATCGCTTTTCTCAATCACCTTAGTACAGAGCATCACCGCAATGGGATCATCCTCAACGAGAAGTACTTTATTGAAAATCATTTTAATCAGTGAAAGTGAGTGTAAGTGTTGTCCCTTCTCCTACTCTGCTTTTAATGGTTATTTTTCCTCCCATGGCTTCCATCTGCGTCTTTACCAAAAACAATCCAATTCCTTTTCCTTCTTTTTCAGGATGAAAGCGCTGATACAAACCAAACAAGCGATCTTTATAGCGATTGACATTTATGCCGATGCCATTATCTGCAAAAATGAGCAAAGTTTTATTATCCACCCGTTCTGTTCGTATATTAATATGCAAGGGTCTTCGGGGAGATCGGTACTTAATGGCGTTGGTCATCAAGTTGAGCAAAACACTTTCTAGATAGGTCTTATTAAAATTTACTGTGGGGGCCTGGCTAAAATCAACGGATACTTCGGGGTCTTTAAGGCCACTGATAAGTTTTACCTGCAACAGCACATTATCGAGAACCACAGCCAATGATAATTTTTCTTTTGCCACTGCCGGACTGTTTTTTATGGAGATGATATGTCCCAAATCGTCGATGGTTTCCTGAAGCTGTCGGGCAGACACCTGCACGCCGTGAAGCAACTCTTGATATTGTACGTTTTGAATTTTCAAATCCTCAAATAAATAGAGCAATCCAATAATATTTGATAGCGGCGCCCTTAAATTGTGTGAGGTGATATACGAGAATTGTCTGAGATCGTTATTGTGAGAAGTGAGTTCTTGTACTAGCTTTTCGCGTTCTATGGCAAACTGTTCCAGCTCTATGTTAGAATTTGCCAGTTCAGATGCGCGCCGTCTTAGTTGGTTGTTTAGCTTCATCAACGCTTTTTCCTGTTTCTTGCGGTCAGAGATATCGATTACCACGGCAACAAACAACATTCTTTGTTGATGGTGATGAACGTGCAAGTGAACTTCCACCGGATACTGACTTCCATTTTTGCGCTGATGAATGGTTTCGAGAACAATCTTTTCCTTTTTCTTATTAATCAGCGGAGTTATCGCATAAATAAAAGTATTGTCGTTAAATTCGGGCAAGATATCCCATGGATGAAGATCGCGCATTTCGGCGGTGCTATAATCCAAATTTTTCAGCGCACCTCTGTTCACGTATTCATAATTCATCTCTTCGCCAGAGTAGATATACACTTCGTGTAAACTGTTATCGATAACCTCTAGCAGTAACTCTTTTTCTGCTTCGGCCTCTTTAGTGAGGGTAATGTCGCGGAAAAACACCGACGTGCCTTGATCCGAAGGATAGGTAGTGAGCTGAATCCACCGATCGTGCATATCGGAAAACCCTTCGATGGTGGTTTGTTTGGCCGAGTTGATAACATCTATAAAGGATTGAGCGGTTTGACTTCTGCCCAGTTCTGGATAAATTTCAGTGAGTTTTTTTCCCAAAACGTAATCAGGTGGAAGTCCGGTCATCTGTTCGGCTTCGTTATTCCAATAGGTAATCTCTCCTGATCGGTTTACGGTATAAAAGCCATCGGCAATGCTTTCGAGAATGGTGTTTTTTTCATCGTAAGCGGTCTTTAATTCTTTTTCGTAGCGTTTTCGTTCACTAATGTTGGTGTGGATTCCATAAATGGCAATCAGTTTTCCGTTGTCGTCAAAGATTGGTCCGGCACTCAAAAAGTATTCGCGAAGCACGCCGTTGGGAGTCAAGATGTCCATGTCTTTTTTCCACTGCTCGCCATTTAAAACGGTTTGCAACACTGCTTTTCCCAACTCATTGTCGGTATATAGTTTTTCGAAACCACCAATGGCCTTAATTTTTTCGGCAGAATATCCGGTTTCTTTTTGAAAAGCATCGTTGACATACACTTCGTTATCCTGCAGGCTAATCAGCCCTATTCCATCGCGCGATTGTTCTATAATCTGTTTGAACTTTAGCAGTTGCTCGCTGGTTTCCTTCACTTCGGTAATATCTGTACCAAAACCAAACAACACGCCTTCTTCTGATAATTGGGAAGAAGAATACCACTGAATCCATTTCACATCGCCTTGTTTTGTGATATAGCGGTTCACGAAACCCAATGTTGGCAATCCCTCTGAATTTTTAGACAATTGGCCAACGCTTGGGTTGATATCATCGGGGTGCACAAAATGGTGAAATGGTTTTGACAGAAATTCTTTTTCGGAATAACCAAGAAGCTTGGGAAACGCAGGGTTTACACGGTGATAGAATCCATTCAATCCAATCAGGGCAATGAGGTTTGGAGAGTATTCAAAAAACTGATTGAGTTCTACGGTGGCTTGTTTTCGCTGAATGTCAATGCCAACCTGAAGCGATAACCGGTTAAATGTTTCCGAAATAAATGTCCAGTCTAAAACTGGCGCAGGATTATACAAAGTAAAAACTGCTATAACGGTGTCATTTACCAACACCGGAATTCCAATGCCGGTAACGAGATGGAGCGTTGTGGCCGTTTCTTTTCGCAAAAAGCGTTTTCGATTGGGCAGGTCTTTCCAATATTCAATTTTTGTACTGCGGGCAGTTACACCAGGCAATCCTTCACCAAAATCAAAGCGATCGGTACTAAACAGTTGTGCATATTCGGGGCTGTTTATCCAGGTTGATCTTCTGTTGAGTTTTTTGGTTTCTGAATTAACGTACCACGCCTCACCTGCTACTGTTCCTGAAAATTCTGCAAACAATCGCAGCACTTCTGCCAAAGATTCGTCAAGTGATCTGAATTGTTGAATAGCATGGGCTACAGCGGCAGAAAGCTCATGTTCCAACTGCCGTCGATACGAAACGGTGATGTCGAGCACGGTGCCCTGAATAACCTCTTTTTCGGTTTGAACCACCTCAACCATCGACGCGCGGTGTTGAATGTATTTCAGCTGTTGATCGGGCATCACAAACCGGTGTTGAATATCCATGGAAACCCTGTTGGTGCTGACTTCATTTAGCGATTCAGTAAATTGCCGGCGATCTTCAGGGTGAACTGCGGAAAGCAAATCGCGAAACTCACGAGTTTTTCCATCACGGCTTTCCCATTGCAAAATGTGGCTCATCACATCAGAGCACAGAAACTGGTCTTGGTTGGGCAAACATTCCCAATGGCCAATTCCGGCTATTTTTTGCGCATTGGTAAGCCGCTCTTCGTTGCGTTTGAGCTTTAGTTTGCTCAGCTTTTGTTCTGTGGCATCACGGGCAATCGCATAAACGATTTGTTCTTTTTCGTCAAACCTGGCCGACCAGATCAGCGGTACCCAATGTCCGTTTTTATGCTGATAGCGGTTTTCAAAGCCGCGAACTTCTGATCTTGCAAAAATATCCGACACCAGATCTACGGTCTGTAACCGATCGTCGGGATGGATCATATCAACATATGATTTGCCGATAAATTGCTCCTGATCATATCCTAAAATTTGCTTCACCGCGGCGTTGCAAGAGATTATCTGACCCGATTGAAAGGAACAAATTAAATCGAGCGACTGATCCATAACTTTTTGCAGTCGTTCTCGTCCGGCTTTTAGGTCTCTACTAGCCAAGCGTTCACTTGTTACGTCTCTCGAAATCGCAAAAATCTGATGAACTTCTCCTAGCTCGTTATAAACTGGTTTAAACTTATTTACAAAACAGCGCTCGGTTCCTTCCCAGTTAAATACAATTTCATTTTCAACCGTTTCGCCGGCAAAAGCACGGTGGTATATTTTAATGACCTCGTCCTTGTTTTTGGTCACCGCGTAATCCAAAACAGAGTCGCCAACCCTTACGGTTTTTTTAAGGAGTTTCTTATAATTCGCTGCAAATTCGGTATTGAAGAGAACTATTTTTAGATCCCGGTCAATTAGCAACAAGCTCTCTTCGGTATAATCCAGCAGAATTTGAGCAAAAGCCCCCGAATCACCCGTCGAATCTGGCTTACTCGAATCATCAGTGTTGCTATTTTCGTTGACTGTCATCATCTAACAATCGGCGAAGATATTATGCTTTAAGCGTTTATCCAATTCAGGTAAACAATTTTCCGAAAGCTTTACCAAAATGGGCGGCCGATTTTTTTAATTCTTCACCAAAATCCTCCCACTTGTCGTCATCCGAAAATTCTTCAACACGCTTGCGGAGTTCTGCTATTTTATCTTTCATCTCCTTGCGGAGTTTCTCCACTTTCTGTTCGGTTTCGGCCTTTCCCAATTCAAAATAAATTCTGAAAATTTCCATTTGAATTTTAAAGGATTGGATGCCATCCGAAATATCAGCAATCCGATCTTTCCACCGCTCGCTTTTGCGCTTTCTGATTTCATCGACCGTTTCCTGAAGCTCATTGAGGGCCTGTTCAATTTTGTACTTCTGACTGGCAAAAGCGTCTTTGCTTTCTGCTTTTCCTAACGTCAACTGCACTTCGGCCGCTTCGAGTTGTTGCTTAAACCGGTTGCGCAACTCCTCACTCAAATCTTCCGGTTCATCGAGCATTTGCCGAACTTGCGATAACGTCTTTCTAAGTTTTGACTTTTGCTCTTCATACGCCTGCCGGCCTTCCATCGCGCCGAGCCTTAATTGAAGCTCAAATTCCTCGATGCGTTGTTTCCAATTATTTTTCATGGGTTAATGGTTTTATCAGAAGAATCACTCATTTTTTGTTTAGTCATAGAATCGTCAGCAGTAGCCGCTTTTAATTGCTGAGATTTATCACGAATTGCTTTGTTTTTGTTCCATATCACCGGCACCATCAGCAGATAGCCCAGTAATGCTCCCAGAACAAATAATATGACAACCAGTAGTGCAAGCGATATCTGAAAGCTCCAAAACCACATTTTTAACGTGACCGGATCTGTGTTTTGAAGCGCGAATATCACCAGCAACACAGACAGAACCAGTGACGCAATTACCCCCTTATGCATATTCTTTAGATTTAAGACAAGATAAAAATTAATCACCTACAACCGACACTAATCTGCTTACTTCATAAACAATTTGCAAGCTGTAACTTCGTTGCAATATTGAAAAAACCTGCATGATTAAGAAATTTATTGTTCTCCTGCTTGTCGTTGGGATGATAGCCGCTTTAGCCATCGGTTTGCTTGTTGGCGGTGTGTATCGGGGCTATTTTGGAGCCTTGCCCGACCATGACGATCTGATGCAGATTAATAACGAAACCGCCTCGTTGGTTTATTCTGAAGACAAGCAATTAATTGGGAAATATTTTGCCAAGAACCGCACCAATGCAGCCTATGAAGATTTTCCGACGCATCTCGTAAACGCGCTAATTGCAACGGAAGATGCCCGGTTTTTTGAGCACGACGGGGTAGACTACCGCAGTTTGATGCGCGTATTTTTTAAAACCCTGCTCATGGGTGAAGACCGCTCGGGCGGCGGAAGCACGATTAGTCAGCAATTGGCAAAAAACCTTTATAGCCGGAGTTATCGCGGTGTGTTGGCCCTACCCGTAAATAAAGTAAAGGAATTCATTCTTGCAGGACGACTCAGCGAGATTTATACCAAAAACGACATACTGACATTATACCTCAATACGGTTCCTTTTGGCGAAAATGTGTACGGAATTGAGGCCGCCGCCATGCGCTTTTTTAATCGCAGCGCAAGTAAACTGACGATAGAGCAATCGGCAGTGCTGATTGGGATGCTCAAGGCCAATACCTATTACAATCCGCGGCTCAATCCCGAAAATTCGCTACACCGAAGAAATGTGGTGTTGTCACAGATGGAGAAATACGATTATATCGATGCAGTCGCCAACGATTCACTCAAAAACCTTCCGCTGGAACTCGATTATGCAGAACTTGCTTCCGAAAGTCCGGCCAATTATTTTTTGGTTCAGGTGAAACGAGAAGCATTCAAAATTCTGAATAGTATTGAAACCGAAACCGGAACATTATACGATATCGAAAAAGACGGACTCATCATCAACACCACATTAAACCACAAAATGCAGCTCATGGCGCTTGAGGCTTTTAGCGCACATCTCGGTAAAATGCAACCATTGCTCCACCGGCTGTACAGCTCCGGACTACACGCGCAAGAGGTCAGACAGATGGCCGAAAGAAGACTCGGCGAAATCAACAAAAAGCAACGGGAAGAAAAACGCCGCCGCGAGTTGTTTAGCTGGGACGGTTATTTTTCAGATTCCATTAATATGGTGGACAGTGTGATTCATGATCTCACCTTGCTCCATGCCGGAATGATAGCCATGGATCCGTTCACGGGAGCAGTAAAAACCTGGGTTGGTGGCATCGATTTCCGGTATCAGCCCTATGATCAGGTATTGGCTCGCCGGCAGGTGGCCTCCACCTTTAAACCTATTTTATATGCCGCGGCACTTGAAAGTGGAATCACGCCCTGTACCTATTTATCGAACGATACCATCGTTTTTGGTGATCACGAGAACTGGTCGCCGAGCAATTACGACCACTCCACTGGTGGAAAATATTCAATGGCTGGAGCGCTGGCCAAATCAATGAACATCCCGAGTGTGGATCTTTTATATCATTTTGATCGCGCTGTACTTGAGCAATTGTGGAAAGACCTCGGTTTTGGGTCAGCACTGCCCAACGGACCATCTACAGCGCTCGGATCGGCCGATGCCAACGTGCTCGAGCTGGCGGTTGCGTACAGTGCATTTGCGAATGGTGGGAAAAAAATTAGCCCAATTTACATTTCTTCCATTACCACAGCCGAAGGAATGGTTTTATATGAAATGGAAACGCCGGTTACCAAACAAATCATGTCAGAGGACAATGCACTACTTATGCAGCAATTGATGCAAAAGGTGGTGAACGAAGGAACGGCCTCGAGGCTAAGGTCCACCTACGGACTACGCGAAGAGCTGGCTGCCAAAACAGGCACCTCTCAAGATTATGCCGATGCGTGGTTTGGAGGATTCACTCCTGCATTGGTTATGGTTAGCCGCGTGGGGGCCAGCATGCCCGCTGTTCATTTCGACGGTGGAAACCTGGGTTCGGGCAGTGCGCTGGCCATGCCATTGGTGGCCATGACATTACAGCAGGTGAAATCTGATTCTGAGTTGAGAAAATCGGTATTTCTGTCTTTTCCGGAAGTACCCGAACATTTGGCCGGGATTTTGGATTGCGCTGATTATCTTGAACCCACCACTCTGGATGGAATCAGAGATTTATTCAGATCAAAAATGACCACCGAAGAAAAAAAACAACAACGCCGCGAACGTCGCGAAAACCGACGGAAAGAACAACCTGAGAAAAAAGGTGGATTGCTGCAGCAACTCTTTGGGAAAAAAAACAAAAATTAACCGATGAAAAAATTAATCGCATTTATTCCTTTCATTTTGCTGACAGCCACTTCGTTGGCACAAATGGAGCCCGGCTACCGACCACAAGAAGCCGTCGATATGATTGCGCTATCAAACAGCTTTACATTCCTAAAGGAGGTTGGCAACGACAAGGAGATCATTCCGAAGGATTACCCAAAGGTATTCGAATCAAAAACCGTAGGCCTAGACAACCAGTTTCAGGTGTACCGCAACGGAAATACCGGTGTGCTGGTTTTTCGCGGATCTACCGCCAATCCCATCAGTTGGATGTCGAATATCTATTCTTCAATGATTCCCGCAGCATCTGTTATTATGGTCAACGGAAAGGAGATGCCTTACCGCTTTGCCGACAGTCAGCGGGCCGCCATACACAGCGGATACGCGCTTGCCGTGGTGTTGATGGCCGAATCGGTCACCGAACAAATCAAGCTGCTAAATGAAAAAGGGGTGCATGATTTTATCATCACCGGCCACAGCTTGGGCGGAGCGCTCTCCACCCTGTTTCGCGCCTATTTAGAAAACCTTCCTGAAAATACGTTTACTCGGCAAACGCGATTTAAAACTTATGCATATGCCGCACCAATGGTTGGTAATGGCGCATTTGCGGCCGAATACGACTTGAAATTTACCGATAAGCAAACGGCTTTCAGCATTGTAAATCAGCGCGATGCCGTGCCTTCGATGCCGTCGGGCTCCGGTCAAAATGGAAGCGCAGGATTATCTGATATGTTGCCCCAAAGCTCAACCGGTGATTTCAGATCGGCATTGTTAGCGGCCTTGTTCACGCAGTTTAATGACAGCATTGCCCAATTTGCCAACCGAATGGGTGTTACCTTGTTACAGCAAATCAGTGGAAATGTCGGTGAAATTGTAATGCCCGAGCCTTTGAATGTCTATGATTACCAGCCCACAGGACAACTCGTAACCATCAATCCGGTGCCGTATGAAATCAAAGGGCCTGACGATGAAGTCATCGAGGAACCACGCATGTATCAGCACAAACCCTATGTTTATTACCGCTCGATGTTGAAAATGTATTATCCCGAGCGCCACAATAAACTAACGCGCTTACTTCCACCGGGAATGTGATGCTTACTGCCGCACCACCCGCGTCATATAAACCGTTTTATCGGTAGCCATTCGAATTAGATAAATACCGTGCTGATCGGGAACTACAAACCGAAATTGACGGTTGACGACCCTTTCGCTATCGAACAAAACCCTTCCTGAAACATCAAAAATAGTCACCTGCATCAGGTTGCTTTCAGGAACGAGGATGTTGATATATCCATCAGTTGTTGGGTTTGGATACGCCACCAATTGTTGTGGAGCCTTCGTAGGTAGAACACCCGTTTGAACGCCGTTAAAAGTCGTTGCTGCGATAAGTTCTGGGGTGTGATCTGCCACTTCGAACATATTGCGAAACAAGTCGATTTCTTCGGAGTTGTGTTCAAACATCTCATCGAGCCATTTGCGCGGAACAGATTGGTAATAAACCTTTGCCGAAGCATTCAGCGGTGCGTTGTAGCCATTTAGCGGAATATGATAGAACACATCATCGGTTCCGCTTCCCTCCTGACCGTCGATATGGTTGAAGTTTTCGTCAATCAATGCTTTCCCGGCAATCATTACCGTGTCATAGGTATAGTGCGAAGTAGAGAAACCAACCGGAGCCAGTCGATTGTCTTTTAGCGGAAAGGCTGCGCGCTCGAGTACGGTTGTCGGATTTCCGTTCACATCGCCCATCACCATTTCGTAAATCTGCACCTGATCGGGATGATTAATCAAATCATAATGTTCTTCATAGGTTTCGTCACGGTTGATAATATGGTAATCACTGTCGAGCAAACCCGAAGCAAAAAGGGTGTCTCCGTTTTCGGTGGTCACCACAAACTCAATAAATGCCAGTCGAGATGGATATCCCGAAGGAAATTTGTGTCCGGCTTTATTGAAGAGTCGCAGGGCAAAATAGGCCGTATCATTTTCATTTTGCACCAGATTGAGTTCCAGATCGAGCGTTTCGTTTTGCAATAAATTTTGGGTGCGTGCTATCACCGAATCAAACTGCGCCTGACTGGCGGTGAGTCCAAGTTCCGTGATGTTTTCTTTCAGCATTCTCAGCATAAAGGCATTTCCACCAACAAAGTAGTGCAATCCATAAGGGCTTCTCCCTTCTAGAAAAGTATAACCAGATGAAATAACCACCGGATCGTCGATGCGCGGCATGTGGCAACTCTGACAACTGGCCGTTTCTTCGTATATGGAATT
Organism: uncultured Cryomorphaceae bacterium; assembly: GCA_964487545.1. Classification (GTDB taxonomy): domain Bacteria; phylum Bacteroidota; class Bacteroidia; order Flavobacteriales_D; family SKUL01; genus SKUL01. The sequence continues at coordinate 27,995 of CAZARI010000030.1, forward strand.
CACCCATTCGTGATAGGTGCCTTGCTCCACAAAATGATTGCCGGTTGGAATTCCGCTCAAATCAACCGTTTCGGTAACCAGCGTGTGACAACCGGCGCAAAAAGTTCCTTCAGTGACATGTTCGCCAAAAAGCGGATCAAGATTTACCCATGCCATCATCGGACTTCCGAAAATGGCTGGTGGTCCCTGATAAGGACCGTACACGATATCGGTTTCATATTTCAGATTTCCCGAAAACAACAATCCAATGGAATCGGGACTTTGTTGATGACAGGCAACGCAGCCCACTCCGTCAAGTGCTACCGGTTCGAGCAGCATGTCTGCAATGGTATAATGCGGATGATTATTGAACATGGCGTTGTAGTGACCTTGCGGGGCATGACAGGAAGTACATTTGGTTTCGAGCGCCACTTTATGCGCCGGATTGACCAAGCCCTCGTGGCTCACTTTGGCTCTCCAGAACGGATCTTTTGCTGAATTGGCCATCATGGTGGCGCGCCAATCGTCCACTACGTTAATATCATTACCGTTGGCATCAACCGAAGCAAAACCGGTCATATCGTGACCGTGACATCCCGCGCACTCACCCGAGGTTTTGAATAAATCATTTCCGCCAAGCGGCAGATCTAAACCCGATCTCAGCGCAAAATATTCGAGTTCGGCTTTGGTGTGAAAGGCTTCGGCATGGCTGCTGGTATCAAAATATTGCATAGCGGTGGTGAGGGTGACAATGATGCCAATAATCACCACCAGACGATAACGGTAAAAAAAGGTGGTCATGCAGGTTAACGATTTCGGTAAAAGTAAAGAAATGTCGCAGAAAGTTTCCATGGGCATGAAAACAATCCAAGGGGACATTTCAAGAAATCAACCAACTATTTTGATGTTTGTTGTTTATCGCATTAAATGAATATCCAAGCGTTGTTTAAATAGACATTTAGCAGGTAGGTATTCCAAACAGTGTTCAGTAAAATCAGAATCACCGGAACAGCAACTCGAATTTGACGGGGCCATTTGTGATATAAGAGCAGGAAGAACCCGGTGATAACAAACAAATACATTCCGGCAAATGGAAATTGGAAACGGTCGCCGCCGTATTCTACCAGATATAAAAAGCAAACTGCAGCGAGTGTAAGCAGGCTGTATGCCATCACTAAAGCGCTGGTCGGAATCGTTGCAACTTTATTCAATAATAAGATAACCACCAGATAGAACAGCGGCGAGGCGAGAATAAACCGCGAAAGGCTGTGCAAGTCGGCTCCTTTGCTCCAAAACGAAAATGCGGTTATTCCCAGGAAATAAAAAACGGCGATAAAAAGAAGATAGTCGGAAAGGTTCAGCCCCCCCATTCGATTTCGTTTATTGCCAAGCATAAAAAACGAATATGCGACAAAACCAATACAAGGTAGAACCACATAAAACAATGCAAAAGCCGAAAGTCCAAAGCCTTCCACTGACCAATCGGTGAATCCATCAGCGAAGTTTCTAAAACCAGCCCAATGGCTACCCGCATCGAACAGTATAGTCCACGAGCCAGACGATAAGTACTGAATGAATATTGCACCTGCAAAGCCCAAAACAAGTGGAAAAGCATTATTTACTACTTGATTTACAGTATGTTTAAAACTTCTACCCTTGAACAACAAAAAAAGTTCGACCGCAAGAATTGCAAACAGTACAAACACCGTAGCCGGCCGAACCATGGCCAGCAACATCATGCCAATGAAATACAGCCAGTATTTATTCTTTAACAGTCCGACAACGGCAATAGTCATTGTGAAAATAAACAAGGCTTCCGTGTAGGGCAGGTAATAGCTTGTGGTTGAGGGCAGGGAAATGAGCACCCAAAAGACGATTAACTTGCTAAGAACTTTAGTTTTCAATAAATGAAATACCAACAACGCTACCGAGATCACAAACAAAAAGTAGTTGATTGCCGAAATGGCAATTGGTGAGGCGTTGGTTATTTTCCAAAGCAGCGGAAATAAAGGAAAGAAAGCAGCCCGAACCTTGCCGTAGCAATCCTCTTCAACGGTGTACATTCTTTTGCTGATGCAGTGGTAAATGGGCGCATCCCACTGCAAATAATTTTCGTTTTTCAGTTCGGCAAAAGGCACTTTCACCTTGTTAATTTCATAATTACCCCAGCCCCCTATTCTGTCGTAGTTATATGATATTTCACCCAAGGTATGGTGATAAATCTGTTCGTTCTGAAGCAGATTAAAAACCGAGAGGAATAGTATGAGATTCAGCACTCCTACACCAATGAGCAAGAGAAGTGGTCGTTTCACCATAATTGTTCAGGTGTTTTTTGTGCCTGAAGCATTGTATTAATCAAAGAAAAAGAAAAAATACAAACCGGCGTGCGAGGGTTTCATGGAGTCGTAATAACCAATGGTTGATCGGGATGAGTTCATCACCCTGCCGTCTTCGATATACCCAATGGTGCTGCGCGAAGAATTCATCACCCGGCCATCTTCAATATAGCCTATTGTGGACCGTGAAGAGCTCATCACCCGGCCATCTTCAATGTAACCAATGGTGCTGCGCGAGGAGTTCATCACCCGGCCATTTTCAATATACCCAATGGTTGATCTCGATGAGTTCATGATGCGGCCATCCTCGATATATCCCACTGTAGAGCGCGAAGAACTTTGTAAACGCTGCGCGGTTCCTTCCAGAAAAAACAGCGACAATAGAAAAAAGAGTGTGTATTTCATTTTATCAAAATAAATATTAAACTTTAATGCAACTTTGGTCAACAAATTAAGTCATTAATAAGTACAAAGGTTTTTGTTACCTCAAATAGTCCAGATCCTCGCGTTCGTATGTTCGTTCGCGGGGATTTTTTTGTCGGATGACTTTCAAAAAGCGTGCAACAATTTTTATAAGTGCCAGATCGGTGTTTGAAGATTAAAGGTCAGACCACGATAATGCTGAAACAACCACCTGAAACCCAAAACCAAAGCTATACTCTTATGATATAGCGGAGCTTTTCTGAGGATTCTAATCGGGCACTTTTTCAAAAACAATCCGGTGATGATCCCAGATCTCCCGCTCAAAGGCAACCCTAATCGGAGCGATTTTAAGATTGTCCAGCCGTCGGCGAAACGCGATATCTGACATGAATTTTGGCAGCAGCGATAAATACGCCATGTATTTTTGCGGGCCAAACTCCTTCAGTAATTTTCGCCATACTTTGATGGTTTCGATATAATCGAGCCGACCGCTGTGCTCGGTGACGAGTTTAAAATGCGGAGATGCGCTTTTGATAATCTGTTCTTTTCCATAAGCGAGCCACGATCCTGGAAATTCATTCATCACTAAAGCCATAAGGTATTCGTTAGATTCTTTGGGTGCATTGATATCAAAATCTTCGAGCGGAATCATACCATCGGAAAAAACCATGGTCTGAATAAAACAGCGGCCACCAACCGGCAATAAATCGCTGACGATTTTGAAAAATTCCTGATAAATTAAATCCTGTTTTCCGGCTTTGTATTCCTCAACCGAGCAAAAATGTTCAAAAGCTCCGACTGAAATCACGGCATCAAACTGTCCGAATTTATCGGGTGTGAGTTGGCGGTAATTGAGTAGATGCACGTCGAACCCTTTGGCTTTACACGCCTCATATTGACCTTTAGAAAGTGTAATACCGGTGCCTTTGGATCCGGTTTTCTTCAGGTGATTTAAAACCGGACCCCAGCCGCAACCGATATCCAGCACTTTATCACCGGGTTTTATATTCAACTGATCGACGATCCATTCGTGTTTGTTTTGCTGAGCCTGCTCGATAGACATGGAGAAATCGCCGTCGTATTTTGCGCCTGTAAAATCCGCCATTTCCCCTACGCTCAACCGCCAAATTTTATCCATCGTTGAGTAAGAGAAATCAATTTCCTGATTCGTAGCCATAGAAACGTTTTTGTGGTTAATGTGAAAGTGTTGCTTTTTATCAAATATGCCAATTCTGAAGATAAAAAACTATTTTCAATCCCTAGTGAAACGAGGTTAGTCCAAAGTATTTTAAATTTTGGGTGAATTCAAAACCACAAACTGCTCCGCCCAAATTAGCCGCTCTGTATTACCTTTGGCTGAGGTATGGAACCATTAAGAATAGCGGCATGAGTGATACCATTGAAATTCCATTCAGCAAACAAAAAATACTGCTGCTGCTCATCGGTGCGGTGGGCTTTGTCACACTCGGCATTTTATTCATTATTTACTCCGAAACATTAGAAACTCGACTTCTGAGTTCTGATTTAATTCGAGTAGCAGGCATAGCAGCCATTGTGTTTTTTGGGGTTTGTTTTGTGTTTATCGCGATGAAATTACTGGATCAAAAAACCGGTCTCACCATTGACGAAAATGGAATAACGGATCACTCAAACGCCACCAGTGTTGGATTGATTGAATGGAAGGATATCACCAGAATTGAGACCATAAAGGTGGAATCAACCAGCATACTGATATTACAGACTAATCAACCAGAAAAATACATCAGCCGGGCAAGAAACTGGCTTTCCAAAAGAGCCATGAAAGCCAATTACAAAATGTACGGCTCACCGATATCGATTATTTCGGGTTCATTGAAAATTAAGTTCAATGATTTGGAACGGTTGATTTCGGAAGAATTCGAACGGAGAAAACAATAGCAGCTTGTGGCTTACATCCAAAGCGTTGAAGTGCCTCGAAAAGACTGATAATTAGAAAATATAATCTGCAATCTTTGTGGATATAAAATCCATAAGTAAACTCCGATGCTGAAGCCATTTGGAAAAGCACCTGATAGAAACCGGATCAGGCAATCGCCTCATTTTAGGAACGGAAAATTCCAGAATCCTGTTTCCACAAGTACGGCTGGGTTCAGCCAAGTGCCTAATATTTTTAAGCATTTTATACTGCGGAATGTAGAACAGCGACCGGTAGGCAACTATCATTTCAACGAATTTAAACCTGTCGATTTCAAGGAACAGCCACTCCTGATAAACTGGCTGGGGCATGCTTCAGTTCTGATCAAACTCGGTGGTCAAAATATGCTGACCGACCCAATGCTTGGCAACCGCGCTTCGCCCTTTAAATGGCTCGGGCCGAAACGATTTTTCCCCACTCCCATTCCGATTGAAGATCTCCCTGCTCTTGACTTGGTACTGATTTCGCACGATCATTACGACCACCTCGATTACGATACGATTGTAGCAATTCATAAACAAACAAAATATTTTGTGGTGCCAGTTGGCGTGATGGAAACGCTGCTGTTTTGGGGCGTGCCACGTCATAAAATCATCGAGTTGGAATGGTGGCAGGAAAAAAACATCGATGGAATAAACGTTACGGCTGCTCCGGCGCGACATTTTTCCGGACGGTTGTTTCACAGCAACAACACACACTGGAATTCCTATGTCATCCGCAGCGATAAACACAACATCTATTTTGCCGGTGATTCCGGGTTTTTTGATCAGTATAAAGAACTGGCTGATCGCTTCGCTCCTTTTGATTTTTCATTTTTACCAGTAGGAGCTTATTTCGAAGAATGGCTGGATATTCACATGGATCCAGAAGAGGCGGTTAAAGTTTGGAAGATCATCCGTGGCGGTGCTTTTATTCCGATTCACTGGGGCACTTTCGACTTGGGATTGCATGCCTGGTACGAACCTGTTCAGCGGTTGGTTAAACTTTCTGCCCACGAACCGTTTCCATTGCTGATACCAAAACCCGGTGAATGGTTCAATCCGCTGAATTATGAAGCGGATCTGCACTGGTGGACAAAATTTT
>CAZARI010000030.1:33869-39617 GCA_964487545.1 uncultured Cryomorphaceae bacterium
TCAAAGGTTTCCGGTTCCGTCAAAACTCCTGGATTGGTAGAAATTTCCAGATTTCAGTGACTTTGATGTATTAATGTAATAGAACGCAGATAACGCAGATTGAACAGAGTGGCCTTGCAATAAAATCCGAGCAAATCAGCAGAACTACCCCCACCTACTCCTTTCCAGCCTTTAGCACAGCCTTCTTCCGATACCGGATCATCAGGTAAAGCATCAATGAATTCAGCGCAAGCGATGCGCCGTTGGTCGCTATCAGCGGAAAATCATTGCGCACAACGCCGTACATCGTCCACAGAAAAACACCGAGCATCAACACGGCAAACATCCACGGCGAAACATCCGCTACTTTTTTCGTCTTCCACGCCTTGCGGATTTGCGGCAACGTGGAAATCGTGGTGCAGATTCCTGCGGTGATTCCCAAAACATCAACCCACTCCAAACCTAGTGGTTGTTTACTTTAGCTGTTGTCAAGCAGGAAAGTGCATTCCAATTTTCCATAATTATTCGTTTTGGCTGAATAAATTCAACAGATTTCAATTAATTTTTCTTTTTCGTTGGATGCGTTCTCCTTCAGGTGTTGTTCCACCAGAAAAAGCGCCACCTTTTCGTGAATATCAAGCTGTGGGCCGAGTTTGGCGTACTTCCTCTCTGCCGCTTTCTGCAATTGCTCAACATTTAGGTCATCATTTTCTGCGCGCTCCAGAATACACGGATGGATATAATATTCCCTGCAAATGGCTACGGTGTTACCGAGTTTCTTCGCAACATTCCGCACCAGGCTGGTGGTGAATTTCATTCGCGGATTGGCAGCAACTTCGGCCTTTGTTTTTTCAAAAGCCCTCATCGCCAGCACAGTGCCGCCCCAGGTTCTGAAATCCTTGGCCGTGAAACCACCATCACTGACTTCGTGTAGGTAGGCATTCACATCCTGCGACGACAAAACACTCTTCGTCCCATTTTCATCGATGTATTTGAAAATCTCATATCCGGGCAATGCACTGCATTCCTTTATCAACTTGATAAGTCGCGGCTTGCGAATGGTCACCTCCTGTTCCTTTCCGCTTTTGGCTTTGAAATGAAACTCAACCGAAGAGCCATTCATGGCCATGTGTCTTCTGCGCAGGGTGGTTAATCCGTAGCTTTCATTCTCTTTTGCGTAGGCCAGGTTTCCGATGCGCAGATAACTTTCGTCGAGCAAACTCACCACCAAGGCAGTGACTTTATCTCTCGGCCAGCCCTGTTTCCGCAGGTCTTTCTGAACGCGTTGGCGAATCTCCGGCAGCGCCTTAGCGAACTCCGTCATTTTTGCAAACTTGCTGGCATTTCGGTATTCCGTCCATCTCGGATGATAAATGTATTGTTTGCGGCTTTTGTCATCCAGTCCAGTAGCCTGAATATGGCCACGCGGATCGGAAGCTATCCACACCGACTTCCACGCCGGTGGAATGCCGAGGGAGGAAATTCTGTCGATCGTTTCCTGATCGGTGATCTTTGTTCCGTTTTCGTCAAAAAATTCAAACCCTTTTCCCCTGCCCTTTCTCCGAAAACCGGGAGAATCATCGGAACGATAAACCAGCTCTTTCATCGCGCATTTTCAATTTTGTTGACCAACGTCTCCAACTTAATTCGACGTCGGTACAAATCTTTCCATTGCGCTGCGGTTTCTTCGAGCATTTCGGGAACGGTGTGTATGTTCAGCTCCTGCAACGAGGAAAGGTTCTGAAACTGCTGCCACGACACTGGAGTAGAGACCGGAGCTCCCTTTTTCACCCGCAGCGAATACGGGGTGGCCATGGTTTTTCCACGGCTGTTTTGCAGGTAATCGAGGTAAATTTTTTTAACGCGTTTTTTCGGCATCCGCTCCAAGGATCCGATATCTGGCAATTCCTTCAGCCAAATTTTGCCGATGATGTGCGCCGCTGTTCTAACTTGTCGGTGGGTGTATTTTGGCTGCAGCGGAACGTAAAGATGAAGCCCGGAACCACCAGAAGTCTTGATACCGCAGGGAATTTCCCAATCATTCAGCAGGTCGATCAGTACCTTGGTGGCGCGTTTTATTTCATCAAATGTATTGTCCTGCGGATCGAGATCCAATACCAGATGATCGGGAAAATCGAGGTGATCTTTGCGGCTGTTCCACGCGTGCATTTCCACACATCCCCAGTTGGCCAAAAATAGCAAAGTGCTTTTGTTGTTGCACATCGCATAGTTGATTTCATCTTTGTCAGAACTCTTGGAAGTCAACGCAATGGTCTGCACATATCCCGGCACTTCTTGTGAAACATCCTTTTGGTAAAACCCTTTGTCATTGATGCCATTTGGGTTTCTTTTTAATGTGAGCGGACGGTCTTTTAAGTGCGGAAGCATCACGTCGGCCACAGTTTCGTAGTAATGGATGATGTCTTTTTTGCGAATATTCTGCTCCGGAAAAAACACCTTGTCGGGGTTCGAAATTTTGACGTTGCTCACGGTTGGTGTTTTGCTTTTTGAATCGCTGAGATGATCGGCTGGGTTGTAGAATTTTTCTGATTGCAAACGCAGAAAAACCGGATGGCGCAACTTGCCGTCTTCGGTTTTTTCGCTGAACTTGATTTCGGCGTATAGCTTTGGTTTCAGCCAGAAAAGCACCTTTTCTTTTACCTTCACTGGAGGTGTTTTTGTTTTGTGCCCGGTGAATATTTTGATCAATTCATCGGTCTGCCTATCGCCAAAACCGGAGCCTACTTTTCCGGCGTATTCAAAATCTCCGTTCACCGGTCGAGCCAGCAGTACAGCACCGAACGATCTTCCTGTAGCCGTACTCGGAGTCACCCCAATCACCACGAGATCCTCTTCCTTGATGTTTTTCATTTTCAGCCAATAACTGCTGCGGCTGTTTTTCACATACGGACTGTCTTTCTTCTTGGCAATGATTCCTTCGAGTCCGAGTTCTTTGCTGGCGGCCAGAAATCTTTCACCCTGTTCTTCAATGTGTTTGCTGATTTTGATGTGCGGATCTTTTGTGTTGCTCAGTAATTCTTTCAGCACCTCCTTTCGGTCAATCAGCGGAAGTTTTGAAAGGTCTTTTCCTTCGAAAAAAATCAGGTCGAAAAGCACAATGCGCAGGGTTCCTTTCACTCCATTTTTGACGTATTGCTGCAGTTTCTGAAAGTCTCCACCGCCCGATTTATCGATTACAATAATTTCTGAATCCGCAACGAAATCAGCAGGAATAGTCAATACCGCTTCAACCAAATCTTTAAACGTTTCGTTGAGTAGATTTCCGTTTCGGCTGTACAATTTCACCTGATCTTTTTCCTTAAAAATCAGGCAACGATAGCCGTCGTATTTCGCTTCAAAAATCCAGTCGGGATCGGTAAAAGGTGATTTGGAAAGTTTGGCCAGCATTGGTGAAAATGGTGCCGGAAAATCTGCTTTGCTCCCTTTACGGACTTTTGGTTTGGCGGTCGGTTTTTTAGTCGTGGCTTTTTTGGGACTGGTGTTTTTCTTCAGATCCTCTACTGTTTTTCCACTGAGGACACTGGTTTCGTCAAATGTTTTCTTTTTTGACGCAAAGTCATCCTTGACTTTGATCAACAACCAGAGTCGTTTTTCTTTGTCAGTTCTGATGAGGCTGTATTCGCCCTTCATTTTTTTTCCGTCAAAAAAGAGATGAATGCGTCCGGCTTTGTATTGCTTTTCGAGCATGTCGGAAAGATCCTGCTCGGGCTTGTCCGGGGGTTGACGATAAGTGGCCGTATCCCAGACAATCATTTCGCCAGCGCCGTAATTACCTTTTGGAATGTTGCCTTCAAAATCGAGGTATTTCACCGGGTGATTTTCAGTCTGAACCGCCAATCGCTTCACCGCTGGATCTGCAGAAATTCCTTTGGGAACTGCCCAGCTCAGCAACACGCCATTGTGTTCGATGCGCAGGTCGTAGTGCAGTCGGGAGGCCGCGTGTTTCTGCACCGTAAACCGATGTTTGCTTTTTTTTGGTTTTACGGCCTTTGGTTCAGGCGAAGCAGAAAAATCGCGTTTTTTGATGTATTCTTTCAAAGACATGGCTCACCGTTTTGTCAGGCTTTGATTTCTTCGAGAGAAGCTTTCAACTCTTCGAGCAGGCTATCGGGCATGGTCGTTTCCTTTTGCTTTTTACCCTTTTTGATTTTTGGTTTGGCACCTTTTTTCTTCTTTTTGATGATCTTCAACAACCGATCATTGTATTCATCTTTATATTTTTCACCCTCAAAGGCCCCGCTCATTTTTTCGATCAGGGAAACGGCCATATTCAGTTCTTCCTTGCCCACTTTGCTTTTTGAAGACTTAACCGAATCAAGCGGACGCAGGTCTTCGTGCCAGTGCATTTCAATCATATAAAGATGTCCTTCGCCGGCCTGAAGCAAGCCCATTTTTTCGCGGTTACGCATTACAAAACTGCACAGGCCACCCAGCTTTTTCTTCTCCATGGCCTTGCGCAATAGGTTGAAAGTTGAACCAGCCCCCTTTTCGGGTTCAATGAGAATGGTGCGCTTGAAGTAGCGCGGACTTACATCGGCGATATTCACGAAGCGGAAAATATCCAGCGTTTCGGATTTTTCCATCGCGGCCTCTTTAAAATCCTCTTTGTCGAGCGACACGTAGTGATCGTCAATTTTATAACCCTTCACGATATTCTCCCACGGCACTTCTTTGCCGTCCTTATCGCACACGCGCACATATTTGATGTTGCATTGATCCTCGTCGCGAAGCATATCCAATGGAAGATTGTGCGAGGTGTTTCCTGCAAACAATTTCACCGGAATGTAAACCAGTCCGAACCGAATTCCGCCTTTCCATAAAGCCCTCATAGCGTTTAATTTTTTCTGTTTCAATTTTGATGTCGAACGGAAAACCGAAAGACATCCGCACCACCGAACCTGCGTTAAAAGTACCGGAGGTGCATGTGTCAGAATGACTGACTAAACTAAGATACGCAGAAATATGAAACGGCTTCAGCGGCTGTTGTTACAAAATCTTAAAGGACAAAATGAGCCAACGCTGTTAATCCCAAGGGTTGTACGATCCGAAATTCCAGACTACGCCTTCGGGATCCCGGCAGGTATAACCGCGGCCACCATAATCTGCATCTTCAACATCGAGAATGATCTCGGCACCGGCAGGTACCGCTCTTGTGTAGTGTTCGTCAATATCCTTCACCACGATATACGCCGATTGGGTGTTGATAAAATCCGGTGATTTTGGCGGTTGAAGCACCTTGCCGAATTCGTTGTCGAGCATTGGGCCGAGCATGATCATTCCGTTGCCGAAAGTAAGCTGGGCATGTGTGATGGAACCGTCATCTCCGGGTACTACCAGGTGCTTCTCAAAACCAAAAGCTGCGCACAGCCATTCAATGGCCTTGCCGGTATTTTTGTAGCGCATGGTCGGAATGATGGTTGCGTTTTGAGCAAACATTACAAATTGTTAGGTTTTGGCTTTCCAGGTGAAATAAACGATAGCGATAATAATAGACCAGAGAATAAATCCGATCAGGGCTTCGAGCAAACTGAGAATGGCGGCGATTATAAGTCCTGCCAATGCGATGATGCCGATGATCACCAGCACGGCAATAAAAAGTGTTTTGTTCATACCTGCGTTTTTAATGCTCAGGATTTTTTTGTTCTGAGACTATTAAATATCCTAAAAATTAATGGAAAAGCAGTAGAAACATTGGGTAAATATGGCTGATTGGATTTACGAAACCTCGAACTTAGAGAGCATATACTT
>CAZARI010000031.1:0-36024 GCA_964487545.1 uncultured Cryomorphaceae bacterium
CGACAAAGAACATGAAGAGCCGTGTGAATTGCGAAGCCATCACGAATACCGTAAGAAATTAAGCAAAAATGAGTAATGAGACTTTCACGCACGGTTCTGTGAGAACGTTGGGGTGAAATTCCCTTGCGTGACTCGATTATAGCGCATCGGTTCCACCCCACGAATCCTTTTCAGAGTCGCTCCAGAGATGCGGGAAAAATTTGCGCTGCTGAAAGCGTGGATGCAGGTATTTCTTCCACTCGCTGCCACCAGTAGCTGCCTTGGTTTCGGTTTTACTTTCCAGATAATGCCGCGCGGTTTTGAGGTGAACCAACGGCCATTCCACGTTGTACATCCGGTCGAATTCCTTCAAATTGGCCAGCATTTCTTTTGATGCATCAGAGCGGTTGAGGCTTTTTTCTTCCAGCGTTTTGCCCTGCACCTTTTTTGCCAGTAGCATCAGGCCGTCGAGGTATTTGTCTTCGAAGTTGCGCAGGGTGAGCGTTTTCTTGCCGGATTTGCGGTCGGTGCCGGCGTCTTTCCAGTAGATGTGTTCAAAATATTCCGCTACTGATGGGTTGGGCCCGAGGCGTTTTCTGCCTTCTTCATTCACGAGATTTTCAAGCCGGGTACAGTAAATTTCAATGTGTCGAAATTGCGCGCTTTGAAATCCACTGGCCGGAGCGAGGGTATGGCGAAAAGTGTTATAATCGTCGTGGTTCATTCCCGATTTCATCACGTCAAATGAGGTAATGAGCATCGCGGTATATCGGTTCAACCGGTTGATTTTGTCTGTCCAAATGGCATCAGCCAAATCTTCTTCTACCAGTTGTTGAATTTCGTGCACCATCATTTTCAGCACCAGTTCGGTCACTTGATGGTACATAATGAAAATCATTTCATCCTTAAAATCAGTGCGGGGCTTTTGCAGCGACAGTAGGGTGTCCACCTGCACATAGTCCCAGTAGTTGATGGGTTTGGCCTGAAGCAAGCCACGCAGATAGGTTTCTGGATTTTCTCCAATTGCCCGGTATTTCTCTTCAATTTGTTTAATCAGGGTAGGGTCGGTCATAAGTTTTGCGATTTAAAAAGAAAGGTTCCAAAAATAGTAAGGCAAATGACTTTAATCAATTCCATACCAACATACACAAAATGCAGATTCGATTGTGGAACTTCCAGATGCTGAATATGCAATTCTGCGCGGGCGTCAAGCGCGGGTAATAGCCAAACTGTTTGTAAGGCCAGTAAAAGTAGCGGAATGAGAAATAACAGGTATTCCCACCGAAAGGTACTTCCGCTCCGTCCAAGGATAAAGTTAGCAGCAATTAGGATAGACAGCACCCATTCTATTTTGTTGAGGGCACCAAACACCAAACGCCCGATTCCCAACCCCAACGGGATGGTAATTCCCGGCGCTCTGAATTTCAACCATGCCTCCATAAAACTGATGGCACACACAAAGCCGATCCATAGAAAAGTGGCCGCAATGGCCAAGGGATATTTCACCGGAATCATAAAATGGGTTTTTGCGGATTGGTGCGGTAGTGCTCAATTTTAAAGAGAAACATCTGCGCCATTTTTTCGGCTCGCCATCGGGCTTCCTCGGCTTTTTCTCCAGTAAAGTGCGCGTCAATCGTGTCGTTAAACAACCCGAGCCAACGTTCAAAATGCGATTGGTCAACAGGCAATTGGGCGTGCGGCACAAAAGGACTCCCCTGGTAAGTGTGCTCGCCAAGTAATACCGTTTGCCAAAAGCGATACATTTTTTCGAGATGCTCGGGCCAGCGATCCTGTATAACATCATTAAAAATTGGCCCCAGTATTTCGTCATTCCGCACCCTGCCGTAAAATGAATCCACCAGCAGTTTAATGTCGTCAATCGTCAGTATTTCTTTTTCAGCCATGTTTGTCAACCAATTTTGATTTGTTTTGTTGCACAAAGGTAAAGAATTGGAATAATTAAAGGATATCTTTGTCCGATATAGCAAAGCCAAAGGATTTTATTGTGGGTATTGTACAGAAAAAGAAAACGTTGCGCGAGGAAATGAAAGCGATTAGATTAGCCATTCCTCCGGTAGAAAAGCGAAAATTTGACCGGCAGATCAATGAGAAGTTGTTCGAAATCATTACCCAACGTGGATATGGAGTGGTGCACGCTTATTTGCCGTTGCGCGGAGAAATTAACATCCGGCCGCTGTTGGAGAAACTGTTGGCGGAAGGGGTGACCGTGGTTTGCCCGAAAACCCTTCCACGACCGAATCTTGAAAACCGCATCCTCAAATCTTTCGACGAACTGGAAACCGGCGTGATGAAAACGCAGTACCCGGCCAATGCGGAGGTGTATGCCGGTGATTTTGACATGATTATCGTCCCTGGTTTGGCCATCGATTCTCAAAAATACCGGCTTGGATACGGTGGTGGATATTACGATCATTTTCTGTCGCAGCATCCACAGGCGTACAAACTCGGAATTTATTATCCCGTTCAGCTCATTGATATCGTGCCAACCGAACCGCATGACGTTCAGCTCGATGATTTGCTGGTTCCTGGACACTTCGATCCGAAGTGAGAAAACCTGACAAAAGTCAATTGCTGCACGACCGGTATTGACTAAATTTCGGCATGATTTCAAAGAACAATTCCACCCGTTTTGTTTCGGCCGAGAAAGCCGTAGAAGCCGTTAAAAATGGCGATCACGTTTTTATGCAGGGCAGTGCAGCATCGCCCATGCAGTTGATCCGCGCTTTGATGCTTCGCAGTGGTGAGCTCAAAGACGTGCAGTTGATGAGCATCAGTTCGTTTGGTGATAACCTTTTCGATCATCCGAAATTTTCTGAGTCGTTTTTTATGAACTCGATGTTTGTGTCGGCCAATGTGCGCGGTATTGTAAACAGCGCTGCCGGTGATTACATTCCGGTGTTTTTGAGCGAAATTCCCCTGCTGTTTCGCCGTGGTCTATTGCCGATTGATGTGGCCTTTCTGCATGTATCACCTCCTGACAAACATGGATATTGCTCACTGGGCGTTTCGGTGGATGTGGCATTGGCAGCATTACAGTCAGCCAAACATGTTATTGCGCAAGTCAATCCGAATATGCCGCGAACGCATGGCGACGGGTTGGTGCACGTCAGTCAGATCAACGCGTTGGTTGAAGTGAGCGATCCGTTGCCCGAAGTGAGTTATCAGCACAAGATCAACGATGTTTCCAGAAAGATTGGAGCGTATTGCGCCTCGCTGATCGATGATCGTTCGTGCCTGCAAATGGGCATTGGTAATATTCCCGATGCCGTGTTGTCGTGTCTCACCAATCATAAAGATCTTGGTGTGCACACCGAAATGTTTTCGGATGGCGTGCTCGATTTGCTCGAACGTGGAGTGATCACCGACCGCTACAAGGAAAAACACCGCGGAATGATCGTCACCGGTTTTGCTGTTGGCACCAGAAAACTCTACGACTTTGTAGATGATAATCCGCGGGTCAAATTTCTTGATATTGCTTATGTAAATGCCACCAATGTGATTCGTCAGAATCCGCGTGCCGTGTCCATTAACTCGGCGGTGGAGATTGACCTTACCGGACAGGTTTGTGCCGATTCTATCGGAACTTATCAATACTCTGGCGTGGGCGGACAAATGGATTTTATGCGCGGGGCTTCGCTGTCGGAAGGTGGAAAACCGATTATTGCGTTGCCATCAACCACCAAAAGCGGAAAGTCGAAGATTGTTCCATTCTTACAGCCGGGTGCAGGGGTTGTAACTACCCGGGCGCACGTGCACTACGTGGTGACGGAATACGGAGTGGCCAATCTGTATGGCAAAAACCTGCGTCAGCGTGCCGAAGCACTGGTGAAAATTGCGCATCCTGACCACCATGATACACTTGACAAAGCGGTGTTTGAGCGGTTTGGAAAACAGTTTAGGTAAAGCGTAAAGTGCCAGTCTTACTTATAAAGGCCGGTTATCGCTTTCAAGAAACCATTTTAGGTTTTCGATGTCTTCTTTCACTGTTTTTTCGAAAATCGGTGTGAGTAATCTTGCTGCCATTTCACCGGCTTTTCCTATTGGTGCGCGGTAGGAAATCGTAACCTGCACCTTGGTGCCAAACTCTCCGGCGTCTCTGAAAAGGACCGTTCCGGCGTTTTCTAGCGTAGATCCGCCGATCGATCGCCAGCCGATGCGTGCGTTTTCTTGATCTTCTACAATTTCGCTTTTCCAGGTGATTGTTCCAACCCCTCCGGGAAACCGGGCTTCCCATTCTGAGCGATAATCGTCTTCGACATTCACGCTTTCCAGATGCGACATAAACAGGGGTAGATTTTCCAGATCACGCCAAAAAGAATAGACTTCAGCCGGCGATTTTTTTACCGTCACCTCGGTGCGGATGTTAATGTTGCGCGGTGCGGTTACCATGCCTTGGTTGCTTAGTATTTTATACAGCGGACAGTAGCCGGTGGCCGCGCGAAACAACAGGTATCCGCCGGAAATGCTTTTAAGAATACTGCGGTTTTTAATTCCGGACTTGAGCAAAGCGCAGCCAGTAAGACCCGAAACAATTCTTTCGGACACTTCAACATTGGCAATTGCCTTTGGTAAATGGGTTGCAGGGATGTGCATAGCTTATCGTATTGGTTTTTCTGTTTTAATAGAGCCATTGGCCAGTATTAAGTTACAGAATAACCAGTGCGCCGGCAATGCAAATGGTGTTAAAAAATACAGAATAACGTTTACCGTGTTGACGACTTCTTCTCGTGATTATTTCATTGATTTCGGAGTGAGCGTACGCATTATTTTTCCCGTTTCCGTGCGATGAAAAGTTTTCAGAAATCGAATTTCTTTCGGCATTTCGTGGGTGGACAGCACATTCGACAGCGCGGCTTTTAACTGGTCGGTTCGCTCGTTGCACCAGACGTCATCTTCAATCACCAGTGCCAGCCGATTCCCGAGAAGTGGGTCAGGAATGGCAGTAATAAAGAAAACCTGATCAATCAACGGTTTAATTTTGATTTCGAGTTGTTCGGGAATATGTTTGATACCGCCCGAAATAATGGCATTGTCAAACCGACCGAGCCAACTGAAACGGTTATGGCCATGAAGCTCAACCATATCATTGGTCACGATGCTATTTGGTAGGTGCTCGGCTTCAATTACCAGACAAGCACGCTCATCAAGCGAAAACCGAATGCCGTCCAGTGCGGTGTAGTGTTCCTCTTGTCCTATTTTTCGCAGAGCAACATGGGTGGCCGTTTCGGTCATGCCATAACTGTGAAAAAACCGGTTGGGCATTGTGGCCAGTTGTTTTTCAAGTTCCGGATCTATCGGAGCTCCGCCAATTAAAACTTGTGAAATTTGGCAGAGCTTTTCCTTTTCATCCGCATGGCGCAATGCGGCAATAACCTGAGCGGGAATCATAGCGGCAAACCCTACTGGTGAGGGTAATTTTTTTAGCGGACGAAGATTGGGCTCAACGGAAATGATGTTCAGGTTTTTGCGGATGGCACGTACCAACATCAACATACCGGCAATGTATCGACAGGGTAGGCATAGCAACACCGGCTGACCAGCTTGCAACTCGAAAAATGAAATGGTCTTTTCGGCGCTAGTTGCTACGGTTTTTTTCGGAAGGCGGATGGTTTTCGGTGTGCCGGTACTTCCCGAAGTTTGCACTTCAATAAAATCGCGCTTACTCCACCAATCATTCAGAAAATGCCGAATTTCCTTACAGGTCGATTCCGAGAGGTGTGGAAAGAGCCGGGGGGTGATGGTGTCCACATCTTCGGCCGTGAATAGCTGACCGTTTATTTGAATGCCTTCCATTGTTGATTCCACAGCGATTCCAGATTCCAGGCACCACCGAAATTGCGCAATTGTCCTTGTGAAATGGTGAGCGGTGATGGAAAGTTATTGGTGTAAAGTTGACCGGTTCCCAATCCTTGCGGCTGCGTGCTTTTCAGTGTGGCGGTCCATTGTGCGATGGCATTTAGTCCCACATTAGATTCCAGCGCCGAGGTGATCCACCAGCCCGATCCAATCGATTCCGCTTTTGTGATCCATTCGCCGGATGCTTTCCAGCCACCAACCAGACTCGGTTTCAAAATGATGTATTGCGGTCTGATTTGTTCGAGCAATTTTTGTTGCTTTTGCGGATCAAACACGCCGATGAGTTCTTCGTCGAGCGCAATGGGTACCGGAGTTTTTTCACACAGTGCAGCCATCGCTTCGTGTTGTCCGGCGGCAATGGGTTGCTCGATGGAATGCAAATCAAATGCAGCCAGCATGTCCAGTTTTTTTTGCGCATTTTCCGGTGAAAATGCGCCGTTGGCATCAACACGGATTTCGATGTCGTGCGCCTTGAACCGTTTTCTGATTTCGCTCAGCAGATTAATTTCCTCGTCAAAATCAATCGCTCCTATTTTCAGTTTGATGCAACGGAATCCGGCCTCAATTTTTTCTTCAATTTGCTGCGCCATGTGGTCCGTACTGTTCATCCAGATCAGCCCGTTGATAGCAATCGGAGCGTTTCCACGGTAAAATGGGGTTTCAAAAAGTTTGCGTGATCCGCCATGAGCCAGATCGGCCAGCGCCATTTCCAGTCCGAAGCGGATAGACGGATATTCAGTCAGGGCCTGATCGAGTTCATCAATGGGAAGGTGCATGTTTTGACAAAGCCACAGCAGTTTCTCTTCGTAATCTGGTTTGTCGTCAGTACTCAAACCGGGTAAAATTCCACATTCACCTAATCCAGTGATCTCAGGATTTTCACTGTCGTGAAGAGCGATAAACCACGACAATTTTTCGTGCAGCACACCGCGTGATGTTCCTGCGGAAAACCGAAATTTAAGCGAGTAGGAGGTATATCGAGCTTTTAACATGTTAAATCAACAGGCCTAAGCCAAAGGTAATGGAAAATAGAAAAGTGGTTAGTGCCATCTTTTTTAGCTCCGGATCGAGTTCGGCCGGATCGGTGAACCGCAGTACCTTTTGTAGGTTGGTCATAAGCGGTGCGGCGATAATCAAATAGATGAACTGCCAAGGGCTTCCTCCGTTTAGCATCGAGAAAATAACGGCACAGGACAAGGCAGCCGTCAATAAAAAAAGGTGATAAACGCGCGATCTGAAATCTCCGAGACGTACGGCCAGTGTGAATTTCCCCGCGTTGGTGTCGGGAACACGGTCGCGCATGTTGTTGAGGTTGAGCACCGCCATCGAAAGTAAACCGACAGTGGCAGCGGGCAGCAAAATCGCAGGTGACCAGAGATGCGAGTGCAGAAAAAACGTCCCGCCCACTCCGCAGATTCCAAAGAACAGAAAAACAAACAAGTCGCCCAGTCCAAGATAGCCGTATGCTTTTTTGCCCACGGTGTATAAAATAGCGGCTGCGATGGCCAGCAAACCCAGAACCAGAAAAATGAGAAAGCCCGAAGCACCTAAGCCTTTCGTGCCGAAATAGAGCAATGTCAATCCCGAAAGTAGCGACAGCAACGCGGTAAGGACGACCGCTTTTTTCATTTCTGCTGAGGTGATCATTCCGCTTTGAACGGCTCTTTGTGGCCCGATTCGCTCCGCGTTGTCCGTGCCTTTTGCACTGTCGCCGTAGTCGTTGGCCAGATTAGACAACACTTGTAAAAACAGCGTTGTGAGAAGGGCAAGCGCCAAAACTACCCACGAGAATTGCGCGAATTTAGCAGCAACGAACGATCCGGTGATGATGCTCGAAAACGCGAGTGGGAGTGTGCGCAAGCGAAAGGCGTGTATCCAGGCCAGGGTTTTACCCATGCGTTTTTGATTTAGTTACCGCCAATTTGAGTTGGGAAAAGTAGGCTTTCAGTATCTTATCGTTTTCCATCCGAGGAGTGAAAATCTCGAGAATCACAGGCTCGTCGTTCGGCATATTAAATAATAAATCCAGCTTTTCGCGAAGGTCTTCAGCGTTTGTGGCAGCGTGATATTTTATGCCAAACATCGCGGCCAGATTGCCGGCGGTTTGCTGGTGATGCGCTTCGAAATACGTCGCCGTTTCTTCCTCAATCTGCGGCCCGTCAATGATTCGGAAAATTCCGCCTCCCCCGTTGTTCAGCACCACCATTTTAATGTTTCGCGGAACATGCGGATGCCAAAAAGAATTGGAGTCATACAAAAAGGCCATATCGCCGGAGAGCAGTAGCGTGGGCTTTTTAGAGGCTTCGGCAGCGCCCATAGTCGTGCTCGTGCAGCCGTCAATTCCACTGGTTCCCCGGTTGCTGTTGCAATGATGCACACGCCCTTGCTTAAAGAGTTGAACGTAGCGTACCGAGGCACTGTTTCCGAGGTGCAGATTGTAGTGTGTGGGAATTTTATTGAGCAATATTTCAACCGCCTTCAGATCAGAAAATTCACACGATTGCAAAAATGAATCGTGACCGGCATCGATGGCTTGATCTCTTTCTTTCAAGAAAGACTGATAGTTTGCCGCTTTTTCTGAAAGGTGACCTGCCAGCGCTTGGAGTACAGTGGTAGGCTGCGCGTATATACTTCGTGTTAATGCCTGAAAAGTATTGGGGTGAGGTTGGTCGGGATCGATGTGCCAGTGATTACGCGGTTTGTGCTGCCGCAAAATCGCCTTGATTTTTTTTGAAATAATCTGGTGGCCGAGTGTAATCAGCAGGTCGGGATGAAAATCTTCCAGATCCTGTTCGTCGAAGGTGAAAATCAATCGGTCGATACAAGGAAAAAATCGGGGGTGGTTCAGGTTCGACGTGGTTTCGGTTAGTACCACCACCTGTGATTTTTCAGCCCAATGACCCAATATGGTTTCCAATACCGGATCGGGTTCAATCAGCGCACAAAGGATTAATATTTTATCGGCCTGATTCAATGGCTCAATCAGTTCGTTGTCGGGTTTGAAATCCGGTAGTGTAGCGGGTGATGTTTGGGGCAGTTGCGGAATTTCAGAAAGGTCATATTTCCGCGTGCGGTAGAGTGGTTCGTTGAGCGGAAAATTGATATGAACGGGTCCGCCCACGGGTTGAGTGGCTTTAGAAATGGCTTCGTTGATGCGTTGCCGGTTGAGCTCGCGGTCGTTTCCGTCAGTGGTATTTTGGATGAGCGTCGTACTGAATCGAACGTAATTTTGGTATACGTTTTTTTGCCGGATGGTTTGTCCATCGCCCTGGTCAATCCATTCTTCCGGACGGTCGGCGGTGATCACCAACAACGGAATGCGTTGGTAAAAGGCCTCGGCAATAGCCGGTGCATAATTGAGTACTGCCGAACCGGATGTGCAGCAAATCATCACCGGTTTTCCTTTTTGCTGGGCCATGCCGAGCGCGTAAAAGGCAGCTACACGTTCGTCGGGTATAACATAGGTTTTGATGTTGGGATGGCGATGCAGTGAAATGCTGAGTGGCGCATTACGCGATCCGGGCGAAAGGACCACATCGGTGATTCCATGAGCAACCATGAGGTGCACCAAATCAAAAACGCCGGGTATATCTGAATATTCCAATTCGTTGTGTTACTGAGATTCTAATTTCTGTAAATTTTCAATGACCGACAACAGCGTTTTCGCTTTGTGGCCGGTTTCTTCCCATTCGGCCGCAATGTCAGAGCCGGTAGTATATCCGCCTCCCACAAAAAGCTGAAGGGTGTTTTGTGAATACCGCAAACATCGCAGGTTCACATAAAGGGTAAGGTCGTTGGGCGATTCTATCCCAAAATAACCGCCGTAATACAACCGCGGGTGGATTTCGGTTTTGTGAATGACAGCCGCTGCATCCTTTTTGGGCCAGCCACCGATTGCTGGCGTTGGGTGAAGCGCATCGACAAAGTTCGGCCAATTAAATTCTGTGTTGACTTTGGCGGTGAACCGGGTTTTAAGGTGAACCACATTTCCGGCAACGGCTGTTTCTAACGGAAACTGATTCACGGCACTAACGTCAGGGTGAATTTGCAGTAATTGCGCTATGTGCTCGGTGACCCACTGTTGCTCGTCGCGTTCTTTTTTTTCCCAGACAATTGTATTGATTTCACGGCCCATGTGGGCTTGTGTTCCCGCCAGCGAAACGGTTTCGAGCTGCTGGTTTTTTACCTTGATCAACAATTCAGGGCTGCTGCCAATCCAAAGCGATTTCCCTTCTTCGGCAAAAAGGTGAATGGCCGCGTTTGGATAGGTGGCGCAGAGCCGGTCGAAGAGTTGTACTGCTGAAAAATGATGAGGTGCGGCATGGTGAATCACGCGCGAGAGGATCACTTTTTGAAGCGCATCACGCTTGAGTGCATCGAGGATGGTTTGCCCCGCCTGGTGGTATTCTTCGCGTAGGATTTCAGCAACCGGTGCATCGTTGAGGGTTGGCACAATTTCATCCACCAGCCGCTGGGCCTCTTTTACCGAAATAGCGGTGGTGATTTGATGATGTGGGGATGAATCTCCCGGAAAAGGCACATAGTGAAAAACCGAAGTACGGTTATCGGTTGTTTTATGCGGATGATCATTTCCGCTAAATGCAACGGTGGGTTGACCGGGCAGTCGAAGCAGGGCTACGGTGCGCATCTTGGATTGCAGCAGATTATGGTTTGGGAATAATCATATTGGTTAGTCTGCAAATGGCCACCGGCTTTTGGCGCTCGTCAAACACTTTGATGTCCCACACATGCAGGGTGCGGCCGCGATGCACCAGTTTTCCTTCGGCATAAACCACCCCATTTCGTACACTTCGCAGGTGGTTGGCGTTCACTTCAATTCCCACCACGGCTTTGCTTGTGTTGTCGATGAGCAAATAAGAACCAAGGCTCCCCATCGATTCGGCCAGTGCGGCAGTAGCTCCGCCGTGTAGCAGACCCATGGGTTGATGGGTGCGGTGATCAACCGGCATTGTTGCTTTAATATAATCCTCGCCAATTTCGGTGTACTCAATTCCGAGCTGCTCCATCAGGGTGTTCTTGTTGAACTGATTGGCCTTCTGCAATAAATCCATCTTCTGCTTTTAGGAGTGGATTGCAAAGATAGCGTTAATTTTGGGGGTAAAAGGGGCTGTAACATGCGCATTTTACTGGTAGAAGACGAGGAGAGCTTGATGGATGTTATCCGGATGAATCTCGAAATGGATGGCTATTCTGTTACACCTGCTGTAACCGGAACTGACGCGTTACACAAACTGCGAAACAACGCGTACGATTTGGTAATTCTCGATGTAATGCTGCCCGAAATGGATGGATTTACAGTGTGCGAAACAGTGCGCAGCGAGGGGATCCATGTGCCGGTTTTATTTCTTACTGCCAAAAGTGCTGGTACCGATCGGGTAAAGGGGTTGAAAATTGGCGGCGACGACTACTTGACCAAACCGTTTAATCTAGAAGAACTGTTGTTGCGGGTACAAAAGCTCATTCGACGCGGACAACCTGACGCGGCACCCGTACTAACCGAATTTGAATTTGGAGGCAATAAAGTGAATTTTGTTACCTACGAGATTGACGCGGTGAACACAGGGCGCAAATCCCTCACCAATAAAGAATGTATGGTGCTTAAGCTGCTCATTGAGCGTGAAAATGAAGTGGTGTCGCGCGATGAGATTTTGTCAGAAGTCTGGGGTGAGGATGTATTTCCTACCGGTCGGACCATTGATAATTTCGTGCTTTCGTTTCGGAAATATTTTGAACCGGATCCAAAAGAACCACGCTACTTTCACAGCATTCGCGGGGTCGGCTATAAGTTCACCGCTTAGAAAATTTTCTATATCTCTGGCAACCTTTAAAACCCATTGCGTTTAACCATTACAACTGAGAAGAGATTCAAGGTTGTGATGGTTTCAAATTTCCTTGCAGGTTATTACAAAGAAGGCTGGTGCTGAAAAGTATCAGCCTTTTTTGTGCGCTGACATTTCCCCTCACCTTGGAAATCGGTTTTCAACTTTAATCGAATAGGGGTAAATCCAAAAACCGGGCAATTGGCATTACCCGGTTTCTCAATATTTTCGACGATAATTAACGTTTGCGCTATGGGTGATCGTGCCCATAATGGGCATCTCCAGGCATTCTACCGTAGGCATCGGGTTCTCCCGAACCTTGTTGTTGCTGCTGTTGCTGTTGCATAGGTGCCTGTCCGCCTTGGTTGTTCAATTCTTCTTCGAGCAGCGGGTGGTCGTGTCCATAATGTGCGTCACCGGGCATTCTTCCGTATTGGTCGGGCTGGCCTGAATTGGTGTTGCTTTGCGGCGTTGCAGAAGCTGGAGGCAGGGTCTCCACTTTTTCCGGAGTTTTATTTCCCGGAACGATTTTGTGATTTTCAGGACTTTTTTGATCACAACTGGATAAAAGTGCAACCGCTAAAACGGCAATTCCTAAGTGTTTTACTATACTCATCGATATGTGTTTTTTCTATCTGCCGAACTTCAGCAAATTATTGCTGAACGAAACGGACTGAGAGACAATTTTCCCCAAAGTTAGGAATGTCCGTTGAACAAAAAAATTCCGAAGAAAAATTGCCGAACCGAGAAGTGTTTTTACTTGTGCAAAACTGATTATCTTCATCCGCCATGAAGGAGTTAATTCGAGCAAACGTAAATAGAACCATCGGGCGCGACTTGTCTGATGAGGAATGCCAACTTTTCGAAAGCAAGGTGTTCATCAAGAACTACGATAAAAAGACCATTCTTGCCGAACCGGGCAGTACTTGCAAGTATGTCTATTTTGTTTTAGAAGGTTCTGCTTATTCGTATTATCTCAACGAGGCTGGCGATAAAGCGGCCATTCAGTTTGCGCTAGAAGGTTACTGGATTTCCGATCAATACAGCTTTTTCTCTGGCCGACCAGGGATTTATGTAGTAGAAACACTCGAACCCACTAAGGCTTGTGTACTGAGCCGGGAAAATTATGATGAAATTTGCCAGAGCAGTCACTTGTTCGAGCATTTTTTTCACGTGTTGATGCGCAATGCCTACATCGGATTACAATACCGGCTCACCAAAACCAATAGCGAAGAAGCCGCCTACCGCTATCGTGAGTTTTCAAAATTATACCCCCAGTTTCTACAAAGAATACCGCAATACCTCATTGCTTCCTACCTCGGTATTGCTCCGCAGTCGCTGAGCCGCATCCGCCGACAACTGGCCAGAAAGTTGTAATCACTTACAACGTAATAATAGCGCGACATCCAGCCATTTCTTTCTTAACATAGGTGAACCTATAGCGGTTTGCTGTTCCCGATCTTTGTGATGTAAAAAAAATAAAAACTTATACATCATGAACACAGTAGAAACAACAGAAACAACAAAAACAAAATGGGCAATTGATCCATCTCACAGCGAGCTCACTTTTAAAGTAAAGCACCTGATGATTACCAATGTAAAAGGTGATTTTAAAAAGTTTGACGCTACTGTCGAGAACACTGGCGATGATTTTGACCGTGCCCGTATTGTGGTAACCGTCGATGCTGCTTCGGTCGATACCAATAATACCGATCGCGATGCGCACTTGCGTGCAGAAGATTTTTTCGATGTGGAAAACCACCCTGAATTAATTTTTAAAAGTACCGGTTTAAAAAAGCTCGATCCTTCCAACTATCAGCTCAAAGGCTTGCTCACCATCCGAGGTGTTGAAAAGGAAGTGGTGCTGGATGTGGAACACGGCGGCATCATCAAAGATCCGTATGGAAATCAAAAAGCCGGTTTCTCTGTCACCGGAAAGCTCAATCGAAAAGACTGGGGCTTGAATTGGAATGCTGCGCTTGAAGCAGGTGGCGTAATGGTCAGCGACGAAGTTCGCCTCAGCGCCGAAGTGCAATTTGTTCAACAACCATCCTAATCTACAGCGCTATGATAGAAAACAAAGAAAACTTAATAATGAATTGCGACCCCGATACCGGAATTTGCGAAATTCCTAGCGCAGAGCAGGGTAGCGCAGAAGATGTGGTGATAGCAGCCACCGAAAAGCCAGTAAGAATGTTATACTTTACCGACCCCATCTGTTCTTCTTGCTGGGGGGTGGAGCCGCAGTTGAGAAAGCTGAAACTCGAATACGGCCATTTTTTCGATGTGGAATACCGCATGGGCGGTCTGCTACAAAGCTGGAACTCCTACGGTGGCCGCGACGTCAGCGGTCCAGAATCGGTGGCGAAACACTGGGAGGAGGCGGGCGAATATTACCAAATGCCCATCGACGGCGACGTCTGGATTGAAGATCCGCTCGATTCTTCTTTTCCACCTTCCATTGCGTTTAAAGCTGCACAACTGCAGGGCGAGGACAAAGCGCTGGTCTATTTGCGCCGAATCAAGGAGATGGTTTTTCTCGAAAAAGGCAATATCAGCAAATGGAAAAACCTGAAATTAGCGGCCGAACAAGTCGGTTTGGATGTCGAAAAGTTTCAGAATGACTACCAAACCAAAGGGCAGTCGTTGTTCGAAGATGACCTCAAGCTCAAAAGCGAACTGGGTGTGCGCGGATTTCCCACCGTGTTTTTTAGCGACAAAGACGGCAATCGGTTTTTGGTATACGGATCGCAGTCATACGAACGCTATGAAGATGCACTCAAAAGGTTGTATCCCGAGGCCACAAAAACGGCTTACGATACCTCACCCGATGCATTGTTTGCGGTTTATCCAACGTACACCACCCGCGAGTTTGCCGAATTGAGCAATATCAGTCTCAGCGAAGCCGAAGCGTTGCTCAATCAATTGGCAGAGAAGCAAGTGATCACGCGTCGCGATTCCAAAAATGGACCTTTGTGGGTTCGCAACTAAGCCGCACAAAAGTTTCTTCACCAGAAAACAATCAGAAATTTTATTGCAAAATAAAAGGAGCCGGGATTTTTCCTGAGCTCCTTTTTTCATGTTTCTTTTTTGGGCGTGCCCCTGCGGGTCGGGCTTTTCAGGGCTTTGGTGCTACGCACAAACTGCCTGCTTGTCGCAGGCCGTTTCCCTTACAATCCCTCACGCGGGTGTTCGGTGCTGTATTAAATTCATCTGCCCAATGCGAAATGAAACTTCAATTAACCATTTCCTTTGGCAGCTTATCGCACGACTTCACCCATTCTTAACGCGTCCATTCCACGTTTTTCCAGAGCGTCTTCAACAAAATCAAAGGTAGAAAGGATGTCTGGTTTGCCGTTAACCACCGCCACATCGTGCTCAAAGTGCGCCGAAGGCTGTCGGTCGGCAGTTACGATCGTCCAACCGTCTTCCAATTGATTGACCTCTTTGATGCCCAAATTAATCATCGGCTCAATGGCAATAACCAAACCTTCTTGAATCATTTTACCCCGTCCACGTTTGCCGTAGTTGGGCACCTGCGGATCCTCGTGCATCGATTTCCCCAAACCGTGCCCTACCAGTTCACGCACCACCCCATAGCCGTGTCTTTCGGCGTGCTCCTGAATGGCCGCACCGATATCGCCAATGCGATTACCAGCCTGGGCCTTAGCAATTCCCAGATACAGACTCTCTTTGGTGACGCGCAGCAATTGCTGAACCTCCGGCCGGATTTCGCCAATGGCAAAAGTATAGGCGTGATCACCATAAAATTCGTTGAAAATGGCACCGCAATCTACCGACACAATATCTCCTTCGCGAAAAGGGGTGTTGCCCGGAATGCCGTGCACCACCTCATCGTTTACCGATACACAAAGGGTGTTGGGATACCCGCCAAAACCAAGAAAACCAGGAACAGCACCCTGATCTCGGATGTATTCTTCGGCCAGTTTGTCGAGTTCGAGCGAGGTGACACCAGGCCCAATTTTTTCGGCAATAAGTCCAAGCGTTCGCGATACAATTTGAGCGCTTAAACGCATCAATTCAATTTCTTCGGGTGTTTTGTAGTGTATCATTTTTTGCTAAACAATCGTCCGAAAAAGCCGGACGAGGATTTTTTGAAATTTCTGTGTGCCTCAGGATGGGTCTGTTGCAGATTGAGTTCGCCGTCGTTGGGATGAATCATCTGGTAAACTTCTCCCCATCCCGGAAAGCCTCCCACATTTCGGTCATCAATAAATAAATCGGCATTGATTTTTCGGCTGATGGATCGCGGTTCAAACTCCTCTTCGGCATAGCTTTTATTCACCGCGTAGAATTCAACTCCGTTTTTTCGACAATATTCTACGGCCTCATCCAGATGCTGTCCCGCTCTGAAAGTCCACAGAATAAGTTTGTGCCCTTTATTTTGCAGGGCTTTAAGCGTGTCGAAAGCGAAAATCATTTCATCTCCGATGGCGGGATACTTGTGTTCCACAATCGTTCCGTCAAAATCAACAGCAATGGTTAAAGAATCTTCTCCGATCAACATGATGTATTGGGATGATTTTTTTACTGAGCTGCAAATTTAATCGAAATTATGTAGTCGGTGAATTCCAATTGAAATGGAAGGCGTTAAAAATGGATAATGAGCAGAATACCGCTTTCGTGAGCTGAATGAGCGGAGCAATTTGCCCGATTCTTATGTATGAACGTTGCTTAATGACTAGGCGGATGTTAATAAACTAAAAAACCGAGGTGATAAAGGCATCTTTGCTACCAAATTAGCGTCTATTCAGCAAGCCACTCATCAGAAAGAAGGCATTTTTCAGTATTCCCTAGCTGAATGATCTGGCCTGATAAAATTCAGGTTTGATAATAAAAACCCCGCAGCTTCCCCTGCGGGGTTTTTGTGTTTGAATGAATCTTACATCTTTTGCCAAACCATTTTAATGCATACATTTGCTGCCGAATAAAGTTCTTTAGTTTTTTCTTTTCAACCGAAACAGGTTCACTTATTTTGAGTGCATTAAAAAGGGAATCGTGTGAAAATCACGAACTGTCGCGCAACTGTAAGTAACACCAAAAAGGTTTGCCATTTAAAATCCACTGCCAAAAGCGGGAAGGAAGGCAAAACCGTTACAAGTCAGGAGACCTGCCTGTTTCAAATTGACCATGCTTTCGCGATTTGAAGCCGTAGTCGACTAATACAGAATTTCCCTGTGTTTCTCTGCTGTTGTTTTCCATTCTTAAAGCATTGTGAAAAGCTTTAGATCAACGGAATAGCATGCAGGGTAAACCGCTACATATCATCCTTTTTATAGTCTGTTTACAGGCTGCTTCTATTCCCTTATTTAGTCAGGATCAGGCGCTTGATTCCGCATTGTACCTAAATGTAGTGGTGATACACGCCCCCCGTGTAACCCGTTTTTCGGCTGGTCTGAAAAAAAACCGCTTCCATTCGCTGGCTAAAATGCCATTTCAACACAAAAACTTGAGCGATCTGCTGGCTGGAGTAAGTCCGGTGTTTGTGAAATCCTATGGGTTGGGTTCGCTCGCCACGTCGTCATTTCGTGGCGGAAGCGCCTACCACACGGCGGTGTTGTGGAACGGGTTTTCGCTGAGCAGCCCGATGAACGGACTGATGGACCTATCGCTTATTCCGCTGGCAGCTACCGACGAAATTGAGCTACACTACGGTGGAAGCAGTGCGCTTTTTGGTAGCGGAGCCGTAGCTGGCACCATTCACCTGCACAACGCACCGCAGTTTAACCGAGGTATTTCAGCAGGTGTCAGTTTGAGTGCCGGAAGTTTTTCGGATTTCAGGCAAAATGCAGTCGTTCAGGTGAGTCAGGAGCGTTGGGTATCGACCATTAAATTTTTTAATGCCACCGCCCGCAATGACTTTAAATATAAAAACAAGTACGCACCCGATGAAACAGCAGTCCGCCAAAGCAATGCGCAGATAGCAAACCGAGGCCTGATCAGTGAGAATAGATTTCTGATTAATGATCACCAGCTTTTGAGTATTAATGCTTGGTTGCAGCATACTTCGCGCAACATGCCGCCCACCTTGTTGCAAATCAAAAGCAGATCGCACCAACAGGACGATGCTTTCCGGTTTTCGGCAGAGTGGCGGCACGAAAGGCGAAATACAGAAAGCTTTATCCGTGCGGCCTGGTTTTCAGAAAAGGTTGTTTTTTCTGACGAATTATCCAGACTTAATGAAACGAGTTTAACCCGACAGTTCATTGCCGAGGCCGAGACGAAAATCAGCATCACCCCGGCTCATTTTATCAATGTTGGGTTGCACAACACGCTGGCAGCAGCAGAGCATCCGAGTTTTTCAATGAATCCGCAACAGCATCGACTGGCTTTATTTGCTTCTTATAGGTATCAGTCGAGAAATGAAAAACTGCATGCCGGCATATCAGTCCGGCAGGAAATGGCAGACCAGAAGCTGCTACCTTTCACCTGGTCGGCAGACGGACGCTATGACCTGACCCCATGGCTTGCGCTGCGAGTGAACTTGGCGCGCGTGTATCGCATTCCCACCTTTAACGACATGTTTTGGGTTCCGGGTGGTAACCCAAATTTGCTGCCAGAAGATGGCTACACAGCAGAGACGGGGGTGCGCGCTTCGCTCGGAGAAGAAAATAGTTTGGTTCAGTTCAAGTCGGATGTCACCGTTTTTACACGCAACATTCGAAACTGGATATTGTGGATGCCCGGAAATTTCTATTGGCGACCGCTCAACGTGATGCAGGTTTGGAGTCGCGGATTGGAAACGCATCATTCGCTTGGCTTGCGCGTAGGAAAATTGAGAATCGAGTTGGATGTGCTGACCAATTACCTGCCCTCAACCAGCGAGGCTGCCGTGAGTGCCAACGACAAGTCACTTCACAAACAACTCATCTACTCACCGATGTACAGTGGCATGGCTGGGTTTTCTGTGCGATACAATCAATTACTGTTGAGCTACAGACAGAATTATGTGGGCTATCGATTTACCTCCACCGACAATACGCAGTATTTGAAACCCTATGATTTGGGGACAGTGTACCTATCATACTTGTTGACATTCAGCGACTTCAAAGCTTCGTTTTTTGCAAATATCGACAACGTATGGAACCGGGATTATCAAGCCATTGTGAACCGCGCCATGCCGGGTATCCATTTCAATGCCGGAGTGAATATCCATTTCAACCGAAAAATTAACAATCACCAATAAACTTTATAAAAATGAAAAAACAATTACACCTGATTTTATTTTCGATTGTTGTACTCTTCAGCACCCGAGCAACAGCGCAATTCACCTTTTCTGATATTCAGTTCTGGGTTGGTTCCGGTTCGGACAGCACCCTGTTTGTAGTTGGATTTAACGACGCAACGTGGGACAGTACCTACGTCTGGGGATTTCTTCATAACGGAGATGCCACCGGTGAAGATGTGGTAAATGCCATTGTCGAAGCGGATGTGAACTTTTCGGTGAACATCACCAACGGTTTTCTCAGCGATATCTCCTATGGAAACCACGCAGGAATAGGTGGAACCGATGGGTTTTACTGGTCGACTTGGGATGGCATGAGCATACCCGAAATGACCAGTAATTTGGGGCTTACTACCCCGTTAAGCAGCGGAGGAGTGTTTGGTTGTTCGTTCACCGATTTCAATCCGATTGTTCCTCCCGGTGCACCGATTGCTGCTTTTGATCCTTTTTATTTAACCGCGCAGGACGTCGATTTCTGGACTGGAACGGGTTCCGATACCACTCTAATGGTGATTGATTTTCAGCAAGGAAGCGGCAACGCGTCATTTGTTTGGGGATATTTGCATAATGCGGGCACTACCGCCGAAACCATGCTCAATGATATTGTGCTGGCCGATGCCAATCTCACTGTTTTAATCAACAGTGGACTATTGAGTGATCTGGTGTACAATGGAATTGCGGGGATAGGTGGCGAGCCGTACCATTGGACTACATGGGCCGCAACCAACTGGGGGACTTGGGAGTCGACCGACGGACTGCAAACGGAATTGCAAGGAAGCGGTCTGTTCGGACTTTCCTATTCTAACCCCAACGCTGCAGTTAGACCCGGCTATGCAGTGCCGGCTGCAATGCCTACACACGTGACTATGCATCAACCGGTACCTGCAATTAAGGTGTTCCCAAATCCCGCCAGCCATTCGGTAAATGTAATGTTAGAAAATGCACCCGAAAAAGCGGCTGTTCAGATCATCGACGCCACCGGAAAAGTACTTCACTCCAATACAGAAGTCTCCAATCTTTTTCAGATTTCCATTGCGCACCTACCCGAAGGGATGTACACCTTGGTACTTGACAACAATGGTCTCCGCTCTTATCAGCGATTCATAAAGCAATAAACTTCACAATATTATTTGCGATTTTTCATGAAAAGCCACATTAGTTTTTACATTTTCATTGTGCTGATTTTGTGCGCTTCGTGCAAAAAAGACGGTCCGCTTCATCCCGACGAACCCGCTTTTATTTCTCCGGGGAGTAATGGCGTTTTTGTGGTGAATGAAGGCAATTTTCAGTTTGGAAATGCCTCGGTAAGCTACTATCAGGAGGGCATGGATCAGTCTGTTGAGGATTTGTTTGAGCCCGCCAACAACCGTCCTTTAGGCGACGTAGGCCAGGTGATGCACCTTTTTAACGGCAAAGCCTATGTGGTGATCAACAATTCGGGAAAGATTGAAGTGGTCAATCCGCAAACTTTTGTGTCGGAGGCTATTATTTCAGGGTTCAATACTCCACGAGATATTCTTCCGGTGAGTAATAACAAGGCCTACGTTTCGGATCTGTACGCTGGTGAGGTTACTGTTGTGGATTTGAGCAACCATTCCATTTCGGGCTCCATTTCGCTGAATAGTGCCTCGGCTCAGATGGCGTTGGTTTATGGCCATGCCTTCATTACGAGTACCGAAACCAATAGGCTATACGTCGTCAACACGTTGAATGACGCAGTGAGCGATACCGTGGTGGTAGGGTTTGGCGCCAATTCGATAGTGCAGGATAAAAACGGAAAATTGTGGGTTTTGTGTCGCGGCAATTTCGGCAACATCGCTTCGCTGCACCGCGTAGATCCCGTTAACAATAGCGTTGAGGAGTCATTTTTGTTTTCGAATTCTTCGGATGCACCCAACAGCCTGAACATCAATGGCGGTCTCGATACGCTGTATTTTCTGAACAAAGATGTTTATCGCATGGCCATTGCGGAAAACAGCTTGCCCACCCATCCCTTCGTTGCGGGCGAGGGAAGAAATTTCTATGGTTTGGGAGTTCATCCCGAATCGGGCAATATCTATGTTTCGGATGCGATTGACTATGTGCAGCGCGGGGAAGTGCTCATTTATCGACCCGATGGCAGCCATAAATCCAGTTTTCTGGCTGGGATCATTCCTTCTACATTTTGCTTTAACTGATGGGGAAAAGCGGTTTGGTGGATTTCGTCAATCCTTTATCTGTTCGGGCATGCCGTATTTGTCGATCAGGTAAATGAGTCCTGCAATCGATGCGCTGCCGAGTTCGAGTTCGCGTTGGTTGACGTTTTCAAACACATCGTTGGCGTTGTGGTGCACGTCGAAATAGCGCTGTGGGTCGGGCATGAACCCGATAAGCGCCGTGGAACCGTTTCGCAGAAAGTTGATATCGACGCCTGCATATCCGGGTTCAATCAGGTGCAGATAATAGGGTTCGAGTAGTTTTTTGAAGGTTTGCAGATGCCTAATTTGGTCGCGTCGGGCGTCGATGGAAAATCCGCGGGGAGAAAATCCGCCACGGTCGCTTTCCAGCGCGGCGATATGCACTTCGTTATTCTGCACCACGCTTTCGGCATATTTGATTGCACCGAATGCACCGTTTTCTTCATTTTGATAAAGCACACAGCGAATGGTGTAGTTGGGTTCGTATTCCAATTGCTGAAACAGTCGCAGCACTTCGAGCGACTGCACCACACCGGCGCCGTCATCGTGTGCCCCTTCGCCCAAGTCCCACGAATCCAGATGCCCCGAAACCAAAATTACCTGATCGGGGTATTTCTTGCCGCGAATTTCACCGATTACATTGTGCGCGATGACGGTTCCGCGGTCTTCGCTGTTGAGTTCAAGGGTGGCAGTAACCGTTTCGCGTTTCAGCAAATTACTTAGGAAGTGTGCATCATTGGTGCTGATGGCAACTGCCGGAATTTTCGGCACGGTGTCGTTGTAGCCCATCGAGCCGGTGTGTGGAAAATCGGAAGCTGCAAGGGTCATCGATCGGATAAAAACCGCCACCGCTCCATATTCTGCTGCTTTTGCTGCGCCAAACCAACGCTCAGCAGCACAACTTCCATAAGCGTGAAAAGTATTGATCAGCTTTGCATTCATCGGTTTATTGATAAAAACGATTTTTCCTTGAATTTGCTCGCGACCAACATCAGCCAGGTAATCCGTTCCGGCCACTTCGATCAACTCGGCAGTGATGGGGCCATTGGTGCCGATGGTTCCACCGAGTGCGGTGATGTTTAGCTCACGTCCATTGCCCAGCACGGCGCGTTCTACATCACCGCGATACCAATAAGGAGCTTCAAATTCCTGCAAGTGAACGTTGCTGAAACCATAAGATTCCATTTTTTGCTTTCCCCATTGTTCGGCTTTTCGAGAAGCTTCCGATCCGGTTAGGCGATGCCCGATGTTTTTACACAACTCACGCAGGTTTTCGTACGACTCTCCGCGCACAAGTGCTTCGTCAAAAACACTTCTCAGCATGAGCGAGTCGAGCTTTTGAGAATGAACAAAAGCCGGTTGCAGCAACAGGCCCAACAAGAGCATCAGGAAAGCCTTTTTCATAGTCCCAAAGATAGAATTTAATAACTTCGCAAAAAGATTTGCAAAGGCGATGGCACTAACAAAAACAACCCCTTTGGAGCTGGGTTTCATCGCTCCGTATTTTGAATTACCCGACGTGATTTCTGGTCAATCCATGACACCCGATGCTGTTCGTGGAGCGAAAGGATTGCTGGTGATGTTTATTTGTAATCACTGTCCATATGTGATACACGTGCGCGAAACGCTCCTTAGTCTGGCGCGTGAGTACCAGTCAAAAGGAATGGGCTTTGTTGCTATCAGTGCAAACGATGCCGAGCGCTATCCCGACGATTCGCCCGAAAATATGAAACACATTGCCGAGGAAATGAATTTTCCGTTTCCTTATCTGTACGACGAGTCGCAGCAGGTAGCCAAAGCATACGATGCGGTTTGTACTCCAGACTTCTCGTTGTTCGATGCCGATATGAAATGTGTGTATCGCGGAAGGTTGGATGGTGCGCGACCGGGAAATGAGATGCCCGTTACCGGAGCCGATATGCGAAGAGCGCTGGAGGCGGTTCTCAACGGTGAAAAGATCGACTGGAAGCAAGAGCCCAGCATGGGCTGTAGCATTAAATGGAAACCCGAAAATAAATGAGATATAATTTGAGTGAAGTAGTGGAGTTGATCAAGGATCGGCGCACCATTTATCCCGAGCAATATTCGTCGCGCAAGGTTCCGCGTGAAATTGTTCAGAACCTGCTACAAAGTGCAGTATGGGCACCGAATCATGGTAAAACGGAACCTTGGCGTTTCACTGTTTTTATAGACGATAAAACCGCCGAACTGGCGCAGGCACAACAAGCATTTTACAAAGCGCATACACCGCCAGAAACTTTTTCTCAGGCTAAATGCGATCGGTTTCAGAAACGGGCAGCGGCTACCTCGGCCATCATCGCGCTGGGCATGAAGCGGCAGGATGCAGAGAAAATTCCGGAGGAGGAAGAGGTGATTGCCGTGGCTTGTGCCGCTCAAAATTTAATGTTGCACGCTACGGCATACGGCATCGGTTCGTTTTGGAGCTCGGGCAATTTTGTGTACAGCCCACAGGTTAAGGAGTTGCTCGGATTGGAAGATCGCGACCGGGTGATCGGGTTTATTTATCTGGGATACCCAAAAGAAGAATGGCCAAAAAGCCACCGAAAACCATTGGAGTACGTTGCCAACTGGCGCGAATAATTACGGATATGTCACTTCTGAATCTTACAAATTACAACGACCACCCCACCAATAGAGCCTATGTGGTTTTCTTTTTTAGCCGCAAGGAAGTGGCCGATACCTTTGAGGAATTATTGCTGATTAACGCGATTGATTTTGTGCGCGACCAGGAAGACGAAGGGGTGAAGCGACACTTATTTGGTGTGCTGAAAACCGAGTTTCCCAAAGCAGAAAAACTAAATTATCAGGCCCTGGGAAAACACCGCAGCCGGTTTATTGGAAATTTATATGTGCGGCTGGCCATTCTGGTAATTACCCTTTTGATGGTGGCCATAGCGGTGACTGGTGCTTTGATGTCGGTCAAAAATTGAAATGAATGGGTAAAGTTCACACTTCACTTGCCAAATGATCGTTATTTATTGGTTAATTTTCGACCCGTTGAGTAGAGCGGCTTATGAACGAAACCCTTAAAATTCTATGCCTTTCAGTAGGCTTTATTTTGGTTTTCACCTCCTATACCTTGGCGGGTGATGATGGGGTTGCCAGTACAAACACGTTAAAAAAGGACACGGCTTCGGCGGTGGTTTTCTACGGCGACAGTTTGTTGCTTGGCCCGGCCTTCACGTTGAATGATAAGGCCTACAAGGCATACCTTGATTCGATATTCAATGCGGCGTCGCTATCGGAGAGCAAAGCCCGTGAGCTCGAAATCCTTCGCTCGATAGAATTAAAATCCGAAGCAGAAATAGCTGCCATGATCGATTCGCTGTTTCGACTCGACAAGGTTCCCTACGCCCTGATCAACGAGGTGAATCTGTACATTTCACTGTTGCGGCAACGCCGGGCCGAATCTATTTTTCTAACGGATCGTCCGCATCCGTCACCACACCCCGCACAGTGTTATTACGATTTTTGGGATACCGAAAAGCCCAATCCATACCGAGTTTCCGACACTGATCTGGATAGTTTGGTTTATTTGAAGCTGGCCGACGACCGATGGTCGTGTGGTTTTGTGCATCCACACTTGGGGCCAGTAACTTCTGAGTTCGGTTGGCGCTACGGACGTCGCCACAATGGCATTGATGTCGATTTGGAAGTCTGGGATCCGGTTCACACGGCGTGGGCTGGTCAGGTGCGGGTGGCCAAGTTTTCCGGCGGATATGGCCGGGTTGTGGTGGTGCGTCACTTCAATGGCTTAGAAACACTTTATGCACACTTGCATCGGTTTAAGGTCAAAGCTGGCGATTACGTCGAAGCCGGTGATGTGATCGGGTTGGGAGGAAGCTCGGGTCGATCTACCGGAAGTCACCTGCATTTTGAGGTGCGATTTCGCGGTGTGCCCATCAATCCCCGCCACTTGATTTCGTTTACAGACGGGCGCCTGATTGGAGATACACTGGTTTTGACCAAAATCCCGCACGGATATGCCGCCCGCACCAGCAACACCAAAATTCATAAAGTAAGAAAAGGCGAGTATCTCTATAAAATTGCAGAACGCTACGGAGTTTCTCCCAACGAGATTTGCCGGCTTAATGGTATTCATCGAAACAGTACCTTGCGGGTAGGACAAAGACTTAGAATCAGTGGGTAAGAAAGGGGGTATATTATTTTTGCTCGTGGTGATGTTGTTCACCGGCTTGTCGGCACAACAAAACGACTACAATTTTATCACGGCAGGATTAACTTTTAGACCGATTATACCGAGCAACTTATTGCAAACCTCCACGATGCAGGTTTCGGGCAACGAAGAAGATGGCAACGAATACCTTCGCTTGACGGTAGATCAACGTCTGGGCTACTCGTTCGGAATGGTGGTGCGCAAAAATTTTACGCGCCGCTTTGCGATAGAAACGGGAGTGAATTTTGTGCGTCGCAGTTTTGATGTAATTGTGCTGGACCGCGAGCACAACAATACCGACTCGGTAGATTTTGGCATTTCGTCCTACGAAGTTCCGTTGATGGCCTTGGTTTATATTCGGCTTGGTGAGCAGTTGTACATGAATACGGCGTTGGGCGTTTCGCTTGATATCGGCGCGCGTTCGGTGGCCAATAACAACCGCAGTTTTGATCATTTCACGGCGATTCGAAAGATTTACGGCGGCATTATCGCCAACCTGGGCGTGGAGTGGAGAAGCGAAAAATCTGGCACTTTTTACATTGGCGCCACCTATCATCAGCCCACCGGCCCGATTGCCGATACTAAGATCAATTACTTCCGCCAGACGAGTTTTTCAGATGCCAGCTTAGAAACCCCGCTTAATGGTTCATACTTGACGCTGGATTTGAGGTATTATTTTCATGAGGGTGATGGGAAAAGAAGATAATTTGCAACACCCATTTTGTTAAGTTTGTAATACTATGTTCCAACCTAATCAATTTAAACCCACCAGCAAAAACACGGCGTTTTTAGTCGTGAAACTAACCGGTTATGAGTCATTTACTTGTGGCTTTTTTGTTTTGACTTTCATTTTCTTATCAACAACTGTCTTTTCTCAAGAAACCTGGCGAAGGGCCTATGGAGCATATTACGACGAATATTGTGTGGCTGTTCGGGCTGTTTCGTCTGAACAATTTTTAATGGCAGGTACCACGGGAAGTTTCGGCTATGGTAATTCCGACATTTATTTGATGTCAGTAGATGAATTTGGCGAGCATCAATGGTCGGTCACGATTGGAAGCGAAGCTATTGAACAAGCTCGCGATATGCGCATTTTGCCCGACGGAGGAATGATCATTGCCGGAACAATCCACAATTTGCAATCCGGATACGACGCACTGCTTATTCGCACCAACGATCAGGGAGAAGTACTTTGGCAAACGAGTTACGGTGGAAGTGATTGGGATTTCTTTAATCAGATCAAAGTGCTGGATGATGGTTTTATTGTGGCAGGTGAGACTTTTAGCAATGACGAGCCGGGAGGAAAGGCGTGGTTGATGCGGTTGGATGAATCAGGCCAAATGGTGTGGGAACACAAACTCGCTGGAACAGGAACTACCAGCGGATATTCTGTTAGTTCGGTGCAAAATGATGGTTTTGTGATGGTCGGATCGATTGTTAATGAGAGTATAGACGGATTTGCAGCTCGATTTTCCCTTGACGGAGACTTGCTATGGAAAAATAACTATGGTGGTGATAGTTTAGATATTGCTCGAGATGTGGTGGTTTGTCAGGATGGCACGTTGTCAATTGTTGGAACTACCGCAAGTTATTCTCCGCATACCGAAGCCTGGCATCTAAAGCTCACAGACCAGGGAGAAGAACTTTGGTATCGCAACTGGGGGCAGATTGATGATCAGGAAAGCTACGAACACTACGAGCTGAGCGATGGTTCGTTTATCACTATCGGCTATACCACAACCTCTGGTGGTGGAAATAAGGATATGTTTTTGCTAAAAAGCGCCTCGGATGGTGCATTTGTTTTTGGTCGGACCTTTGGGTATGTGAAAGAGGAAGAAGGTTTTGGACTTGATGTACTCGACGATGGCTTTATCTGCGGAGGCTATACCAAGTCATACGGTTACGGCAGTTCAGATGTCTATCTGGTGCGCACCAATCTTAACGGGCAGACAGCCACTCAGGACAATGTTACATTTTTTGATCCGCTTTCTGCCGATGATGACCAGGCAATCTATTCCACGCCAATTGTATATCCGAATCCCGCTTCGGAATATTTTTATCTGAATGTCGCCGGCCATGTTGAGCAATTAAGAATTTTCAGTACAAGTGGTCAATTGGTTCATCAACAAGATCTTTTAATGGGAGAGCCTGTTCGGATCGACTTGCCGAATGGTCTATATCAGCTCGATGTCATATTGAGAAATGGCGAGTTGAAGCGTTCAAAATTTCAGATCGTCCGGTAAATGTTTAGCAACTTGAATCGAGTATCTCTGAACAGTTATGTGATTGTCGGACACCTCCTCTTTTTGGGGTTGTTTGTTTTATCCGTTATCCATTTTCGCGAAAGAATCATTTATGCCGATTCGGCTTTTCAAGTTTTTAAGTGGATTCAATTTAGCGATTTTCAATTCGAAGCCTATCGATATTCAGCAGTAATTCCGCAAATGGTGGTGAAACTGTTGCAAACACTAGGAGCTGAGATATCGGTGCTGTTAAAGGCGGCCAGTTCCACGCATATCGTAGTGGCATGGAGCATTTTTACGATATGTGCACATCTGCTTAAACAAAATTGGATTGCTGTGGCGATTGCCTTGGCTGCCGTGCTGTGTACGCGTATATCGTTTTATGGTGCCGTAATTGAAATTCACTATTTACTGAGCTATCCCTTTCTGCTGCTGGCATTACTCACTCGCT
Source organism: uncultured Cryomorphaceae bacterium (assembly GCA_964487545.1). Taxonomy (GTDB): domain Bacteria; phylum Bacteroidota; class Bacteroidia; order Flavobacteriales_D; family SKUL01; genus SKUL01. Next base: position 28,012 of record CAZARI010000031.1, read on the forward strand.
TTTCCGAAAAAAAACCTAAAGGGCCTTTGCCGTTTGTTGTAGTGATAATGGTTTTGGTGGCTGTTTTGCTGGTTCATCCGCTCGGATTTTTGTTCGTTTTGTATATCTGCGGATTTGTATTGCTCACCTCTACTAATAACAAAAAATTACCCATAGCAACCGCAGCTAGCGCAGTTTTGTGGGGACTAACGGGACGATTGCTATTCCCGCCTACCAATTACGAACAGGGCTTATATGATGCGGTTTTCGAAGGAGTAGGAATGCTTCCTCAACTCACTTCGTTGCCATCGTTTCAGTTGCTAATCGATCACTCATGGGCACTAACGCCGCATTTTTTGCCCACCTGGATAATTATCACCGCTACCCTGATTCTTGCCCTGCGCAGAAAGGCCCTAATATTGGCAGTGTATGTATTATCGACCTGTGCCGGATTTCTTTTGTTGATGATTATTACATACTACGAAGGTGAGTCGGCCATTATGTTGGAGAAGAGTTTCATACCGCTGGCTACACTAATTTCCGTGCCTTTTTTATATGAAATTATGCACTTGCCGTTGAAATGGCGCAATCTAATTTTGGTGCCGTTTGCGCTGGTGTTGTTTATTCAGATACGCGGAATATCCTTTGCGTCGCGCCCCATGACCGATCGTTACAACGCTCTTGTGGTGTTGGTAGAGGAGTCGAAAGATAGAGAAGTTTATAAGGGAATTAAAGCAGCTCACGATCTCGAAACTGCAGGGATACTTGTCCAGTGGGCACTGCCTTTCGAAACCATATTGGTGTCAGCGCTACTGAATCCGGATAATATAGTGACTGTTGTTTCATCCGATTTTGCCGATCAAATTGAGAATGGGCAACTACATCCATGGTTTATTGATAGCCAACCACAAACCGAATACTTTTTAATTCCGCAAGGGTCTTACGTTCCGATAGATTGAACTACCGATAAACAACTATAAAAACAAACTCAGTTTAACAAACACATCCCGCCCAAATCGATCGGCACTGAACCATCCGGTCACATTCCGCGACTCTAAATTGAGCATAAAGCTAGTGCCAATCCGTGCACTCAGGCTGATGCCTGCCCGAAAAGCGGCGTCGGACTGATAGCCGCCATACCCACCGTAAGTGGCATTCAATCCAACCATTATTTTAGTATCGGGGCGATAAAACAAATCGGCGCGAACCTCCGGCAGGTGAAACGAATAGACCCGCGATCGGACGGCTAATTCATAAGACAGCTTTTCTCCCAGCGGCGAATACCAGCTCAGAAAAAACCAGCCCGGAGTAGTCATGTAATAGGTCTCACGGTTGGCATCGGGCACTAGCGAATCAACCACTTGTTCCACGTCCCAATCTTCCACATTTGCCAAATCGTCAATTAAAAATCCCTGATAGGTATAGGTGGTGTCGAGACGGTAGCTCACCGTGTTGTTGCTCCATCGCACAAAGCCAACATTTCTTGCACCCAAGCGCACGTATGAAGGACGGTCAGGGCGATTGGCAAAATGCACCGGAAGGTTCAACTCAAAACCGATGGTGGCTCCAATGCCATTGGAAACAAGGCCTTTGGTATTGGCCGTGTCTGACAGGTGAAATCGGCCATTGGCAGCCAATTCAATGTAATCGCCTGTGCTCTCGGTATACAGTTCGCTGTCGGCCAGGGTAAGATCGGCAAATGAGTTTCCGTGGATGAATCCAACGGTAGCATTACTGAGTGTTTTCTTGTCAAAAAATCCGATCCTCAGTTGTTGAAATTGTTGATAACGTATACCTGTATTGGCAAATGAAGCCTGTTGACCAGCGTACATTTTATTGCCGTAAAACACGGTGTTAAAAGCATCTTTGGTAAATCGAGTGCTCAAATCACTAAAATGATGGATCCCTATAATCCAACCGTAGCGGTCGGTTCCAAATAATGAATCGGGAGCGATCATTATGCTGATGCCTCCGCCGAGTGATGCATTAAACAGATTTTCATGTTCCAGAATGCGCTGCTTTGACTTGAGCTCGTTATCTATAAATCCACCGTTAATAAACTTGTTTACAAAGCTGTTGGTAACTGCATTGCTCTGTTGATAAGCCTGTCCCTCTACGGATAGAATAACCTTCTTTTTGCTAAATAAATCTCGTAGTGAATCGGGTTGCGAAAGCAGGAGGTGCTGACTGTACAAGGGAACACTTGTCAGCAGCAGAATAATTAGTAAAAACCTAGTCATTGACATGATAATTGAAATCCCCCACCAGTTTCACATTGATGGCGTAGTGCTTGTAAATATTAACGTATTGTGCCAACGAACTGGTGGTTAATTGCGCCCTGATAATCAGCTTGTCCGATTGATTCAGGTGTTCAATAATTTCTGTATCGAATGGAATTAAAATTTCGGAATGCTGAGGTGTCACTACCACTTGTTCTGCGTTGGTGATGCCCGAGGCAAAATGACCGTTGTTCAGAATAAGCACCGTGTTCTCGTCTTCGCTGTTAAAGGCATATAGCGAAAGGAAGCCTTCTAATGGAAAACCATTATTGATTCGCACCATGAGATTGCCTGAAAGGATATTGTCGAAAACAGAACCCGCAGAAAATGTCATGGTGTCTGCCAGCACCACGTTATCGGCAATCAGGCTCAGCGGAATTTTCACATCAATAATTCCGTCAATCCGACTTTCGGCATAGGCAAAATCGTGATGTGCCGATATATTTCCCAGCGGATTGAGTTCCAGATCGGCCTCGATGGCTACTGCGTCTGGGAAGCTTTCAAGCATCTGGTCGATGTCAGAATTGCCTTGGTTTAGTGACAACTCATAGACCGACGGCACTGGGTAGCCATCGGGGTGAGTAGCGCGGTTGAGGTTAATCGGTGATCCAAGAATCGGGTGGTTAAGCGAAATAACGGAGTTGTTTAATTGATTCTCCGCGTCAAATTGAAAAAGCGTGGCTCGGATATCCACCCCAAAGCCATTCAATATTTTTAGGTTGACGTCTACCTCATTCAGATCAATGGTGCCACTTTCGATAAAGTTAAAAGCGTCAAAACTTTCTCTTTCTGAACCGGTGTTGACGAGTTGTTGACCGAAATAACCTTCAGCATATTCGGGTGTCAAATCCTGAAAAGTTGTGGTGAGCAACACATTGTCGGTAGCTTGTAGTAGTAGTGGTTCCCCATCCGGATCGGTCATGATGTTAAGCACGGTGGGCAGGTGATTGAAAGGCTCGTTTCCGTTTGTGAAATCCACCTTGTAGCCCGAAACGTCGAATACATGCTGAACTGTGGAGGCCTCGTCTTCGGTTGCAGCCGGAACCAACTGTGTCACAGATAGCGATTCGCCGTTTAGCGTGGCGCCCGGAATTTGAAAGGTGCACAATATCGGACCTTTAAATGTGCTGACCAGCTCAACCACAATCTTACCTGAGCGAATTTTGGCGTACTTCAGCTCGATGTCGTTTGAATTGATTTCGATTTCATCCTCGATAGCAGAAAAAGCCGTGCCTGGCGGAACGGTAATGCCGAAAATCGGAAGTGAAAATGTACTCACTATCGTGGTGTCGGGCAGTTGAATCAGGGTGTCGAGCTCGAATTTGAGTAGGGTGTCGGAAAAAACCAGCGAGACAAGACCGTTATCGTTGTAACTTACCAGTGAGTCGGGAACGAGTTTGTCGATGGTCAGCGAACTATACACCAGTGGCGCCAGTGCGTCAATATGCCAATTGGTTTTATCACCGTTCTTGCGGCAGCCAATCACAACAATCAGCAGGATGAGCAATAGAAGTGTATAGCTTTTCTTCAAATCAGTAATTTAAATCCTGTAATAATACAAAAAGAGCAGGGCATTGATCGTCTTTTGAACGATTCAATCCTCTCCATTAATCGCTGTCCTAGTACTCGTAGCGATTTTTCCACCAGTGGCTCAACTTTGCTCTAAATTCTTTTTCCCTTGGATTATCGCCCGGATCGTAGAGTTTTTTACCGCTAATTTCTTCGGGTAGGTATTGATTGTCGGCAAAATTTCCGGTAAAATCGTGCGGGTATTTATAACCCTTGCCGTAGCCGATGTCTTTCATTAATTGGGTAGGTGCGTTTCGCAGATCGAGCGGAACAGCCAGATTACCGGTATCGCGAACCAGTCGCTGCGCGTGATTAATAGCCATATACGCGGCGTTACTTTTAGCCGAACACGCAAGATAGGTAGCACATTGAGAAAGAATAATCCGCGATTCGGGCATGCCGATTATCTGCACCGCCTGAAAGGTGTTGTTAGCGATGACCAGTGCCGTGGGGTTGGCATTGCCGATATCTTCCGAGGCCAGGATGATTAGCCTTCGGGCAATGAATTTCGGATCCTCGCCGCCTTCTATCATTCGCGCCAGCCAATAAACCGCCGCATTTGGGTCGCTGCCCCGAATTGACTTGATAAACGCAGAGATGATATCGTAGTGCTGCTCGCCGTCTTTGTCGTAGAGTGTTGGGTTGTTTTTGGCAAGCTCGCGAATATGTTCTTCGTCGATGATCAATTTGTCGTAATGCAAACTCATCACCTCAAGCAGGTTGAGCATTTTGCGTGCATCGCCACCCGAAAATCGAAACAAAGCGTTGCTGTCGTTTACTTCAATCTCCTGTTTTGAAAGGATTTCGTCTTTTTCAAGTGCTCTTTTTAAAAGTTGCTCCAACCAGGGTTTTTCAAATGCCTTAAGCACATATACCTGACACCGGGAGAGCAGCGCAGAAATCACCTCAAACGACGGATTCTCTGTGGTGGCGCCAATGAGCGTAATGGTTCCGCGCTCAACGGCATGCAGCAACGAATCTTGCTGTGATTTGCTGAACCGGTGAATCTCATCGATAAAGAGAATCGGTTGGCCTTTGGAGAAAAGGTTCTGTTTCTCGGCTTTTTCGATGACCTCACGCACGTCCTTAACCCCCGAACTAACAGCGTTGAGCTTAAAAAAAGGTCGGTCCAGTTTATTGGAGATAATTTCAGCAAGTGTGGTTTTTCCTGTTCCCGGCGGACCCCATAAAATCATGGACGGCAGAATACCGCTATCAATCATTTTTCTTAATGGCGCACCAGGGCCAACCAGGTGATCCTGCCCGATATACTCGTCGAGGTTAGCCGGTCTGATTCTTTCGGCAAGGGGTTTACTCGTTTGTTGCATGACTTGGGTTTTTATGTTTCCACCTGCGGTGCGACCAGAGCCAGTATTCGGGTTGTTCACGGATTCTTTTTTCCAATAGTCGGGTGGCCTTTTCAAGGATGGCATTTGGTTCGGGCAGCTCGTCAGGATGTTTGCAGATGGGTTCAAAAATAATGGTGTAGAATCCGCGTTTTCGCTTCATCAGCGCACCGTACACCACCGGCATTTCGTGCTTTCTGGCAAATCGTTCGGCACCGGTTTGCACACCGGTTTCCTGATTGAGAAAAGTCGTCCAATAAGCTTTGTGAGGCCGGGGCGGCGACTGGTCAGTGGCAAAAATCATCACTACGGGCTCGTCATGTTGTTGGTCAAAAAAGTCGTACACGCTTGTGGTAGGGATGAGTAGGGTGCCGAATTTGCCTCGGGCTGCTCTCATTTTCTTTTCAAAAAACGGATTGGCCAGGGCTTTATAAACTCCGCCCATTCTGAATTTGGTGAGCCGGTTACCAAATAGTGCTAGGTATTCCCAACTGTTGAGGTGTCCGCCTGCCAGTACAATGTTTTTCCCAAATGGCAACAGGTCGTTCACCACTTCGGTGTTTTCGGCAGTGAAACGTTCTGAAATTTCTTTTTCAGTGATCGAGAACATCTTAATGGCCTCTACTACCAGATCGCACAGGTGCACGTAAAACTTTTTCTCAATGCGTTTAATCTCCTGAAGTGATTTTTCGGGAAAGGAATTCATCAGGTTGGTGCGCACCACCTGCCTTCGGTATCTAATTATGTGATAAAGCACCACGCTCATCGCATCCGAAATTCGGTAAAGGCACCAAAACGGCAGCTTTGACAACGGAAGTAGTATTAAATAATAGAGCAGCGGAGACATGGGTAATAAGTGAGCGACAAAGGTAGGCTACTCCAATTAAAAAACGGCCACCCGAAAAATCCGGATGGCCGTTGGTTGGCATCATTGATTGATAATATTATCTGGTAATCATCAATCGGTCGATTACGGTTTCCTTATCGGTAGTTAGCTTGTAGAGGTACACTCCGTTGGCCAAGTTCCCGGCGTTAAATCCGAATCGGTATTCCTGGGTTGGTGATACCGGACCTTGATACAAGGTTTCAATCAATCGACCTTCTATATTGTAGACCTCGAGTGTTACCTCTGTCTGGTAAGGCACGTGAAAGGTGATGTTTGACTTGATATTAAACGGGTTTGGATAAGCACCAACAAAGATTGCAGGAGTCTTATTGGGTAATTTGACATCTGCATTGACCGGATCATTACTGTCAGGAATAACGGTGATGACCTGGAAGGCAGAAGATGAATTTCCACAATCATCGGTAGCGGTCCAGATTCGCGTGATGGTGTAATCGCACTCGGGACATTCGTGTTCAAATCCGAAGTCGCCGATTCCATTTACATTATCATAGCCCATCCAGTTTCCGGTGTAGAAGAACCATCCAGACATTCCGTCGGCAGCGTTGCGGTTATTGGCCGCAGTTCCTACCTGAAATCCGAAGTACAGACTGGCCGGAGCGTGTGAAAGAGTGAGTTCTGCACCGGCGTACATTCCGTCACCGTACAGTTTAGAACTGTCGGCATTCAGAATGTAGTAATCCCAGTCTAAGTACGAGTCCTCAGCAACCAGAGCGTCATCCTTATAGCTTCTACCCATGGCATCCCATGTAGCCCAGTCTGACCTGTCCTTGAAGTACACGTCAATAATCCAACGTTTATTGGTGTTGTTCGGATCGTAAACGGTGCCGGTAAGGTATGCTCGGCCATCGGGCAACTCAGTGAACTGTCCGCCTGAAGCATTCAGATGGTAGTACTGTGGTTCACCGATAGTATTTGGCAACCACAACGCCCATTCGGCCCCTACTACATCCAGCGGAGTAGTGAGATCGCATTGCTGCAATCCGTCTTCACCGGTAAAGCCTTCAACAAATTCTTCAACAGAATAGGTGATGGTTGATGAACAGTTGTCGATAGCCAGCAAGTCTTCTATCGCAGGGATAGTGTCAGTACAGTGGTAGGTTACATCTTCAGGGACATTTACGAACACCGGTGCGGTATTGTCTTCCACGTTGATGATCTGTACCAAAACGTTCTCGTTTCCGCAATTATCTACAGCTGTCCACGTACGCGTCAGCGTGTAGTTGCCTTCACATTCGCCATCCTCGATAGTTTCGGCGAAAAGTACCTCCACGTCGGTATCACAGTTGTCGGTGGCGGTGATGGTCGCGGCTTCTGGCACTTCGTCACACTCAACAGTTATGTTTTCAAGTGATTCGTTGAATACCGGAGCGATGGTGTCCACCACTGTGATGGTTTGAACGTGTGTGGTGGTGTTTCCACACCAGTCGGTTACTGACCAAGTTCGGGTAAACGAGCCGGCACATCCCTCAAAGTCTGATTCAGTAAACTGTACAACCAAGTCGGTGTCGCAGTTGTCGGTAGCAGTCAGCACTTCGGCAACCGGAAGCGCATCGCAGTTTACGGTGATGTCTTCAGGATACATACTCAGTACTGGTGCCTCCTCGTCAATAACTGTGATGGTTTGAACCTGAGTAGCTGTATTGCCGCATTCATCAGTGGCAGTCCATGTTCTGGTGATGGTGTATGGACAACCGCCTGTGATTTCTTCATTGAAAGTTATGACGATTTCTGCTGAATCAGAGCAGTTGTCAGTAGCAGTCATTATCTCAGCAGTAGGAATATCACTGCAACTTACAGTAAGATCCTCTACAACAGTTGAGAACTCCGGTGCAGTTTCGTCAGAAACCTGAATGACCTGAGTGTGAGTGGTAAAGTTTCCACACTCATCAGTCGCCGACCAGGTTCTGTAGATGGTGTACGATGCCGGACAGTT
>CAZARI010000032.1:0-34552 GCA_964487545.1 uncultured Cryomorphaceae bacterium
ACATGCCGTCAACTACAAGTCAACAAAATTGGTGAGAGCTTGCGGATAGTCATTATATTTCGTAGTTGTATTGGATTTCTAATTAAAAATATGGGGTAATACCCGATATTTTCTAACTTCAATTTTCATTGAAATCAATATTTCTCATGAAACATTCTACAATCATCTTTCTGGTTCTGTATTTTTTCTCTGTTGGAAATGGCTTCGGGCAGTACTACTCTCCGAATTCTACTTTGCAAAAATCTACTACCGCAAGTATCAGCGACAGCGTTAATCTGATTAAACACACTATTTTTTTGGATGTCACCGATTTTCAGAATGCGGAAAAGCGCTCGGTCTGCACCATAGACTTCGAAGCGTTGCTGGACAGCATTGTAGAGCTGCCGCTCGATCTCAAAGATCAGGTCGTTGACTCGGTGGTTCACAGCAGTGGCTTGCTCAGTTTTGATTACACAGGTGAAAAACTGACCATTCAGCTTCCAACCCCGCTTTATAGTGGAATGACCGATCAACTAACGGTGCACTATCACGGTGGGGCTGTTACGGATCCTTCTGGATTTGGCGGGTTTTATTTCGATGCCAACATTGCCTACAACATTGGTGTGGCATTTACCGATTGGCCGCCGAGTTATGGACGCGCATGGTTTCCCTGTTTCGACAATTTTGTTGAGAAATCAACCTTCGAGTTTCAGGTATTGACTTCCGGCGGCCGTTCGGCGTGGTGCAATGGTTTGCGCCAAAGTATTGACACTATTTCCGGCGATACGGTACTTACTACGTGGATCATGAACCAAGAAATATCGAGCTATCTGGCGTCGGTTGTGGTAGCTGATTACGACGAAACCCTGTGGAATTTCGAGAGCATTTCGGGAGATATCATTCCTGTTCACCTTGCCGGAAATACAAGCCAATTGGCCAGTATGGAAACCCGTTTTCAAAATCTACAAATTGTTTTCGATGCGTTTGAGCAATGGTTTGGGCCTTATCGCTGGCCTAAGATCGGCTTCACGCTAACCCCGATCGGTGCGATGGAGCATTCCACCAATATTGCTTTCCCGCAGTCTATTCTCGGGTCACCGGTATCAGAAGCTATTATGGCACACGAACTGGCTCACGAGTGGTTCGGAAATCTCGTTACCTGCAACCAACCCGCAGACATGTGGCTCAATGAAGGTTGGTCGGAATTCTTGTCAATTTTGGCCTATGAAGCCATATCCGGACCGGAGGAGTATGCCGAAAGAATGCGAACGAACCACCGAAATATGCTGCACAAAGCCCACCTGATTGACGGTGATTATTTAACGATGAGTGCTATTCCGCCAGAACTGACCTACGGCGAACATGTTTACAACAAAGGCGCCTGCGTAGCCCATTCACTTAGGGGATATTTGGGCGATGACTTGTTCTTTGAGATTATGAAACAGTACCTCGAAGCTTTCGCATTTGACAATTCAAGCAGTATCAACCTGCGTGATTTTATCAATACCCACCCCCTGACCGATGTAACCGATTTCTTTGCGGACTGGGTATTTCAGCCGGGATGGACTCAATTTTCGGTGGATGAAATGACGGTTAATGCAAGTGGTGATGTGGTATTGGTCTCCTTGGGCATTCAGCAGCGTCTAAAAGCGGCACCTGAATATTATCACAACGTGCCAGTAACGTTAACCATGATGGATGAAAACTGGATTGCGCACGAACAACAGATCACCGTTGGTGGATTGTGGACTGATATAACTGTAATTGCACCATTCGAACCGGTTTTTGCGACCCTCAACCGCGACGAAAAACTAACTTATGCCGTCACCGCCGAGGAAAACGAAATCACCGAATCGGGCGGTTCACTCTGGAGTCATGCCTATGCCTATGTTTTCATCGATGAGGTGACGGAACCCACGCCGCTTAGGATTGAACACAACTGGGTTGGCCCCGGCGGGGAGGTAGAAAACCCTGATTACATCGTTTCGCCCGATCGGTATTGGCGCATTGCAGGCCCTGTTAATTCAAATTTTAACGCCGACATACGGTTTGAATTCGACGCGCGCAATAACCTATCTGGAAACTTGGATCCGGAGTTGTTTGCTGCCAGCGGTGATGATTTCTCTGAAGAAAATTTGGTGATATTGTATCGCAATCATCCAGCAGAAAACTGGACGATATGGGAGGAGATTTCCATACACACCCTCGGTTCGGCAACCAATGGTCACGCACGAATTACGGCCCATCAGATTGTGCCGGGAGAATACACCTTCGGAAATCTTCATCCCAACTTGGGTATGGATGTCAAAAACAAAGCAAATTTTACCGTGTTTCCCAACCCGACAAGCAACGCCCTAATCGTTGACCTGAGTCAAAATGGAAATGGTGAATATCAGGTAGAGCTGTTCGACAGTAGTGGAAAACTTGTCTTTTCTGAACCCTTGATCGGAAATCGATTTCAAACCGATGTTTCAGCACTGCCAAGGGGTGCATACATCATAGCTGTAGCGCAGGATGGACTGGATATCGGGCGGCAACCGGTGATTTTGCAGTAAGTAGGTGGCGCTGAATATACTTTTCATTCAGAAACAACGCAGCGTTACTCCTATCTCTTTATCCGCAAAGCACTTGCTCCAGGATAATGAGCCATTTTGCCGAGTTGCTCTTCGATGCGCAACAATTGATTGTATTTAGCAACGCGATCGCTTCTGGAGGCCGACCCGGTTTTAATCTGGCCGGTGTGCAGAGCCACAGCCAAATCGGCAATGGTGTAATCTTCAGTTTCTCCAGAACGGTGGCTCATCACAGAGGTGAATGCGTTTCTTGTAGCGAGCTGTACAGCCTCTATGGTTTCGGTTAGCGTACCGATTTGATTCACTTTAATGAGAATTGAATTGGCCGATTCTTCATCGATTCCACGCTGTAGCCGTTTTGAATTGGTGACGAATAGGTCATCTCCCACCAATTGAACTTTGTGCCCCAGTTGGGCGGTAAGCTTCTTCCATCCATCCCAATCGTCTTCGTGCAGTCCGTCTTCAATAGAAACAATCGGGTATTTTGATGTCCAATCTTTCCAGTAATTCACCATTTCGTCAGCGGTCAACACGTCGCCTGTAGACTCAAAAACATACTGCGACTTTTCTTTATCGTAAAATTCCGAAGCGGCTGCATCAAGGGCTAGCACCACGTCTTCTCCCGGCCGGTAGCCCGCTTTTTCTATGGCCTGAAGCACCACCTGAACCGCTTCTTCATTGCTGCCGAGATTGGGTGCAAAACCACCCTCATCGCCCACGTTGGTCGACATTCCTTGTGCCTGCAGAACCGACTTGAGGTGATGAAAAATTTCTGTACCCATGCGCAAACCTTCCGAAAAGGACGAAGCTCCTACCGGCATCACCATAAATTCCTGCACATCGATTTTGTTGTCTGCGTGCGAACCCCCGTTGAGAATATTCATCATCGGCACGGGCAGGGTACTCGCGTTTGGCCCACCGAGGTAGCGAAACAAGGGCAAACCAGCCTCCAGCGCAGCCGCCTTAGCCACAGCAAGCGAAACACCGAGAATGGCATTTGCTCCGAGGTTGCTTTTATTCTCGGTTCCATCGATACTCAACATGGCACGATCAATCATTTGCTGCTCAAAAACATAGGCGCCGTGCAGTTCTTCGTTCAGGATATTGTTGACATTTTGCACTGCTCTCATCACCCCCTTCCCGAGATACACCCCTTGATCACCGTCGCGTAGCTCTACTGCCTCGTGGGCACCTGTTGAGGCTCCTGAGGGAACGGCAGCACGACCAAGTTGGCCGGTTTCGGTATAAACATCTACTTCGATGGTAGGATTGCCGCGTGAATCGAGTATTTGACGGGCGTGAATTTTAGCAATGTATGACATGATTCTGAAATGGTTTGGTGGATTAAACAACGGAGGTGTGCACCTGTTTCATCTGACGCACAAAATCATCAAAAAGATAGCGTGAATCGTGTGGCCCTGGCGCAGCTTCGGGGTGAAACTGTACTGAACAAACCGGTTTGTTCTTTAGTCTAATCCCCGCCACCGACGGAAGGTTCAGGTGGATGTGCGTTATTTCAATATTTTCGTTTTGCACCGCATCATCATAGCTAATTTCGAAACCGTGATTTTGTGAGGTAATCTCACATTTTCCGGTAAGCAGGTTCTTTACGGGGTGATTGATACCTCGGTGTCCGATTTCCATTTTAATGGTTCGAATCCCTTGACTGAGCGCCAGCAATTGGTGTCCAAGGCAAATACCAAACGTGGGAATTCCGGTATTTGCAATTTCTTTGATGGTTTCGATAGCACTGCTCATTGCTGCGGGATCACCCGGTCCATTGGAGAGCAGAAAACCAACAGGATTCCACTCCAGCATTTCTTGCAATGGCGTATCCCCGGGGAAAACGCGCACCCGACAACCTCTTTCTGTAAGGCATTTCACAATGTTATCCTTTACGCCCAAGTCGAGCAGGGCCACTTTCAGGCCGTCCTCTTGACCGACACTATAACCTTCCATTGTAGAAACTTTAGAAGACAGCTCGAGTCCACTCATGGGGGGAACTTGTTTTAGGCGGTTGACAAGCTCATCGACGTCAAAAATTTCGGAAGATATAATGGCGTTCATTGCTCCTTTATCGCGGATGTGTCGCACCAGGGCACGTGTATCCACATCGGAGATGGCCACTACTCCATCCTTTTTGAAATATTCGTTGAGCGATTGCTTGGCCAGCGGACGACTAAAACTTTCTGAAAACTTCTTGCATACCATTCCGGATATCTTCATAGAACCCGATTCGGTATCGTCTTTATAAGTGCCGTAATTTCCGATGTGCGACGTGGTCATCACCAGGATTTGTCCGAAATAGGAAGGATCGGTAAAGATCTCCTGATAGCCGGTCATCCCGGTATTAAAGGCGATTTCGCCAGTTGTAGTGCCTGTGGCGCCGATGCTTCTGCCATGAAATGCAGTACCATCTTCCAGTAAAAGTATTGCGCGTTGATGGTTCATGGTTCACAAAATTGATTAAAAAAAAGGGATAATGTATGATACATTATCCCTTTAATTCTATTGATTGAGTTGCAACGAACTATTCATTTTTCTTTTCGTCCTCGCCCTTTTCTTCATTCTGATCGGCATCGGATTCCGAACCGGTGTCTTCAGCTTCAGTCGTAGCCTCAGTTTCAACCTCTGCGGTTTCAGCAGTCTGAGCAGCCTCGGGCTTATCAGCCTCTTGAGCTTCAGTCTGCACCTCTTTTGCTTCCGTTTCGGTTGATTCCGGAGCAGCTTCCGCTTTGGTTTCCTCCGTTGTTTCGGTTGTTGTTGCTTCGGCTGTAGCAGTTTCTTCGGTCGTTGCCTTCTTTTTACCTCCACGTCGGCTTCGCTTGGCCTTTGTGGGTTTTCCGGTTTCAAGCATCAGCTCGTTAAAGTCTACTAGCTCTACCATTGCCATTTCTGCGCTGTCGCCCATTCGCCTTCCGGTTTTCAGGATACGCACATATCCTCCGGGTCGATCGGCAACTTTGGGGGCCACTTCACGAAAGAGTTCAGTTACCGCTTCTTTGCTCTTTAGGTAGCTAAAAACCGTTCGGCGCGAATGGGTAGAATCTGATTTAGACTTTGTAATCAGCGGCTCTACGTATTTGCGCAATTCCTTTGCTTTGGCTACTGTGGTATTGATTCGCTTGTGCTCAATCAGTGAACAGGCCATATTGGCAAGCATGGCTTCTCTGTGCGCTTTTTTGCGGCCAAGGGAATTGATTTTGTTTCCGTGTCTCATGTTCTTCTTATGCTAAATCAGCGGTGCTGAAAATTCTACTACTCTTTGTCCAGTTTGTATTTGGTTACGCTCATTCCGAAAGACAGTCCTTTTCCTTCAATAAGATCTTCAAGTTCAGTGAGGGATTTCTTACCGAAGTTTCTGAATTTCAACAGATCATTTTTGTTATAGGCCACCAAATCACCCAGACTCTCGATGTCGGCTGCTTTAAGGCAGTTCAATGCTCGTACTGAAAGATCAAGGTCTACCAGTTTGGTTTTCAACAACTGGCGCATGTGCAGCGACGTTTCATCAAACTCTTCGGCTTCGGCTTTTTCTTCGTTGTCGAGGGTGATTTTCTCGTCGGAGAAGAGTAAAAAGTGATGAATAAGTACTTTTGCAGCCTCTTTCAGTGCATCTTTCGGTGTAATTGATCCATCGCTGGTCAGGTCAATGATCAGCTTTTCGTAGTCGGTCTTTTGCTCCACACGGTAGTTTTCTACTTGGTATGAAACATTTTTGATAGGAGTAAAGATGGAATCGGTAAAAATGGTTCCGATGGGTGCAGAGCTGGTTTTATTTTCGTCGGCAGCTACATATCCACGACCTTTGCTGATGGTCAGTTCCATATCTATTTTCACCGAAGGTTCCAGGTGGCAGATCACATGATCGGGGTTTAGCACCTGAAATGCAGAAGTAAATCCACCCAGGTCACCGGCAGTAATCACCTCTTTTCCGGTGAGTGAAACCGTGACTTTTTCTGAGTCTGTTTCTTCGATCTGACGCTTAAACCGAACTTGCTTAAGGTTAAGGACGATGTTGGTCACATCTTCTACAACACCTTTGATGGCCGAAAATTCGTGATCTACCCCTTCAATTCTCACCGAGGTTATTGCAAATCCCTCGAGGGAAGACAGCAGAATTCGACGCAGTGCGTTTCCGATTGTGATGCCAAAACCCGGCTCTAAAGGTCTGAATTCGAACTGGCCGGAATGGTCGTTAGAATTAATCATTACTACTTTATCCGGTCTTTGGAAATCTAGAATTGCCATGGTGTATATTGACTTAGATTGATGATGAATAATTATTTAGAGTACAACTCCACAATTAACTGTTCTTTAATCGACTCTGGAATTTGTGCTCGTTCTGGAACAGCCATAAAAGTTCCAGAAAGGGTATTGCGATCAAAGGCGAGCCAGTCGAACTTGCCGCCATGCGATGCTACAGAGCTGGTAATGGTTTCGAGTGATCTTGATTTCTCTCGAACAGCCACTACGTCACCGCTACGAAGCTGGTATGAAGGCACGTTTACAATATCGCCATTTACGGTAATGTGTCGGTGAGTAACCAACTGACGTGCAGCGCGACGCGTGGGTCCAATTCCCATTCTGAAAACGGTATTGTCCAATCGCGATTCGCAGTACTGCAGTAACAAAACACCTGTAATACCTTTGGCACGGCTCGCTTTATCGAACATGTTTTCGAACTGCCGCTCAAGAATTCCGTAGGTATATTTGGCTTTTTGTTTTTCAGCCAACTGAATTGCATACTCCGATTTTTTAGATCGACGCTTGTCTGGACCGTGCATTCCCGGAGGGTAATTTTTGCGCTCGAGCGCTTTGTCCGGGCCGAAAATAGGCTCCTTAAATTTTCGTGCAATCTTTGATTTTGGGCCTCTGTATCTTGCCATTTTATCTAATTTCTAGCTGATTATACTCTACGTTTTTTGGGCGGACGACATCCGTTGTGCGGCAGTGGGGTTACGTCGATGATTTCGGTAACTTCAATTCCGCTGTTGTGGATTGACCGGATTGCAGATTCGCGGCCAGAACCAGGTCCTTTCACATATACCTTCACCTTTCTCAAACCCGCTTCAAAAGCATCTTTTGCGCAGTCTTCTGCGGCAACCTGTGCAGCATAGGGGGTGTTTTTCTTTGACCCTCTAAAGCCCTGCTTACCGGCAGACGACCAGGAGATGACCTGACCCTGAGCATTGGTCAAAGAGATGATGATGTTGTTAAATGTGGCCTGTATATGAGCCTGGCCCACACTCTCCACTTTGATTGCTCTTTTCTTCTTTGTGTTTGTCTTTGCCATTTCCTATAGCTTATTTGGTAACCTTCTTCTTGTTGGCTACAGTTTTTCTCCTTCCTTTTCTGGTTCTCGAATTGTTTTTGGTTCGCTGTCCGCGCAGAGGTAATCCAGAACGGTGACGAATTCCGCGGTAGCAACCGATATCCATTAACCGTTTGATATTGGTTTGTATTTCGGACCGCAATGCACCTTCCACTTTAATCTCCTCACCGATAATCGATCGGATGGCGGTGAGTTGGTCATCATCCCATTCGCTCACCTTCACGTCGTAGTCAATCTTAGACTGCTCCAGAATTTTGCGAGCAGTGCTTAAACCGATTCCGTAGATATAGGTGAGGCCTATTTCTCCTCTTTTATTTTTGGGTAAATCAACCCCTGCTATTCGAGCCATAATCTATTGCGAATTTTATTAGCCTTGTCTTTGTTTAAACTTGGGATTCTTCTTGTTAATTACATAAACCTTCCCTTTGCGACGTACAATCTTGCACTCCGCAGATCTCTTTTTTACTGATGCTCGTACTTTCATCGTCTGTAAATTTTGCAGCGAACCGGAATGCCGTCGCCTATTATTTGTATCTGAATGTTATTCGTCCTTTTGTTAAATCATATGGCGACATTTCAACTTTCACTTTGTCGCCTGGTAGAATCCGGATGTAGTGCATCCGCATTTTTCCCGAAATGTGCGCAATAATGGTGTGTCCATTCTCCAGTTCAACTGTAAACATAGCATTGGACAATGCTTCCACAATTACGCCGTCTTGTTCTATAGATGTTTGTTTAGCCATAATCAATTAACCTGTCATTCCAAATGCTGAGTCGCGGCGGCCTTTGATTCTTCCGGTTTCCATCAAACCATCGTAGTGACGCATTAGTAGGTGACTCTCTATTTGCTGTAGCGTATCGAGAATTACCGCTACCATAATCAGCAGTGACGTTCCTCCAAAGAATATAGCAAATCCTTGTTTAACCCCAAACAGCACGGCAAACGCCGGTAAAATAGCGATGATTCCGAGAAATATAGACCCCGGTAGGGTAATACGCGACAGCACCGTATCGATAAAGTCGGAGGTATCTCTTCCTGGTCTTACCCCTGGGATAAATCCGCCCTGACGCTTCAAGTTGTCGGCCATTTCGTTGTGGTTGACGGTAATAGCGGTGTAGAAGTAAGTAAAGGCAATAATCACCAGGAAGAACAGCACGTTGTACCATAACCCGTTGAAGTCGGTCAGCGAGTTGAGAAATGCTCCTGGCTCTGTTTCCAGTGCTTGTGCAACGTATAGCGGCACAAACATGATTGCTTGAGCAAAAATGATGGGCATAACACCGGCTGCATTCACTTTAAGTGGCAGGTATTGACGCGCACCTTGTGCCTGTTGACCACTTGGTCCGGCTGATCGGCGTGCAAACTGAATCGGCACCCGCCGCACCGCTTGAACCAGTGCTACGGTAGCCCCAATCACCACCAGCAGAATCACCATTTCCAGCAGCAGCACAACGAGACCTCCACCGCCTGGTCCGAGTCGGCCAACAACCTCCTGGAAGAAAGCCGTGGGAAGACCCGCAATGATTCCAATCATAATGATCATCGAAATACCGTTTCCAATTCCTTTGTCGGTAATTTTCTCCCCCAGCCACATCACGAAGAGTGTTCCTGAAGATAGAATAATGGTTGTCATGGTCCACCAAAAGGCAGAATCATCGAGCCGGGCTTCGGCCGGAACGGTGGCAACAATATAGGTAGGAGCCTGAAAAATGGTAATAACGATGGTAAGCAAACGCGTGTACTGCGTTATTTTCTTCCTTCCGCTCTCGCCTTCTTTCTGCATCTTTTGAATGGCCGGAACTGCGATTCCCATGAGCTGCATGATAATGGAAGCCGAGATATAGGGCATAATTCCGAGCGCAAAGATGGATGCTCTGGAGAAAGCACCTCCGGTAAACAGCGAAAGCAGGTCGCCCAAACCTCCGCCACTTCCTTCGTTTGCTATTTCGAGCGCAACAGAGTCAACTCCGGGCAATACAACAAAAGAGCCGATACGGTAGATAAGCAGGAATCCTAGTGTTATCAGAATTCTAAACCGAAGGTCTTCGATTTTCCAGATGTTCTTTATGGTCTCTATAAAGTTCTTCATCGCGCTTAAATGGTTTGGGCTTCTCCGCCTTGTTTCTCAATAGCGGATTTTGCAGATGCCGAATAGGCGTGAACTTTAACGTTAACCTTAGAACTGAGCTCACCACGCCCGAGAATCTTGATTCGGTCGGCTTTATGGGCCAGGCCTTTTTCGATCAGTGTTTCGATGGATACCTCACTAAGCTTGTGGGTTTCGACCAGATCTTGGAGGGTGTCGAGGTTGATTCCACGGTAGGCAACGCGATTAATGTTATTGAAGCCAAATTTTGGTACGCGGCGCTGAAGGGGCATTTGTCCGCCTTCAAAACCTTTTTTGCGTGAATATCCTGATCGTGATTTAGCGCCTTTGTGTCCGCGGGTTGAAGTGCCTCCGTGTCCGGAACCTTCACCTCTACCAACTCGCTTGCGCTTTTTTACAGATCCTTCGGCTGGTTTTAATTTACTCAGATCCATGATGTGCTTTTATTATGTATTCGATTAATTAATTTCTTCTACTCTCAGCATGTGCTGAACCTTGTTGATCATGCCCTGAATTTGAGGAGTAACTTCCTTTTCGACAGGTCGGTTCATTCTTCTGACTCCCAAGGCAACCAAAGTGGCTTTCTGATCCTTGGGTCGGTTGATTGAACTCTTTATTTGTGTGATTCTAACTTTGGTCATATCGCATCGAATTATCCGTTAAACACTTTATCTACTGTAATGCCCCGATGAGCAGCCACCGTATAGGCGTCGCGCATATTTTCCAGTGCATTCAGGGTAGCTTTCACCACGTTATGCGGATTGGAAGACCCCTGCGACTTGGCGAGCACATCGCGGATACCAGCGCTTTCGAGTACAGCGCGCATGGAGTCACCGGCAATTACACCTGTTCCGTTGGATGCAGGCTTCAGCAGCACTTTGGCTCCCCCAAATTTTCCGTATTGTAAGTGCGGAACCGTACCGTTGATAATCGGCACTTTTATCAAGTTCTTTTTGGCATCGTCGATTCCTTTAGCGATGGCTCCGGTAACTTCTTTGGATTTACCCAGTCCGTGACCCACCACACCGTTTTCATTTCCTACAACAACAATTGCCGAGAAGGTGAAGGTGCGGCCTCCTTTGGTGACCTTGGTAACGCGGTTAATTCCAACGAGCCTATCCTTCAATTCAATATCGCTCGACTTTACTCTTCTGATGTTCTCTGTTGACATATCTCGTTTGGCTTAGAATTTAAGGCCGGCTTCTCTTGCAGCGTCGGCAAATTGTTTTACACGTCCGTGATATAGGTATCCGCTTCGGTCAAACACCACAGATGAATATCCGGCGGCCACCGCTTTTTCGGCCAGTGCTTTACCGAGGATTTGCGCTTGTTCGATTCCGCTTACCCCTTGGGCGTCTTTAATTTTCAGTGTTCCGGCTGCAACCAGTGTTTTGCCCGCTGTATCATCGATAAGCTGAGCATAGAACTGCTTGTTGCTGCGGTATACAGACAACCGGGGTCTATCGGCAGTTCCTGCAGCTGTTTGCAAGGATCTGCGCTTAATTCTTTGTCTTCTCTGTTGTTTAGAAAGTGCCATTGTTCAACGATTATTTTGCAGCCGATTTACCAGCTTTTCTTCTCAATTCTTCTCCTTTATAGCGAATACCTTTTCCTTTGAAAGGCTCAGGCTTTCTGAATGACCGAATTTTGGCCGCCACTTGTCCGATCAGTTGCTTGTCATGCGATTCCAAGGTGATGGTAGGCGCTTTTCCTTTTTCTGTTTCGGCTTTTACACTTACCTCATCAGGAATCTGAAAAACAATTGGGTGCGAATAGCCCAGTGTGAGCTCCAGGTTTTGCCCTTGCGATTTTGCACGGAAACCTACTCCCACCAGTTCCTGTTGAATAACAAATCCCTTTGATACGCCTTCAACCATGTTGTTGATCAAAGACCGGATCAAACCGTGAGCGGCGCGGGTTTGTTTCTCTTCATTGGCGCGATCCAGTTCCACCACACCGTCTTCTACTTTGAGACTAATGTGCTCGGCCAGCAGCTGTTTCAACTCACCTTTCGCACCTTTAACGGTGACGATCTGGTCGTCAGAAACTTTTACTTCTACTCCGCTGGGTAGATTGATTATTGCCTTACCAATTCTTGACATAACTTCTCTTTTAATATATGTAGCAGAGCACTTCTCCACCAACTTTTTTCTGTTTCGCTTCTTTTTCTGTCATCACGCCCGATGAGGTAGAAAGGATTGAAATACCCAGTCCGTTTAATACGCGTGGCAATTCGGTTGCACCAACATACCGGCGAAGTCCAGGACGGCTCACTCTGGTAATGCTGCGTATTGCAGGAATTTTGGTACGCGGATTATACTTCAGTGCGATTTTAATCGTTCCCTGTTTCTCGTCTTCTTCGAACTTGTAATTGAGGATATAACCTTTTTCCTTAAGGATTTTGGTCATCTCCTTTTTCAGGTTCGACGCGGGAATCTGCACTACTTTGTGCCGTGCTTGAACCGCATTTCGAATACGGGTCAGATAGTCTGCTATTGGATCGGTAGTCATGATCTTTGCTTTTCTTCAGGTTGAATTTCGATTACCAACTGGCTTTAGTAATTCCCGGGATTAATCCGTTGAGTGCCATTTCGCGAAAAGTTACACGCGAAATACCAAACTGGCGCATATATCCTCTCGGGCGCCCGGTAAGTTCACAACGGTTGTGCAAACGCACTTTTGATGAATTTCGCGGTAGTTTCTGCAGCCCATCCCAATCGCCGTTTGCTTTGAGCTCGGCTCTTCTTTCTGCGTATTGCGTCACCATTCTTTGGCGTTTACGCTCGCGGGCTTTCATTGATTCTTTTGCCATTGTACTCTATATTATTTGGTGAACGGGAATCCGAACTCAGTTAATAATGCTTTTGCTTCTTCGTCGGTGTTGGCCGAGGTCACAAAAGTAATATCCATTCCATTGATATTTTTCACTTTATCAATGTCGATTTCAGGAAAAATAATCTGCTCGGTAATTCCCATGGAGAAGTTACCTCTTCCGTCAAATCCGGTAGCTTTCACACCTCTAAAGTCGCGGGTTCTGGGCAGGGAAACAGAGAGCAGGCGGTCTAGAAACTCGAACATTCTGTCGCCACGCAGGGTTACTCGCGCGCCGATGGGCATTCCTTTACGTAACTTAAAGTTAGATACGTCTTTTTTGGAATACGCGGCCACTGCTCGCTGACCAGCGATAGTACTCATTTCTTCAACGGCGTGCTCAACAATTCTTTTGTCGGCTACCGCATCACCCAATCCCTGGTTCAGGCAAATTTTCTGAATGATTGGTGTCTGCATCACGCTAGAGTATCCGAACTGCTTCATCAAAGCAGGAACGATCTCCTCGCGATACTTGGTTTTTAATCGTGGTGTGTATTTCATTTTACAACCTCCCCTGATTTTTTGAAATATCTTACTAGCTTTCCTTCACTATCGGCTTTGCGGCCAATTCTGCTTGGTTTTTTCGATTGCGGATCAACCAGCATCAGGTTCGACAAGTGAATTCCGGCTTCTTTCTTTACAATCCCACCTTGGGGGTTTGAAGCGTCGGGTTTTATATGACGAGAAATCATGTTCTGACCTTCAACCAACGCGCGATTGTTTTTGCGATCGATGCTCACCACTCTACCGGTTTGACCTTTGTCGTTTCCGGTGGTGACTAACACTACATCGCCCTTTTTGATATGTATTTTCTTGCTCATTTCTAATCGCGTTTTAAATTACCTCTGGAGCGAGTGAAACAATCTTCATAAACTGCTTGTCTCTTAATTCCCGGGCAACTGGTCCAAAAATCCTTGTTCCGCGCATCTCGCCGGCATTGTTCAACAATACCGCTGCGTTCTCGTCAAACCGAATATAAGAACCGTCGGGACGACGCACTTCTTTTCTGGTGCGCACTACTACTGCTTTAGATACCATCCCTTTTTTAACGTTGCTGTTGGGCATAGCATCTTTAACGGAGATAACAATTGTATCGCCGATGGACGCATATCTGCGGCCAGTTCCTCCGAGGACACGGATGCAGAGCACTTCTTTGGCCCCGCTGTTATCCGCTACTTTCAATCTTGATTCCTGTTGTATCATCGCTTCGTCCTTATTACCGGTTTATTTTGCTTTTTCGATAACCTCTACCAGTCTCCAGCGTTTGCTTTTGCTCAGTGGTCTGGTTTCCATGATTCGCACGCGGTCACCGATTCCGCACTCCTGCTTCTCGTCGTGAGCCATAAACTTGCGCGTGGTGTTCAAAAACTTTCCGTAGGTGCGGTGTTTTACTTTGGTTCGAACAGCAACGGTGATGGATTTATCCATTTTGTTGCTTGTGACGATTCCCACCCGTTCTTTTCTTAAATTTCTTTCGATCATGATCTTACTTATTAGCTTGCAGTTGGCGTTTTCTCAATTCTGTTTTAAGACGGGCCAAGGTCCTCCGCTTATGGCGGATCTGCAATGGATTCTCCAGGCTAGAAACAGTGTGCGACATGCGCAATTTATCGAAGCTTTCGGTTTCCACTTCAAGCTTGTCTTTCAACTCCTCGAGGGTGAGTTCTGCGATTTGGGAACTTTTCATGGCGTGCAGTTTATTCAGCGTAATCATTTCGTACTACAAACTTGGTTCTTACCGGTAGTTTTTGAGCGGCCAACCGGAGTGCTTCTTTTGCGATATCCAAAGGAACACCATCGGCCTCGAACATCATTCGTCCGGGGCGGACAACGGCTACCCAGTGGCTGGGAGCACCCTTACCTTTACCCATCCTCACCTCTGCCGGCTTTGCTGTAATTGGTTTGTCTGGAAAAATTCTGATCCAAACTTTTCCTTCCCGTTTCATGTATCGGGTGACGGCAATCCTGGCAGCTTCGATCTGACGTGAGGTGATAAATCCTTCATCCAGGGTTTTAAGGCCAAAGCTTCCAAAGGCTATATTGGTTCCGCGGGTCGCATTGCCTTTGATGCGGCCTTTTTGCATTTTTCGGAATTTCGTTCTCTTCGGTTGTAACATCGCTACTCGTTTTGCTTTCCTCTGACGGGTTTAATTATTTCTTCTTTCTTGGTCCTCCACCTTTGGCCTTGCTTTTTGAAAGACCAATGTTTGGCGACAGATCACGTTTTCCGTAGACCTCTCCTTTACATATCCATACTTTTACTCCAATTCGTCCCATTTTGGTGTGGGCTTCTGACAGGGCGTAATCGATATCAGCGCGGAAAGTATGCAATGGCGTTCTGCCTTCTTTAAAGGATTCTGTTCGGGCCATCTCGGCACCGTTCAGACGACCAGAGATAGTAACCTTAATTCCTTCTGCACCCATACGCATAGTAGATGCAATGGACATTTTAATGGCTCGTCTGAAAGATATCCGGCCTTCAATCTGTCGGGCGATACTATCGGCCACCAGTCGGGCATCGAGCTCAGGGCGCTTGATTTCAAAAATATTGATCTGAACTTCTTTCTGCGTCAGTTGCTTCAATTCTTCTTTCAGCTTGTCAACTTCCTGACCTCCTCGTCCGATAATCACTCCTGGACGTGCGGTATTGATGGTTACGGTCACCAGTTTAAGGGTGCGCTCAATAACGACTTTAGAGATGCTCGCCTTTCGCAGACGGGCGTGCAGGTACTTTCGAATTTCATCATCTTCTACCAACTTGGCCTTGTAATCGCGGCCTCCAAACCAATTCGAGTCCCATCCTTTGATGAATCCGAGTCTGTTTCCTATCGGGTTTGTCTTTTGTCCCATGTTCTATTCTGTTCTATGTCTTAGTTGACGGTATCAACAACAATGGTTACGTGATTTGAACGCTTGCGAATACGATGTCCGCGACCTTGCGGCGCTGGACGTAGACGCTTCAGCATCCGGGCGCTGTCTACTTTAATCTCTCTCACCACCAGGTCGGCTTCATCTACCCGTTGTCCTTCGTTTTTTGCTTCCCAGTTGGCTACTGCAGACAGCAATAGTTTCTCTAATCTGCGTGCGGCATCCTGTGGCATGTGCTTCAGCGAATTAAGTGCTGGCATTACCCGCTCTCCGCGAATCACGTCAGCTACCAGTCGCATTTTGCGAGGTGATGTTGGGCAGTTGCGCAGTATAGCGTAACTAACGTTCTTTTTTTGTTCCTTAATGGCCTGCGCCATGTTATGTTTACGAGAACCCATTGCTCAAATCAATTATCTGCGTTTACTACTTTTTCTTATTGGTGTGTCCCCTAAACTGCCGGGTTGGTGAAAACTCACCGAGTTTATGACCCACCATATTCTCAGTTACGAAAACCGGAATAAACTGACGGCCATTATAAACCGCGATGGTCAGTCCAACAAAGTCGGGTGTAATGGTACTTGCACGCGACCAGGTTTTGATCACATTCTTCCTGCCTGAACTCTGCGCGTCTTCCACTTTGCGCATCAGTTTATAGTGGATAAATGGTGGTTTTTTGAGGGATCTGCTCATGTCTTAATTATTTCTTCCTTTTCTCAATGATAAACTTGTTGCTCTTCTTCTTAGGTGCACGGGTAATGTAACCTTTGGCCGGCAAACCTGTTCTTGAACGCGGGTGACCTCCTGAGGCGCGTCCTTCTCCACCACCCATTGGGTGATCTACTGGATTCATTACCACTCCACGGGTGCGTGGGCGGCGTCCGAGCCAGCGAGAGCGTCCTGCTTTTCCTGAAACAATCAGGAAATTTTCAGAATTCGAAACCGACCCGATTGTTGCTTTGCACGTAGTCAACACCATTCGAATTTCTCCTGAAGGCATTTTAAGAATGGCGTACTTACCATCACGTGCATTCAACTGAGCGTATGATCCGGCGCTCCGGGCAATCACTCCACCGGCTCCGGGCTGAAGCTCAATGTTGTGAACAACGGTACCTAACGGAATGTCGCTCAAAAAAAGTGCATTGCCCAGATCTGGTGAGATACCTGTTCCAGAAACAATGGTCTGATCAACTTTCAAGCCTTCGGGAGCAATGATGTAACGCTTCTCTCCGTCAGCGTAATTCAGAAGTGCAATACGGGCAGAACGGTTTGGATCGTACTCAATAGTAGCCACTCTAGCTGGAACTCCATCTTTGTTTCTTTTAAAATCGATGGTACGATAGCGACGTTTGTGACCACCACCGAGGTAGCGCATGGTCATTTTTCCTGTGTTGTTTCGTCCTCCGCTTTTTCCGGCGCCCTTTAGCAGTTTCTTTAGTGGTTTATCGGTTGTGATTTCCTCAAAAGAACTAATAATTTTATGCCTTTGCCCTGGGCTGGTCGGTTTTAGTTTTCTAACTGCCATGGTCTCTCCGTTCTTAAATGTTGCTGTAAATATCGATTTCGCCTTCTGAGAGGGTCACAATCGCTTTCTTAAAGGATTTGCTGCGCCCTTCAACCATTCCTGATTTGGTGAACTTAGTTTTGTGTTTTCCGGCATAGTTCATTGTCCAGACCTTATCTACAGTCACCCCGTAAGCTTCCTCAACTGCTTTACCGATTTCTATTTTGTTAGCCCTGCGATCGACGACAAAACCATAGCGGTTGAGACGCTCACTCACATCGGTCATTTTTTCGGTAATAATCGGTTTGATCAATATCCTGCTCATCACAATTACTTATTAAGCGTTTTTTCAATTTCGGCAAGTGAGCTCTCGCTTACCACCAAATTTTTATACTTTAGAATGTCGTAGGTGCAGAGGTCTTTTGCCAATACCACTTTTGCTCCCTGTATATTTCGAGCTGAAAGCACAAGGTTGTTGTCCTTTTCGGCAACTACCCACAGGGCTCCACCATTATCAATTTTCAGATTTCCCAGATATCCAACAAAGCTTTTGGTCTTCGCAGTATCCATCTGAAAGTCCTCAACTACTTTGAGCTGATTGTCTTTTACTTTATAGGTCAATGCCGATTTACGGGCAACTGCTTTGGCTTTTTTGTTTAATTTAAAACCATAATCGCGAGGTTGTGGGCCGAAGATTCGTCCTCCTCCTCGAAGTAGCGGGCTTTTAATATCTCCAAAACGAGCTCCACCGGTACCTTTTTGTTTGCGCAACTTTCTGGTACTCCCTTTCACTTCGCTGCGGCCTTTGGTTTTGGCTGTACCCTGACGTTGATTAGCCAGGTACTGTTTTACATCCAGATAAATGGCATGATCATTAGGCTCCACGGCGAACACAGAGTCATTCAGCTTCACTTTTTTGCTTGAGGCCTTGCCCTCAATATTCAATACTTCTAGTTCCATTTCCGTATGATTACATATGATCCTTTGGCACCGGGCACAGCCCCTTTAACAACCAGAAGGTTCCTTTCTGAATCTAATTTTAATACTTCCAGGTTCTCGATAGTAACCTGCTTGTCACCCATCTGACCGGCCATTCGCATACCCTTGAAAACACGCCCGGGATAAGAAGCTGCACCAATAGATCCAGGTGCACGCAAACGGTTGTGCTGTCCATGAGTAGCTTGTCCAACACCGCTAAATCCATGGCGTTTAACCACGCCTTGAAAGCCTTTTCCTTTGGATGTGCCAACAACGCTCACATAATCACCTTCGGCGAAAACATCGGCAACTCCGAGAACATCACCGGGTGCGAGTTCAGCTTTGAAGTCGTAGAACTCGGCCAACCGAGCTTTGGGGCTGGTATTGGATTTCTTAAAGTGACCCTTAAGGGCAGCTGGTGTATTCTTTTCAGAACGCTCACCAAATCCGAGTTGAACAGAGTTGTATCCCTCTTTTTCATCCGTTTTGATCTGCGTTACCACACACGGGCCAGTTTCAATTACCGTGCAGGGAAGTACTTTTCCTTCTGCACTGTAAATGCTGGTCATTCCTATTTTTTTACCTATTAAACCTGGCATCTCTCCGCTTTTGTTTAAAATCAAACTTTAATTTCTACTTCAACTCCACTTGGCAATTCAAGGCGCATCAAGGCATCTACAGTTTTCGAAGACGAGCTGTAGATATCGAGCATTCTCTTGTATGAACACAACTGGAATTGTTCACGCGCTTTTTTGTTTACGTGAGGCGATCTCAACACCGTGTAGATTCGCTTATGCGTAGGCAACGGAATCGGGCCGCTAACAACAGCGCCTGTGGTTTTCACCGTTTTAACGATCTTCTCAGCTGACTTGTCAACCAGGTTGTGATCGTACGACTTCAATTTTATTCTGATCTTTTGGCTCATCCAGATTAATATTATGCTGTTACTTTACCTTTTGATTTAGCGATCACCTCATCGGCAATATTCGAAGGACATTCTGCAAAGTGCGAGAACTCCATCGTTGAAGTAGCACGACCGGAAGACATGGTTCGGAGTGAAGTCACATATCCGAACATTTCAGACAAGGGCACCTTGGCTTTAATCACTTTTGCTCCGGCGCGGTCGCCCATTCCTTCTACCTGTCCACGACGACGGTTAAGGTCACCAACGATATCTCCCATGTTCTCCTCTGGAGTGATCACCTCTACTTTCATAATCGGCTCGAGCAGTGTTGGACCGGCTTTTGGCATCGCGGTTCGATAAGCCAGCTTGGCTGCAAGTTCGAACGAAAGTTGATCGGAGTCAACAGCGTGGAAGGAACCATCTTTGAGGACTACTCTCAGGCTATCGACCGGGTAGCCAGCCAACACACCATTTTTCATGGCTTCTTTGAAACCTTTCTCTACAGAAGGGATGAATTCTCGTGGAACGTTACCCCCTTTAATCTCATTTACAAATTCGAGTCCGGGCTCTTCTCCTTCTTTTGGCTCGATAGTGATCACGATGTCGGCAAACTTACCACGACCACCTGTCTGCTTCTTGTACACTTCCCGGTGATCTACCGCACGGGTGATGGTTTCTTTGTAGGCTACTTGAGGAGCTCCCTGATTCACTTCTACTTTAAACTCTCGTCTCAGACGATCGAGGATTACATCCAGGTGAAGCTCCCCCATTCCGCTCAAAACGGTTTGGCCAGAGTCTTGGTCGGTGTGGATGGTAAGTGTAGGATCTTCTTCACTCAGTTTATTCAGTGCAGTTCCCAGTTTGTCAACATCGGCCTGTGTTTTAGGCTCGATGGCGATTCCGATAACTGGCTCCGGAAAGTCCATAGACTCCAAGATGATCGGCGATTTCTCGTCGCAAAGGGTATCGCCTGTTTTGATGTCTTTAAACCCAACCAGTGCTGCGATATCCCCGGCTTGCAGTCGTTCAATCTGATTCTGTTTATTGGCGTGCATCTGGAAGATTCGGGAGATACGCTCCTTATTTCCGGTTCGGGTATTGAGTACATACGAACCCGACTCGAGTACTCCAGAGTAGGCACGGGTAAAGCAAAGACGTCCAACAAAAGGGTCGGTAGCAATCTTAAATGCGAGGGCTGCAAACGGCTCACCCGCATCTGGCTTTCTTTTCTCTTCTTGATCGGTTTTAGGGTTCACGCCTATAATAGCGTCAATATCAACCGGTGAAGGCAGAATCTCCATTACCATATTAAGCATGGCCTGAACGCCTTTATTCTTAAAAGAGGAACCGCACATCATGGGCACCACTTTGTTGGCGATGGTGGCTTCGCGCAATGCATCAAGGATTTCACGCTCTGTCAGCGATTCAGAATCCTCAAAATATTTTTCCATCAGGGTGTCGTCGAATTCGGCGACTGCTTCGAGCAATTTTTCGCGAAACTCTCTGGCCTCGTCTATCAAATCTTCGGGAATTTCAACCTCTTCGAAGGTCATTCCGTGGTCGTGTTCGTTCCAAACAATTCCGCGGAAATTGATCAGGTCAACCACTCCTTTGAAATCGTCCTCAGCTCCAATTGGGATCTGAAGGGGAAGGGCATGACTGCCGAGCATTTCTTTTACCTGATTACAAACACCCAGGAAGTCAGCTCCCGAGCGGTCCATTTTATTTACAAACCCGATTCTTGGAACCTTGTAGTTGTCTGCAAGGCGCCAGTTGGTTTCAGACTGTGGCTCCACACCGTCCACTGCACTGAATAAAAACACGAGTCCATCAAGTACACGCAACGAGCGGTTTACTTCTACGGTGAAGTCAACGTGACCGGGTGTATCGATAATGTTTACGTGGTATTCTTGTTCGCGGTATTGCCATTTCAGGGTTGTAGCGGCCGAGGTAATGGTAATACCACGCTCCTGCTCCTGCTCCATCCAGTCCATGGTAGCGGTCCCCTCGTGCGTTTCTCCGAGTTTATGGCTGATTCCACCATAATACAGAATTCGCTCGGTGGTGGTTGTTTTCCCCGCATCGATATGAGCCGCGATACCTATATTTCTCGTGTATTTTAAATCTCGTTTTGCCATGGCTGAAACTTCTTGGTGTGGATTATCTTAATTCTTAGAATCGGAAGTGTGAGAATGCTTTATTTGCTTCCGCCATCCGGTGGGTATCTTCTTTTTTCTTGTATGCAGCACCTTCCTGTTTTGCAGCGGCCATAATTTCATTGGCCAATCGCTCGCCCATCGATTTTTCGTTTCGTCTGCGAGCATAAAGAATGAGCCACTTCATTGCCATGGACAGCTTTCGGCTGTCACGAACCGGAACCGGAATCTGAAAAGTGGCACCACCCACACGGCGGCTGCGCACTTCAACTTGAGGGGTAATATTTTCAATGGCTTTTCTCCACACCTCAAGGCTATTTTCCTGTGTCTTTTCTTCTACCCGATCCATGGCGGTATAAAACACCCGGTAGGCCAGGTTCTTTTTACCCTGCACCATCAGGTTATTGACAAACTTGGTGACCATCACATCGCTAAATCGCGGATCCGGCAATACCACGTGAACTTTTGCTCTTCTTCTTCTCATTGCTTATAAATAGAAGTAAACTTATTTTTTAGGGCGCTTGGTGCCGTATTTTGATCTTCTTTGGTTTCGACCTTCAACCCCCGCAGTGTCGAGTGCTCCGCGCACAACGTGATAGCGCACACCTGGCAAATCTTTTACCCGGCCTCCACGCACCAGCACAATGCTGTGCTCCTGAAGATTGTGCCCTTCACCTCCAATATAGGCGTTCACCTCGTTTCCGTTGGTCAGCCTTACCCGAGCCACTTTTCGCATAGCCGAGTTTGGTTTCTTCGGAGTGGTGGTGTACACCCGTACACAGACCCCGCGTCGCTGAGGACAAGATTCAAGCGCAACCGATTTACTGGTCTGGCCAATCACCTTTCGTCCTTTTCTTACTAACTGCTGAATTGTTGGCATTCTAATCCCTAATTATTCGTGATTTCCGATTCAATTTATCCCCAACTTCAGATTTTTGGGGCTGCAAAGGTATAAGTTTTTTAATACAAAACAACGGCTTCGTTAATTTAATTTCGATTTTTTCACACCCCATTGTGGAGAAACTTGTGACTTAATGAAAGCCGCGTCATTGCGTCAAAAAATGGGCAGGCAAAAGTCGTCATTTTTATGCGTTATCTCAAAGAAGAATATCTTTTGTATCCTCCCATAATTTTACCCTAACTTTGAAACCGTGCAATATCTCGATCAACTAAACGAATCACAGCGCGCTGCAGTGCTGTACACCACTGGCCCCAGCATGGTTATCGCAGGTGCCGGATCAGGAAAAACACGGGTACTCACCTATAAAATAGCCCATCTAATCAGGCAAGGTGTTGATCCTTTTAATATCCTGTCGCTGACTTTTACAAACAAGGCTGCCCGCGAAATGAAAGAGCGGATTGGCAGCATTGTCGGAGCGTCCGAAGCCAGAAACATCTGGATGGGAACTTTTCACTCGGTGTTTGCCAAAATCCTGCGGGTGGAAGCCGAAAAACTCAACTACCCGTCGAACTTTACCATCTATGATACGGCCGACAGCAAGAGCCTGATCAAGTCCATTATCAAAGGCATGAACCTGGACGATAAAATATATAAGCCCGGTGTTGTCCTCAATAGAATCTCGGCCGCTAAAAACAACCTAATTTCACCCGAAGCATATCGGCAAAACAGTGATATCAATACCGAAGATCACCTTGCCGGCAGAGCAAAAATAGCGGACATATACGCTGCCTACGTCATTCGGTGCTTCAAAGCGGGGGCAATGGACTTCGACGATCTGCTCTACAACACCAACGTGTTGCTCCGCGATTTTCCGGATGTACTACACAAGTACCAGCACAAATTTCATTATGTGCTGGTGGATGAATATCAAGACACCAACTATTCGCAATACCTGATTATAAAGAAACTCGCTGCACTCAACGAAAATATTTGTGTGGTGGGTGATGACGCACAGAGCATCTACGCATTTCGCGGGGCGGATATATACAACATCCTCAACTTTAAAAAAGACTACCCCGACTTTAAGCTTTTTAAGCTGGAACAAAACTACCGGTCAACACAAGTCATCGTGAATGCGGCCAACAGCATCATCGCAAAAAACAAAAACCAGATCAAAAAAACGGTTTGGACCGAAAACGACGAAGGCACTGCCATTAAAGTAAAGCGCTGCGTATCGGACAACGAAGAAGGTTTTTTTATAGCCAACGATATATACGACACCCAAATGACCGAACAGGCAGCCTACAGTGGGTTTGCCGTGCTTTACCGTACCAACGCACAGTCTCGGGCGCTGGAAGAGGCTTTGCGAAAGATGAATATCCCTTATCGGATTTACGGCGGAATGTCGTTTTATCAGCGCAAGGAAATCAAAGACCTGATCAGCTACTTCAGACTGACGGCTAATCCCAAGGATGAAGAGGCCTTGAAACGCGTCATCAATTATCCCGCACGGGGCATCGGTCAATCTACCATTGAAAGAATATCTGCCGCCGCACTCGAACACGACACCGAAATGTGGGAAGTGCTAACCAATCTGGGTCAATATAATGTGGCCGTCCGCTCGAATATTGAAAACCAACTGAATGCATTTGTTTCGATGATGCGTGGGTTCAGGCAACAGATGGACACCATGGGTGCCTATGAACTGGGACATCTTATTGCTTCCAATTCGGGACTGCTCAGGGAGCTCCATTCTGACAAAACTCCCGAAGGAGTGAGTCGCTACGAAAACATTCAGGAACTGCTAAACGGTATGAAAGATTTTTCTGACCGCAATAAGGAGGAGAACCCCGACGAGATCAGCACGCTGAGTGACTTTTTGATTGACGTTGCCCTGCTCACCGACGCCGATGAGGAAGACGATGACAAAAATAAAGTGACGGTGATGACCATTCACGCAGCAAAAGGTTTGGAGTTTCCTTATGTATATGTTGTCGGGCTCGAAGAGAATCTATTTCCATCTCAAATGTCGCTCGACAGCCGTGCCGGTTTAGAAGAAGAACGGCGGCTTTTTTACGTGGCTACAACACGAGCCGAAAAGCGCCTTACCCTATCCTACGCATTGTCGAGATATAAATGGGGAACATTGCAACGCAGTGAACCCAGCAGATTTATCGAAGACATCGACAAACAGTTCCTTGAAATGCCCGAACCAATAGATCGGCAGGCACATGCCCCCACCTCCTCTTTTAATTTTCAACCCAAAAAACCATTTGAGCGCGCTCAACGAAACACGCCATCACGGCCAGCCCAACCTGCTCCGCCTGCAGTTCCCCGCAACTTGAAAAAAGTTTCTCCACAAACCATGAACAGTAGTGACAGCGGAACGGTTATCAACCTGGAAATCGGCAATGAAGTTGTTCACGACCGGTTCGGAAAAGGCAAAGTACTGAAGCTCGAAGGGCAGTCGCCGAATACAAAGGCCACAGTGTATTTTCCCGAAGTGGGACAAAAGCAGTTATTGCTCAAATTTGCCAAATTGAAAATCCTCAATTAAAATTGCCGCAAAGAATCCCTAATTTTGCCGCAGATCAAACAAATTAAATGAAGTACAATTCTCAACGCCCCGATTTGATTATACCTGAGTATGGACGAAACATCCAGAACATGGTAGATCACATCAAAACCATCGAAGATCGCGAAGAAAGAAACAAGGCATCGCTGGCCATCATTAAAATAATGGGCCAGCTCTTTCCTTACCTGCGCGACATGGAAGACTTTAAACACAAACTTTGGGATCACCTGCACATCATGTCGAATTTCGAGCTTGATGTAGACTCTCCATATCCGCCTCCATCACCCGATAAACTCAAGCAGCGGCCCAAACCAATGCCCTATCCGCAAGGAGATATCCGTTATGGTCACTACGGAAAAACCATTGAACGGATGATTGAGGTCGTAGCAGCGGAAAGTGATCAGGAAAAGCGCAGCGACCAAATCCTGAGCCTGGCCAACCTGATGAAAAAAACCTATCTCACCTGGAACCGGGACACCGTTAAGGATGAGGTAATTGCTCGTCAACTGGAAGAGCTGTCTGGTGGCAAGCTCAAGCTGGAGGATCCAAACAAATTGGAACCAACTGCCAATCTGTTGAGTGCAACCAAGACGGGAAGCACCGGCCAGCAAAGCGGACGGCGCAAACAAAAGAGTAAAGGAGGAGGCACCAACCGAAGAAAACGACGCTGATGGCTTCTTTTGAAATTGAAGGAGGGAAAACGCTGAGGGGAACGCTCACCCCCCAGGGCGCCAAAAATGAAGTGCTGCAAATTCTCTGTGCCGTTTTATTAACGCCAGAAGAAGTGACCATTTCAAATATCCCCAACATCATTGATGTAAACCGGTTGATCGATTTGCTACGAGACTTCGGCGTGAAAGTCAATCAGATTTCAGAGGACACCTACACTTTTAAGGCCGACGATATTGACTTGGAATATCCGCTCAGCGATAAGTACAAAAAGAAGGGATCTGGACTGCGCGGCTCAATTATGCTGGTAGGGCCTCTTCTGGCCCGCTTCGGCAAAGGTTACATTCCCAAACCCGGTGGAGACAAAATCGGACGTCGTCGCCTCGATACCCATTTCGTCGGTTTTCAGCGTTTAGGTGCTCAGTTTACGTACAATCCCGACAATGAATTTTACAGTGTAGAAGGCAACAATCTGCGCGGAACGCATATGTTGCTCGATGAACCTTCGGTTACGGGTACCGCCAACATTATTATGACTGCTGTTTTGGCCAAAGGCACCACGACAATATACAACGCAGCTTGCGAACCATACATTCAGCAGCTCTGCGGAATGCTCAATCGGATGGGCGCAAATATTTCCGGTGCGGGATCAAACCTGATTACCATTGAAGGAGTTGAATACCTGAGCGGTTGCGAACATCGTTGTTTGCCCGACATGATTGAAGTGGGTAGTTTTATCGGATTGGCCGCAATGACGCAGAGCGAAATCACGATAAAGGATGTAGCCTACGAACAACTCGGAATGATTCCTCAGGTGTTTCAGAAGTTGGGAGTAAAAATGGAACGAAGAGGAGAAGACCTGTTTATTCCTGCGCAGGAACAATACGAAATTGAAAACTTTATCGACGGTTCCATCCTCACCATTTCCGACCATCCGTGGCCCGGATTTACGCCCGACCTACTGAGCATTGTGCTGGTTGTAGCTACCCAGGCCAAAGGCAGTGTGCTCATTCATCAGAAAATGTTTGAAAGCAGGCTGTTTTTTGTCGACAAGGTCATTGATATGGGTGCCCAGATTATTCTTTGCGACCCACACCGGGCGACCGTCATCGGTCTGAACCGGCAATACCCGCTGCGTGGAATCGAAATGACCTCGCCCGATATCCGTGCAGGAGTAGCGCTATTGATCGCTGCCATGTCGGCAAAAGGTACCAGCACCATCCATAACATCGAACAAATTGATCGTGGATATCAAAACATTGACTTGAGACTGAACGCTATCGGAGCCAGTATCCGACGCGTTGAATAGCAGTAAAAAATTAAAAAAAGTGGAACAAAGTTTGCGTTTGGTTGTCCTTTTGCAAATCAAAGACCTAAATTAGCCCTAAATTATTGCAATATGAAAAAGTCAGGATTTATCATGTTTCTTTCCTTAGCGACGATTGTTTTCGGATTTTCCACTCAATCAGTGGCACAATCGGCGGTTACCCCTTCAGGAAAAGTTGGCCTTAACATTGGTGACACTGCTCCGGAACTCGCGTTCGACAATCAGCACGGAAAGGAAATTAAGCTTACCGACCTGCGCGGAAATATCGTGCTCATCGATTTTTGGGCATCTTGGTGCGGTCCATGTCGCCGTGAAAACCCAAATATTGTTGCGGCCTACGAAAAGTACTCACAAGCCAAATATAAAGACGCCAAAGGCTTTAGAATTCTTGGCGTTTCGCTCGATAAAAACCACGTGAGCTGGATGAAAGCCATTGAATTAGATAAACTCAATTGGCCCCACCACATGAGCGATTTGGGCGGATGGGCTTCAAAACCCGCAGCCATCTATAACGTGCGCAGCATTCCGGCCAGCTTTCTGTTAGACGCTGACGGGGTGATCATCGCCAAAAATTTGCGCGGACAAGCACTACACCTTGAGCTCGACAAGCTCGTGAAAAAGTTATAAATCTGATCAAAGAGAATTTTGAAAAGCGAATCCGGATTGGGGGTTCGCTTTTTTATATTTAGCCGCTACTGTTTCAAGAACCTTGGCAACACCAAGCTCAGCAATTTCCTTCGATAACTTATCTGCAAGAAATTACCATAGTGGTAGGCACCATCATTGAAAAGGCAATTAAAGAATAAAATTCACCTGCCCTTTCACACGATTTACATTACATCGTATCACCCACCATTGTTAACAGAAAGTTAATATTCCATCGTCAAATCTGATCAGGCATTAGCGTAGTTTCGCCCTAATTTTCCACTACATTTAACACATGGATTTCGGAGTATTTGAGTTTTTAACCCTGCTCGGGGCCCTGGGCTTTTTCATCTTCGGAATGAAGGTGATGAGCGAAGGCATCCAAAAAGTTGCCGGAAGCAAAATGCGTCAATTACTGGGTAAAATGACCGCCAACCCCTTTGCGGGTGTAGTCGGTGGTTTTATTACAACGACCCTGGTGCAATCCTCTTCGGCAACCACCGTCATGATTGTGAGTTTTGTTAACGCAGGATTGCTCAACTTGCGTCAAGCCATTGGTGTGATCATGGGAGCCAATATCGGCACCACCATGACCGCCTGGTTTATCGTTTTGCTGGCATTCTCGCCATACTCCATCACTGAGTACGCTCTTCCGTTGTTGGCTTTCGGTTTGCCATTGCTCTTTCTCAATCACAAGAACCTCAAAAGTTGGGGCGAAGTAATTATCGGATTTGCCCTGCTTTTTCTCGGACTGGAAGCGCTCAGCGAAACCTTCTCTGTCATCGATAAAAATATACTGAGCGAGCTGGGTAGGCTGGAAGATCTCGGCGTGTTGGCGGTGATTCTGTTCATCTTTTTGGGCAGTATTTTCACCGTGGTGCTGCAATCTTCCAGCGCAGCCTTGGTACTCACCCTGGTGCTTTGCATGAACGGATTGCCTTTTGAACTGGGTGCAGCTACTATAATTGGTGAAAATATCGGAACCACTATCACGGCCAATCTGGCTGCGCTATCCGGAAACATCAGCGCCAAGCGAGCTGCGCGGGCACACTTCATATTTAACGCGCTCGGTGCTATTTGGGCGGTTATTTTGTTTAGCCCCTTCCTGGCCGGAATCGATTGGATCATGGGCTTCACCGCTGTTGGCTCACCGTTCGACCCAGCCATGCCATTTGCAGTGGCCTACGGACTGGCCATGTTTCACACTTTGTTTAACTCCGTCAACATGTTGATTCTGGTGTGGCTCGTGCCGTTTATCGAGCGGGTGGTTATTCAGCTCGTTCCGTCGCGCGGAGACGACACCGTGTTTCACCTGGAGTACATTTCAACCGGATTAATGGGAACTCCTGAACTGTCACTGCTCGAAGCCTACAAAGAAACATCACGCTTTAGCAAGCTCACCGCTAAAATGAACGGTATGCTGGCGGCTCTGTTAGAAGAAACCGACAACAAAGAACGGCGTCGCTTGCTTGATAAAATTCGCAAATACGAAGAAATTACTGACCGCGTGGAGGTAGAAATTGGAAATTACTTGTCCAATATATCCGAGGGAACCATCAGTATGCGGACCTCTGCCAAAGTGCGTGCAATGCTAAGTATTGCGGGTGATCTGGAGCGCATTGGCGATTTGTACTACCAGATGAGCAAACGTCTGGAACGAAAAAATCACAACAAGATTTACTTTTTGCCCGAACAGCGCGAAGGCTTGAAAGAAATGCTCGCATTGGTTCAAAACGCATTCGACATTATGGTTCAAAACCTTAAAACAGAATCAGATAAAGTGGCTTTGGAAAAAGCTCAGCAAGCAGAATCGGAAATCAACGCCTTTCGGGATCAGCTCCGCAAAAAGCACCTTCAGGACCTCGAAAAAGGGGTTTACTCGATTAAAAGCGGGTTATATTACAGCGACTTGTTCCAGTTTTCGGAAAAGGTAGGAGACCACATAATCAACATCTCCGAAGCATATTCCGGAAAGATCTAAGATTATTGCGGCGTAATAATTTCTTCTGAAACGGCCTCGTTGCTCTGATTCAGATCCCTGTCTAATAGAATGACACCGTACTTTACAGTATCTGCCATGCCCAGCGGATACCAGCCGGTCATGTCGATAACCACCTCCCCTTCAAGTGACTTGTTTTGGCCTTTGGGATCGAGGCGCGGAATCCGAGTAAAAGTAGCATTCGGATCGAGATACAAGGGTTCAGTAGGCTCGTTTGACTGATATTCGTACCAAGTGCCGTCGATTTTCTCGTAATATTTAATCCAGAGATTCCAATGGTAATTATTAACGGGGTCGGCCGATGCATGAAATGGCGATAAAGTGTCTTTTGGATCAAGACCAACATTTCCATCGCCATCGGTAAATTTAAACCGCATCACCGCATCATTGGGATCGTTATTGAAACTGAGGTATTCCAGTCGCGGCTCACGTGGAAAATCACTTGCCTTTTGACAAGCCGAAGCAACAATCATCAGCAGAACAATCACCCCAACAATTCGACAGCTATTCATTAATCTGTAATTTGGCGTCACAATTCAAAAGTACTTTGAAACAACCGAACTTCCAACCGAAAATATTCGATATCAGCAGCGATGCCGAATTTGCTGAAAGCGCGCTTGCCCTCTTCCGGCATCAGGCCGAAAACAATACCGTGTACCGCGATTTCATCCAACACCTGAAAGTGAATCCCGCGGAGGTAAACGAAATTACCGCAATCCCTTTTTTGCCCATCGAGGCATTCAAGTATCACGAAGTAATGACAGGCCGTTTTGAACCCGAATTGGTTTTTACCAGCAGTGGCACCACAGGAAAGAACACCAGCCGGCACCTGCTTCGCGATGAGCAATGGTATATCAAAAGTTTTACCCACGGATTTATGCAGCGGTACGGCGCTCCGCAAAACTATCGCATATTGGCGTTGTTGCCCGGCTACCTCGAACGCGACGGTAGTTCTCTGGTTTATATGGTGAACCACCTGATTAAAATGAGTCAGCATCTCGACAGTGGCTTTTACTTAGACAACCTGAGCCAACTTGCTCAGAAACTAAGCCAACCGGATAAGACGCACAAAACGCTGGTCATTGGAGTGAGCTTTGCCCTGCTCGATTTGGCCGAACAATTTCCGCAAGCACTGCAAAACACCATCATAATGGAAACTGGCGGAATGAAAGGTCGTCGCAGAGAGATTATTCGCGAAGAGCTGCACCGAATTTTATACAGCGCTTTTGGGGTAGATCAGATTCACTCGGAATATGGCATGACCGAATTGTTGTCGCAGGCCTATTCGCAGGGCAAGGGAATTTTTCGCTGTCCGCCCTGGATGAAAGCCTTGATTCGGCAGCACGACGACCCGCTCGCGTTTTGCACCAGCCAATCAGGAGGTTTAAATATAATCGATTTAGCCAACATCCACTCCTGTGCTTTTATCGCTACCAACGATCTGGGTAAAGACCTTGGTGATGACACTTTTCAGGTACTCGGTCGATTTGACTATAGCGATATCCGCGGTTGCAATCTGATGGTTGAATAATCACCCGTTCCATACCATTGTTTAGAAGGTATCCTCATCTGTCTCGCTCGATTTTTTCGCATAATTCGCCTGCAATTTTATTTCGTAGCGTTTCAGAATTTGAGCGTTCAAAAATTGCTGTGGCTAGTGCCGATTGAAAAAGCCGCAATAAAAACCACACTTATCAGGTTAACAATGCATAACGCGTCCGTCGCGCCCAAAAATCTATATTATAAACACGACGAGAAATTGAAAATCATAATAAATAAAGTATATAAAAGCAAGCATTAATTTGGAAACTGTCAAAAAAAATGTGAAATTCCGGCTGGAATAACGACCCGATAATAGTTTAATTAACCTATTTCTGAGGTTAACTTTCACATACAGACGAAGACAGGACTAACCATTCTAGTTTCGGGTGAAAAGCGACCACAGGATAACTAACAAAGCAGCCATGACACCATTCTACTCCGTTCGGAAGGAGCAGTTATTTTATCATCATTTCGCCCAGTCACTATTAAATCCTACCACATCATTTGTTTCTTGGAGGTAATTGATAATGGCAGGCATTTACCAACAACCAACTAAGAAAAGCCGCCGCTTTGTGCGATTGGCAGGGCTTCTGTTGGTCCTTTTTTTTAACCTTACTGCACCTGTTGCTGTAGCGCAACCCTATTGTGACCAGTCACAGTCATCGGCTGGGTTTCCTTCAGACATCGCTTGCCAAAGTGCTGTTTGTGCAATGGACTCGTGGTGTTGTAGTACCGTCTGGGACAGTTTTTGTGCTTCTCATGCGGCAACCCACCCCTCGTGTGCAAACTGTCTGGAGGGGGCTTCGGGCGGAGGCGGCAATGATGGCCAATGTCAAATATCCATTTGCCTGCACGACACCTTTGGTGATGGCTGGAACGGCGGCAGCCTCACCGTGCAGGTGGGTGGGGTTAATGTGTTGAGCAACATTACTCTGGCAGCAGGCTCACAAGCCTGCTTCAATTTTAGTGTTGATCCCGGTCAAAGTATTACATTCATTTATTCCGCGGGCAATTGGTCTGGTGAAAATTACTATACCGTGCATTCCGGGCCCAATGGCACTGGAAGCCAACTATTATCCACCACACCCCATTTCACACCTCCCTCCGTCAATAGCCTTATTAACAACTGCCCTGATTGGTCCAACAGTGGCGGAGGCGGCAATGATGGCCAATGTCAAATATCCATTTGCCTGCACGACACCTTTGGTGATGGCTGGAACGGCGGCAGCCTCACCGTGCAGGTGGGTGGGGTTAATGTGTTGAGCAACATTACTCTGGCAGCAGGCTCACAAGCCTGCTTCAATTTTAGTGTTGATCCCGGTCAAAGTATTACATTCATTTATTCCGCGGGCAATTGGTCTGGTGAAAATTACTATACCGTGCATTCCGGGCCCAATGGCACTGGAAGCCAACTATTATCCACCACACCCTATTTCACACCTCCCTCCGTCAATAGCCTCGCCAATAACTGCCCTAACTGGTCTGGTGGCGGAGGCGGACCACATGCTCCAATCAGCGTAAGCAGCTCGCAATACACCCCTGTACAGTTAATTACCGATGTATTACTCGGTGCTTGTGTTTCGGCAAGTAATATCACCTATACCGGAGCACCGGTGGCCGTGGGTAATTTCTGGAACGGCTGCAGCATTGGAATGGAAGAAGGGGTATTGCTGACTACGGGAAACGTGAATAACGCGCCGGGGCCAAACACATCTGGATCAGCTGGAACCATAAACAATACGGCCGGACTCCAATTGCTGACAGACCTTGCGGGGGTAGCCACCTACGATGCGGCCTACTTTACTTTTACTTTTATGGCTTCGGCCGACCAAGTCACTTTCAATTACGTCTTTGCATCGGAAGAGTATCCCGAATTTGTTTGCTCTTCATACAATGACGTTTTTGGGTTTTTCGTGAGTGGACCGGGGTATGCCAACAACACGAACATCGCTACCGTTCCCGGCACCAACGATCCGGTAACCATCAACAATGTTAACAACGACCCGTTCTGTACGCCTAACTATCCGGCCTACTATCAGGACAATAGCAACGGCATATGCCTTGAGTATGATGGTTTCACCACCCCGCTTCAGGCGGTGATCAACACCGTGCCCTGCGAGGAATACACCATCACCATTGCCATTGCTGATGCTGGCGATGGGTCATACGATTCGGGGGTTTTCCTCCAAGCCGAAAGCTTTTCCGCGGGGGAAGAAATTCATTTAGCAGCCGCAACCAGCGGCGACACGCAGGACGCTTATGAAGGTTGCGATGATGGCCATTTTATGTTCATCAATGCCGGTCCGGCCTTTACCGAGCCTTATACCATCGAATTTGATATTTCGGGAACAGCCACCCCTGGAGTGGATTATGCCGAAATCCCTACTTCCATCACCTTTCAACCTGGGCAGGACACCGTTTTCATAACCATTGAGGCCTTTCTGGATTACATTGCTGAAGGCACTGAAACCGTTATTCTAACCCTTTTAAACGACTGCAGTTGCGAACCCGAAGTGGCGATATTGAATATCATCGACAACGAACCGCTTGAACTCGAAGTGACCGATCAGGAAATCTGTATTGGTCAAAGTGCAACACTTACGGCCAATGCCTGGGGAAGTAATGCCCAACCGTACAACTACGTTTGGAGCACCGGTCAAGCAGGTCCTTCCATCACCGTCAGCCCTACCACAACCACCACCTACACTGTGACCGTTACCGACGACTGCGCAGGTCAGGAAATAACGATGCCGGTTACCGTAACGATCGTTGATCAAATCCTTGCGGAGGAAGACGCAGAAATCTGTCCTGGCGGAACCTACACCCTGCCGAGCGGTGTGCAAGTCAGCAGTCCTGGAGTATACACCAGCAACTTGATTTCCTCCAGTGGGTGCGACAGTATTATAACTACAACCATCACTGAAATTCCCGAAATCATTGTCGAGCAGGACGCTGAAATTTGCGAAGGTGATAGCTATACGCTTCCAAACGGAACAGCCACTTCCAATGCGGGGGTGTACGAACATACTTTCACCTCTTCTACAGGCTGTGACTCAACAGTAATCCTAACCCTTAACCTGATTCCCATTCTGGAAAGTATGGAAATCCATACCATTTGTGAAGGAGAATCGGTACAATTACCAGATGGTAGTTTTGTCAACACCGCCGGGAGCTATCAAACCATTTTAACCGCTGTTGAAACGGGCTGCGACAGCATTGTCACCACACAAGTAGTTGTAAATCCTCCACTTCAAAGTACAGTTGATGTTTCAATTTGTCAGGGTGAAAGTGCGATGCTCCCAGACGGAACGACCATCACCGAAGCCGGCAGTTATGAAATCACCCTGCAATCCATCGAGACCGGCTGCGACAGTACCATCACAACGAATGTCACCATCAACCCGCTGCTGACTTCAACGCAAGATTTCACGATCTGCGAAGGAGAATCGGTGACTTTGCCAGACGGAACGACCGTCACCGAAGCCGGAAGTTTTGACGTGACCCTGCAATCCATTGAAACCGGCTGCGACAGTACCATCACAACAAACGTTACCATCAACCCGCTGCTGACTTCAACGCAAGATTTTACGATCTGCGATGGAGAATCGGTGACTTTGCCAG
>CAZARI010000033.1:0-34423 GCA_964487545.1 uncultured Cryomorphaceae bacterium
CCGAACACACGCACGTGTTTGAGAACAACACCAACGCTGCGGTAGAATACACCGTTTCACTTCAAGCAGAAACTGCCGATGGTTGCGTCGATATTTCAAGTCAGGTGATTACGGTTTATCCAAAAGTAACCGCCAACTTCGTGGTTCCACCTGCCACCTGTGCCGATAGCAATGTTCAGTTTCAAAATACATCCGTAAACGCATCGACCTACGAATGGCATTTCGGCGATGGCTTTATCGATCTCTCTACTTCGCCACAGCATACCTACAACAGCACCGGAACGGACTCAACCGTTTTTGAGGTCACCCTGATGGCTTGGTCAGAATTTGGTTGTGTGGATACCATAACACAACCGCTGATAGTTCACCCGCAACCCGCAGTTTCTTTTACCACTGATGTGCCTAGTGGTTGCGGTCCTCTGGAAGTGACTTTCACCAATAACTCACAATTTGCAGCCGATTTTATCTGGTCGTATGGTGACAACCATTTTTCTGACACCACGGCACTGGTTCATACCCATACTTTCTATAACCCCACCAGTGAAACCGTAGTTTATGAAGTGAAACTGGAGGCCACCAACAGCTTTGGCTGTAAAGATTCGCAGACCATCAATATTACGGTGTTTCCTGAAGTTACTGCCGGGTTTAATATCACTCCCGAAGCTTGTTCTCCGTTTGTGCCCGAAATTGAAAATACCTCTTTGGGAGCCGTGAGCTACCTGTGGGATTTTGGAAATGGACAGATAAGTAATGCGGTCAATCCGGTGATTCAACTGGAGAACAATACCGATGCGAGCGTGGAATATGAAGTCATACTCATTGCTGAAAATCAGTTTGGCTGTAGTGATACTGTTGCTCATACAATTATCATTCATCCTACACCACAAGTCGCCTTTGAAGTGACAGCGGTTTCATCCTGCGCGCCTTTCGAAGCGATATTTGACAATCAATCGGAGGGAGCAGACAGTTTTTTCTGGTCATTTGGTGACGGTACTTTTGCTACCGATAGTGCGTCAATCGTCAGCCACATATATGAAAACCTAACCGACCAAGTGGTAATCATGCCGGTGACTTTAACCGGATCCAATGCCTATGGTTGCACGGATTCTGCATCGACTTTTGTTGAGGTGATGCCCGCGGTAATTGCTGCATTTTCGGGTGATAATGTTTCCTGCACACCGCTGCAGAGCGTGCTCCTCAACGAGTCGCTCGGTGCATCTTCGTATAGCTGGTATGTCAACGGCGAGTTGTTTTCAAATCAAAGTGCACCCACTATTTTGCTCGAAAATGATTCTACAGAAGATCTCGGGTTTGAAGTGACGCTGGTGGCGACCAACTACTTGGGGTGCACGGATACCGTTACAGAAATCTTTACCGTATTGGCCACACCGCATGCACTTTTCACGGCTTCTCCGCAATCGCAAGTATTTCCCGATGCAACGGTAACAATCGAAAACCAGAGTATTGCCGACAGCGCTACTTACAGTTGGTCGTTTGGCGACGGACAAACGGCTACCGGTGAGAATCCCGGACCAATTACCTACCCCACCTGGGGCGAATACACCATTCAACTGACTGTTGATAACGGCCAATGTTTAGATACGTATGCTCAAACCGTAATGATAGGGGTGCCGCTTCCGGTAGCCGATTTTACCGGTGAGGGGGCCGGTTG
Organism: uncultured Cryomorphaceae bacterium; assembly: GCA_964487545.1. Taxonomy (GTDB): domain Bacteria; phylum Bacteroidota; class Bacteroidia; order Flavobacteriales_D; family SKUL01; genus SKUL01. The sequence goes on from CAZARI010000033.1 coordinate 1,673, forward strand.
TCAGCCGGTTACGGTGCAGTTTGTGAATACTTCGGAATTTGGCGCATTTTTCCTGTGGGATTTTGGCGATGGCAGTCTATCGATTGAAGAAAATCCCCTGCACACTTTTTACAATCCAGGCACCTATACCGTAACACTCACCGCAACTGGATTTGGCGGAGATACCGATGTAATGGTTAAGGAATCGGTGGTGGAGGTGTATCCGCAGGCCGTAGCTTTTTTCACCGCCAGTCCGCAAAATGTAGTGGTTCCCGGTCAGCCGGTCAGCTTTCTCAATCTGTCTGAAAATGCCGATTCGTATATCTGGGATTTTGGCGATGGAAACACTTCCGATCAGGAAAATGTGCAGTACTACTATCAGGAGACCGGTCTTTATAGTGTTTCGCTGATCGCCAATAACGAATATCAATGTCCCGACACGTTTATGCTCATCGATGCCATTCGTGCGGAAGGCGGAGGCGACGTGGTCTTTCCCAATGCCTTTACCCCTTCACCTTCTGGTCCGTCTGGAGGGTATTTCGATCCTTCGGCCAATAACTTTAACAACGATATTTTCTTTCCATTGCACGAGGGTGTGGATGACTACCAACTGTTAATTTACAATCGGTGGGGTGAGCTGATCTTTGAGAGCCGCGATGTTAACATCGGCTGGGATGGTTATTACAAAGGCGAATTGTGTAAACAAGATGTATATGTTTGGAAGGTCAACGCCACTTTTACCGATGGTCGTCGTATACAACGATCGGGCGACGTAACGCTAATTAGATAGATAGGGATGAAGAGTAGATTGATTTTTTTGGTGTTGGTGATATTAGCAGTTGCGGGTTGTTCTGCACAAAAGGACGGACTTCGAAATCACCATCGCTTGCTGTTGAATGAGGCAGATGTAATGTTTATCACCGAGGATTACCATGGGGCAGCAGCCATTTATGACAATATTCTTGAGGTTAGTCCGGCGCATCCGCTGGCCAATCTACGGGCGGGAATTTGTAGGCTCAATATGCGCAACGAAGAGCTTTCTGCGATGAGGTTTTTGGAACGCGCACAGGAGCAGGGTGTTACTGAAGCTACTTATTATCTTGGTCAGGCGCTTCATTTTCACGAACGTTTTGACGAAGCCTTGGTGGCTTACAACCAATACTTGAGTTCGGGTGATGCCGGAGTTCCTTCGCCGGACGTGAACCGCTCCATGGACATGACCCGACGGGCGAAAGCGGTCTATGCCAATCCAAAAAATCACCGGTTGCAGAATCTTGGCGGAAATGTCAATTCACCCCATCCAGAATACATGCCGGTGATCAGCGCTGATGGAACAGAAATGTACTTCACTTCTCGTCGACAGGGAGGCGCCTCCGATCGGCAGGATCCAAATGGTGATTATTTCGAAGACATCTATCGATCGCAAAAGGTAGATGGTGTATGGCAAGCCGCGAATAATGTTGACAGTCCTATTAATACGGTTTCGCACGATGCTACTGTGGCGCTTTCACCATCAGGCAATACCATGCTGATTTACCGTACCAACGCCACACTCGACGCCGGAGATATCTATATCACCACTCTGGGCAGTGACGGGTGGAAAGAGCCCGTGCTTTTTTCTGAACGGGTCAACTCGCAGTGGTTTGAACCCAGTGCTACGATAGCTTCGGACGAAATGACCATTTATTTTTCATCTAATCGGCCGGGCGGATATGGCGGAAAAGACATTTACCGGGTGGTGAAACTTCCCGATGACACCTGGAGCCAACCGATTAATCTCGGGCCCAATGTGAACTCATCTGCCGACGAAGACGGTCCTTTTATTTCTGCTGACGGACAGACCCTTTATTTCGCCTCAACGGGACATCAATCCATTGGGGGCTACGATATTTTTAAGTCAACGTTAGATACAGAAACCGAGCAGTGGCAGGAACCCGTTTCGATGGGATATCCGCTTAACACGGTTTTCGACGACATTTATCTGGTGATGGAAGCTTCGGGACGACTCGGATATTATTCCACCAACCGTCGGGGCGGACAGGGGGAACACGATATCTATCAGGTTGAGTTTGGGGTTGAAAATTCGATGGTTTTGCTGGCCGGACGAACCCTTGGAGACACAGATATACCGATTCAGGCTGATTTGAAAGTAATGGTTTCCGGAGACGCTCAACCGACTATTTACCAATCCAACGCCAGAACTGGAAAGTATGTAATGATGCTCGAACCCGACCGTGAATATCGTGTCGAAATCTCTGCTGCCGATCATGAAACCATTACCATGAATTTGAAGTATGGTGAAATAATGGGTGAGCAAATAACAGAAGTTCACCGCGATTTTGTCATGAAGGCGCGCAATCCGCAATCTTTCCATGAATAAACTACGCGGCATATTAATCATTTTGTTTTGCAGCGCAACAGTTATTGCGGGTGCTCAGGATCCCCATTTCACCCAATTTTATGCGGCCCCCACCTATTTAAATCCCGCATTTGCAGGAACCTCCACCCAAAGCAGGGTTGCCCTTAACTACCGCCACCAATGGCCCGGAATATCGGGCGCGTTTGTTACTCAAAATGCTTCTTATGATCATTATTTTAGCGATATAAAAAGCGGAATTGGTGTGATGGTAACACACGACAGGGCTGGCACCGGGGCCTTGAGTTATACCAATATTGCTGCCCAGTATGCCTATGAAATTAACTTGTCCAGAAAATTTTTCCTACGTCCGGCACTGCAGGTGTCATTCACCCAGCGCACGCTCGATTACAACCGCCTCACCTTTGGCGATCAACTTTTGAGGAATAACGCTGGAAACACCATCGATCCCGATTTAATACAATTTGGTAATCAGCGCGTAACCTACCCCGATTTTGGTGGCGGTTTGTTGCTGTTTTCAGAAAGTATATGGTTTGGTATGAGCGCCTATCACTTAAACCGGCCTAATGAAAGTTTAATAGAACAGGAATCAAGAATTCCGATTCGCTATTCTGCACACGGAGGTTGGCGAAAGCGAATCAAGCAAAACGATTATAACGCACGTACACAGTATCTGGTAACGGCCTTTAATTATCGTGCACAAGGAAAGTTTGATCAACTGGATATCGGTGTTTATTACGAATACGATCCCATCACATTTGGCGTTTGGTATAGAGGATTACCGGGAATCAAGCAAAACGATGCCGGACATGCCCACCACGATGCCCTCGCCCTGATGCTCGGATTGCAGGTCAATAGTTTTTATATCGGATACTCTTATGATATCACGATCTCAAATCTGGCAATCAATACTGGCGGCTCACACGAGGTTTCGCTGGTTGTAGAATTCGCTAACAGACGAAATAAAAACAAGCAAAAAAGGCGCGTAATTCCATGTGCTAAATTCTAGTCTGCAACCCTGTTTCACCTAACGGATTAAAAACCAATTGTTAATAGCATTTGCTTTAAGTGATAAGCGAGGAAGTAAATTTATTTATTTTAGCGTGCTGCAAATCAACCTATGAACCTAACTGCAAATAAGATAAAAGAAGGCTGCAGGGAACAATTTGTTTCATTGTATGAAATGTATAAAGCATCCGAAGGAGAAGTGTTGTTATCCTACTTCGGCGGGCTTGATCAAAGCCTCACTTTTATACTTTCTGACAAGGTTGAAAAAATCCTTGAAGATCATGAGCCTTCGCGAAGTGTGGTAAAACGGATTTTCAGCATTCTAATTGAAAGCCTCCAGAATATTCGGTTGCACTCGTTCAAACGGGTGGTTCGAGAAGATCTTGCAGGCGTAATTGTCGTAAAATATCCAGATCACTACGATATCAGTGTTATCAACCTGACCGATGAAAATGGCCGTATGATTCTCGAGAATAGAATCGGCGAAATAAATAAATTATCGCTCACCGATCTCAAGAAGCGCTATATCGAAACCATGACCGACGGGGTTATTTCCGACAAGGGAGGGGCAGGCTTGGGAATCATTACCATCGCATTAAAATCGCGCGATCGCATTGGGCATGCCTTCCGCCAGATTGCCGGTGGTTTATACGTTGTTCAGCTCAATTTTCGCGTAGTGGTCGGCGCCGGCTAGCGGTCATTTCGACCATTATACGGCCGTGGGGGTAATGGCAATTATACTAACTTTGCAAATCGAATTTAAAAAAGAACCGAGGTGGCATTTCTATAGTGCTGCGTAGTGTGCAGCACTTTTTTGGCCGGTTCTCACTAATACTAAATAGCAGATATGAAAAAAACAGCCCTTCACGATGTGCATGTTGCTCTGGGAGCCAAAATGGTTCCTTTTGCAGGATTTGAAATGCCTGTACAGTATACCGGAATTAACGTAGAACACCTCAGTGTTAGAAATAAAGTGGGTGTTTTTGATGTTTCCCACATGGGAGAAATCTGGATCAAAGGTAAGGGTGCGTTAGCGCTGGTTCAGAAGGTGTGTTCTAATGATGCATCCAAACTCACCGAAGGAAAAATTCAGTACGCGTACTTTCCCAACACCCAAGGCGGAATTATCGACGACTTGCTGATTTATTGTTTCGGTCCCGAGGCGTTTTTGCTGGTGGTTAACGCATCCAATGTTGAGAAAGACCTGGAGTGGATCAAAAAACAGAACAATACCGGAGCCGAGGTAACAGATGCTTCCGACGAATTCTCGTTATTGGCCGTACAGGGCCCCAAAGCCACAGAAGTGCTTCAAACCCTTACCGATGTCAACCTTTCTGAAATGAAATATTACACTTTTCAGACAGGTACTTTTGCCGGAATAGAAAACGTCATTGTCTCTGCCACAGGATATACCGGAGCCGGAGGTTTTGAACTGTATATGCCTAATGATGCTGCGCGTCAAATTTGGGATGAAGTTTTAAAGGCTGGGGCACCTTACGAAATTCAACCTGCCGGACTGGCGGCTCGCGACACCCTTCGTCTGGAAATGGGATTCTGCCTCTACGGAAACGACATCGACGACCAAACCTCACCGCTCGAAGCCGGCCTGGGATGGATTACCAAGTTCACCAAGGAATTTGTGAATTCAGACCAATTGAAAAAACAAAAGGAGGAAGGCATTAAAAACAAACTGGTGGGCTTTGAAATGGTCGATCGCGGCATTCCACGCAAAGAATACCCCATATTCGACGCCGACCAAAAAGAGGTGGGGCGCGTTACCAGCGGAACCATGAGCCCCTCGCTCGGAAAAGCAATTGGTATGGGATATGTGCCCACGGCAATGGCTGCCGAAGGAACCGAAATAAAAATTGGCGTACGCAATAAAATGCTCAACGCTCGGGTAGTGAAGCTGCCGTTTTACAAAGGCTGATGAACAAAGACGAATTTCCGAATAAAAAAAGGGTAGAGGTTTGTCCGTCGCCCAAGCAATTTGATCTCTATCAATGGGATTTTAATATTGTCGTTGCCATCGATGTGCTTCGTGCTACATCTGCTATTTGCACTGCGCTTGATTATGGGGTAGATAAAATAATTCCCGTTTCTACGCTTGAGGAAGCTTTCGAATACAAGCGCAAAGGGTATCACGTTGGTGCTGAGCGAAATGGCGAAATAGTTGAAGGCTTTGAGTTTGGCAACTCGCCATTTAGCTTTATGGAAGAAAAGTATCGCGGCAAAACGCTTGTCTTGTCTACCACCAACGGAACGCGCGCCATCAATATCGCCAGTAAAACACACACTGTAGTAGCGGGTGCATTGCTAAATATAGACGCCCTTGCGGAATGGTTAATTGAACAAGATGAAAATGTATTGTTGTTGTGCTCAGGGTGGAAAGACAAATTTAACCTCGAAGATACCATTTGTGCCGGCGCGCTAACCGAGGCGCTTTTGTTGTCCAATAAATTCAAATCCGATGAGGATTCGACCATTGCAGCCATGTTTCTCTATCAATCGGCACGCGATAACTATTGGTCATTCCTGAAGCACTCCTCTCACCGGCGACGGCTCAAGCGGCTCAACCTGAATAAAGACATCAAATACTGCCTAACGCCAAATCAAACCACCGTTATACCCATACTTAGAAACGGAAAACTCGAAAAATTAGAACCCTAAAAATGATTGCCGGAAATCTGAAACAAATTCTCGGTGAATTACCACCACAAGTAAAGCTGGTTGTGGTTTCCAAAACCCGCAACGATACTGAAATTATGGAGGCCTACAACTCCGGACATCGAATTTTCGGCGAAAACAGGGTGCAGGAGTTAACCGAGAAACACCCTGCTTTGCCCGGCAACATTGAATGGCATTTTATCGGTCACCTGCAAACCAATAAGGTGAGAGACATTGCGCCGTTTGTAACATGGATTCACGCAGTAGATTCTTTCCGCCTGCTACGCGAAATCAACAAAAGGGCAGCGCAAAACAACAGGGTAATCAATTGTTTATTACAGTTCCACATCGCCCAAGAAGAATCTAAACACGGTTTTGCAACATCGTCTCCGGAGTTTCTCGACAAAGAGGACTTATCCCAACTTGCCAATGTGAAAATCTGCGGGGTAATGGGCATGGCTACTTTTACTGACGACGAACTGCAGGTGCGAAGCGAATTTCGCCGGCTGTGGCAGATTTTCGCCGGGCTAAAGGAAGTACATTTTGCCGACCAGCCCGATTTTCGGGAAATCAGCATGGGAATGAGTGGCGATTATCAGATAGCGGTGGAAGAGGGCAGTACCATGGTTCGTATTGGAAGTAGTATTTTTGGACCACGCGAACAATGAGCAAAAAAAACCATAAGGTATCAGAGACCGCCAATGCGAAGGCACTGAGGGATTTGTTTTCATCCAATGATGAGGTGGTGATAAAAGCCATTAAACAGTTGGCCGAAACGGGCGACTATCAAGTGGTATACCCCCTGTTGGAACTGTTGCTAAACGGATCAGAAGAAGTAGCGGCGCACGTGGAACACACCCTTTTTCAACTTAAGGATACCAAGGCGATGCAGGAGTTGGTCAATGCACTCGACAATCCGAAATACCTTTCGGTGCGTTCAACTATTCTTGCGGCTTTCTGGAATACCGGTCAATGGCCTACGGAGCATCTGACCAAACTGTGCGAAATTGCAATTAGTGGAACCTTTCAAGAAGCTTTTGAAGTGTTGACCATTGTGGAGCACATGGAAGGAAATCTTGAGCCGGCAGAGCTGGAGCAGGCATTGGAGTTATTGCGTGAGTATTTGATGCAACAGGAAGGGCACGATAATTTTGCGATTGTAGAGACCATCCATTCAGCGCTCGATACGGCCCAAGATGTTTAGCGTGATTAAATCCTCAATTTGGCCAGTGACCATGGCTGTTGTTTTGCTTACTGTACTGCTAGTTGGATGTAATCAAAGGACCGAACACAAAGAGAAAGTCATTTTTAGGTATAACGAAGCCGCCGGCATCACCTCGCTCGATCCGGCTTTTTCGCGAAGTCTTGAAAACATCTGGGCCGTCCATCAGGTTTTCAATAGCCTTGTCGATTTGGACAGCAATATGCAAGTGGTTCCGTCAATCGCTAAAAAATGGTCCATCTCCGACGATGGTTTGGTTTATGAATTTGAACTTCGCGACGATATTTATTTTCACGATCACCCGATATTCCCCAACGGAAAAGGTCGGTTGGTGACGGCCGAAGATTTTGTGTATTCATTTGGGAGGCTGCTCGACTCCAGATTAGCTGCATCTGGCGCCTGGGTACTAAGTGCACTCGATACCGATCGCCACAACGGCATTCTGGCAGTCGGAAACCATAAACTGCGGCTTTATTTGAAAAAACCCTATCCACCATTTTTGGGGATATTGAGCATGAAATACTGCTCGGTGGTTCCACACGAGATAGTTGAACATTACGGTAGTGATTTTCGTGCTAATCCGATAGGGACGGGGCCCTTTCAGTTTCAGGCATGGATTGAGGATGCCAAACTGGTGATGATCAAAAACCCAAACTACTTTGAGCAGGATGATCAAGGCCGACAACTGCCATACATTGATGGAGTGGCGGTTTCGTTTGTGCGTGATCAAGGAACGGTTTTTCTCGATTTGCTCAAAGGTAATTTCGATATGATTTCGGGATTGCACACCAGTTATAAAGATGAATTGCTCGATGCCTTCGGCGATTTGAATCCAGCCTATCGCAAAGCCCTTTACCTACAGAAACAGCCGTTCCTGAAAACGGATTATCTCGGATTTCAGATTGACAGTTCACTGGCTTCGGTGCAACAGAGTCCGCTAAGGCATAAGAAAGTACGTCAGGCCATTAACTATGCCGTTGATCGCAACCTGCTGGTGCAGTACTTGCGAAACAATATCTACGAACCAGCCACCAGCGGTTTTGTTCCTTATGGAATGCCTGGCTTCAGCCGCGAAAAGGTAACAGGCTACCAACGCGACACCGAAAAAGCGATTCGATTGCTAAACGAAGCTGGCTACTCAAGCGGAAAGGAGCTTGGAACAATTACCTTGTCGACCACCGCCGATTATGCCGATATCTGTGAGTTTGTTCAGGGACAGTTGGCCGATATTGGAATTGATCTCAAGGTAGATGTGCTGCCTGCCGGTAGTCACAATACCTATACTGCCAATGGTCAGCTCGAATTTTTTAGAAAATCGTGGCTGGCTGATTACGGCGATTCGGAGAACTTTTTATCTGTGTTTTACAGCAAAAACAAATCCCCCAACGGGCCTAATTACACGCGGTTCAGCCATCCACAGTTCGATGAATGGTATGAGCAGAGCATGACCATCAGCGATCTGACCAAGCGTATTCCGCTCTATCAAAAAATGGATAGCCTGGTGATGGAGCATGCGGCCGTCATGCCCTTGTATTACGATGTGGTGGTGCGCTTTGTACGAAAAGACGTGAGCGGCTTAAAAAGTAATGCCATGAATCTGCTCGATCTGCGCTACGTTCAGAAAGAGGCTCAGTAAAATATTTCACTCCGCACAGCGCGATGGTCGCTTAATTCTTCTTGAAGCACTTCGTGTTTTGCATGACCAAATTCGCTGCTGGTGAAGATATAATCAATGCGAAAAGAAGGGAAGTTGCCCACGTAAGTGTGGCCGGTTCCTGTGCCTCGCGAGCGGAAGGTGTCTTTAAGCACGGCGTTGAAAACCGCATAGGAATAAGAAACGGGCGTATCGTTAAAATCACCACATAAAATCACTGGATAGGGACTATTCTTAACGTGGTCGCGAACCAGTTCGGCTTGCCATGCGCGTTTTATAAAAGCAGTTTTGAGCCGGTGATATATTTGCATAAGCCACCAGCGCGACACCCGTCCAGGATCGGACTGAACTTCCGCGGCATTCTGATGGTCGTCTTCAGAAAAGCGTATCGAACAAAGGTGGGTATTGTACACGCGGATAATTTCATCATCGATCAGAATATCGCTATAGATGCAGAGGTTGTTTTTGTCATTCGCAAATTCGATAACGCCTCTATTAATGATGGGGTGTTTGCTCATCGTGGCAATTCCGTAAAACTGCACATCGTGCATTTCGTGGGTGTAGTGATCGTGATAGTGCGGTGCGTTCAGCAGGTCGGTAAGTGAGTCGCGCGTGGTGAAGCGATCGGGAATATTGGTATAGTAAAACTCCTGAAAGCAGTAAATATCCGCAGGATTTTCGCTGAGTTGAGCAAAAATATTGTCTCTGCGTTCAATGTTGCTTTTCCAGTGATACCATCCAAATAACTCCACATTGTATGACATTACCGAAAGTGATTTTTTCCCGTCCGGAACTTCCGATGCCCCATTGATTTGGTAAAATCGGAGGTGAACCGGCACTCCGAACAAAATCACCCCAAGAATCAAAATGGCCATCCGCGATCGCTTGATAGACCACATCAATAGGAGGATTAGGTTGGCTGCGATAATCACGGGATACCCCAACCCGAAAAATGCGAGCAGCGGGGCATCCACAGGGCTGATCAGTGTGGATAGATAGGCGAATACGAGCGAGGTGGCGGTAACCAAAGAAATTGCGATTGCCGCCAGCTTCATTAGTTTTCGCAGCGCTTTCACAATCTATTTCTTGCTCGCTTTAAACAGTATTTCCTTTTCCTTTGCCGACAAGCTGTCATAACCCGATTTCGAAATTTTATCGAGAATATCATCGATGATGGCCTCTTCACTTTTCTCGGATGCCGTTCGGGGTTTTGACGAACCACCCGACTTTTTGTGCACCACTTTCATTTTGTTTTTCTGCGGGATGAACGATTTAAATACGGCAATCACATAGTCGAGCCACGTGCTGATGTCGGTTCCGCTTTTTAGCTGTCGCGCCCATACAAAACCCCACAAGGCACCACCGAGGTGGGCAATATGGCCGCCGGCATTTACACCGCTGCGAATGCTGATTAGGTCGAATGCGACATAAAAAATGGCAATGTATTTCAATCGCACCCCGCCAATGAGCGGCAAAAAAACCGTGTAGTTAGGCGTGTAGGCTGCTATTCCTACAAACACGGCCATGATTGATGCAGAAGCACCTAAAATGGGCGCACCCAACTGATTTTCAAAAACGGGAAAGACGTTGTAAAAAAACACAAACAAAAAGAGTCCAAACAGTCCACCGATAATGTAAGTGTTCACAAAGCGGCGCGTGCCGAGCAGGTCGTAAAAAATTCTTCCTCCAAAGTAGAGAATCACCATATTCCACAGTAGATGCCAGAAGCCTTCGTGCAGAAACATGTACGTGAGGATCGTCCACGGCTTTTTAAGCAGGCCACCGATATCAGATGGGGCGGCAAGCCAGTACACGTCAAAAAAATGGGTTTGGGTAAGCGTTCCAATCAACAGTAAAATATTCACGGCCAGAAAAACCGAGATGTTGACGAGAATGAATTTTCCCACCACATTGCTTTCGCGATAAATCCGTTTTATGTCATCAGCGATACCCATGTGTGATCAATTTCGAAATCGGTTTACGTCTTGTTTGCGCCAGTAGCGCAGCAGAATCCAGCCAAAGAGCATTCCTCCCAGGTGTGCGTAGTGGGCCACATTATCTCCAGGGCGGTTGGCCACTGCCGAAAACAGTTCAGCCACACCGTAAAATATCACGAAATACTTTGCCTTGATGGGAATAGGCAAGAAAATCATGATCAATTCTACATTGGGAAACAGCATTCCAAAAGCGAGCAATATTCCGAAAACCGCTCCCGAGGCGCCAACTGTAGGGATATTGAGCAGGTAGTTGAGCTTGGCTTGGGAGGGATCTACAAAATTTCGGCCCGTTTCCAGGTAGCCCTGTCCGTCCTGCAATACGGCATTGATTTGCGACGCGGTCATCTCGGAGGTGACCTGAAGGTATTCAATGTGCAGAACCGCCTCGTGCAGCACCAAGGCACCTATTCCGGTCACCAGATAGTAAATCAAAAACCGCTGCGATCCCAGCGCGCGTTCGATGCTGGTTCCAAACATCCACAGCGCAAACATGTTAAAGAAAATATGCATGAAACTGCCATGCATAAACATGTATGAAATGATTTGGTAAGGTTCAAATCGAGGCGAACCAAAATAATAAACGCCAAGGGTGCGGTTGAGGATAAATCCGAATTGATCTGAGCCGAGAGAGATGGCCAACAGGAACCCCAGGCCGTTGAGTATAAGAAGGTTTTTTACAACCGGTGGCATGGAAGCTAAAAAGCCTCCTCCACCTCCCGAGTAAAAGTTCATTTATTTGTCAAATTTAGCGTCAATATGATCTAGTGTAAAGCTAATAATTGTGGGTTTTCCGGAAGGTGAAAATGCCGAAACTTCGCAACCAAAAAGGCCATCGACGAGATTTTGCATTTCACTAAGCTGCATTTTCTGACCCGGTTTAATGGCCAGTGACGAAGCCATCGATCGCGCAAGCCGATCACCAACACTGATTTTACCTTGTCCTTCGTGCAGTTTGTAATGCTCCAAAAGCGATTCAATGAGGTCTATCGGAGAGGCATTGTCTGACTCCGGCGGCGTGCCGTTTATCACAAACCCTTGCTGGCCCATCTCTTCGATGTCAAAACCGAGCCTTCGCAATTGGGGCAGTAGTGCTCGCAACAGCTCGGCATCCGCACCAGAAAATCGCAGGGTTTCTGGAAAAAGCTCCCGTTGCGTAGTGGCCGAATTGTGAGCCATCGACATGGCAAAGTGCTCGTACAGCACCCGTTCGTGTGCGCGTTGTTGATGAATCAGCACCACCCCTGAGCGAATACTGGTTACAATGTACTTTTGGTGAAGTTGAAAACATTGGGGGCCGTGTGTGTCATCAACCTCGGCATCCGAAGAAAAAATCTGAATTTCTTTTTGTTCGTCGGTTTCGATTCCGGCAAGCGTAACTGCAATATCTCCACTTTCTTGATACAGTTCGCGCAGTTTATTCATCGCCTGGCTTTGGCCGCTGGTTCCGGGAAATCTGCCGCCCGGTTTACTACTGCCGGTTTCAAACGGGTTGTAGTGCGGGTTGACATTGATGGTTGGAGCTACAATGGCTTCGTTAGCGGGTTTGTCGGGAAAATCAAAACTCGTTTCCCGTTCAAAATCGAGCGATGGTGTCAGGTTAAACTTGCCGAGTGATCGCTTAACGGATGAGTTCAACACGGCATACACCAGCTTTTCATCCTTAAACTTGATTTCGGTTTTGGTGGGATGAATGTTGATGTCGATTTCCGTGGGATCGATATCGATGTAGATGAAATAGGCCGGATGCGCGTTTAGGTTGATCAACTCCTGATACGCCTTGTTTACCGCGTGGTTCAAATAGGCACTTTTGATAAACCGATTGTTGACAAAAAAGAACTGCTCACCACGGGTTTTGCGCGAAAATTCCGGCTTGCCGACAAATCCTTTCATCGTGACCACCGGTGTGGATTCTTCTAGAGGCACCAACCGTTCGTTAAATTTATCTCCGAAAATATTCACGATGCGCTGTCGCAAAATCGAAGCGGGCAAATCGAACAACATATTGTCGTTGTGCTGCATCAGAAAGGCAATGTCGGGATGAGCCAATGCCACGCGGTGAAACTCTTCAATGATGTGGCGTAACTCAACCGGGTCTGATTTTAGGAAATTGCGCCTTGCCGGCACGTTGAAAAACAGGTTTCGGATGCTGATAGAAGTCCCAACTGGACAGGCCACCGGTACTTGTTCTTTCACCTCCGAACCTTCGATCAGAATTTTTGAACCGAGGTCTGTGTGGCCAGGGCGCGTTTTCATTTCCACGTGTGCTACCGCAGCAATCGATGCGAGTGCCTCTCCACGAAAACCTTTGGTGGTGAGCGAAAATAGCTCGGCCGCCGCGGTGATTTTTGAGGTGGCATGGCGCTCAAAACTCATGCGGGCATCGGTTTCCGACATTCCACAGCCGTTGTCGATCACTTGAATAAGTGTTCGCCCCGCCTCTTTTACCGACAATTGAATTTTACTTGCTCCCGAGTCGATGGCATTTTCGAGCAGCTCTTTAACGGCAGAAGCCGGTCTTTGGATGACTTCTCCGGCTGCGATTTGGTTGGCTACCGAATCGGGTAAAAGTTTGATAATGTCACTCATTGTTTTCTATTCAAAAAATTGAACCAGTGGAATCCGAGAAAAAATCCAGCCGGTCAATTAACAAGTAGACCAGTAATAGCAGCGCAACCAAGATAATGATAAACCGATAGTTTGCCTGCCGTTTGTGGTAATTGCGTTTAAACCGGACTTGATTTCTGTATTCCTCATCCAATTGCTGCGCTTCGGGATCGTTGCGCAACTTTTCCTGATACTTTAGTTCGGTTTCAATTTCTTTCTTACGCTCTTGAATTCTTTCGCTCCGTTCATCGTAAACTCTGGATTTATAATTGAACTGTTTGGGCTTTCGACGCGCACTTCTAAAAAATATGGACGGAATTTTGGGTGCTTTCATTGCTGCAAAAATACAAGTCTTTGGCGGCTTTCGGATGATACTAAAGTTGCATTATCCGGTTGGCTACCGCGAATAATGCCGGCACGTGATCTGCTTTTTTTCTGTTTCGGCAAGGGAGTCAAAATTAAGGAATAAAAACGGAGAAGTTTCCCCCCATAAGATCGGCAGGTAAATGTTTTGCATCTTTTGGGAGCACGCTGAAGTCGAGCGATTCATTAAAGAACCCCTGATTGAAAAAGAAGTATAACAGAAACAGAAATTTTTCGTTAAGAAGTTCGGGCAGTTGATTCTGCGGAGGAAGATATAGCGGGGATGTGATACAGGTGTAATCAAACCGGAAAGTATTCATCCCAAGCTGTGAATAATAATCAGAAAGATACTCAATTAGGAAAGGAGAGAACCGGTATTTTCGGGTTTTCTATTTCGGAAAAACCATGAAGCAAGGAATTTTAACAGTGATGTTGTCGGTATGGCTCAGTGCCATCGGTGGACATGGTGTGGAGCGGCAGCAATTGAACCATACGGAGCCAGAATTTTTGAAGGAAAACAACGAGTGGGTAACCCACACCTTTGACCAGATGACACTCGACGAACGCATCGGTCAACTATTCATGGTGGCGGCATATTCCAACCGCGACCAACGCCATATCCGAGAACTAGAAACGCTCATTAGTGATTATCATATTGGGGGGTTGATCTTTTTTCAGGGCGGGCCTGGTCGTCAGATCGATATGACCAACCGGTTTCAGGCACTCGCCAAAACACCACTGCTCATCGGAATGGACGCCGAATGGGGGCTGTCGATGAGACTCGACTCTACCATGGGTTTTCCACGTCAAATGACCTTGGGAGCGATTCAAAACGACAGCCTGATCTTTGAAATGGGACGTGAAATCGGTCGGCAGTTTAAACGGACGGGCATGCACCTGAATTTTGCACCCGTTGCCGATGTCAACAACAATGCAGTGAACCCCGTGATTAACAGTCGGTCGTTTGGTGAAAATCGAATGAATGTGGCCCGCAAGTCAGCCGCGTATATGGACGGTATGCAGACCGAAAACATCATGGCCAACGCCAAACATTTTCCCGGTCATGGCGACACCGATACCGATTCGCACCATGCGCTGCCCTCAATTATGCACAGCCGCCAACGGCTCGATTCAATTGAACTCTATCCTTTTCGTCATCTCATTGCCCGAGGATTACCGAGCATGATGGTGGCCCACATGTATATTCCGGCACTCGATTCCTCCAGTCGTCAGGCATCTACCCTTTCACGGCCCATCGTTCAGGGATTGCTGCGCGAGGAGATGGGTTTTAAAGGTCTCATTATCACCGATGCACTCAATATGAAAGGCGTGTCGGCACAGTTTGAGCCCGGAACGGTGGAACTCAAAGCACTGCTGGCTGGAAACGATATTCTGTTGTTTGCCGAAGACGTTCCCAAGGCCGTTCGGTTGATTAAAAAAGCCATCGAAGACGGTGATATTTCCGAAGAAGAAATCAATGCCCATTGTAAGCGGGTTCTGCATGCCAAAGCCTGGGCCGGTCTGAATTTGTATGAAATTATTCCGAAAGCTAATTTGTACGATGACCTGAACAATTCTACAGCCAAAGCCCTGCGCAACCAATTGATCAAGTCGTCGCTTACGCTGTTGTCCAATCACAATAATCTGCTGCCCATTTCCGCCGGAGATCAGAAAGTCCTGGCACTGGCAGTGGGAAATACCGATCATCAGCAATTCGAGGCTTATTTGGAGCGATATCGTGAAGTGGAGTACATGTCGCTGCCTTCAGAACCCGATCAAAAAACCATCGACCGGATGCTGACCAAAAGCAACGATTTTGACGTGGTGATGGTGAGCATCCACAACACCAATCAGCGGCCTAACCGAAACTTCGGTCTCAGCAACCAAACCATTACGATGATTAACCTGCTCAACCGAAACAATAAAGTGGTGCTGACGCATTATGGCAATCCATACGCTTTGTTAAAGTTGAAGTCTTTGCCCGATATCGACGCGGTGCTGGTGGCCTATCAGGATACCGACCCCACACGTGATATTGCTACGCAGGCTTTATTTGGAGGCGTTGAGGTAAGTGGCCGTATTCCGGTTACTGTCGGCGACTGTTGTCCGGCCGGGTCTGGCATCGATCTGCATCCGATTAGGCTTGCCCGGGCACTACCCGAGGAGGTTGGTGTTTCCTCGATAGTGTTACAGGAAATTGAGCAAATCGCCAGGAAAGGAATTACGGAAATG
Organism: uncultured Cryomorphaceae bacterium; assembly: GCA_964487545.1. Lineage (GTDB taxonomy): Bacteria > Bacteroidota > Bacteroidia > Flavobacteriales_D > SKUL01 > SKUL01. The sequence goes on from CAZARI010000033.1 coordinate 17,776, forward strand.
GCCTACCCCGGTTGTCAGATTCTGGTGGCTCGACGGGGAAATATCATCTACGAGCGCAGCTTTGGCTATCACACGTACGAAAATGTTAGACCAGTGCAACACAATGATTTGTACGATCTGGCTAGCATAACCAAAATTTTAGCGTCGGTAACTTCATTGATGCACCTTCAGGATGCCGGAAAGTTTGATCTCGACAAAACCTTAGGCGATTATTTATCCTACATCCAACCCGAATCACCCTATCATACACTCAGCTTGAGGAAGGTGCTGGCTCACCAGGCCGGATTGCTGCCGTGGATTCCATTTTATAATCAAACCCTGAGCAACGGATCGCTTCGTCCTGAAATATATAGCGATAAACCATCTGATATTTTTCCGGTTCGTGTAGCCGACGGTGTTTATATGACCCAAAATCAGAGTGATACATTGATTCAACGCATTCTCAACACACGCCTCCGCACACCGCAGGAAATGCGCGTAAGTGAATACGTGTACAGCGACCTCGGATACTTTTTTGTGAAAGAGATCGTCAAAGCACTTTCGGGAATGGATCTGGACCAGTATACCGCCTCTCATTTTTATGAACCTATGGGACTTCAAACCATAGGCTACCTGCCGTTGAAACGTTTCTCTACCGACCAGATTACCCCGACAGAGTACGACCGCCACTTCAGAAAAACCTTGGTTCACGGTGATGTGCATGATCCTGGAGCCGCCATGCAGGGCGGTGTTGGTGGACACGCCGGACTTTTTTCTAATGCCGGTGATGTAGCTGCCATGATGCAAATGTTGCTCAACGGCGGAACATACAACGGCAAACGGATTTTGCAGAAAGAGACCATTAAGGAATACACTGATTGTCAGTTTTGCACCGACGAACGAGATAAGAACCGACGCGGTGCCGGATTCGATAAGCCGGTGATGGACAACACCCCTGGCCCCACCTGCGACTGCGTTACTTTTGATACGTTTGGTCACACCGGATTTACCGGAACCATTGCCTGGGCCGATCCCGAAGAAGAGCTGGTGTATGTTTTCCTGTCGAACCGCGTGTATCCTACAGCCGAGAATAAGAAGCTTTCGCGAATGAATATCCGAACCGACATTCAGCAGGTGATTTACCGCGCATTGATTGATTAAGACTACAAGGTTTGCCTTGCATTAGGTGATAAGAATCGACGGGTATCGTACCTTTGCACGAATAAAAATCAGGAGATATTCATGCGAATAGGAATTGTTTTATATCCCACCTTTGGGGGAAGTGGAGTAGTGGCCACAGAGCTCGGAAAGGCACTGGCACAAAAGGGGCACGAAGTTCATTTCATCACTTATAATCAACCGGTGCGTTTGGGAACCCACGGTCATAATATTACTTTTCACGAGGTGCGTGTGAGCGATTATCCCCTTTTTGATTATCCGCCCTACGAGCTGGTACTGGCCAGTAAGCTGGTGGATGTGGCCAACTACGAAAAGCTTGATTTACTGCACGTACACTATGCCATTCCACATGCCTCGGCAGCGTATATGGCACGTCAAATTTTAAAGCAGCAAGGCGTTTACCTGCCCTTTATCACCACTTTGCACGGAACCGATATTACCTTGGTTGGAAAAGATGCCTCGTTTGAACCGGTCATTACCTTTGCCATCAATCAGAGCGATGCCGTTACCGCGGTTTCTGAAAGTTTGCGAGCCGATACTTACGCTCATTTTAATATTGACCGAGAGATAGAGGTCATTCCCAATTTCATCAATCCCAAGAATTATCTGCGCATAAACGACACTGAGGAACGGAGTAATTTTGCTGCTGACCATCAGAAAGTGCTGGTGCACATCTCTAATTTTCGCGAAGTGAAGCGCGTAGAAGATGTGGTGCGGGTGCACAGTAAGGTGCGTGAAAAAATTCCGTCTAAATTATTGCTGGTGGGCGATGGGCCGCAGCGTCACAGTGCCGAACAACTTTGTCGTAAACTGGGCAATTGTAGCGATGTGAAGTTTCTCGGAAAAATGCAACAGCCCGAGCGCATTCTCGCTATCAGCGATTTGTTTTTGCTCACTTCGCAGTCCGAAAGCTTTGGTTTGTCGGCACTGGAAGCGATGGCCTCTGGTGTTCCGGTAATTTCTACCAATACAGGTGGAATTCCAGAGGTGAATGTGGAAGGCGAAACGGGGTTTTTGGCAGAGGTTGGCGACGTGGATACCATGGCGGCACGGGCCATTACCCTGCTCAGCAATCCGGAAATGTATAAGCAGTTTTCTGAAAATGCGCTGAAGCGGGCAGCATTATTTGACCTGAACCGAATTGTTCCGCAGTATGAAGCCCTTTACGATCGGATATTGACCAAATCACGGCAGTTCAATGAGTAATGTAAAGTATCTGTCAAGCCGAATCAGCTATCAGCAAAAGGGCGATGCGCTGAGCATTGTGATCACTGGAAAGGTGGAGCGCTGGAAAGAAACGGCACTGGTAACCTGGGTGCTGGCGTGGACGGGCTGCGGAATTTACTTTATGTATCAGTTGGGGCAGGATTTGCCAGGCGAAACCAAAATGGGCATTTTTATTATGCTTTTCTTCTGGTTGTATTTTGAATTTCGGGTGGGCAGAGCGTTGTTGTGGCGATTGTGGGGATTTGAACAGATCCGGTTCACACCTGGACAAATGTCCATCAAAAGAAACATTAAGGGCTATGGAAAGCGGGTTGATTATTTTCTGCAGAACATCGGCACGTTTAAAAAGGTAGAAACCTCGGAGCGTTCCATCATGTCTTCGATGGAGGAATCGTTTTGGGTAGTGGGTGGTGAGCGGATTTATTTTGAACATCTCGAAAAAAAAATCGGGGTGGGTATGCAACTTAGCCCTGAAGAAACCCATCGCTTGCTGGAATTACTGCAGCGGCAACTGAAGAGGTTCCGGAAGTAATGTTTTAACAAGTTCTTTTTTGTTTCCTGTACGTTTGTACGTACTTTTGGATGTACATAGAACTGAACAAAATGAAAGCCCTGACGATCACTTCCCTTCGACAGAAACTCAAAGAACATTTTGATTCTGTCAGTAAATCTTTAGAAGTGATCATAGTTTCCCGCCAAAAAGAAGAGGACGCTGTGGTGATCATGTCCATAAAAGAATACAATTCGCTGATGGAAACAGGCCACCTCCTTTCAACAGAGGCAAACAGAGATCGACTGGGTGCGTCAATGGCCCAAGCCAAAGAGGGAAATACAGTTTCCTTTGATGATTGAGTTCGCCTTACTATGAACATCGAATTCACTGCGCATGCCTGGGAAGAATTTAATTACTGGCTGGAGATGGATTCCGATAAGGCCGATAAAATACGGGAATTGATAAAGGCAATTAAGCAAAATCCTTTTAAAGGATTGGGTAAACCAGAACCACTCAAATACGATCTCAAAGGATATTGGTCCCGCCGTATTTCCGGTGAGGATAGGCTGGTTTATATGGTTACAGGCTCGAAGGACATTGGCCAGAAGTGTGTTGTGATACAGTGCCGGTTTCATTACGACAGATAGGGCTTTAAGGATCCGTTTATGAATTTGCTAATGCTTCTTCATTCCTCCGGTACATACTTCCTGTTCACCGTGGTTAAAATAAGCTTAACCACAGCGTACACGGAGATTTTCACGGAGTACACAAAGAACTTTTCTCAGTGCTCTCCGTGCATTCTTTGTACCCTCCGTGGTTAGAAGAAAAATCAGGAAATCCGAAACCCCACCGATTTTACCCTTTTCGTTATAACACCATCAATTTCCTCCTCCAGCACCATCGATTGTGCAAAATCAGAAGCAAAAACTTCTTTGATGTCCTTTACAGCTCCAGCGGGGATATTTTGAGCAATGAATTTATGGTTACAGGCTCGAAGGACATTGGCCAGAAGTGTGTTGTGATACAGTGCCGGTTTCATTACGACAGATAGGGCTTTAAGGATCCGTTTATGAATTTGCTAATGCTTCTTCATTCCTCCGGTACATACTTCCTGTTCACCGTGGTTAAAATAAGCTTAACCACAGCGTACACGGAGATTTTCACGGAGTACACAAAGAACTTTTCTCAGTGCTCTCCGTGCATTCTTTGTACCCTCCGTGGTTAGAAGAAAAATCAGGAAATCCGAAACCCCACCGATTTTACCCTTTTCGTTATAACACCATCAATTTCCTCCTCCAGCACCATCGATTGTGCAAAATCAGAAGCAAAAACTTCTTTGATGTCCTTTACAGCTCCAGCGGGGATATTTTGAGCAATGAATTTTTCCATTAGCTCATTTCGCAGAAAATGTTTGAAAAAGGGGGCAAGTGCTTCAAACAATTCAGTTCTGTTTTTTACGCGATTTGGATTTTTTGAAAACTCGATTTGCGAAGCCAGTTCACGGCAGCCGAGGGTGTGGCACATTTTTTCGAATTGCGAATCGCTTCCCACGGCGAGCACAACGGGCAAATCATCTTTGCAAAACAACACTTCACCATACGGCGCAATGTTCGGGTGCAGCGAGCCAATGGGTTTTGGAATATGTCCGGCCATCAGGTAATTAGTCGCCTGATTAGCCAACGATGCAAGTCCGGCAGCTTCGAGACTTACCGAAACATAACTTCCCTTCCCGGTTCTTTCTTTTTTAAGCAATGCCAGCAGTATTCCTTCCTTGAGTTGATGTGCCGCCAGCAAATCCATAAAAGCAACAGGCATTTTTAGCGGAGTATTTTCCAGAGTTCCGTTCATGGCCATAAATCCTGTTTCGGCCTGAATCACCACGTCGTAAGCGGCCCGTTGAGGTTCGGATTCAAAGCCGGTGATTTGGCCGTAAATGATTTTTGGAAATTTCTTTGAAACCGATTTATAATCCAGTTTCATTTTCTCCAGTGAAGAACTTTTGTAGTTCGTGATGAAAACATCACAATCGGCAATGAGATTTTCCAATTCTTTAAAATCCGCCGCATCAAAAACATCCAGTTGGCGGTATTTTTTGCCATAATTTACCGAAGAGAAATAGGCCGATACAATAGAATCCGGATTTTCATTTTCCAATTTCCAATGTCGGGTGACATCGCCGCCAGCGGTTTTATTTTCTACTTTAATCACTTGCGCGCCAAGTTCGGCGAAGAAGGTAGCGACTGCTGGTCCGGCGAAGACGGAAGAGAAATCGAGGATTTTGAGGTGTCGGAGCATGAGGGTGAAATTACGAAAGGAAGCAGGAGAGCGTTTTTCTGTTCATCACATTGTTGCTGAATTTGCTTTGGTGATCCCTTTTCTGAAAGCTTCCAGAATGGCGTGCGTGTACTCGATTTCCCTATCCAGTTTTTTTGCCCATTCTCTGGCGATGTGCGACTTAGATGCGTCACCAAGATTGCTGTCCAGAACTTTATGAATTCGTTCTGCAAGCTTGTCTGATTTGCTCAGAAAAATTTTTGTCTTTCGACCCAATACTTCCGCAGCAATAATGAATGGGTCAAAATTTTCTTCAGGAAAAGTATCATGATGAAATTCAACAATCTCGTCAAAAGCTAAATCAAAGTAATGTTGAATGATTTTAAGAATATCTGCGAGATCATTTTCCCGTTCTTCAGGTCTATCGCTCCATGAAACCAACTTTAACACAATCATACCGGGTAGCGGTGGTATGTTCACTATCTTTTCTTCGATTGGAAAGGTAATAGCTTCTCCCAGTACTTCCGCAAAACCAAGTACATGCAAATCGACATACCGCTCATTAAAGTTCGCAGTATGTTGTTCTTCAATTTCCCCAAATGGCATTACATCAATAGCCACATTATAAGTACCCGAATAGAACGTCCAGGGAGCTTTTACTTTGTTGAATCCTTCATCTACCAATGCTTTGCTGATATTATTGTATTCGGTCATACTCGAAATCATAATGGCAAAATCGATATCTTTTGTACCTCGACCTGGTTTGACTCCATTTTTGAGTAATTCCAAGGCCATAGCATTAACGCCTATCAGATAGTATGGGATTTGATGCGCATTCATGATTTGGTCGATGCAATCAAAAGTTTCCTTGAAATAAGGAATGGCCAATTCTTTATAGCATTGGTTCAATGTATTCATGCAGTATTTTTTTCGCGGTTTCTTTGTTTCTTTTTCCTCCTTCCAAAAGTAAATCCGCATACACCAGAATGGCGGGCGCTGTTCGTTGGTTATCGCTGTGTTTCCAAAACATTTCCAATACTTCTATTTGGCCATCCTGTTTAGGAATTAATCTGTAGTTTTTCATCAGGTTGACCCGGTTTTCCTTTGTATAAAGCACAAATTTTTGCGGGCGCAGATAATGTGTTAAGATATCAGCAGCCGGTTCTCCTCCCCATACAGTTAGTTTGTTATTGAGAAGTAGGTCGTTCCAATTTCCTTGAAAGGCATAGCGTTCCTTTTTGAGTTTGGGCTTTAGGACAGTACCATATTCCATTACCCAGCGTTCCAGCAATTCTCTTCTTTTTTCCCAAACATACTTTTGGTTGTTCGATGCGAGCAGGAATCCGTTCTCTTTTAATCCGTGTATTACCTGTGGAATAGTACCCAACCCTACACCGGTATTTCTTGCAATTTCTCTTTGGGTAAGATTGATGTGATCAGGATGTTGCAACAGGTAAAATAATACTTTCAGACCTGTTTTGGTAAATGCCCGATTGCCTTTTTCTTTTTCTGAGTTTAAGCTTTTGTTTGTATCAACGAAAAGAAAGATATTCTCCTTTTCCAGAAAAATGTTTCCATTGGCTTCCAGATAGGCAATTCCTTTTTTTTGTAATTCTTCCTTTACTCGCGGAAAAATGCGATTTGCGATCAAAATGAAATGCTCATATTCCTTGTGGAAGCGCTCTATCTGGTGTAACTGATGTGCGCGCATTTCGGTCTTCACCTCTACTACAAAGGTCATTTTTCGGTTATTGACCACTAATTGTAAAGTGCCATCTAATGGTCCTTTTTCTTTCCAAGTGCCCTGTATTACTGTGGTCTGAAAAAGATTTTCAAATGCCGTATGTATGATTCGTTCATCCATTTGTTCACAAATATACGATGTTCACGTTATGTGAACAAGAGAAAAAAGTGAACAAGTGCCCACTTGCTCAAAACTGTTTCCTCAGAACAGCAATAGTCTTGAGCAAGAGCGCGAGTTTTGAGTTTTGAGGGAGTTATGGATCACGATCGAGGAGACCGATCCTCCTCTTGCTCAAAACTCTTGCTCTAAACTGTCTTCCCTTTCTTTGATAGCCCTTTAATCAAAGCGAATAGCATTTTAGAAAGTTCTTCCAGTTCATGATAGAAATCCTGAAATTCCGAATCATCTATTTCTTCAATATCTTTTAAGTAGTCAAAAATCGCGACGCATTCAAAAACTGAACCTCTTGATATAACATAGAATTTCCGCTTATCTGGATTAGTAAATCTTCCAGAACCTTCAGCAATATTTAACATAATACTGAAGGATGCTCTCCTTAACTGGTGACAGGTAGTTCTATCGGGTTTTTTGGCAGAAAGAAGTAGGTTTACTTTCAAGTTGAATCCTTTTGCCTTTTGGTAAACAGACAATTTTTCAAAATCGAACATGACTAAGTTGTTGAATAAGTAAACAGTTGGCAATCAAATATAATAGTTTCAGTAGGAAAGTTCAGCAACAAACTACAGCAACAGTGTGAGTTTAGAGTTTGAGGAGGACACAGGTTCTTAATGAGAACAATATTTCCTGTTGCTTAATACTCGAACTATAGCTCAATGTGCGCACTCAGAACTACAGCAACAGTGTGAGTTTAGAGTTTGAGGGGGCTTCGTTTTTTAAATAATACAAATTCCTGTTGCTCACTACTCAAACTCTTGCTCAAGGCGCGCTCTCAAAAATACAGCAACAGTGTGAGTTTCGAGTTTTGAGGGGGCTTTGTTCATGTTGGGGACACTATTTCCTCGTGCTCAAGACTCACACTCAGAACTGTCTTCCTTTCCTCTTGCTCACTACTCAAACTCTTGCTGCTCTATGCTCTATTCTCTTGCTCCAAACTCAAAACTCCTTTTATCTTTGCCATTACCAACCTGAACCAACCAACCTGAGCAACAAAGACCAACATATTATATCCCAAATCCGCGAAGGAAAAGACGGCTGTCTTGAAGTAGTGTACCGCCAGTACCGCAATGAATTCATTTCGTGGGGGAGGCGCAATTTCGCAGTGAGTGACGACCAGTTGAAGGACGTATTTCAGGAGGTGGTTATCGACTTTCATGCAAATATTGTTTCCGGAAAACTCACTGAATTATCCAGCAGCCTGAAAACCTACTTGTTTCAACTCGGAAAAAACAAACTCATTAATCTTGTCAACCGCGAAAAAAAAATCACTTACGGTTTCGATCCTGAATTGATTAAGGGACAGGAACAAAGCGATTACATGAACGAAGAGAACAGATTATACAAACTCGAGCAGGTGAAAGCAGCGATTGAAAAATTGCCTGAAGATTGCCAGCAGGTGCTAAAGTTGTACTACTTTAATGAATACGATATGACCAGCATCGCGCGCGAATTGGGATACAAAATGCCGACACGGCAAAATCTAAAAAGTCGTTGTGTATGAAGAAATTATTTACTGAACTTAATAAAATCACAAAGTTGCAGAAGCTTTAATGAGCCTATCCGAAGAAAATATCGCGCTGTTTGAAGCCTATGTCCAGGGACAACTTTCTGAAAAGGAGGCAAAGGATTTTGAAGCCCGGTTGGATTACGATCAGGAATTGGCTGAGGCTTTCGAAGAATACACAGTGGTGGAGAATAGCTTGAAACAAGTCTATCGTGATGAACTGAAACAGCGTTTGATTGCAATTGATAAGGATCTCGATGAGCCTGAAGAAAAGCCAAAACCATCAAAAATAATCTGGCTCACATCGGCCGTTGCAGCCTCAATTTTAATCGGATTGTTTGCTGTAGCCCTTTTTGGTGAAAGCAGCCATACACGTCTTGCCGAAAAATACTGGCCCGTTGAAGAAGGATTACCAGTGCGCATGAGTACCAAGAATCCATATGACGCGGCCATGAATGCTTATAAGCTGGAGCGATGGGATGAGGCAGCGCAATTGTTGCTTGAGCTTCCGGCCAATGATACTACCCATTATTTTCTCGGCATTGTTTCTTTCATGCAAAAGGATTTTCCTGGGGCCATTCAATATTTTGAAGACGTACCCGAAAATTCTCGCTGGCACGCCGAAAGCGAATTTAGACTGGCATTGGCGTACCTGGCAAGCGGCGATATCGAAAAAGCGCGGGTTGAATTACAGCGTATTGTGGAATTGAATACACTCTACAAACAGCAAATAGCAAGGGTACTGGAAGAAATTTGATTTTTTTTTTGAGGGAGCGCTTACCTTTTAATAATTCGAATGATTAAGCTTAAACAAACATTCGACAATGAGAGATATATTTAAGTTTACCATAGGGATTTTGTTGTTAACTACAAGTATTTATGGACTATTCAAAACCATTTTTCCAACGAATATTTCATCCAAAGCTGATGTGAGAGCGGAGTATGAAGACTATTGTGATTGTGTCAGTGGGCTAAATTTGAGTAATTCCGATGATGCCAACATGTTCAATGTTTGTTTTAAAAAACTTGAGGCCTTGAATTCAGATATTATTGAAACAGAGGAAAGAGGAAAAATTAGTCGTTCGACCAAGAATGAACTGCTTGAATATGTGAGAGGACTCGATTGCCACGACTTAAGTGAAGATTATGAGGTCCCCAATATGTGAGAGGACTCGTTTGCCACGACTTAAATTTTTGAGACGCTTAACATTTTAGATTTAGGATTATAGAGGAGAAATTGAAGATATCTTTTAAAGATGAAGCGTTTTCCAAAATCCATACATATGAGTTGAAATTATTACAATAAGTAATTATGAAAAAGTTTTTGAAAATTTTTGGAGCGATAATATTTGCTTCTATAATATTTGCATCATGCAGTAAAGATTGCCATAAATGTCGACGGCTTTCATATTATAATGGCATAGTTTATACAGATGTTGGCATTTGGTTAAACGAATGTCGTAAAGAAGGTGAAAGCCAAGAGGATTATAAAAAACGGATAGAAGCATATAGTGATTTTGAGTGTTATTAAGGAAGTAATTTGGAAAACATATGAATCCAAATTATGGAAGGGTTCGACTTGTGATGAATGAAAGATAAATTTCTAAATGCTTGTTAAAGACGCGAAAACATAAAGTGTTGATGTGATATTGACATTAGCACTTAAATAAAGAAGGCTGTAAAATTGTATCAAAAAAAATAAAAATCAAAATGAAAAAAAAATTGGAAAAATTATCATTTGCCGAGTAATGAACAGGGGAAATGCTTATGTGGGCGGAGAAATGTTGTTATAGTTACAGAGGAAGAATGGCTCAACAAAAAGGAAATGATGAGATGTCAAAATTGTGCAGTAATAGTTAATACCCAGAATCAATAATTATGGCACTTTTCGGAAAAAAATCCGAAGGCGGGATGATGGATGTGATCCGCTGTGATAAACAAGAATATTTAATTCACAAATGGCGTCCAAGTGGTGATGCTAATTCCACTAAAAAAGAGAATGCAATACGTTGGGGCAGCAGTCTTCGTGTAAAAGAGGGTGAAGTAGCCGTATTTGTTTATGATCAAAAGGACGGTCCGAATCAGGACTTTATAGAGGGCCCACATGATGATATAATTAAAACGGCCAATTTTCCGGTGATTTCAAATATTATTGGGCTTGCATATGCCGGTAAGTCACCGTTTCAAGCAGAGGTATACTTTATTAATCTTGCTGGAAATGTTCAGATTAAATTTGGAATCCCATATTTTGATGTCTACGACCCAAGGTTTTTGGACTTTGGTGTTCCGCTTGCGGCAAGGGGTTCCATAACCTTCAATCTTACTGATTATAGGACATTCGTTAAGCTTCAACGAATGATAAACTTTGAGATAGAGGACTTTAAAGCCCAAATCAAAGACGCTCTGACCAAATACATAAAAGGTGTCATAACAAACATTCCGGAGGCCAATGGAATTCCAGCATTGCAGTTGGAAAGGAAAATTCTTGAAATAAATAATCTCATTGAACCCAACTTAAAATTTGCTCTGGAAAATGACTTTGGTGTAAACCTGAAACGCTTTGACTTGGCAACTATTGAATTTGACAAAGAAAGTGAAGAATATCAAAAGCTAGTTAAGGTAACCAGAGAACAGCAAGAAAAAACAACTATTGCACAAACAGACGTAGGTATCAAAAACTTGCAGGACACGCAGGAAATAAATGCAGAAAATATGCAGGAGACGTTGAAAATACAGCGAGAGGAAATGCAACGTGCTCAGAAATTAACAACTGAGTCCCAAAAAATGTCAGCACACCAACTCAACCAGCAAACAGAGGTAGCAAAAAAAGCTGCTGAAAGTATGGGTAAAATGGGCCAAGGAGGTGGTGGTGGCGGAGGCGCCATGGATCCCGGCTCCATGATGGCTAGTATGGCCATGGGTGGAGCAGTAGGTAGTGGAATGGCTGGCATGATGGGTAACATGATGCATGGTATGAACGAAAAACAAGGAAATCCACCACCCCCACCTTCTGGTGCATTCATGGTTTCACATGATGGTAAACAGGCCGGTCCGTACTCAGTGGAACAATTAAAGCAATTTGTTGCTTCAGGTGAATTCACCAAGCAAACATATGTATGGAAACAAGGTATGGATAATTGGCTGAGAGCAGGTGAAATTCAGGAATTGACCAAACTTTTTGAGGTTAATGCGAATACTCCGCCACCACCACCTCCGCCTGATCAAGAATAATTACGAACTTTAAAATCAACTTATATGGATGAAAGTAGCTTCTATTCAATAAATAATCTGGTTGAGTTCGGAATGGGAATGGCCGTTGCACAGCAAATGATCAAAACCATGAACCAGTCCATTGAAACAATGAAGGTTCCGGGCTCTTTCTCTACTCAACAGCGTCAATCACTATTTTATGCTGTTGTTGAAGGGAAGCAGATGGGACCTTTGTCAGAGCATGAAGTGTCGCGATTGATTCGTGACAAAAAAATAGTAAACGAATCGTATATGTGGAAACCTGGGATGCCTTCTTGGGAACTCGCAGAAAAAATACCTGAAGTACTACGACTAGTTGCATTAACTCCACCTCCTTTACCGCCAAATGCTGAGAAACTATGAAGGCAAATACAGTCACAACAATTATTGCTATAGCCATAAGTGGTCTTATAGCATATAGCTTTTATGTATTCTGGGGTGGTGTTCCAGCAAGTGATTTGCATTATGCTACGACCGCTGTTGCATTCTTTTTCTCCATGTTGACCTTAGTGTGTTCCATTGGAATTCATTTTTCTACTAGCCGAATTACAACGGTTATCAGAACAGTTTCCGGAGTATCATTTTTCATTGGTTTGGGAATGTTAGTTCTGATTACAGTGCTGGCAACGGGTATACCAACCTTGGTCATAGCAATGGGTACTTTAATGTTGTTGTTTGCCCTGATTGTATATGCGGTTTCAAAAAGTGGACAATAATATATACAGAGCAAGCAGAGTAGACCTTTTTTTGAATTAGAATTAACGATATAAGATGACAATATGCATTCAGAAATTGAAAATTTAATTAACATGGCACTTGCTGATGGCGAAGTGACAGAAAAAGAAAGAGCAATTATTCTACGCAAAGCTGAATCACTTGGTCTTGATTATGACGAAGTAGAAATGATTCTTGATGGAAAAATTGTATTAATGCAACAGGATCAAGGTATAAAACAATCTATTCAAAGCACGAATAAAGAGGGAAAAGTAATTAAATGTCCTTCGTGTGGTGCTGCTGTTAAGTCGTTTCAGGAAGAATGTTCGGAATGCGATTATATATTTAGATTCGATTCATTAAATATTTTAAACAAGGAAATTCAAGGAAACTTAGAATCACGGATTTATCAAATTTCTTCTCATAATATTCCAATTAATAAAGAAGCTTTAGTTGAATTTTTATCTTTTTCAATGGGCAATTCTAAAAATAAAGGATTATCTTTTGAAGAACGTTCTGCCTGGTTCGCTAAATTTACTGAAGCATACCATAAAGCGATGTTTTCCTTCAAATCTGATTCTGATGTAAAATTTCTTGAGGGCCTTGATTCGGATAAGGATGACGTTGATTATGATTTGAGCCGAACAGATGCAGAAAAGCAAAGGGATGATCAAGAAGCTAAGGATGCCTGGAAAAACCCATTAATATGGGTGTCATTGGGATTTAGCTTTTTAATGCTCTATGGTATGTATAAATTAATTAGATTACTTTTTTAACTCGTGGGTTGCTAGGCCTCCCGCCTTAATTACATTCATCCAAACAATCCTTTCACCGTCTTCATGGCTAAAAACAATTTTTCGCTGTGTGGCAATTGAATGAAGCCATAATTTAGGTAAAAGCGATTGGCGGCATCGTCGATGGGATCAACAATTACGGCAAAGGATCCAATTTGCTCACCAGTGAGATAGCTTCGCTTAAGAGCGTCAATCAACAACAACTTACCCAATCCTTTCCCTTGAAAATTTTGGTCAATGGCGAGTCTGCCGAGTAGGGTGGTAGGGATGGTGGTGTAGGATGGGGGTAGTTTCTTGCGAAATGACTCAGGTACCTGCCCCGATGGAATACTGTTACTTGAGAGCGTGTAGTATCCTTTCAGGAGTGAAGTCTCGTCATCAATACATATAAAACATGCCGCCAACTTTCGTTTTACATCCTGGCTGGCCTGTCGATAGAGGTAGTTATCAAGCTGTTCGTTTCCATAACTAAATTTTGATTTGGGATGGTGTTTCGACAGCAGCTCGGTCAGAAACATCACTTTTCAATCTTTGATTGGTACTCTCTTGCTGCATCACGCAATTGTTTGTTGGGCTTCGGCGGACGGGTGAGCGCATTGAAGAATATTTCACGATCTTTTTCGGATGCAATGATTTGTTCGTTTTCCTGAACGATCTTTAAGGCTTGTTCTTTAACAGTATTGACTACGAATTCTGAAAGGCTCCTAAAGCCGCCGATCCGGGCAGCTTTTTCAAATAATTCTTTGTGCTCCTTAGAGAGTCGTGTATCAAAACGCGCTTTTTCCCGATCAATGGTAGACATGCCTTTTTCGTTTATTGTACAAATGTACGGAAATTTTCCGTACGGAGTTTCCTTATCGCCGGTAAAGCCAAACTCCACCTGAAACCAGTACAAGTAAAACAATACCTGTGAAATAGCTTGTCCAGGATAAGTTGCGCGCGCTGAATTGATTTGATGTAAAGACCAATTCCTCCCCCACCATCCGATGCCCCGCCCAATAATACGGTGCCGCCTGATCTGAAGATGTTGCGTTTTCAATTTGGCTCAACTGTGCCGCACGTAGGGCAGAAGTGGTAGATTTCCCATTGTAAAGTCCTTCGTAGAAATTACCGAGAAGCTGATTTGAAACGCGGTCGTCTACTTCCCACAGGTTGCTGAGTACCGAAACTGCCCCGGCACTGAGAAAAGCGCGTGCAAATCCGTTAATGCCATCGTGGGCGAGTACTGTTCCCAAAGATGAATTGCAGGTATTGAGTACCACGAGTTTCGCCGCGCATCGGTGGGCATAAACCTCGTCGAGCTCCAGTGATTCTTCGTTCAGAACCAGGCTCGAAAATTCAGATCGGTTGGGATCAATCAAACCGTGTCCGCTAAGATGTAGGATTGACGTTTCGGTTTTTAGAACACGATCAGCGGTAGCATCCAAACCGTGAAAAGCAGTTCCGAAACCTTTGTCAGATAAGGTTTGCACCAGTTTCTGTGAAAAGGGCAGGGCAGAGTATAGAGGTTTGTGGCTGTAATCCGGAGCAAAAGCCGAGATTGAAAATCCAGCCGGCTCTTGATGTTTGCGGAAAGTAGCCGCCGAAAGTGCGTATTCAATTTCACAATGATGGATCAGGTAATCCAGTTTTCGGTAATCTCTTTCATCAGCCAACGCTGGGGAAAGTAGTAAAGCCTCAAAGGGTAATTTGTTCAAAAAATTCTGTGGACAAATAATAAGTCTTTTGCCATGTAAATCCGGAAGGGCACCAAGCAAGCTTTTGAATAGTTGATAACCATTTTGAGAATATATCGAAATATCAAACTCGAGGATGGAAGCGATCAGCTCGTTAACAGGTTCTTCCATTCTTCCCGGTAGATCGTAAATGAAAACAGTGTCTTGACTTATGGCTATCGCAAATGAATCACCATGATCGCCATCGAATAAGTCGATAAACCATTCGCTCTGGGACAGTTTATGTTGAATTTCGGCTATTGAAACCGTTGCAGGTAAGGTTTTGACGAGCGTATCATCTTTAAGCAGATCGTAATATTTAAGATATTGATTGGCTTCAAGCATTTTATCCGCCGAGAATTCCAGACCCAACTTATACTTTATGTATTCAATACGGCAGGTGAATTCAAACGGAACCAGCGTATAGATCGATAGCGCAAGGTTCTGGTTGCGGGCATTAAACTCTTCGTGAATATTCCGCCAGAGCATGACAGCTGTTTGGGTAATTCCTTCGGCTTTGTAGAGTAGTTCCGGCGTACCTGTTTCATCTTGTTTAAGAAGCACAGCGTCGGCGTATTGTCTTAGGCACATCAAGAGATCACCTTTGTTCAGAATGTAATGAAGATCATTTTCAGAAGGTGGTGACTTAAGGCCGAATGCAACGAGCGCCTGATCGTACAGTGCAAAAGATTCATCAAAATTATCGGAATTGGTTCTTCCAATCATATAGTGGTAATGCATGGCTTTCAGAAAACGCGTTTTTCCGAGCTCGTAATGAGTATCACCATACAGTTCTTGCCAAATCCTGATGGCCTTATCATAATAGTAGGCGGCGGTGTCAAAATATTGTTGTTGCAATTCCGGCATTGAACCATTGTGAAACTGTGAATGATAAAGATCCAGGTGCGCGTTGGCATACAGGTGGTAGGTTTTGGCCAGGTAATGCCGGGAAGTGCCGTGGCTGATTTGAAACTGTATAGATTGCTCATAGAGTTCGAGAACCGGAGGATATATCTTCCACCAGTCGGCATAATTTCCACCTTGTGTGGCGGCTTGTTTAATCGATTGAGCCAGAATGTTCCAGATTCTGTAAATATTGATTTCAATTTGCTGTTCGACCGTGAGGTAATTTATGAGGGCGATGCATGAGTCGGCATAAATCTTTGCCTGCCGGGGGTTGATCATTTCGTAGTGGTAATTCGAAATGTGCGCGTAATTCCACGCCAGGTGATAGTCGCCCTTCGGATAGATACTGCTGCGGATGGCGTTGCCTTTTTCCCAGTACAACAACGCATGCTCCATATCGCCAATCAGCTTTTTGATTTCGCCGGCCATGGTGTACAATTCTGCTTTTGTGGTGTCGGAGGTGGAAATGTCGGTGAGAAGCTCAAGTATGTTGTCTTCAGCAAGATCAAAACGACCTTCGAAAATAAATTGCTCAGTTTGCTGGACTAGGTTAATGTCCTGTTCCTGGCCAATGGTTAGAAGGGAAATGGAC
Source organism: uncultured Cryomorphaceae bacterium (assembly GCA_964487545.1). Taxonomy (GTDB): domain Bacteria; phylum Bacteroidota; class Bacteroidia; order Flavobacteriales_D; family SKUL01; genus SKUL01. Next base: position 34,323 of record CAZARI010000033.1, read on the forward strand.
AAAAAGATGATTAATGAAAACGCTTTTCGCACTGGTTTTGATTCAGAAGTCAGAAGGTTGGCACTGAAGCGCAAGTTAGAATTTATACGGCTTATGCATCC
>CAZARI010000034.1:0-33438 GCA_964487545.1 uncultured Cryomorphaceae bacterium
AAGTCAAAAGGAAAAAAGCGGCGATTCGTTCTGAAAAGCCCGCTATGTAAGGTTTACAATAAAAAGAGACGCGATAACCCCACGAAAACGACGCGTCAATAAGTTCCATTTTCCTTCCATTCTACTTCCATTTTAGCGGCTCAATACTTCTTATTAAGCCCAATTACTTCCATTCCCGCGCCAATATTGGCGAAAAGGTACATCGAGCATCCAAAAATAGCCGCAAAAAGCCGCTTAAAACCACCCGCGAAAAAAACGAAAAATCAGAGTTGGGTGTACAGTTGGGTGTACAGTTGGGTGTATAAATAATACAGATAGATACCCCCATACGGCTAACGATTGAACGTAAAACACCGGAAAAAGTGTTAAAAACGACCCTATAATACCAAAACTAACGGTCTAAACCACCCCTTAATTTAAACGTTAGCGCAGCTAAATAACACGCAAGCAACCATTTAGTTTAAATTAAGCAAAAAACGTGGAGAATTTGTTGGACTTTTCGAACGCTATTCAATGCGCACGGCGCCCATGATCAATGCCAGCCCATGTATTTCGGATCGGTTAATTTCGAACGGACCATAAGCGATATTGTCAGATACGCAGCTCAGGTGCTTTTCATCCTTGCCCGGTTGCAGTCTTTTTACCAATAACCCCTGATACATGGTGGACACCAGATACACCCGACCCCACTGAATAAACTTACTATCCTTAATATCGCGGCATCCCAACACATCACCGCCATTATAGGTGGGCGACATGCTATCGCCCGATATGCGCAGCATAAAATCTACCTCTTTAAAATCGGGCACCAGGTAGTGTTCTATAATATCCTTTTCATGAATGGCAAACCCGGCGCTTGCAAATCCGGCCGCAGCTTCTACAGATACTAAAGGAACTCCCGAATTACTTAGCTCCGGACTTAACGTTTCTCGCAACATCGATCCAGCCCCTGTTAATAACCAATCTGGATTAATTTGGGGATAATTATCAACCAAAAGAGATAGCCATTTACTTTGGATGTCGGTCTTTTTTGCTATTGCCCTTGATAAAACTCCTTTACTGGCGCCAATAGTCTTTTCTAAATTAGTGATCGTAACCCCTTCGTAATCACTTATTAATTTAATTCTCTCAATTGTGGTATTCATTTTTGTTGAAAATTATCACCTCATTTTTTGGCAAGTTGAAAATTATCATCTATCATTGTCATCTCAACTCAAATGTAAAGTAAAAAATAATGATAGGCCTAAAACACGGAGACCTAAAACGCATAGCTCAGCAGCTTGGAGTAAGCCATGAGGTGGTGCGTACAGAAGCAGTATTGATGAATGCCGGCAAGAAAGGTCAGTCAAAACGAATTCGCAAAGCCATTCGCGAACGCCAGGAAGAGAATATCGCTGAGTTCATTCAAAAGCGAAATCTTAAAAAATGAAACTCTACCACCACCACAACGGCCATACCTGTGTTGCACTGCAAGCATTGGTAGAGCGCGACTATCCGCTGAAACCAACAATTCAAAAAGATGGTACTACTCGTTATTGGATGTGGTCCAAATGGGCCCGCGAGGCCCGCAAAATAGGCGGCCACACCCGCCCCGGTGGCAATGGTAGGCTTTCTTTGATCCAATTCGACTTCATCCCTCCAAAATACCGCGAAGATATACGCGCCCGCTACGGATCGCCTGATGAAACTGCCGGTTCGCACTCTATGCTCGAAGAAATTGAGCAGGATTTGGAAGCTGCAAGATTCTACGCTCATTACACCTATGATGATAATAAGTTTTTGCCCAAAAAGCATCAGGAGCGATACACCGCCAATGCATGTGTTTTAAACTGCATTAAAATGAAGTTTACACGCACTTTAAACGCCCGCATGGGAGGCAATATGCGCGGCTTTTGGCCAAAAATAAGTAAAGCGGTATATGCGCTTAGATCTGAATTTCCGCACAAATTGCCAAAAAATCATCAGTCATTACAACGTGTATATAATCAATATATGGCACGAAAAGATGCTCCATTTTATGAGTGTTTGATTGATGGCCGGTTTGGAAATATCAACCGTCAAAAAATCACTCCCGAAATTGAGGCCTGGATGATACGCCAGCTTGCCAGCACGCGCCAAAGCATTGATATGATTTACATGCGGTATTATGATGAAGCACAGCGCATGGATTGGCCTACAGATATTACCCTACACGCCTTTCGCGCCCGCGCCAGAGAGCAGCGCATACAAGATCAGGTTGTATTGGCGCGATTTGGCCGCAAAGGATACCGCAAGCTCAATGGTCATTACCACAAGTTGCTGAAACCAAAATACAGCAATGATATTTGGATGGGTGATGGATCCGGTACAGGTTGGTGCTACCTCACCAAAGACAATGCTATAGGCTACGCCACTACCTACTTTGTTATGGACAGCCTTAGCGGGAAGTTCCTGGCATGGGAGACTAACGAAGGCATCAACAAGGAAGATGAAAACATCATTCGGCGCACCTGGCGCGATGCCCTTCGCAAAACAGCCTACACGCCACCATATCAAATTAAGGTTGATCACCAAAAGGGGCACAAAACCACCGCAACAAAAGAGCTTTTTAGCAACATTTCAAAGGTGCTTACCTACAGCCGCCCATATCGATCATCCAGCCGTGACATCGAGCGCAAATTCAAAGTGTTTCAACAAACCAAACTCAGCGAATTCTTCTTTTGGAGTGGGTTTGGGCGCGACACCCACAGCGATATTACCAACGCTCCAAATATGGAGCTGATGGAAAAGAACAAAGAGCACCTGCCATCATTCAATGAGATCATCCAGTTGCTGGAAGTGGTGGTTAACGAGTGGAATGATATGTCGCTCAATGGCAAAGAAAGCCCCAACGAAATTTACGCGGCCAACGCAGATCCGGAGGCAAAACCGTTGGAGCTTGACCAGATCAGCACGATGTTCTTTGACGTGCAGGGCCCTAAAAAGTATGGCAACAGTGGCATCAAGCTCCGCCACGACAAAGAAGACCACCTGTATGAGGTGTACGATACCAACGGCGATGTTGACTTCAACTTTCGCCACAAATACCTACACCGATCGTTCTACATCAAGCATGATCCGGTGATGGAATTCAAAGAAATAGATCTGCTGATTAAGCACCCTACCGGCGGTTACCAGAAAATAGCCACCGCGCTACCAAAACGCGCCATAAATGAAAGTGTGCGCTATCATAATGAAGGCGATGTAGCCTGGGCATTACGCCAAATGGATAAGGAAGAAGGGCACATGGATGTTTTAGACGCCAAACTGGAAGGCAATGGCTATTCCGAAGGTATGAAATTCTCAACCTGGAGAACAAAACTCAACAACGAGGTGCCCACCATGGCCAATGACGATGAAGAAGATGACCCACAAAAATTATTCTTAAACCGAGCATAAACTAACACTACCAGCATGAACAATCAGACGAAGCAACAGATCAAATTACTTTTTGAACAGAAGCGCCAAAACCTAGGGCTAACGCAAGGGCAGGCTGCGGTAAAAGCAGGCACCAAAAGCACCACCATCAGCCAGGTGTTTTCTGGAAACTATGCGGCCGATGATACCGCCATCTACCAACTTCTGGCGCGGTGGGTTGGCTATGACGAAAACCAGTGGGTAATAGCCCCGACAACCAACCTGCGTTTCATCACCCAGATATTGAGTAGTGCCGCTGCACACGGCCACGCTTACGCCATAGTTGGCCCTGCCGGAATAGGCAAATCAGCGGCACAAGAGCACTATGCGCAAAACCAGCGCAACGCCATCCACCTAAAGTGCGATGAGTTCTGGACAAAACAAACCTTCCTTCAAAACCTGCTACGGCAATTGGGCCGCGAACACGGCTGGCAATCTATGCCCGAAATGATGGATACCATCACCGCCACCATCCTGAAAATGGATCATCCGATCATTATGATTGATGAGGCCGACAAGCTGCGAAACGATGTGCTGTACTTATTTATATCACTCTACAACCGCCTTGAAGATCATTGCGGCCTGGTGATTACCGCCACCGACTTTCTAACCAAAAGACTTGAGCGCGGCATCAAATTCAATTGGAAGGGCTATCAGGAAATTTGGAGTCGCATCGGCCGCAAGCCAATTGAAACGGTCAAAACACGCGCAAAGGATGTGCAGGTGATCTGCACTGCCAATGGGGTTGACGACCCAAACACCATCGCAAAAATAACCCACGAATGCGAAGGAGATTTACGTCGCGTAAAGCGAGCTATTCACATTGCAAAACTTTCTCTCGAAACCGTGTAGATAGAAATGAAACGAGCCCTCACCGTGAAGAATATCCTTAATACAAAACGAAAATTAATGCCTTTTACGGGCCACTGGAAGAAAGCCTTTGGCCTGCCAGAGCTGGCCGGAAATTGGATAATTTGGGGCGAAAGCGGCCATGGTAAAACCACTTTCACGCTGCAATTATGCAAGTACCTCACCAACTTTTCGCGTGTGCTGTACAACTCGTTGGAGGAAGGCAATAGTGAAAGTTTTAAGCTAGCTCTGATTCGTGCCGGACTTAACCAAGATGATAATAATTTCCTTATTCTGGCCGGAGAGCCAATCAGTAAGCTCAGGTTGCGCTTACAAAAACCCAAGCCTCCAGGAGTAGTTGTACTCGACTCTTTCCAATATACAGGCCTCAGCTATTCACAATATTGTGAATTTGTAGATGAATTTCCACACATACTATTCATCTGGATATCTCATGCAGAAGGAAAGAAGCCAGAAGGCCGACCAGCGAATAGTGTGCGCTATAATTCTCACGCCAAAATATACGTCGAGGGATACACCGCTCACGTTCAGTCAAGATTTCGAATAGGCGCTCCGCATCCAATAGTTATATGGGAAGAAGGCGCAAAAAACTACATGGCATGAAAACAACAAGAATTAAAAACACCTCAGTATTTCTGCCAAGGTATCAGAAGGTCATTAGAAATCATAAAGGTGTGCCGGAACTCCTTCAGCGGAACATTGGCCTTAGTCTGGATAACTTCTTTGACCACGAGTTTGCCACCGGGTGCAAATTACTGGATCTCTATTGGGAGGACATGGATGAGGCTGTTGTTCAGTATTGGAAACACGAGCTGCTAACCGAACCGAAGCACCGCTACTGGGCGTGGTTCATAAACCAAAAAAGGACCAACGACTTGAAGTTTCTTAACGACTCTGGCGACTTCATCATTGAATCTGAAATTGCCCACGGCCTGGAGAAAGCCAAGAGCATTGTTCAGGGAGAATACATCTCCGATTTACAGGCATTTATTAGAATCGATAATGTACACGATCGATTACGACAATTAATACAACAAACCCTGCTTAAACTCTAAAAACTACTACAATGCAAGAAAAATCAATTACTGAAATGAGCGCCGCCGAACTGCGAAAACACCTTGAAGCAAAGGAGCGGGAAGAGCGCAAAATCAAAGATCAGGCGCGGCGCAAATACGAAAAAGACAGAGATAGCTTTGTTGAGGCGTTCGTAAGCCACGCCGCCCAATTTCACGCAGATCTAAAGGCATTCAAAACTGCCTCCATCACACGTGGCAACGAGCTGCACGACATGATGTATGAAATTTTCGAAAAAGAAGCCAAAGCCCTCAAAAGCTTCACCATTATGAATACGGAAAAGACGCTGAAAGTGGTGGTTGAGCGAGCCGAGCGTCATGGGTTCAACGAAACTGCCGAGGTGGCCATTGCCGAAATCAAAGATGTGCTGCGAGCCAAATTCGAAGGGCGCAACAAAGGTATGTACGAAATAATCGACAGCATTCTGATGAAAAATACCAAAGGCGATTATGACGAACGCCTTGTCGCGAAACTACGCCGACACGAAGAAACGGTAGCCGACAAACGGTTTAGCGACGCACTCGACACCTTGGCCAATGCCTACTACACCACCCAGTCGGGTACTTATATACGTGCCTACAAGCTCAACGAAGAAACCAACAAATGGGAGGATATCATCCTGCAATTTTCATCACTATGAATGTTAAAGAACTAAAAGAAGCAATTGCACACCTTCCAGATGATATGGAAGTGGTGGTGCAAAAAGATCCTGAAGGTAATGGATATAGCCCGTTGGCAGGAGCTGACCCCGATGCTGTTTATATACCAGAAACAGATAAATACGGTGATGTTTATTCAATTGACTGGACGGCAGATGATGCAGCCATGGAAGAAGATGATTGGAAAGACATCCTCGCAAAGCCTCGCGCATTGATTCTTTTCCCAAATGCATAAGGACATGAAAAGAACCACTGCACAAAACAACCGCCTCCACGGGCTCCTCACAAAGCTTGGGCTCGACCTCGATGCCAAAGAAGACCTCGTTACCCAGTTCACCAACTGCCGCACCGTGCGCAGCTCAGAAATGACTGCGCCCGAGTGCCAACAGCTCATCCTGCACCTGCAAAACCAACTGGGTAGCGACAACCAGCTTGACCGCCAACGCAAACGGGTAATCGCCAACCTTGCCGAAGCCGGCCACGTCACCGACAATGGCAAACCAGATATGCCCGCGATCTACGCATGGACGCGCCGTCAAAAACATAAACTACCGCTCAACCAGCTCAACAGCTCACAATTAGGTGCACTTATTTATGCCTCCGAACAAGTCAGAGATCATTACCTAAATCAATACGATAAACAAAGATGACAACTACCATTACCGCATACAACAACGCCGAAAAGGTGCGGTTTAAATGCACCTACCGCAATGGCTCACTTTTCAAGGCCGAAATCATTGCCGGCAAACTGTTGCGCGGTTCATGGGTTGGCCTGTGCGTATGGGTGCCTGCACAACTCAAAGATGTTGAAGAGCACAAAAAAAAGTTTCCCTACTGCGATTACATCCTCCACGATGAACCGAAATACGATAGTACTTACAAAGAGTATGTGAGCGCGTGGTTCAGTTTTTTCAAATCGCTGAACGGTATCAACCCCAAATTCACAGCTACCGACGGAGTTGCGCTGAAATCTATCATTCGCTACCTCGAAGCCGAAGCCTACACTCCGCACGAAGCATTCAGCACATGGGTGGCATTGCTGGCCCGCTGGCGCGAGCTCGATGACTTTTATCGCAAATCGCCCGACCTCAAATTCATCAATTCTCAAATGAACAAAATCATAACCAACCTGAATGATGTCAGCAAAAAAGAAAACAACCGCGACGCGGCAGACCTCCGATCCAGCTACTGAGTATCTGAAACAAATAAAAAAGACCCCGCAGCAGCTTCCAGCGGTAAATCAAACCACTGTTGCCGAAATGATGATTGCCAAAGCACCCAACCGCGCACTGGTGCAGCATTTCGGAAAGCTCACCACCGAGCAGGTCATTAAGGGCAACTACACAGCCATCGCTCAATTGCAATTAGATCACCGACCAGAGCTGGTGCATAAGTGGCTCGCTATTCTGGTAAACGAAGCCAGCACCTATTTCGAAGAGCCTATAAAAAAAGAACGCGCGCTCGATATTGCCGTTGAGATCACAGCTAAATATTACTATCTCACTCTGGAGGATATCATGATCACCTTGCGAGATCTGAAGCACACTAAGCTCTTCGGAAAACTCACTGCAAATAAAGTGCTTGCCGCTATTGCCACCCACGCCAACCAACGCGCTGAAATTGCCGGGCAAATGAGCCTTAACGCCCACCTGGCACAAAAACAAACCCGATCTGGTGGCTCAGATCCACGCAAGCCATATCGCGAAGCGATGCGCCAATACACCGCCAACCAACTTTCAAGTTTAGCCAAAACCAATCCCAATGAAAAAACCACCATACCCCAAAGAAAGAGTAATCCTTAGCTTCATTACCGCGCTTGGCGTGGCCTTTGAAATGATCATTGTGGGCATATTCATAGCCGCACTGGTTTTTCTCGCTGCGCAAGTTGAGGCACAATGCCTTAACGACGACTGCAACACAGCGATAGAGATAGGCTGCAATCCTACATATTTCGATAACTATGACTGCACCACCACTCAAGTGAATGTGCTAACTCACCCAGTGGTGAGCACAGTGCATTGTGGTGGCACCAACCACCATGTGTCGCAGTGGTTTACCTTCACGGCCACTCACTATAACAACTATTTGTTCGACATTGTTTCAGACTACTCAAATGAATCAGGCTATACTGGCAATTATGGTGCATTCGAGGGTGTAATGTGGGCGCTGGCCACCGGCAGTTGTGACGACCTGGTGTGGATAGCCGCTGGATCTTGCCCGAGCCATCCAGAAAAGTGTTTTTGTGGCCCACCCGGTGCCAATGCCTGGGCTGGTTTGTGCGCCGATGCACCCTGCCAAAATCCGCACCCGCTCAGCCCTTGGTGGCACGAACCGTGGAACACTCCGCAGCTATTTCCATCGGGCGATTGGTTGCCCTATGACCCCACACGGCAGGAGTGGCACATGATATTTCCTTTGCCTGCTGGCACATATTACGTGCTGATCTCTGGATTCTCTCCATACAACTCAGCGCAGCAACAACTCTACCCGAGCACCGGCACCGGAGTTGTCACTATGTGTGCACAAGGGCCGCTGGCCGCACCACCGGTACTTTCACACACCAGCACGGAGTTGATGTGGACGGGCACCACTACTACCACGTTCAAAATTCATCAGTTGGATGTGATGACCACCACCTGGCACACCATCGGCCAAACAGATCAGCACCATTGGCCCCTTACTTCCGGAGGTTATTATAGAGTGTCCAATCAATTTGGCTATTCAGATCCCGTGCATGTAGCGCCTATTATACAAGAAGGCCGTGGAGTGATCTACAACGTATTGGGCCAACAGCACGCGAAATATGGAATTGAAGCTAAACCATAAATCTCTGCAATGATGAAACCGTTCACCGTCCCACCGTTCCGCCGTTCACCGTTCCGCCGTTCACCATTAACCATTAACCCGCTAACTATTAAATTAACATGGACTCAATAACAACCTACAGTCTCCGGTCTAAACTTAACCGGGAACTTGAACTTTTCCGGCACAAAGAAGAAGCCTATATAGCTATTAAGAACAAAACCCGGCAGCAGATCAGCGAGCTCGATGCTGTGCGCACGAAGATCCGCACCATTCTATTTAAGCTGGATAATCTGAACAACGGTCAGCCATTGTTGGGCGACTCAACCGGAATAATCACCAACACACCACCACCCCGAATAAATTCATAATTCCCTCACCCCGTAATACTCAATAGATATGACCCTCAGAATAACAATCTACTCTGTAATATTTGGTATAGTATTTTCTCTCTCAGCTTTTTTCTTTGCAATCCACAATCAAATACTATGGATTACAATTGTTTCATTCGCATGTTATGCTGGATTAATTGGAATCTTATTCAGGCAATTTCGGCCTAATACTAAGGGTGTTCCCAGGCTCAAAGAGGTACCATTACCACCATTAGAAAATAATACCGCTTCAGCGCCAATACTTGATGAAGAAACCCTCACCCGGATTGACCGCATGATGAGCCAAATTACCATTAAAATTGGCATTCTGGTAGTAAGCCCCGAAGACTACGAAGCATTTTACAGAAGAGGCACTACAAAACACAAGTGGGCCGACCTTCATATTTCCCCCGCGCTTAAACCAGGTCAATTCAACCTGCTGTTGCCAAAGGATCATATAAACATGCGGGTGCGATGAACCAATCGAACCAACGCCAAAAAGTCAAGCAATGCATCAACGAGATCCGTGCCGCTTTCGGGTTGCCACCAGAGCCGAAATTAAAAATGAAAAACCCCTCACAAAATGCACGAAATAATTAATATAGATATCATCAGAGACGCATGCAAAAAGATCGAAGGAAGTGTATTTAATGGAGGTCTTGGAGGTGCGGGATCTTTTGATTTACCACAGGTCTCGGGCTTCTACAGCTGGACAAAAACTAAAATCAGAATAGACTTTAGCTTAAGCTCAATTAATTGTCAATGCAAAGATATTGTGGAATGCGACTGCGATTGGGAAATTGAAATAGTTCGATTCACCATTCCTCTATCCCGGCAAGAATTCAAAAATATCCTTCATCAAGATACAGTACAAATCAGCTTGTTTTGAACACCCAACTCACCATTTGCCCCTTACCTGATCAGGATCCTAATCTGAAATGGGCAGCAGAAACCCGCCAGCGCATTGAACAGTTGCGCCGGTGGGTGTTCATTCATGACGACAGTGAACGCGACGAACAGCGCCTGAAAAGATGCATATATGAATACCTCTACGGCCGTCGTGAAGAAACACTCACAAAAAGCGTGTGGTACGAAGTGTGGGAACTGAACGAAAAAGGCCTGTTCGGAAAATACACTTTCTTCAACGACAAGAACCACAACGTGCACCTGGAGAACCGATTCTTTGAATGGGCAAAATTAACCTGTGAGTTGATGAGCTATGAACTGGCAAGGGCTTTTAATAGGTATTAAGATTGTCCTCCTATTTAGATTCGGAATAGGTTAATATCCGAGTAACGAGGTAAACTGCTCTCGCACTCTGCGCGAGTGTAAAAGCTACAAATCCGACATAAAAACTACCCAACAATTTGGGGCCAACTGGATAATTCCAATCGACGCTAATACCTGTGTTTTCTACTAGTAGGACTGCGAAAACTAGCAAGATTACAATGAAGTTTGATTGAACAGCTCTGTTCATATACTGGATCAGGAGTTTGAAACTTTTTTCAGACTTAAGCGCCTTTATCACCCTGTTATTTACAGAGTTGATAATCGCATATGTCGTCAGTATAAATCCACCAAGAGTCACTGCAACAGTTAAAACACTATTCGAACTCTCTGAGATAAAAATTTTGAAGTCCGGCAAGTCAAAATAAGCGTAGCTAGCTATAGTTGTGAAAATTAAGACAACAATCGCTATGTACTGCTCTAATAATGCCCTGCAAGTGTGGACTATTTTTTCCATTGAAACTGTCTCTCAAACAAAGGTCGTATTTTTTTGTATCGGTCTTCCATCAAATCGTAAACGGTCTTCAAGGGTATATCTGAAAGATTCTTTGATTTTGGAATTAAAATTTTATCAAAATATCTATTAGTTACAAGGTCGAAGACATCGGTTGCATCTTGATTTTCATCTTTTCCTTCCACTATAATAGATTCTTTGTTTTCTTCGTTCAAGTCATAAAAAGCTTGCAGTAGTTTACGCGTTCCCCCCAGATTCATTCCATTGTTAGAACCTAATGAAAAGCTCAAATAATCAGACCCAGTTTTTTCTGCAATATCAGTGACGTTAATAACTGAATTATATTTAGTGAATTGCTGAATTTCTTTGATATGCTTCACCTTTATTAAGATTCGTTTAATAAAATTTATTTTATGAATGCTTTCCCAACTTTTTGGATCAATTATGTAAGGTGTTTCTATCTGAACACCATAATTAACTTCCATGAATTTCGACCATTGATTTGCTCCTATAACACCGCTCTGGAGCATTAAAACGTTTAATTTTTTGTCGATCAAGAAGTGAGAGGGAACTCCTAATCCTTCGCTAGTTCCGAATTTTAGGTTCTCCATAGTATCTGTGTCATAATTATGTTTAAATGGTAAATCCGATACTTTGGTCTTTGACATTGCTCCTAGAATAATATCACCGCTGCTGCTATACTGCCCCAGTAGCTTAACCCTATAATCACCAGATGCGATAGGCTTATAGGTTTCTTTGTCACCCGTAATGATATCTACGACATTTGCGTCAAAATCTTCTTTTACGGCATCAGGAACTTCTATCCCGTAGAAGTTAAATCGAACTGATTTTTCTTTTTCTTTCTTCATGAGCTGGTAGTTATGGTTGATTAAACGCAACAAATGTAGACCAAATAGTTTCATATCAAAACTATATGGTCAACGCCTGAAGAAAAGTTAAATTCTAAAGCTTAATAAGAAAAAGCGCTTAGAAGTTTGCTCAAAGCAAACTTTTGTTTATCTTTGAAGTGTCATTAGGGGCAAGGGTTCTTTGAAATGTTGAATTTTAAATCTGTTGAAAATGAAAAATGCAATTGACAGAGTTTGGGAATACTCACTAAACAATCCCGAGGGTTTCACCCTCAACATCGACACCTTTAAAGAAGTGAAATTCGGAATTGTCGTTGCCTATGAAGCAACTCAAAACCACTTCGGAAAGGAAAGCTTAACCAGAGTAATTGAACATGCTAAAAGCCACAACAATATCATAGGCGGATGGCTTAATACAGAAAACAATCAGTACTACTTCGATAGTGTGAAGGTTTTCAAAAACAGCGAACTTAAACAAGCTGTAGAGTTCGCAAAGAAACATAAACAGCTTGCAATCTTCGATCTGACAAATCTTAGAGAAATAAGGATAGAGGGCTAAGGCCCTCGCCCTTGCCCCCTTAGTGACACTAAAAATGATTGAATTATGGAAGCGACTGTAAAACAAAGCATACAGAATTATAAAAGAATGGGCATTGAACTTGAACTACTCAGCAATGATACCGTTAGGATCAAGCAAAATCGGCTGGTCAACGGCTATATACTTAATCAACGTCAACTCATAGAGCGGGCAAAAGAAGTGTTCCCAGATCACAAAATCATTCCGGTGGTATATTCATTAAATGTGGATGAAATAGATCTGGAATGGATCCGGGCTAAAATGGAAGAATTTGGTATAAAGCGCAATGATTTGATAAAACAGCTTGCTATTGATAAATCTTCATTGAGTCTTTTATTGTCCGGTAAACGCGAACTTTCTAAACCCATGCGAGCTACTTTCTTTTACTACTTTCTCAGCTTTGAACTAAATAAAGATCTGCGCGAACAATTGAGTGGATCGGATCTTTCAGATGGAAAAAATGAAAAGCATACCGAAACGTCATTCCCATTATTACGATGAAAACACGGTCAAACCCTGTATTAGCATAGGTTTTATAGTATCTGTTTTTGAGTCCTTCAAAAAAATGGATACTTCCCTCAAATACCAGCAAACCTCAGTTTGCAGCCCAAAAACCGCGATTGGTCTAATCCTTCGCGGTTTTTTATTTATTCAGCTATTTTTGTGCTATGGCCAAAGCAGAAAACCACCGCACCAGGCAGCAACGAATAGCCGAAAGAAACCAACGCATCAAAGCTCGCTTTTCACAACTTAATGATCAGCACCCGCAATGGAAATTAGAAGCATACCTGGAAATCATGGAGCAGGAATTTCTACCCCTCAGTCAAACCACCATTTATAAAATTGTGTGCGGCCACTACCCGTATAATGTTTAAGGAAAAGTTGCGTAAATGGTCACCTTTTTTGGCTTCCATTCTAATCAAAAAGTTGCGGAAAGCGTTCCCCTTTTTAGCTTCCAAAAGTTGGGTAAATGGTCGCCACTCACCATTACCCATTCACCATTCACCACTCACCATTACCCACTCACATTCAGCGAGTCAATAATAACAGGAATCAAATCCCGGTCGCGGTTCAGTGTGTTGTCAATCAGCTCGCAGGTGTAGGTTAGTTGCCAAACGTGCAGGCCATCAGATCCGGTGTCCTGGTCGGTGTCGGTGCGCGTTAATTCTGTACTCACCACGGGCCCCTCTTCACCATCTTTAGCCTGCCAACCTTGCAGGCATTCATCCAGCTTTTGCACCATATCCAGCACCTGTTCATCAAACTGTAATTGGTTTTCCAGTGGTGCATCATGGTGGGTGCTCATCAGGTAGTCCATCACCAGGTGAAAGGTTATGGTTGCCGTGCTCTCTTGTGTATGCAGCCCGGTGGTTTTCCAGGGCACAGCAGCAAATTGTATAAATACCGCTGGGCAAAATATGGGCAGCTCCAGCTCTGTTTGATTGTACTGGTTATTGAACAACGCAATTTGTCGCAACTCGGGCAATTTAGTGTGAAGCTGCCTTACCAGTAATTTGTAATATTCTTTGAGCATTTTAAAAGTGGTTTAAAACAGGTTTTAAAAATGATGTATCTTTGTGTTATGAACGTCAGGTTCATGCACGGTGTCGTTAGGTTCATACCGCGATAACGTGGCCCAAAAGAGCTGTCTTATGATGGCTCTTTTGCTTTTATCAGCTCATCATACCGGCCGTTACGCATGTCCATTTTCGTTATAAATAATGAGTCTTTTCCATTCAGGATTAAGACATCCAAATAGCGTTTATATTTTCTGGCATTACCTAATCCACGTGCAATGTCTTTCCAGGGCACAGCTTCTTCATAGTGCAATATTGCCCGTGTTGCCTGCTCAAAAGCTCTACTTACGTTTTCTTCCGTTTTCTTTTTCACATTGCCGGTAATACTTTTCACCTCAAAAACTGCCCGGTCTACTTCAAAATCAGGGTTCTTTTTAAAGTCATCATTGCCTACTGCCTTTATCACCACCATGTTGCCATTGCCTTTTAAATAATTGGCCACGGCAAGTTCCTGAGCTGTTGAGTTGGCACCTGTCTGAACAGCCACAAAACCGCCCTGTTGGTTCATCGGACCCACGTTCATATCGCTATTCTTATCAACCAACTTTCGGTAAGCAGTATTACGCTCTACCCGTAATTCTTTCATAAAGCCGATGGTTTGGGTTTTAATTTCTTCGCGGTGTGATTTACTGCGCTCATGATAGGGGTGCCGTTCAGTAAAAACAGCGCCGGTTTTTGCCGGATTGTTTTTAAACATGGCCTTCATGGGTATGTCGGGGCCCTTGTCGGTTGGTTTTGCGGCGGTGGGTTCTAACCTGCAACGGCAGTTCCAGTCATTGGGCGGCGAATACCTGTCCCAAAATGGATCATTTAATGGTCGAACCACGCCATTTAACCGCCGGTGGCTATCGCGTACCCGGCTGTCTCCGGTAGTGCGGTACCGAAGGTTAGGGTAAATGTCAGAGTTGTTTTCAAATTCACTCCAACGTGCTGAAGCATTGGCTACTTTTTGCGCATGGTTGTATTCTGCACGCAACCAGTTTTTATTATACTGGTTTTCAATTTGCATCTTTTTTTTGTGGTACCACTGCACGTTTCTTTCGAACTGATTAAACGGCACCAGCTTTCCATCTTTGGTAAGCATTCGTTGCAGATCTGACAGCTCGTTGTAATTTTTTGCCCCGGCAAAGTAAAACAGGTTTTCATTTACACCTTGCACCCAGTTGTAATCAGGAGTCCTGTAATCTGGCTCCTCAAAGTTGTTTCCGGTTTCTTTGTTAAATGCACGTTGCAAAGTTTTTGCATTGTTCAGTACTGTGCTTTTATTAAGCTTTTCGGGACTAAAGCTGCCAGACTGGATAGACCTGTACAGATCTTCTACGCTTTCGTGATCCGAATTATTAAGATGAACCATTTCAATTTGTCCGCTGCAAACAGGGCAACAATGCGAATGGTATAAATGATTTACAAGCCGGGTAATGTTCATTTCATTTCTCTTTTTATGAGCGCCTTTATTTGAATAGCTAAATGCCTGTTCAGCGTTTTGCTGTTGCCAATAAATTTACGTTGTGGCATGGTGTAATTCACCTTTCGGGTATGGCCCTTTACATTATGCCGTTTCCGTCCTTTTGGCTGGCGCTTATATGGCCGAACATTGCGCACACCTTTTACTTTGCCCCCTTCGTTGTGAATTTTAGCATACGGCACATCTGTACCAACAACAATTGAGCTGGGTTTTGCAGATATTACCCGAATGCTGTCGCGAAGTCGCCCGCTGCCTTGGCCTACAAGTATTGCCCGCCCTGGATCAGAATCAGGATTTCGGGCTTTCCAGGCTTCCCGTCCGGAGTCGCCCAAAAATCCTTGTTTATCAAAATTACGTTTAAAGAATTTTACACTTTCTTCACCAATCAACCGGGGACTCTTATTAAGCACCCTTTTGATTTTGCGCTCAATCTTATTTTGAACCTGTTTTAAATTATTGCGTGCCATCTGCAGGCATATTGAATTCCTTTTTGCCCGTAACCTGAATACCGAAAGTATCGCGGATCCATTCTTCATCCACATCGTAATACATCATACTTTGGTGCGTCATATCCCAAAGCTGCTTCAGGTCTTTTTGTTCTTCAAACTCAAAGGTGCAGCCTTCCAGCGGGTATCCGTGCTTAATGAGCAGCGGAAACAACCGGTCGTTGATGATGTGTTGCAGCCATTCTTTATCGCTCTCAACTACATCGCTAAGGGTACGTTCTCCAACCTCTTCTTTGCTGCGGCTACCACCTTCGGCAGAGTTGCCAATAACAGTTCCGGTGATGACTTTGCTGATTTTGCTCTCGCACTTGTTCATCAGCTTTTCAAATACCTCGCCGCTGTTTTGCGCGGCCTGAATGAATTCCAGCGTTTCAGAATCATCAATCACAGCAAAGGTTGATGATCCCATGCGGATAAGCATATCTTCCATCTGGCGCAGCATTTCTGTATCGCGCACATTGGTTTTGCCCACTCGCAGCGGCGTTACATACAGCTCTGTAAATTCACTCCAGGTGGCTTGGGCAAATCTTTGGTAAAGCACCTGTGGAGTTGCCGGGTTGAGCAGACCCAGATCATCGCTGTCCGGAGTTTCAATGATCCAGCCGTCAAACATGGGCTCGTTACGATAATCAATACCGCTGCTGTCACTCTGGTTTCTCAGCAATAAACCTTCTCGTGGCGAAACGTGTTCACGCGGCACCAGGTTAACATCTACAATACCGCCTGCGCCGTTGTTCAATGGAATTACACCTTCTATCTGTATAAGTGAGTGACCCCAGAACCGGGCATCGAGCATAAGCGCTGCCATTTTTCTGAACCATGTTTTCTTCAGCAACCAGGTCAATTGTTCATCAACTTCTCCGGCTGGTGTGTACACATTAAACCGGCTTTGAAGGGTTTTTTCCTTTCGGTTCAGTACTTCACCCCTCAAATGCGGATCGAGCCAGATCTCTTTATACAGTGCCATCAGCATATATTGGCGGGGCGTGTCAACACGTTCTGCAATGTTTAGCGCACGGCGGTAGTCTGCAAGATCCTTTTTTGCCCCCGAAATGTTTTGTTGCAAAATCATACTCAACGGGCTGCGACGCGCCATACTTACACCGGTTTTATTGCTCAGGTTGATAAGGTTACTTATAACAGAAGGTATTCTCATTGCTCAAAATTTAAAATCGTAATTCAGGTTTTTCATTACTGCCCCATCGCAGGCGGTTATCGGGCTTATCTTCATCATCAACTTTAATGGGCAGTCCGGGGCTCAATTCTCCCGATACTACCTTTTCCAGCCAATCAATGGCGCGGTTATACCGGTCTACCCTTAGTTGTGAAATATTGCGCGGACTCACACGGCTGTGCAGGTGGTATAATGTCATGTCCATAGCATACATCAATACTCCTTTGTGCCGGTCATTTCCTTCGGCTGCGAATATGGCTTGAACATCGAACCTGCCACTCAGGTAGCTTTCCATTTCGCTCATGGCCATCATTTCGGCTTCATCAAGAATATCGTAATCATTGGCCAGCACCTGTGCCAGGATATGATCCTGCACCAGGCTTTTGTAATCGGTTTGTTGCAAGAATGCGCTCATAGGTTTTGGTATTCAGATTTAGCATTAAATGACGGGCAAGCTTTGGTCACTCCGGCAAAATCGCGATGTCCTTGAATAATTGCTTCAGGAAATCTGCATTTCAGTTGTTCCAGCTTAAAGCACAATGCCGCTTTTTGCTTTGGTGTGCGGTTGTCCAGTGGACGTTGCAGGTGATCTACACCGCCAATGTAGCTGATATGAATACTGTGTGCGTTGTGCCCTTTCACGCCATTGCTCGCTCTGCTGATGGGGTGCAGTTGGTGAATTTTTCCATCGGCATCAATAATGTAATGATAACCGGGGCTTTTCCACCCAAGGTTGTTTTTCCAAAAATTACAGATGGATTGTACGGTGGTAGATTGCGGTGTAGCCGTGCAATGAACCACAAGGTGTGTAATTGTTCTCATATTAAAATCGTCTTGAATTGCGTGGTTGAAACCGGTATTGACTTACTTGTTTGCGCACAGACCTGCCCAATAGCCAAAGTCCACCTTCCATTGCATCGGGTCCGTCATCATGGCTGCGGCTTCCTTTTTCAATGCTCATAAGCTGCTCTATGAGGCGGGCGGTGTCTGCGTCATTCTCCAGTCGTTTATCGAACTTGATCAGGCCGCGTTCAAACAGTGGGGTCATCGATTCAATTCGTGCGAATTTGTCTGGCTTTTTGCGCTTGTCCGGACGCAATGGTAATTGTCCTTTTCTCTCTTTTGTAGCGCCCTCTTTGGTGAATTCGTCCAGGATAAGATCCTGCATAAAATTGGCTTCCATATAGTATTGGCACACCACAGTTTCAGGAAGTGATTCATGCTCGTTATACCACCACCTAACCATTTCGCCAATACTGCACTTTCGGACAAAAGCTTTCACTATATAATAGTCACGCCCTTTTTGCCCAATGGTAACAATGGCTTTATAATCGCTGGTAGAGCTGTTTTTAAAGGAAGGGTCGCAGTAGCTGATCAGCGCGTCGAAATGATTTAGATTCGGAGCTTTATCGAAGTGGATCCATTCGCGCTTAAATACAGCTCCGGCAGTAATAGGATTATTGAAAAGCTCCTGTTGCGCATCGCGGTATCCCAGATCTTCAATGATTGCTTCAATTTCTCGTCGGCTGTACTTTTCTTTCCAGTTAGGCTCACCTTTATCATCCAGCGCATTTACCTTAATGTGCTTAATTTTTGGCAGCTTAGCCATTTGTGCAAGGATGCTGTTCTGGCTGATTCTATTTCCAACCAGAATAAACCGGCCCCGGCCCATATCGGTAGTAAAGAATAACGCCCGGATAACCCATTCGAAGAGTTTGTTTACCCGATCCGGGTTGCGGCTCAACTCATCATCATCAATATCATCCATCACAATGTAATCCGGACGGTATTGCCGGTGACGCAACCCCCGGGGGCTTTGTCCACGTCCTAAAGCAAAGAAGGCGCAATCATCCTGCGTTACAAATTTTCCTTCCTCCCATGAACCCAGACGCATCTGATCGCCGAAATCATGTTTGTAACGCTCGTTGCCCATCAATTCGGCTTGCAGATCACTGAGTAATACTGCTGCATTGTCCTTGTTTTTTCCGACAAGGATCATTACCCGCATATCTTTTCGGGCTTTGAGCCACAGCGGAATCATTACATTGAAGTGGGTGCTTTTTGCATGTCCACGCGCCCATTCCATTATAGCTTTCATTGATTTGTTGGCCGCTATCAGCCGGGAAGCTTTTATGTGAAACCAGCCGCATTTGCTTTGGGCGTAATGTGGGAAATAGTAGTTCACAAATTCCCCATAATCGTTCAGCAGCTTTTTTATTCGGGCTTCTTTCTCCTGTGGAGTTTCATCCAACAGGTGACTGGTACTGGAGGCAATGTCCCGTACTCTATCGCGAAAACGTTGCAGCGCTAATTTATCGTTCAATTTCATGCGCCCTGGTTTCGATGAATTCTAATTGATACTGCGCAACTTCTTTGGCCATTTTAGGATTTCGCTTAAAAAGGAAACCCATAAAACCTTCCATTACGCTGACTGCATGGCTCAGGCTATCTTGTTTATCCAGGGCCTGAACTTCACGCACAAATACGCTTTTTGCATCGGTGAGCTGTTTGGGAGGTACACCACCATGCTCTTCAATGAGGGTGTTCATCTTTTCCAGGTTGGCGTAGGCTTTTTGCAGCAAGCTTTGGCGGCTCACATTCTTAGCGGTGCGAAGGTTTTTCCAGTTGCCCTCGTTTACCCATTTACCAATAGTGCGTTCAGATACACCCACTTTTTCAGCCAACTCCTTTTGGTTGATGTTGCTGTGCAGAAAGATTTCCTGCGCTAATGACTTTAATGCTTTGCGGCTCATGGAAACAAAGGTCTGCAATAAGTAGGGCTATTGCCTGAAGCAAATTCCAGAGATGGACAGAATTCTGTCCACCAATGACAGAATTCTCTCATTGGTGGACAGAATTCTCTCATTCTATGGAATCCCAATTTTTACCGCAATAGAAAACCGCTCACCTTTGTGCCATGTCACGAAAAGAAACATCTGGTTCGGCATTCATTCTCTCTGATGAGAGTATCAACGCGTATGGCTACCGTGTGAAAACAGCGGGTATCGATACCAGCATTTTTGAAAGCAACCCCGTAATGTTGCTTGAGCACAACAGCCTGAACCTGATTGGCCGCTGGAAAAACCTGCGTCGCGAAGGAATCCAACTTATAGCTGACGCCGAATTTGACACAGATGACGAGCTGGGTGCTAAAACTTCAAAAAAGGTTGAAAACGGCTTTTTAAGGGGTGTTAGCGTAGGGTTTCAGATTCTTGAAGTTGGCGAAGAGCGCACTGATGAAGGTGCCATTGTGCCAGTGGTTACCCGCAGCAAACTTTTAGAAGCATCCCTGGTAGCCCTCCCAAGTAATGCCAGTGCACTTCGGCTGTACAATAAAGCCGGAAAGCTGATGGACGAAACCGAAGCCAAACTTAGCCTGCAACAACTCAAACAACAGACTTTAAATCAAAATCATACCGACGTGAAACTTACCCCCACAAATTTAGAAACCCTCGGACTGCCAAAAGACTGCACCGATGAAACCCTGATTAACGAACGCATTCAAAAACTCTCTGCCGATGTGCAGCAGTTCGAAGCCAAACAACGCGCACAACTCAAAGCCGACGTTGAAGCATTTGTTGATGGCAAAATTGCAACCGGACAACTCAAAGCCGGAAAGCGAGAGAAGTACGTGGAGATGGGATTGAAAGACTTTGCCGGTCTTAAAGACATCGTAGAAGATACCCCTGCACCGACAAAACCCACAGAATTGCTTAGCCGCACCGATGGCAAAGGAGATTCTGCCGGTCGTGAAAGCTGGACTTATGACGACTGGAGAAAGAAAGACCCAGTAGGGCTGCTTTCGCTAAAACGCGATGAGCCTGTTGAGTACAAAAAACTGCTCGACGGATCATCCATTTTAAAACACCTTTAAAATTCATTTTTAATAAAACCACCAGCGAAAAATCACCATTTCAAAACAAACGCAAACAAGAATCATGAAACCATCTAAATCAATTTTCCAATTCATCACCGCACTTTTGTTTAATGCAATGGTCGGAGTTATTTTCGCTGCCATGCTCGGGTTTAACCCGCTTGCAGGTGCAATGGTAAGTATTGCCCTTGGCTTTATTCCACGCCCGAAGCTGGCTCTTTTTGCCGGTCTCAACCATGAGATATGGACGGCCGAGATCCTGGAAAAATTCTACCCCGACTGGAGCTTTTTACAGCGATCGAGGGATATGAGCAGTCTGGTTAAATTCAATACCATTAATCTGGCTGATGCCGGTGCCGATCCTGACGTGTTGATCAACAACAACACCTATCCTGTGCCATTTGCCCAGCGCACTGATACTCCAATTGATTTACCACTCGACACTCTCGATACCGAGGGTACAGTAGTGCGCAATTCAGAAGAGATCGAAACCAGCTATGACAAGATGTCCAGCGTGGTGATGGGGCACCGGAATGCACTTTCTGACAAAGCCGCCCGAATGGCTGCTCATGCCTGGGCACCTTCCGAAGATGGAACATCTACTCCGGTAGTTGAAACCACAGGAGCCGCATCTGGTGGATTTAAGAAAATGTCGCTCGATGACATCATCAAAGCGCGTAGCCGTTTTGATGCTCAGGATATCCCGTACAACGACCGAATCCTGGTATTGCACCCCGATCATTACGCTGCACTCATTGCAGAAGATAAAGACCTTTTTAAAGGCTTTATCGGCAATAAGCCTGGCTTTGATCTCTTCGGATTCAAAGTATTTGGCTACAGCAAAACGGCGATCTACAACAAAACCTCTGGTGAGAAAGTAGCACTTGGAGCCGCTGCCGCACCAACCACCGATACCATCAGCTCGCTCTTTTATGTAGAAAGCGAAGTGATGCGGGCTATGGGTACAACTGAGATGTTTGCCCGCCTGAAGGATCCAGAGCAAAAAGGAGACATCATTAACTTTCAGATGCGCTTTTCTGCGCTTCCGTTGCGAAGCAAAGCAATTGGAGCCATTATCAGTGCCGCTTCCTAAAAGATGGAGCGCTGGCTCGATATAGTATTGCAGTTTGGCTTACCAACCATCACCGGTGTGGTGGGTTGGTTTGCCGGACGCGGTAAACGCGAGCAGCAGGTAAAAAGTGCTGAGCTTGACAATACCGAAAAGATCATTGCCCTATGGCGCGAAAAAGCAGAGTCAGCAGTTCAGGACATAAAAGATCTGAAAACAGAACTTGAGCCTATTCGTGCCGATTATCTGAAACTGATGAAAGAACACGCCCGGCTATTAGAATGGGCGGAAAAGGAACTGAAGAATTTAAGGACGGAAAACACGCGCTTGAGGGAGCGAATAAGAAAACTGGAAGACAAACAATGAAACCTGCAATTATCATAACGCTCTACATGCTGGTAGCTGGAGTACTCCTGACTGGGTGTAAAACCCAGCGGGAGTACTTTCAGAGCAATGCCCTGGTAAACGAGCAAAGCGACAGCATTCGATATGTAGAGCGGGTAAAAGTTGATACCATTCGAATACCCAGAAGCGAAGTAACTATTCAACTGCCATACTTCATTTATGAGTATGATACATTGGTGGTTCGCGATACGGTATTTGAAAAGAAGAGTGGGCAGGCCACTGTTCAGGCTGCAATATCAAACGGGCAGCTTACCCTATCTGCCACCTGCGACAGCCTGGAGAAAATCATGCTGCATTATGACCGGATGATTGAACGCTACAGAACAGCAAGTTCTGATAAATCCACCGAAACCACATCACACACTCAAACAACTACACCGGCTTTTAAAATTCCGTTGGGCGCAAACATTGCCCTGGCAGGAATTGGAGTGTTGGCAATTGTATGGGGAATTAAAATGCTTACTTAATTATCAATACCAATACCAATGGACTCAAAACTACTCAAAGGCGCAAAAGAGGTTTTTAAAACTCATCCAAAAGCCAAACAGGTTTTGGCTACTACCGATGGCCAGTATTTTTTACCAGAAGCTAAAGACCTGGCTAATTATCATGCCCGCAAGCGCGGCGCGAAGGTGGTTGTAATCGGCAGAGATGAAGCAATCAAAGCCGAAACAAAACCGGTAGAGCCTGAGAAAAAAAGTTCAAAGAAAGACACCAAAAAAGATAAATAATTATGGCTGCTCTTAGCGATATTACAATAACCAAATTATCCGGTGGCCTTGGCCGCAGAACTCCTGGTCTGGATATGATCAGCGGATTGCTGGCAAACGGCGTAGCTGCTGTTGGTGGTGTGCAGCTTAATGAAGTGTACCTGCTGCGAAGTATAGACGACGCAAAGGATCTGCTTATTGATGAAGCATACGACACTACCAATTCGGTGCTGGTGTTTGAGCACATCAAAGAGTTTTTCCGGGTAAACCCAAGTGCAGACCTGCACCTGATGCTTGTAGCAAAGTCCGTGACTTTTGCCGCAATGGTAGATCCTGAAGAAGAAACCAACGCAGTGAAGCTGCTACAAGATGCGCAAGGTAATATCCGCCAATTGGGAGTTGCCTATAATCCATCAGAAGCGGTAACAGATGATACTGCACTGGTGGCGGCCATGGCCAAAGCTCAACTTCTGGCAAATTGGGCGTACAGCCAACACATGCCCTGTGAAATGATTCTGGAAGGAAAAGGATACGACATTGACGATCCTACCGACTTCAGGGCGCAGGAAGCAGAAAATGTAAGTGTGATGGTTGGGCAAAACAAAAGTGTTGCTTCCGGAATTGGTGGAAACACCTATGCCGCTCTTGGAACTCTTTTGGGTGCCGTGAGCCGTGCAGCGGTGAATGAAAATGTAGGATGGGTGCAGGAATTTGATGTACGCTTAAAAAACGTGCTCGAAAGTATTTCGATAAGCGGTACAGAAGTTCAGTTCATCGGAACAAACGTGCTGAACAACATCAATACTTCCGGAGCAATTTTCTTTCGTTTTCACGCGGGCCGAACCGGCGTATACTTCAACGACGCTCATACCGGCACAGAAGCAACCAGCGATTTTGCCTACCTGGAAAACAACCGTACCATTCACAAGGCAGTTCGGCTTATTCGTCAGGCGTTGCTTCCCCGGATCAACAGCCCGGTGCTGGTAGATCAGGAAACCGGGCAACTGAGCCCCGAAGTGGTGAAAAGCATTGAAACACGTGGTCGCAAGGCACTGGAAACAATGCTGAGCAATCTGGAAGTAAGCGGCATTGACATTCTTGTTGATCCGGCACAGAACATCCTGGCAACCTCCGAGCTGAAGGTAGAATTCAGCATTATACCTACCGGCACAGCCCGGCAAATTAAAGTAACCATTGGATTTGATAACCCATTTTAATAAGCACTTATGGATCCTTCACATACACCTTTGATTAATGGTACCCGCCACTCCTGGGCAAGTATCCGCGCTGAAATTCTTGGCCGCACCGTAACCGGTATTACCGCCGTCAGCTATGAAGACAAGCAGGAGAAAGTGAACAATTACGGTGCGGGTCCATACCCCGTGAGCCGTGGTTTGGGAAATTATGAAGCAACTGCCACAGTAACCCTACATGCGTACGAAGTGGAGGCCATTGAAGCCAGCCTACCGCCCGGAATGCGAATTCAGGATATTGGCCCTTTTGATATTGTAGTGACCTACCTGAACAAAAGCAACCAGGTAACCACCCACACCTTGCGCAATGTGGAATTTACCAACAACAAGCG
Organism: uncultured Cryomorphaceae bacterium; assembly: GCA_964487545.1. Classification (GTDB taxonomy): domain Bacteria; phylum Bacteroidota; class Bacteroidia; order Flavobacteriales_D; family SKUL01; genus SKUL01. The sequence continues at coordinate 24,764 of CAZARI010000034.1, forward strand.
CGATTTGAGCCAGGGCGATACAGTAATTGAGGTAGAGTGCGAACTCATTCTTAGCCACATTGAGTGGCGCTAAAAAGCAATTTTAAACCAAAATTAAATACATAGCAGCATGGTGAAACCAGCAAAAAAAGTAGAAAAGGAAACCACACCGGTTGAATATCCGGGTGGCGTATCCGAGGCGCAGATAAAACAGTGGAAAGGCCGTTGGGGAGAAGTTCATCAGGTGACAGTGCCTTTAGATGATGAGGGCAAGAACTTTGGCTACGGCTACTTTAAAAAACCCAATCTCGAAACGATTAGTGCGGCGGGTAAATTCACAGAAACAGATCCAATTAAAAGCGGCACCATCATTTTTGAGAACTGCAAGCTTTGGATTAGTGATGAGATCAAAGAGAGTGATGAGGCTAAATTAAGCTGTATTGGGCGCGTTGGCCAACTCTTTAAGGTAAGAGCTGCTACCATAAAAAAGCTTTAGGCTCACAGCTTTTAAGCGCAAAAGATGGAGCCGATGAAATTGAAAAGCTGTGTGCGCTCATTCGCCAGGCTTTTAATGTAGACCCCTACCGGCTTAGCGACGATGAGTTTGTTCGGCTTGCAGCAGAGGCAATATGGCTTAAAAAGTTCGACGCTGATATAGCCAGCAACGCATTTGAAGCACCATTGCGAAAAGTTGTGAGCGAATTGTTTGGGAAGAAGAAATGAAATTAGAATCTGATGGGCCAGGTTCTGGCAATTATGATAGATATCCAGACAATAAAAGAAAGCAAAAAAACACCGCCAAAATGGAAAATATCGCCATACCAGCTAAGGCCGCCAATGATCAAAAATAAGATGATGTAAAGCTTTATACTCTTCATAACAGGGTAAATATAACAAAAAATGAGCCAGGAGAAAACCACATGGATTTTTGAACTGATTGATGACATAACCAAACCCATCAAAGATGTTCTTGCCAGCACGCGGGATCTGGACGAAAATCTGAAGAAAAATACTGGTGGTGTTGATGGCCTGGGAGACAGTATTAATGATCTAAGATCAAAACTCGATGGTTATAAATCATCGCGCGACAGTGCATTCCGCACAGACCATATCCGCAAGTACAATCTGCTCATTGAAAAAACCGAAGAAAAGTTAGAGGCGTTAGAAAACCTGCCTCCAAAATCTCATCAAAAAAACTGGGAAGACATTGCGTTGGGAATAAACCAAACAATGGAAGTTGTTGATAAGGTTTCTAATGCGCTGAGTTTTACCACTGAAATCAACAAGCTGCGCACCGATATGCAAAGGCTCACCGGGTTTACAGGTGACGCTCTTGACGATATAACCAGCAAAGCATATCAGCTCGGCGAAGTCTTTGGCGATGATGCCGCGCAAGTTGCCCGTGCCGCCAATGCTATGACAGATCAACTGGGCGGCACCTTTGAAAGCAACCTGGCATTAATTCAACAAGGATATGAAAAGGGAGCCAACCTGAATGGTGATATGCTGGATCAGTTGCGCGAATATGCGCCACAACTAAAAGAGGCCGGATTAAATGCATCGGAAGGATTGGCTATAATGGCGCAGGCTGCTGAAAAAGGTGTTTACAGCGACAAAGCGCTCGATTCTTTGAAAGAAGCAAACCTCTCTTTGCGCGAAATGGGCGCAGCTCAGCAAACCGCACTACAAGGCATTGGAATTGACGCGACTGATTTGGCAGACAAAACTGTTTTTGAGCAGATAAAACTGATCAGTGCCAAAATGCAAGGCGCAAGCACACAGGCCCGTCAATTAATATTTGCAGATATCTTCAAGGGAGCTGGTGAAGATGCCGGTGCGGGGTTTATCGAAGGTCTGGCTTCAATGGATCTTGACATCAACAAAATTCCTTCAGTGCAAGAATCTGGTCAGGGTATAAAAGAATTTGCAGCCGGGGCAAAAGCAATGTTTGTAAACGCTTTTGGTGGTTTTACAGAATATTTAGCGCCACTGAGTCAATTGGGAGTTGGATTGGCATCTACCATTCAATTAATGAATGGACTGAGAAAATCTACGATGCTTCAATCGTTCCTGACCAAAATCATTACACCACTCACCAAAGGATGGGCTATTGCCACTAAACTATTGGGTGGTGCTTTCAGGTTTGCTATGGGCCCAGTTGGTTGGATCATTACCGGAATCGGGTTGGTAGCTGCCGGGGTAATGTATGCCTGGGAGAATTTTGAAACCTTTAGAGGTGCCATATTTGGAATTTGGGAAGCTGTAAAGCAAGTGTTCAGCAACATTGCCAAATTCATAGGCAAAATGCTAAAGCCATTTTTCGATGCAATAGAGTTGTTGAAAAAAGGTAGCCTGATGGAAGCCGCCGGGCAAATTGGAAAGGGCATTCTGAATATGGCTACAGCTCCGCTGCAATTTGTGTGGTCAGCAGCTACCGGTGAAATGACCGAAGGCGTAGCAGAAGCAGGAAAAGAAGGTTGGGAAAAAGGAATTGAACACCACCGAAAAGAAAAAGCTGCCGAAGAAGCCGCCAAAAAGAAAGAAGCCGATGAGCTTGCCGGTATCATGGAAGACATGAACGGCAATGCAGAAGATTATACGGGTGTGCCTGGTTTACCCGGCGTATCATTTTCACCCCCTAAACAAACTTCCACCACAAGAGCGGGCGGATATGAAAGCGGTTCACTTGCTGGAGCTGCACGAAATGTAAATACCAGAATTGAGAATCTAGTAGGTGTGGTAAATGTGTATGTAGAAGGTGGTGCAAATGAAATTCGGGGAAAGATCAGGTCAATATTAAATGAAGAACTCACCGGTGCAGTTCGCGATTTTGAAGTAGCAGCAGGATAATGGCACTGACTTATCACATACCGGATCTTATTGCCGCCGCAGGCAATCGCATCAATCACCCGCTGGTAAATGCCGCATTGAACCGCGCTTTAAGTGCCCGTACTGAAATGGGCTATCAAACGGCCATGCGCGAAGCAGCCGCCGAAATAACCGGTTATGACAACCTACAGGATCAGGTCACCGACTCTGAAGGCAGAATATATACTCCAGATAGCTATTTTGAAGGAGCGCTGCCAATTTGGAGCCCGGTATTATTTCAACGTGCCGGAGATATTCAGGAAGATCTTTTACTGGATAGCGCTATCATCAATATCGGCCGGTCAAAAAATATTGTTCGAACACAAGTGCCGGGCAGATCAGGCACCGTTAAAGAATACATCAGCGACGGAGATTTTGAGGTGCAGATCACCGGCCTGCTGGCACAAAGAACCTTTGGCTATCCAAAAGATTTGATTTCGCTATTCAGGCAGTATATGGAGCTTCAGCAAGCCCTGGTAGTAATCAGCACACCGCTAAACTCACTGCGCATCTACGAACTGGTAGTAACCGGGTGGCAATTGCCCCACACGCCGCACCTGAACTGTGCCCGTTATGAAATATCGGCCATAAGTGACGAACCTTTTGAATTTGAATTAGACATAAAAGCAACCCCATGAAAACTTTATTACTAATGGTCATAGCAAGTTGTATTCTTAACATCGGCGAATACCGGTTTGATTTCGTGAACGAAATTGAAATTGAAAGCGCCTGGAACAAACTCACCGACACGGCCACTATTCAGCAGGCTCAGAATATATCCTGGAAGGATAAAAAATTACGCCAATTAATAGCTGTTGGAAATCCGGTGCAAATTGAAATCGGATATGGATCTGAACGGGATACTGTTTTCTCCGGATACATTACCGAGCTCGCTCCGGGGGTTCCCATCAAAATAACCTGCGAGGATGAAATGTGGCAACTAAAGCAAAGTTCTGTTACCGATAACATCAGTAATGCAACCATTACAGATTTGTTGAATCAACATTTCTCAGGCTACCCGCACAAGGCGCTTCCGGTAAATCTTGGTAGCAGCTTTATAATTGATGGAGTGAGCAAAGCCAAAATTTTGAAACAACTGAATGATGATTTCGGCATTCATTGCTTCTTTCGGCAGGGCACACTTTACGCCGGACGCATTTATGATACCGAATATGCCGAAACTTCAGCATTTAGGCTGGGATATAACATTATTGAAGATGACCTGATTTATAAACGAAAGGACGATGTAAAACTAAGTGTTACCGCTATTAGCAATAACCCGGATGGAAGCAAATTAGAGGTGAAACTCGGAGATGCCGAAGGCGAACAGCGAACCCTTAATTTTTATAACCTGAAGGAAGCAGATTTGCGCAGCTCTGCTGAACGCGAAATAGACCGATTAAAGTATGACGGCTATCGCGGATCATTTACAGCATTTGGCCGCCCCCTGGTAAGACACGGGCACATAGTAGAGTTTCAGGACGTGAAGGACAGCGACCGAGCCGGTAGGTACTGGGTAGACGCTGTTACCTACACCCTGGGCACTTCTGGCGTTCGACAAAAAATAACCCTTGGCCCGAGAGCATGAGCGGCATAAATGAAATACTGCGGGCTATGCGCCAACAAATACCGGTGCAGTTAACGTCCGGAAAGGTTCAATCCGTCAACGAGCAGGATATGACCTGTGAGGTGGCTATTGAAGGCCACGCCAAAAGAACAGGTGTACGGCTACGGGCCATTATTTCCGGCACAGATGGGTTTGTTGTGATTCCGCAAGTGGGAAGTTATGTCTTGGTGGCATTGATTGACAACCGGCCTGAGAGCTCAGTAGTACTTGCTACCAGCACGGTTTCTGGATTCATAATGAAAAGCCAGGGAGAAAGCCTCAAAAAAATCATAGCTGATTTGATTGATGCTATTAACCAGATTACGGTGAACGTTACCAGTCCCGGTAATCCGTCAGGCATGCCTATAAACGCCGCTGCTTTTATAGCTATTAAACAACGTTTAAATTTATTACTGAAGGAATAATGCCACGAGATTACTTACTCGACGATGACGGAGATTTGGCCATAAGAGCCGGTGATTTTGCTTTTGGTGAGGCCAGCAAGGATAACGTGGACTTATTGCTGCGCACAGAGCCGGGCGAAGTCAAATTCAGTCCGCTTACCGGAGTTGGAATAATTAGCTTTTTGCGCGGAGTTACAAGCCCGTTGAGTGATGCTGAATTGGAACGAGTAATATCGCTCCAGCTCGAAGCAGACGGATCTGCAAACAGCAAAGTAGAAGTTAAAAACGGTGTAATTACCATTAAACACACCAACTACAAATGAAAACGATTCAAACCAAACCACAACAATCTGTAGAAGACGTTGCCCTGGAGCATTACGGCGCGGTAGCGGGTGTTGAATATCTACTTCAGGATAACCCGCTGATTTTTGATTCAGGCTTCAATACCTATTTACCCACTGGCACTGAACTAAAACTGCGCGATGAATTAATTAATGAGCGTATGTATCTGCAAATGCAGAGAAAAAATATTAAACCGGCATCTGCTCCGGATCCGAAAGAAGAAATTATACGCCCCGATTTCTCCGAAATAGAATATGCGCCAGACTATTACATTCAATTTCCTAATCTTGAATAAATGAGCTATCCACATCCAATAAATGACATTCTTGCCCAAATTGGCAATGATTTGCCAACCAATAGCGAAGGCCTGATTACCGCCGAAGCACTACGCAATGTGCTCACACCACTGGTAACCGTAATATATGACACATTGGCCGCGCCTGATGCGGTTGTGTTGGCTCAATTTCCGGAGTATAGCCGTGTAACCACCTACATCGGACGCACGCTTTACGTGGTGCGATTTGATGACCAACTTTGGCAGTTCATGAGCTTTGGCGATCAGAAAGGTGTTGATCCGGGCACCAATCCTACTGTTTGGCGTGTTTATCCGGCGATGGGCATGATGCATCGGCGCAATAACGACTACCATCTCGCTGAGCAATCACCCTATAGGGTTTCTGCGTTAGAAATCCGAGAGCATATCGATAATGAAGCCATCCATGAAGTGCACGCGATTAATTTAGACGTAACGCTGCAACCAAGTGCAATTCTGGATAGTTACATTAATCCTGTAGAAATAATTGCAGCTCCAGGCGAGGGCAAGGTTTTGGTGGGCATGGATTTGTATTTTATGGTTATCCCTGGCACAAATGATTATCCTGAGCCCGCGCTCATTGTGTGGTCAAGCGGCAACTTCTATCCAGAAGCGACAAATTACAACATCAATCGCCACAAAAGAGAAGGAATACCGGTGATAGTTCGGCTGGACCATGACAGCAAGGAGCATGAAATTAATTCTGGTTTATTCCTGAAAAGTCAAGGCGAACAAACAGAAGGCAATCATATTATTCGGGTTTTCGGAACTTATTGGATAAAGGATTTGGCAAGATGAACAGCGTAGAAGAAATTTACAACCAGGTTGCTTCGCCATCGAACATTGACGATGCGATTCAGCTTTTAGATGGCACCGGCGACACCGCCACGGCACTGAAAGAAGATGTCACCAATGGTAGCAGCGTGAGCCGCAACCGTCTCTTCAGGTGGGTAATTGCCTACTGTATGTGGGCACAGCGGGTGTTGTTTAACCAATACCGCAATGACGTTGAAGATTTGGCACGCAATGGCCACTATGGTACTGCGCGTTGGTTCGTTCAGAAAGCGCTGGATTTTCAATATGGCCATGAACTTATTTTCACCAAGAAAGACGCGTATTATGCTGACGACAATGAGGAAGCTCGCATAGTTGGTTATGCTGCGGTTGTAGAGCTCGGCTATAAAGTTATTGTGAAGGTAATTGGAAAAGACTATGCACTTCTTAACACAGATCAAGTGTTGGGCGTTAACGACTATTTTGATGAACTGCGGCCGCCACTTCCAGTAGTTGTCATCTGCTCACCAGCAGATAGACTTTGGTTAGACGCTACCATTGTTTATGATGCGAAGCAAGGACTCCCAAATATCAAAGCCAATGTAGATGTTGCGGTAAATGAGTTTGTTCGCAACCTCGGTTTTAATGGCGTTTTGAACCGCACTAAATTGAAATTGACAATGCTGGCAGCACCCGGTGTTATTGATGTTGTATTTCACAATGTGCGCGCGCGTGCCAATGCCACGGAAACTTGGATAGATGTGAATAGAATCTATCACTCATACGCCGGGTGGATGACCGTAGATACTGATCATCCAATAAGCAACCTAAATTGGATCAGCAGCAATGTATAGCTACGATTTGCCACCGATTATTAAGAGAAATCTGCCTGTGGCGCTTCGAAAGGCGCGTGCATTGGCATGGTTGAAAAATTTGACTATGCCACTGGCTGAGTTTGATATCGAATTCCAAAAACTTCGCGGCAGAACCAACGAGAAATACGACTGGAATGGATTGATTCACTCAATGGAATGGCAGCTTAATGACAGGTTTGATCCTATTCTTCGCCGCATTTACATCGTGGTGCATGACACACCAGCCGTGGGCTCTTGGGTAGATGACTATGAGACTGGTAATCACCTGTGGATTGATGACCACGAAATGTCAAGCATTCATTGGATGGATACTGTAGAATATAACGCTATTGTGCCAATTAACTATGAGTTCACTGTGCGTGTATGGATAGGCATTTCAATTGACCTTAATGAGGTGATAGAAATTGTTGATAGATATCGGTTTGCAGGGCTTCGTGCCAGAGTAGTTTGGCTCGGTGAAATTGGTGAAATTGAGCCAGAAATACCAGAATTTAACCCCGGTTAAAACATCATGTATAACCAATTTAAACAGCATAATAATGGATCATTTACTTACACCGCATGGCGGGCCAGTTCAAGTTCGCAGCCAGTTTCAATTCATGCAATCGGCATTCAAAGCTGCCATTGCGCAAATCCTTAGCAACCGCACAGCGGTTGAAAAGGGCTTCATCATTAGCGGCGTGAATGCTGAAGAAACCACCGATGGCGACAATGTGACCGTAACGGTAGAGGACGGTGTGATATGTCTGAATGGTGAGCCTGTGCCGGTGCCAGCGCAATCTGTCGTCAGGTCACTAACCGAAGTAGCCTATTTAGTAATCGAAGAGGTTGGCGTTGATACTACTCCGGTGCTGGTGAATGGCCAGAGCGTGAATGTGAAGATGCACAGGTTTGGAAAGTTGGTGGTTGGCAATAGTTATCCTTCTAATGATGACCATTGCAAGGTTGATGCACCTACAATGAATGAAATTAATAAGGCTCTGCTTAACCAGGAACGCAGCTTGCAGCCACTTGACATTCTGCCAACAGCATTGACTACAGATGAGATTGCACAGTGGTATAATCCATCCGGTATGGGGATACCGGATACACCAGGTGCAGGTAGGGCACTGTGCAATGGATTGAATGGAACACCAGATCTTCGCGGATTAACAGTTGTTGGCGCGGTGACGGGTGTGCCAGCCAGTGGCGCTGGTTTGCCAACTATCGTTGAAAAGAACTGGGAGATTAACGAGGTGTTTGGGGAGGAGCAGCATAAATTGTTAATTAATGAGATGCCTTCTCACACACATGAGCATACTCGTGCAGAAGGAGGCCATGGATTCGCGGGTGGCTCAGAAGCAAATGCTTCAACTGGCTATCAACAAAGCAACACAACTCCAGCTGGCGGTAATCAGCCTCACAATAACATCCAGCCGTCACGTGCTTTGGTGTATGTGATGGTACTTTAGAACTGTGGCTAAACACTGACTTTTCGAATTCTAAAGTTGGATTTTTGGTTTTCGCGATTTTAG
>CAZARI010000035.1:0-32061 GCA_964487545.1 uncultured Cryomorphaceae bacterium
ACCTGTGACCGTCTGCTTAGAAGGCAGATGCTCTATCCAACTGAGCTACGCGACCTGCAAAAAAGAGGGGCAAAGGTAATGAAAAACGGGTTTCAACAAAGACGAATTCCGTTTTGAAATTATAGAATAGGCTACCGAACCATTAGTTGCAAAACCTGAACGTGTTGCTGCTGTCGGACCTGCACCAAATACAGTCCGGCCTGGGCATCGCTGACGTCCATCGTGATGTGGTTGTCAACGTTTAAATATGTTGCTGTTTTAAAATGTCGGCCCGTAGCGTCAAAAAGGGATACCACAGTTGGCCCCGATCGGCTGTTGGAGGACAATTGAATGTGGACGGTTCCGCTGGTTGGGTTGGGATATAGAACAGCATTAAAATCTGAATGGTCTGCCACCGATTGTGGCACGCCGTCGGAGCTGATGTACACATTATCGATATAAACATTGTTGCCCATTCGATTGATGGTTCGGAAAATTGGAATAATCACGTCCTGATCCAGAAAATCGTTCAAATCAATCGTTTCTGTGCGCCACTGATCGGCCATGTCGGGAACGAAATTGTGAGAATTGACAGGGTAGGTGCTCAGTTCGGTTCCACCTTTTCTGTACACCAATTCCAGCTCTTCGAGTCCGCAGGCAGATCCAATCCAAACCTCAAGCGTGTCATCGATCAGCGGGGGTCCGTTTCGTTTGCTGTAAGCCACATCAAAAGTCAGAAACAAACTTTCTTCATCGGATAACTGAACCCGCGGACCAATTAAATCGTCTTTCTGACTTTGTCGCGGAGAATAACTATACAAATTCATTCGCGCCGAATGCTGGCTGTTGTCTGCTCCTGCTGAGGTATATAGTTCCCACGGCCTTTTGTTGTCAGGGTCGTAAAAGTGCCAATGTGCTCCGTTAAAGTGAGTTTCTTCAAAGGTTTCTAGAAAGGGAACCGCAACGATCTCTTTGAGCGCAAAACGCGAAATTATTTGGTTGTTAAAATCGTTGAGTTCCTGAACGTCCTGATGCATTTCTGCCCGAACCATAAACTCAATATTACCTGCAAACGGAAGTGAAAATACGGGTAATGACAAAGTGATTTCCGCTCCGGGAGATAACAGGTCCTCGTAGTTAAACTCAATAAAAGGCTCACCTATTATACCATAAAACAAGTCGAATCCGTAAATCGTGTCGGTGCCGGCATTTTTCACCCTTACTTCAGGGGTAATTTCGGGCTGGCAAGTGGCTTCATTCAGCGGACTTATTATTTCCGTCACCACGAGGTCGTAAGGTGAGGAGTGAGGCGCTACCGGTTCGTGGCCTTCATTAATCAACAAGTTATACGCCTCGAAAACATTGATAATGCCCATTCCATAAGTGTTGTCTTCACCTTCTTCACCCAGATCTGTAGCTGCGTAGTAGAGGGCTTCGAGCAAGGTGCTTCCGGGCAGATAGGGAAATGCTTCTTTTAGCAATAAAACGGCACCAACGGTATGTGGGCAGGCCATCGATGTGCCCGAATAAGAAGCGTATTCGTCTTGATTAATGGCCGAGCGCACCATCTCTCCTGGTGCCACTACTTCGGGTTTAATTAATAACGAACCATCGCCGCCGCACATGCCGGGTCCACGGCTCGAAAAATTACTGATAAGAAGACTTTCAACGTGACCATTAACACTTCCAACGGTAAAAGTGTTTACCTCGTTGATGCTGATATTGTGAGGTATGGTCATGGTTTGCGGGCCAGGTCCTTCGTTTCCGGCTGAACTGACATTGGCAATTCCTACGAGCTCTAACACCTCAAAAACCTGGGCAATGTCTTCGTCGCAATACTGCGCTCCTTCACCAGGAACACGACCCCACGAATTGTTGATGGCATCGGGCACATCGTCCGAAGTGCTGAGATCGCCATCAGGGTTGAGGCTCCATTCAAAAGCCAGGGCAAAGTCTGAAATCGGTCGCACCTGAGAGAGGTCAGAAACCACGATGTCGGCAGCGATAAATGCCGCGTTGAAAGCAACGCCTATGGTATCGTTGGTTGCCGTGTCAAGTCCGAGAATGGTGCCAGTGGTATGCGTTCCGTGACTCGATGCTTTATCACCGGGAGTGAGCCGATCCCATGGCATCCACGTTTCGGCCAGTGGTAAACGGTTTCCCTTCCACTGATTTTTGATGGCAGGATGATCAGGCCAGATGCCAGTATCAATACTGTAGGCCGTTCTTCCGCGACCGGTATATCCCAGTGCCCACATTTGCGGCGCACCGATAACCGCCAGCCCGGGCTCGTGACCATCAATCGATCGCGCTGCGGCCGGCTCCATTGCAACCGGCGTTACCAATGTGAAATTACTTTCGTCAGCCACCACCGATCGAACCGAACGATGTTCGGCAATTTTAAATATGGCTTGCGGAGAAATATGCAAGGATATCATGTTCACAATTTTCAGCGCCCGATACACTTCGTAATCGTAATGTGCCTCGTCGAGATGTTGAAGTAACTCCTGCTGCGGTCCGCGACTGATGCGCTCCAGTTCGGTAATCAGAATTTCTGGACGTGTAGCCAGCGGTGTGTTTTCCAGCGTCCAAACCTGTTTGAGCGAATCGACATTAAGCTGCTGATGAAAGGTGACCAGCACCAGCAAAGGGGCATTGCTTCGTTCGGCTTTTTCAATGAGCTGCGGAGAAATGTAGGCCTGACCAAATACCGCGGTGGTTAGTGTGAAACTGCAAAGGAGTAGAAAGTGCTTCATATTGTTTTTATTATTCGGAAACCTTGTCACTGGGCGGGCCAAAATCTTCCTGCCAACGGATTTTACCATTGCGCTTAAAATTAGTAAACAGACCGACAGGTTTTCCGTGTTCAAAATGTTGTTGTGATAGCTGGTTGCCGTTTGGGTAATAGGCCTCCTGTGTTCCATGTAGTTCGCCTTCTTTATAATTCATGCGCTCGTTGACCTGCCCGTTTGAATAATAGGTGAGATGCGCACCGTGTAGTTTTCCGTTCACAAAATACTTTTCTTCCATCAATCTGCCCTTCGGATCATACTCGGCAAATCGCCCGTTAGGCACACCGTCGGTATATTCCCCTTCGGCCAGCTTCACCCCTTTTTTGTAGTAGGTAACATTCTTGCCGTTAAAAAAGCCATCGACGTAGTTTTTGATTGAAAGGGTATCGCCGTTTTTGTACAACGCTAACCACCGGCCGGTTTTTTGGCCTTTTTCATTGTGCTTTCCTGTAGATTTGATCCGGCCATTTTGAAATGTTTCTGTAACAACAACTTGCTGGCCAGCGACATGTATGTTGCAACAACACAATAGCAACAGAAGTGCGAAACGGAAAATAGACATGACCTACCTTGGTTGGTTGCTGCTAATTTACACATCCTGGGCGACTGAAGTAATGTATTACAACATAATAATCCGCCCTGATGTGTACGGATTTGGCGCTGAAGCGAAGCATTAATGAAGAATGTTGCGAAATCAAAGTCAGCGGTTTTTGCGCCTTTTGCTTTTAATTTTATCCCGTTTGCAACCCAGGCAGGTGAGCCCTTCGGAGAGCATGGTCCAGGTTTCACCCACCATATCGCGGTCGTAGGTGTGTGTGGTATTTTGCACATCGTATATCACCCGGTCCAGATTGTTGCTGAAGTGCACTGCTTTTCCTATCGGAACGCGTACTTCGACATACACCTGTTGACCGCGGAATTTATCGACTTCCGGAAAATTGAAGTAAGGTTGAAATGCAATGCGGTTGTTGTTTTGCTCATAGCGATAACGAATGTTTTCAGCATTTTGAACGGCTTCATTCTGACTGGCTCCACGAGCGGCATATAATACTGCGATTTCATAAAGGGAATCTTTTACATTTTCCACCACATTTACCTTTGGATTGCCGAGATAGATGGTTCCACTTTCGATATGGGTCCAATCCATCAGTGGAAGCCCTGTGCCTGGATAAAGGTGATCAGAAAAGTAAGGGTCTTTCATTACACTGAGGTAAAGGGTGTCGGAAGTGACCTGTTTGAGCGGTGTGATTTCGGAAAATTCACTTTTTATCGAAAAATCTTTCCCCGTGCGCAGTCCGGTAATCACCAGGGTGATGATGGCGATGAACCAAAGTACGGTCAAACCGATGCCCAGTCCTTTGATGCGGTGACGGAGATTAAAAAGCATTCGGATTCCGGTATAAAGCAGCGCAATCAAAGGGATGGCAATGGAGGAGATCACGGCAATAGTAAACCACCATCCGAGGTATTGCGAATCCATTACCAGTTGAGAAAAACCAAATACTTCGCTAATTGGATAGGAATGATCGCCAATGTGCATCACGTTGAAATGCGCGTAACCTATCATGGAGGCTACCAACACGATGGCCAACGTCACACCGATCAGGATCAGCAGCACGGCAAAGATTTTTACCACAGCGCGCATCAACAACAGCAGCATTTTTCCGATGAATACAAATACTTCGGCGATGCCGTTTTTGGCCTGATTACCTACTTCGGCTGCTTTTTTTGAATCTGCGAGACCACCAACGTTTTTTTTTACACTTTCGATTGACTCGTTCACTATTCGTCCGATGTTTTCTACGGTCACTGGTTCGCCGCGCATTTCTAGCTTGTCGGCTGCGGTTTTGGCTTCGGGCAAAATGATCCAAAGGATGATGTAGATCGGAATACCTGCCAAACCGCCCAAGGTGAGTATTACAAAGAGGAGCCGAATCCATACCCGATCAACCCCAAAGTAAGCCGCAATTCCTGAGGCTACACCCCCAATTGTGGTATGATCGGGGTCGCGAAATACCCTGCGGCTACGGCGTTTTTTAGAGTCGGCAGATTGATTCGTGGCATTGTCGGTGGCTTCTTCATCGATAAAAGCTTCGGGCTGTCCGAGAATGGTAATTACATGATCCACATCCGATTGATCGATCACCTCTCGTTTGTTGTCGAGCCTTTCGCGAAAAATTTCCGCAACGCGAATTTCAATGTCGGTCATGATTTCATCCACCCCGTCGGCCAATGTGAAATAGCTGCGGATGGTGTTGAGGTACTGCTGCAATTGCTGGAATGCCATTTCATCAATGATGAAGGCAAATCCGCTGATATTGATTGAAACTGTTTTGTTCATTGCTAATCTTGTTGGGTGGTTAATTTGACGGCGGTTTCCAGATCACGCCATGTTTCATCGAGATTCTTTAAAAACACCCCCCCATTTTCGGTGAGCGAATAGTATTTTCGGGGTGGACCACTCTTGGATTCTTCCCAGCGATAATCCAACAGACCGCTGTTTTTTAGACGGGTGAGTAAGGGATACAAGGTGCCCTCGACCACAATCAGCCGGCCTTTTTTTAGCGTGTCGATAATTTCCGAAGGGTACGCTTCTTTCCTGGCCAAAATGGAGAGGATGCAGTATTCCAGCACACCCTTGCGCATCTGGGCTTTGGTGTTCTCTATATTCATTCTAAGCTTCTTTAAACACATTTGTACCGATAAAGGGCACGTGGCATGAAATGCTGGAATTAAAGGAGATCTTTCTAATGGTCATAATCGGCATATTGAGTATTGTCTGATGCAAAGATATATCTAAAGGAAGGTATTATGCAATACATGGTACTGGAAAAGTTTATAAAACTTTCAAATATTCATTTATTGCGTTGGTAATCAGCTTTAAAATTTTAACAGTAGTGGCTTGCTGATTAGTGTGCGAAAACGATTTTCGTGTTGTTCTCGACAGATATCTCGAATAAGGTGGGAGCGAAAGTGAGCGAGAATCTTCAGGATTTCTTTTGGCAGATAATGTTTCCGTTCTGAAAGCTCAGCGAAAAATCTCGGTTTTGTTCACTTCCAGATAATTCAAAGTTTGCCTGATGCGCCCGATCGCGAGTAGGGAACCAATCTTTTTTATTTTTATCGATAACAATAAACAAACCTTCATCGCTGCCGATGGCGCAGAAGGTATCGAAAGTGCCGCTAAAAATTGGAATGGGTGCGCAGTGTGAAATTTGGTTGTAGGCATTTAGAATACTGTCTACCGGCATCCCAATTTCGCTGATGTGCAAAAATTGGTTTGCGCTGAAAGGTTGGTCGTTTTGCTGGCCGATGCCTTGACGCGCAATGAGCTCTACGATGTTTTTGTCGGTGTCGTAAAAATAGACGGATTTGGCATTCCAACTTCTGAAATCCACAATATCACCGTCTTTTCCAGAAAGGATGGCCACGCGTTCGCGAAGCCATTGCGCGGCTTTTTCAATTTGGTTTGCCGGAATGTTAATGGCAAAGTGATAGGGTGTGGCCGCCGTGTCGTATTCGAAAATCAGCACTGTACTCCCAACAGAAATCGCCAAACGATCATCGGTTTGGCTGCGGACAGAACATCCGAGCACATCCGCATAAAAGCGTTCTAAGTGCTGCAGGTCCGGTGTCTTTAATTTCAGTTGATTGATGGTCATTGTTCGTGCCAGCCAATTAACTAATGATCAATCTGACAATGATGGAGATTATTGCCAAGGTGGCGTGAATGCCAACGATCAGAACGAACCAGAACTTCCAGCTTTTTTCTCTACGGCTTCTTTTAAACCAGTCTAACATATCTATATAACAACATGGTTGGCTAAAGTGTTTTGCATAAAAAAAAAGCTCCGAACACGTGTGTGTCGGAGCTTTCTTAAGCCGAAGCCTTTGTTTAAACAGTAAGGACAGTGACTGATTATCGAGTTACAACTCCCGAAGGCATCGAGCTATCATTATTATCAAAACTGTAGGATTCATCAGAATCGGGATCAATAGGAATGGTGGCCGTTAGTGGTCGCATGGAAAAGGGTGCCGACATATCGTTGTCGGGTTGGGGTTCTATCGAAATGAACAGGTGGCTGCCGGCCAGGTTCACCGGAAAGGTCAGTCCCTCGGGTGCATTGGTGACAAAATCTTCACCGGGAAATTGTGGTGCTGGTTCTGTTCCACTGTATAGGTTTTGCTCGTCAGAGGCATTCAGCAATACGAATTTACCAGTGCTCACCGGTTGCTCGTCGATAACCACCCAACCTTCGTATTTCCAACCTTCGGGTAGACCGGGCAACTCAAGCGACTGGCTTTGCAATCCGAGAAAGGTTGACATAAACCATACGCCGCTCAACTCATCAGTGTCGTCACTGGTGGTGGGGGTTGCCAGAATATAGGTCCCTGCTGCGTCGTCAAAGTCATCATCAAGTGCGTTGTCGTCATCGGTGGATAATCCGGCCGAATTACCGTCAAACTCACCGGCCAAGATACGCGTGTTACTGGGTTGTCCGTCGTCACCAGAAGCCGGTTCAATGGTGATCATAAAGCGCGATGCAGCAGCCAACTCGTCTTCGTCTACATTAAATCCAGATGGAGAAGGATTTCCGTCATCGTTGATGGTAAAAGTTCCGGTTGAAATCGGAAAATCATTCACAATCATCCAACCTTCATAGACATAGTCAGACCCTAATTGAGGTAATCCCATGACATTAAGGGACAGGTCATTCTGGCCAGGTGGTGGCGGCGGTGGATTTTGTGGATCATCGTCGTCATCTTTGCAACCGGTAAGGGTAAACATCGCCGCGAAAGCGAGCATCGAAATTAATTTCAAATTATTCATAATGGTGTTTTTGTGGTTTCAGAAACTAACCGCACCACTTTGATGCGGTCAATTGCCATTCCCGTTTTTCTGTTTCCTAATTTGAAATTACTCAACTCCCGTGCGGCAGCCCTTAACAGAGTTACCTATTGATTTGTCAATTATTCCCAATGCGACTTTGACGGCGAAATTTGCTGGGCGAGATTCCTTCTTTGTTTTTGTAGAAGCGGCTAAAGGAGTAGATGTCGGCAAAACCGAGTTCAAAACTGATTTGGCTAACGGGTTGATCGGTGTATTTTAATAGTCGTCGTGCCTCCAGATGCAGTCGTTCCTGAATACACTGCAAAGGCGGTTTGAGTTGTGCTCTGCGAAAAGCATTACAAATGGTTTTCGGTGATTTATTAAGTAGCGACGCATATTCCCTCACCGAGTGCTTGTGTCGAAAATGCTGTTCAACCAAACGATAGAACGAGTGATACAACTGCTGCTCACCATTGTTGCCCGTGGCCGCAGGTTGTTGTTTTTGATACAACCGCGCACAAAGCATCAGCACACGGTTTAAGAGCATCTGCACCACCTCTGGCGTGGGGGTTGTTGCAAATTCCTGCTTCAGAATATGAAGGGCTGCTTGCAACACCTTTTTTTCATTTGTCATCTTCAAAATAGCGGGCTCAGATCCATGATAGAACAAGGCTTGTATGTTGTTCGCTTCTTCCAAATCGAGCATACACAAAAACGGTTTGTTAAACACGAGCACTTCTGCAGAATTAATCATTACGGGTTGAATATGGTGCAGTCCGCTGCTGCTGAAAATTTCACCTGCCCCGAAAATGGTTTCCTTTCCATCAATTAGGAAATGATTGTCATTGCCAGTAAGCCAGCAAACAATGAATTCATCTTTTTCAGGAGTTGGAAAATCGTCCTTGTTATCTGCTGCAATTGTGGTGTAGAATAGAATCTCTCCCGTCGCGCTTTCGTACCTCATACTATTAAAGATAGTCAGCATTGGTGAGGTCTTAAAGTAAAAAAGTGTTAATGCTGCTTCAGGTCAAATGCTTTGCCGGTACCGGTAGTGCCGCACGCAAATGTTACCTTTGCGCCAAATCAAAACCTGAGTGGTAAGCATGAGCGAGAAAAAGAAACCCGAAAGCCTGATGATGTCCTATGGTTACAAACCCGAACTGTCGCAAGGCGCTATTAAACCACCTATTTTTCAGACTTCAACCTTTGTTTTTGGAACTGCCGAGGAAGGAAAAGCATTTTTTGAAGTAGCCTACGGATTGCGTGAGCAGGCCGAAGGAGAAGAAATGGGATTAATTTACAGTCGCATCAATAATCCCGATTTGGAAATTCTGGAAGACCGACTCACCCTGTGGGATCAGGCCGAGGACTGCGCGGTGTTTGAAAGTGGCATGTCGGCAATTACAACGGTTTTGCTCGAATTTTTGAAACCAGGACAATTACTACTGACCAGCGGACCACTCTATGGTGGAACTGATCACTTTGTGAATAAGATTTTACCCAAATTCAATATCGATGTGCTCACTTTTCCGGTGGGCAGCACGCGCGATGAAATCATTCAACTGATAAAGGATTCGGGCAAAGGCGAAAAACTGGCTTTCATCTTAATCGAAACACCTGCCAATCCAACCAATGATTTGGTGGATATCGAAGCCTGCCGTTCGGTGGCCGATTATTTCTCAACCGATCAAAACCCGATTTATCTGGCGGTTGACAATACCTATATGGGCCCAATTTGGCAGCATCCGCTGAAGCACGGCGCAGATCTGGTGTTGTATTCTGCCACAAAATACATTGGCGGCCACAGTGATGTCATTGCGGGTGCCTGTTTGGGTTCGGCCAACCTGATGAAGCGCGTAAAAGGTTTGCGCACTTTTCTGGGCAACATGGCGGGTCCATGGACCGGGTGGTTGCTGATGCGCAGTCTCGAAACCCTTAAAGCGCGGATGGACGTGCAGGCGCACAATGCCGAACAAGTAGCCAAAATGCTCAACGAGCACCCCAAAGTAGAGCGCGTTTACTATCTCGGCAACCTGACAGCGGAAAACAACCCGCAGCAATACGCCATTTTTAAAAATCAGTGCTTGAGTAGTGGCGCCATGCTTTCATTTGATATTGTTGGCGACGAACCGGAAGCGTTTCGATTTCTCAATGCCCTGCAGCTCATTAAGCTGGCAGTGAGTCTCGGAAGTACCGAAAGCCTTGCGCAACATCCGGCTACAATGACCCACGTGGACGTAGGTGAACAAATGCGCACTAAGCTCAACATCACCGGAAAAATGGTGCGGCTGTCAGTTGGCGTGGAGCACCCTGACGATCTATGTGAAGACATTCGCCAAGCGCTAGAAAAAGTTTAAAGCGGAGGAATTTGTGCGCGGGGTCCGAGTTCGATAACTTCCATGTCGAAGATTCGTCCCGCGTCTATTTTAAAACGCATGATGGTGCGCACCTTGTGAAAACCGTGTATTCCCGCAGCGCCAGGATTGATATACAACATATTTAGTCTTTTGTCCATTTGCACTTTCAAAATGTGCGAATGTCCACAAACCAGAATGTCCGGTGGATTCTGACGCATCGCTTCGCGAATCCGGCGATCGTAAACGTATATTTTTCCGGCAATGTGGGTTATCCATATTTTCATGCCGCCACAGGTAAATTGCTGGTCGAGTGGAAAAATTTTGCGCACTTCGGCTCCGTCGATGTTGCCATACACACCGCGCACCGGCTTAAAGGCTTCGAGTTGATGAATTACTGAAGATTCGCCCACGTCGCCCGCGTGCCAAATCTCGTCCACGTCTTTAAAATGGACAAATACCCGGTGGTCGAGATGGCTGTGTGTGTCGGAAATTAGTCCAATACTGCGCATTTTTCTGTCTGTTAGTGCTGGGCTAAAATGGTACTTTTGAACGAAATTTAACGGTATTGTACAGGTATTTTTTGGAAATAGCATTTCGAGGCACGCAATATAACGGTTGGCAAATCCAGCCCGGACAACCTACCGTTCAGCAGGAGGTGGAGTCGGCGCTGTCGGTGCTGTTGGGTACCCAAACCCAATGTGTGGGCTGCGGACGAACCGACACGGGGGTTCATGCCAGTCAGTTTTTCTTGCATTTTGATGCCGACCACGAACTTGATGTTGACCGCTTTGTATATCGCCTCAATGGTATTTTTGGTTTTGAAATCGCCGCGAACCGCCTGATGGCTGTTGCACCCGATGCCCACACTCGGTTTGATGCCGTGCGCAGAACATATCGCTACTATATTCATTTCAGAAAGAATCCATTTTTGAACGATCGCTCTACCTTTGTAGCCGGAAATGTTGATGTTGATTTGATGAATCAGGCTGCTGCCATTTTGCCCGAAACCGATAATTTTAAATCCTTTGCCAAGGTTCACTCCGATGTAAACAATCATTTATGTCGGGTTGACCGGGCAGTGTGGACAGCTACCGAACATGGACTGATGTTTGAGATCTGCGCCAACCGCTTTTTGCGCAACATGGTTCGCTCGATAGTGGGAACAACTTTGGAGGTTGGGCAGAAAAAAATTTCGATGGATGATTTCACACAGATAATCGCTGCCCAAAACCGAAACAAGGCCGGCAAGTCGGTTGATGCTCGGGGCTTGTTTCTTCACCAAATTGAATATCCGTATATATGAGTCAGCGTGTTTCGGGAAAAGCTTTTGACATCGGTCTGCTTCAGCGAATCTTGTCATTTGTAAAGCCATATCTACTGGTTTTTTATGTGACTTTTTTTCTCACCGTTCTCGCAGCGGGTGTTGGCGTGCTGCGGCCAATGCTCATCGGACAGGCAATTGACAAATATGTTATCACCAATGATGCAGAAGGTCTGTTGTTTATTACCCTGGTTGTAATTGGCCTGTTGATTTTAGAGGCCGTGGTGCAGTTTTATCAAACGTACTACGCCAATTGGCTGGGCCAGAACGTGACCATTGATTTGCGTTCGCGCCTTTTCCGGCACATCACCAAGTTTAAATTGCGCTATTTCGACCGCACATCAATAGGCCAGCTCGTGACGCGGGTGGTATCGGATATAGAAACCGTAGCTGAGATTTTTTCGCAGGGTATTCTTGTCATTCTCGGCGATCTGCTCAAGCTGGTGGTGGTGGTGGTGGTGATGTTTGTTTACAACTGGAAACTCACTTTGTTGGTACTCATTCCGATTCCAGTATTGCTGGTGGCTACCAACCTTTTTAAGAACGCCATTAAGAAATCATTCCAAC
This sequence comes from uncultured Cryomorphaceae bacterium, assembly GCA_964487545.1. Lineage (GTDB taxonomy): Bacteria > Bacteroidota > Bacteroidia > Flavobacteriales_D > SKUL01 > SKUL01. Next base: position 11,848 of record CAZARI010000035.1, read on the forward strand.
AGGTGCGAACCCAGGTTGCTGTGCTCAATACCTTTGTGCAGGAGCATTTGACGGGGATGAATATCGTTCAGATTTTTAACCGCGAAGAAGCCGAATCAAAGAAATTTCGCGAAATCAACCACAAGCATCGCAAGGCACACATTCGGTCGGTTTGGGCGTATTCCGTTTTCTTTCCTGTAGTGGAAATTCTGTCGGCCATTTCGCTTGCAGTATTGGTTTGGTGGGGAACCCGAGAGAGTTTGTACGGTGAAGTGAGCGTGGGAGATCTCGTGGTTTTTATCTTGTTCATTTACATGCTTTTCCGTCCCATACGTCAACTTGCCGACCGGTTTAATGTGCTGCAAATGGGCATGGTGGGATCGCAGCGTGTGTTCAAGGTGCTCGACACCGATGAGCGTATTGCGGATACCGGAACCCATACCACCGATGGCGTGGAAGGCAAAATTGAATTTCGCAATGTGTGGCTGGCTTATGTGGATGACGACTATGTGTTGCGCGACGTATCTTTTGAGGTGGAGAAGGGCGAAGTGGTGGCGTTTGTTGGATCTACCGGAGCCGGTAAATCATCGGTGATTAATCTGCTCAGCCGGTTTTACGAATTTCAACAGGGCGATATTCTAATCGATGGCCGGTCCATCCGCGATTACAAATTGGATTTTATCCGCAGCGAAATTGCGGTGGTGCTACAAGATGTTTTTCTCTTTTCGGATTCGATTTACAACAATATTACGCTTGGCGATAAAAACATCACACGCGATGAAGTGATTGCAGCAGCTAAGGCCGTCGGAGCGCACAAATTTATTATGGAACTGCCAGGTGGATATGATTTTGACGTGAAGGAGCGCGGTGGCATGTTATCATCCGGACAGCGGCAGTTGATCTCGTTTATCCGTGCCTACGTGTACAACCCCAGTATTCTCGTTCTCGACGAGGCCACCTCGTCTGTCGATACCGAAACCGAAATGTTGATTCAGCAGGCCATTGAACGCATTACCGAAGGCCGCACGTCGATTGTAATTGCCCACCGGTTATCCACCATTCAAAAAGCCGACAAGATTATTGTCATGGATCAAGGCAAAATTTTGGAAAGCGGCACCCATGCCGAGCTGCTCGCCAAAGACGGCGCCTACAAGAATCTTTTCGATTTGCAGTTTAAGCAGTAGTTAAGCAAGCACGAAACGTCTGTTTATCCAACGAAGAAAAGAGATCATTCGGAAAAAATTAATCAACCTGAACTTAACTCAGCAAGACTTTGGGATTACAAAAAGAAATAGTAGAATAATTGCGACACTGTCGCAAACATTTTAATCGATTTATGTCAGAAAAATTCAAGAATAAATACCGCATTGCATCACACCGAAAACCCAATTGGGATTATTCGGCAGATGCCTTGTATTTTCTGACCATTGTAACACAAAACAGGGTGTGTAATTTGGGAAATGTCGTCAATAATTCCGGTGATACACACGACCATGTGTCAAATATATGTGTTGAATTATCCGATTTCGGTAAAATTGTGGAACAGGAATGGTTTAAATCATTTGAAATCCGGGATGAATTGATTTTGCACCAATTTGTGATAATGCCCAATCATTTACACGCCATTGTCGAAATTCGTGATGAAAAACGTGGGGATTTGAACGATAATGATATATCCGTTGGGGATGCGAATGCGGGGAATGCGTCGCACGTAGATACACACGGCCGTGTGTATCTACCAATCATCAACGGCCGTGTGTTTCCAATCATCAAACGCAATGCACCCATACGATTACCCAAATCCATTTCATCATTTATGGGCGGATTCAAATCGGCCGTCAATACCAAAATTGATGATTTTATCGATGCACATCATTTGGATATACCCAAATACAATCGAAACAATCATTTTTTTCAACCCAATTACCACGATCATATCATCCGAAATAATCGGGAATACATAAACATCAGCAATTACATCATCAATAATCCCAGCAATTGGGACAAAGACAATTTACATGGCACAATATAAACCCTACCCAAAATATAAAAACAGCAACATCCCTTGGCTGGGTGAAATTCCAGCGCATTGGGAGGTGAAAAAGGTTAAATATCTTTTCAATGGGGTTGCCAACAAGTCTGATAAAGACGGCATGGTCACCATTTTGCGGTGATAGGTTGTTTTTCGGTTTTTTAACTTGCACCACAATAACAGCGAAACCGGATATGACCATACAGGAAGTGTTGAAAATGCAGGCACATCGGCCGTGGGCGTTGCCTTCCGCTAAGTGGAAGTATTATCAAGAATGGAACAATGCCGTGTTTCTTCATTGGCAAGTGGATTTGCAAGCGTTGCAGCAATTGGTTCCGGAGCGAGGCGGAAATCGGTTTAGTGTTGGAAGAACTTTCCAATAACGGACAGGTAGCCATCCGTGGCAATTGAACTTGCAATAGTTCTGCAACGTGCGGCCACCGCTGACTATTCCGATTCCATTTTCCGCTTCAGGTATTGCGCGGTCAACGATTGTTCGCAGTTGAGCAGATTTTCAGGCGTTCCGGCAAAAACCAATTGACCGCCGTGTTCGCCTCCACCCGGCCCGAGATCAATGATCCAGTCGGCGCATTTTATCACATCCATGTTGTGTTCAATGACCACTACAGAGTGACCTTGCTCCACCAGGGCGTTCATGGCAATGAGCAGTTTGTTGATATCGTGAAAATGCAATCCGGTGGTGGGCTCGTCAAAAATGAAAAGCGTGCGCGCCACACTATCGCCTTTGGTCAGAAACGAAGCCAGTTTGATGCGCTGGGCTTCTCCGCCCGACAGGGTATTTGAACTTTGCCCAAGACGCAGGTAGCCTAAACCCACATCCTGCAGTGGTTGTAGTTTTGGTATCACTTTAGCGGCTGCTGCGGGCAGACTTTCACCTGCAAAATACTCCATCGCTTCGTCGATGGTCATGCTCAGAATATCGTAAATGTTTTTTCCGTTGAGCTCCACCTCGAGGATCTCGTCTTTATAGCGTTTTCCGTGACAAGCTTCACATTCCAGGTGAATATCGGCCATGAACTGCATTTCAATCCGCACTTCTCCATCACCCTCGCACACGTCGCAGCGGCCACCTGAAACGTTGAACGAAAAATGACTCGCCTTGTAGCGCCGTTGTTTGGCCAGAGGCTGGTCGGCCATCAGCAAACGGATTTCGTCAAATGCCTTTACATAGGTCACCGGATTTGAACGCGACGATTTACCAATGGGGTTTTGCGTAACGTATTCCACAGCTTGCACCAGATTTAAATCGCCCGAAATACCGTCAATTTTCGTCATTAATGCACCGCGATGTTCAATGGTTCTCGAAAGCATCGGGTAGAGGAGATCCTTTACCAGTGTGGTTTTTCCTGAACCGCTCACACCGGTCACCACCACAAGCATATTCAACGGAATCGCAACATCAAATCCTTTCAGGTTGTTTTTATCCAGTTCGTGCAGTGCTATTTTATTGCGCACTTTTCTGCGGTGCGCCGGAATATCGATCTGCATCCTTCCGGTTAAGTATTTTGCCGTTAAACTTTGCGACTCTTCTACGAGTTCGGCATGATTGCCCTGAAAAACAATTTCACCACCGTTTCGCCCCGCCGCTGGCCCGAGATCTATCAGCATATCTGCGGCCTCCATCACTTCTTCGTCGTGCTCCACCACAATCACCGTATTGCCCTCTTCCTGCAACGAACGCAGCACCCCAATGAGCTTTTGTGTATCATGAGAGTGTAGTCCGATGCTCGGTTCATCCAGAATGTACATCGAACCAATTAAGCTGCTGCCCAGTGATGTGGCCAAGTTGATGCGTTGCGATTCTCCGCCCGACAGGGTGTTTGATAGCCGGTTGAGTGTGAGGTATTGCAGTCCAACATCTGATAAAAACCGCAGGCGGCTTACGATCTCGTGCAGCAGCCTTTTGGCGATTTTCATTTCCTGTTCGGACAGCGCCATGTTTTCGAAAAACAGCAACACGCGCTCCACCGGTATTTGAACCAGATCCGAAATCGAATGGCCATCCACTTTTACGTAGTTGGCATCTTTTCGCAGGCGCGTTCCCTTGCAGTCGGGGCAAAGGGTTTTTCCGCGATAACGGCTCAACATCACGCGGTATTGAATTTTGTATGTGTTGGATTCTACAAAGGCAAAAAATTCGTTTAGCCCTTTAAAGTATTCATTGCCTGTCCAAACCAGTTCCTGGTGCTCCGGACTCAGGTCGCGCCACGGACGGTGAACGGGAAAGTCAAAATGGTGGGCATTTAGTTCTAATTCCTCTCGCCAGGCGCTCATTTTTTCACCCTTCCAGCACACAATAGCTTCATCGTGCACTGATTTGCTTTTGTCGGGAATCACCGCATCTGGATCAATGCCGATCACCGAGCCAAACCCTTCGCAGGTCTTGCAAGCCCCGATGGGATTGTTGAACGTGAAGAAATGAACGGACGGCTCTTCAAAGGTCATTCCGTCCAATTCAAAGCGGTTTGAAAATTGGTGCCGAATCATTTTGCCCTCGGTTAGCTCAAACAAGTAGCAGGTGCCATGACCTTCGGCAAATGCTGTTTCGAGTGAATCGGCTATTCGGTTTAAATTCTCTTCGTTGGCCGTCTCTGCAGTCACCCGGTCGATCAACAGCAACAGTTCATCATCGGTGCCCGGTAGGTTGCCGTCGTGCAGATCGTCCAAGTGCGCCACTTCTTCATTAACCAGAATGCGGCTGTAGCCTTGTTGCACCAGAATTTCGAGGTGTTGCTTCACCGTGCGATCGTTGGGTTGAAACACAGGTGCCGCGATCATCAGTTTGCGGTCGGTGGGCATTTTTTCAATTGCCAGCACCACATCTTTTAGCTGGTGTCGTTTTACCTCTTGGCCCGAAACGGGCGAAATGGTTCTTCCGATGCGCGCAAAAAGCAGTTTGATATAATCGTAGATCTCGGTGTTGGTACCCACGGTAGAACGGGCATTTCGAGATACTACTTTTTGCTCTATGGCGATGGCTGGGGAGATGCCGTCAATGCTGTCCACATCGGGTTTGTCGAGCTTTCCCATGAATTGCCGCGCATATGACGACAAACTTTCAACATAACGACGCTGACCTTCGGCGTAGAGCGTATCGAATGCCAACGACGACTTTCCAGATCCCGACAATCCCGTCACCACAATAAATTCGTTTCGCGGAAGGGCCAGACTGACATTTTTTAAATTGTGCACCCTGGCGCCTTTAATGATGATGAAATCCTTTTCTGATACTGACTGCGGATCGATTTTGGGCATTGATTGGAAGCTGAATTTTTTGCGAATGAACAAAATTAGCCATTAAAATTTGCTCAGAATAGGGAAGATGGTTTATATTTGTTAATCACGAATCAAGCGGATTCGTTTAAGAACAATTGTTTCGGCAGTTAAAACAAATAGGTTAAAAGCCTCAAAACCAAATCCATATATCGCATAGACTTCTACTCTTACCGGAATTAAATTAGGCGTTCGTCGAACGTAGTGTGAACTAAAAAAGAGGAGAGTTATGTCGATTTCAAGACTTGAGGACAAGGATTTGGTGAAAAATTATCTGGCAGGAAGCGAAGCTGCACTGGCCACATTAATCACCCGCTACCAATCAAAAATTTTTACCCACGTTATTTTACTGGTCAAAGACCGTGAAGTGGCCGAAGATATCTTTCAGGATACCTTCATCAAGGTGATCAATACCTTAAAAAGTGGCCGCTACAACGAAGAGGGAAAATTCTTGCCCTGGGTTACCAGAATTGCACACAACCTGGCCATTGACCACTTCCGCAAGTTGAAAAAAATGCCCATGTCGCGCAGTGACGATGAGTATGATGTTTTTGCAACCATTTCTGTAAACGAAGCCACTGTCGAAGATAAGCTCGTAGAAGATCAGATTCACGCGGATGTGAAAAAGCTCATCGAGCTGCTTCCCGATGAACAGCGGCAGGTGGTGATCATGCGCCATTACCAGAATATGAGTTTTAAGGAAATTGCCGAAGCCACCAACGTGAGCATTAATACCGCTCTTGGAAGGATGCGATACGCCATACTCAATATGCGCAAAATCGTGCAGGAAAAGAGCATAGTGCTCACCCGCGATTAAAAAAAATTGCTCCGTACAAAATAACTTGTTCATCGCTGCGTTTTGGGTTTAATCAATACGAATAAAAAGCCCGATACGCCTATGAAAAACTCTACTCTTGATGCTCTGGCCCGCTTCTCACAATCGGAGAAAGAACTGCTCAAAGCAGTACTTCTTGATGCCGATGAAAAGCTGGTTCCGCGAGAGCAAACCATTAACAACCTTCTGAACTACTCCAAAGCGGTTAGCTGTAGAAAGTCAGAGCACATCAGCGACATGTTTTTTGTCCTGAATTAGATTTCAAGTTTTAACTTTTCAAAGCCGGTGCTTGTCGCCGGCTTTTTGTTTTCGTGAGATTTAGTAAACGCCCTTTTCCGGATACCGCCCTTTGTATTGGTGGTAAAACTTTTTGATGCGTTCAATATCGGCTTCCGCATTACCTGTCTTGTCAAACACTTCGGGATGAATGCCTCCGATTTTTTTGGGATAATCCACATAGCCAAGCACTATCGGCACATTGGCAGCTTCGGAAGCAAAATAAAATCCACGCTTCCATTTCGGTGCATACCTGCGTGTTCCTTCGGGCGTAAACAGAATAATCAGTTCGTCGTACTCATTAAATAATGCTGCAATCTGATCCACCGAGTTTGTTTTTTTAGACCGGTCAATCGGAATACCACCCATCTTTTTCAGGAAAAAGCCGAGTGGCCAGAAAAAAGCTTCCTTTTTAATCAGCATCCTAACGTTGGCACCCAGAAAATAAAACACCAGCCGGGCAACCACAAAATCCCAGTTACTGGTGTGAGGTGCTGCAACAAGCACACATTTCTTTACTCCCGGAGGCAGCGAACCTTCATACTTCCAGCCGGCTTTTTCGAATACAAATCGCGCTAATGACATGGCGAGCGAAATTAACGTTAAATCTTTTTCGGTTCAAAAAATTCACATTTCACCCAAAAGTCAGATTAAGGAATTCTTTATTAATTTGCAGCGAACCAATTATTAACCATTGCCTGCACTGAAGAAAATTTTAATTGGACTGCTGATCTTTGTGGTTCTGACGGTTTTGGCTGTTGCGGGATACCTGTATCAGCAGCGTCCGCAATACAGTGGTATCCTAACCCAAACCGGTGTTTCAGATTCGGTTGCGGTGCATTTTGATGCATACGGCATTCCGCATATCTACGGAAAAAACGCTAGCGACACCTATTTTGCTTTGGGATATGTGCATGCGCAGGACCGGCTTTTTCAGATGGATATATTGCGCAGAATCGGTTCGGGCAAATTGTCGGCATTTTTCGGTGAAGCCACACTTCCGGTCGACAGGCTTTTTCACACCACAGGATTACCCACCTACGCCGAAGCATCCATGGAGCAGTTCGAAACCATCAACCCCGAATTGAAGACCATTATTTTGCGCTATATCGACGGCATTAATCACTTTGCTGAAACCGGCCCTGTTCCACTGGAATATCTGATTGGCGGCTTACCGCGTGAAAAGTTTGCACCCGTCGACGTGTATTACACGGCCGGCTACATGGCCTTTAGCTTTGCCCTTGGACTAAAGACCGATCCACTGGTGTACAGCCTGTATCAAAATATCGGAGAAGAGTACGTAAATGATCTCGCCATCGACCACTACGTCGGTCAAGCCCTGGCCCCTTCAGGAAGGGAAGTTGGGGAACCTGTTTTTTCGGCTCAACTCCGCGATCAACTCAACCACCTGCCGATACCTTTTTTCTCCGGAAGCAACAGTTGGGCGATATCGGGCAAACACACTGTTTCGGGCAAACCCATTCTGGCCAATGATACCCACATCAAATATACCCAGCCCTCAACGTGGTATGAGGCTCACCTGGAATTTCCTGAAACGCGGCTCTATGGAAACTTTTTGGCAGGGATTCCATTGCCGCTAACAGGCCACACCGACCGTCATGCATGGGGGCTAACCATGTTCGAAAACGACGATACCGATTTTTATATCGAAACCCATCATCCGGACGATACCACAATGGTGCGGAATCAGAATAACATATGGGCGCCAGTCAAATCCCGAAGGGTGGCGATTGCAGTTAAGGGTGCTCCCAGTGATACGCTGATTATCCGCGAAACCCTTCACGGACCCGTGATGAACGAATTTCTAGAGGTAAAAAGTGCTCCGCCCGTTTCGATGTTTTGGACCTATACCAAACGGACCAACCAATTGCCAGAAGCTTTTTACAACCTTCAGCAGGCCACGTCAATGGACGAAGCGCGCGCTGCCATTGGGCTTATTCACGCGCCAGGACTGAATATAACTTATGCCGATGCAATCGGAAATATCGCCCTGTGGTCGGCGGCACACTTGATAAAACGTCCGGAACACGTGCAGGCAAAAACACTGCTAAAAGGCGCAAATGGAAACGATGATCCGCTAGGGTTTTATCCATTTGAAGCAAATCCACAGGTCGAAAATCCTCCCTCGGGAATGGTGTACTCGGCCAATAGTCAGCATGATACCACAAGTTATGGCGTTATGCACCCCGGCTATTACACCGCCAGCACACGAATGGAGCGTATCGTCAATGTGCTTGAACAGCGCTCTGACTGGACCATTGAAGCGATGAAACCGCTCATCAACGATCATCACTCCATTGCCGATCGCGATTTGGCCGCGGGTTTTTACAGCCTCATCACCCAGTCGCAAAATGAGTCGTTAATTCGGTTTTTTGAACTACTCAAAGATTGGTCAGGACAACACGATATCAATAGCACCGAGCCGGTGATTTATTACCCACTTCTATACGCGGTGATGGCCGAAACTTTTCTCGATGAAATGGGCCCCGAACTGTTTGATGCCTGGCTGCACACCCACCTGATGAAACGCACCAATTTTAAAATATTTAATCAACCAGAGTCTATCTGGTTTGACAACATCCAAACTGAAAAAGTTGAGCAAAAGGTCGACGTGGTGCTCGCCGCTGCCGAAAAAGCCATGACAAACCTGCTCCGCCGTTATCCCAGCGGTAAACTGCCCACTTGGGGTGAGGTTCATACCCTCACTTTTGCGCACCCGATGGGCGTTGTGGCACCGCTCGATCGGATACTCAACGTTGGACCCTTTCCAATGGCCGGTACCAACGAAAGTGTTAATCAGCAATCTTTTATCTATACCAATAGCGGTGAGTATCCGGTGCAGCACGGCCCGCAGATGCGCATCCTGATCGACATGGCCGATATCGAAAATTCGGTAAGCATCAACCCAACTGGTCAGTCGGGAAATCGATTTAGCAAACACTACAGCGACCAGAGCGAGCGCTTTATCCATGGTGAATTTCGGCCGCAGTTGATGAACCGGCGCGAGATTCTCATCAATTCCACACAACTCTTATTTATTGACTAATGAAGAAATTTCTGCTTTTTCCCGCAATGCTGTATGCGGTCAGCACCTTTGCACAGTGCCACGTCAACCGCTACCTGGAACCCGTTTTTGAAAGTGAGCGTATTGCCGAAAACATCGTTTATCAAGATGCTTGGGCACTGTCTGGATTGTGTCTTTCGGAAACATCGATCACCAACGACGATTATGTTCTGGATATTTACCAGCCCGTTGATGATGTTGTGGCTAACCGGCCGTGCATTGTTTTTGCCCACGGCGGATCTTTCATGGCGGGTAACAAACAGACCAATCCTGTTCCGGCGTTTTGTCATCGCATGGCTGAACGGGGTTTTGTCGTGGTTTCAATCAACTACCGCAAATGTTTTAATCCGTTGTCATCCAATAGCAGCATCCGTGCAGTTTATCGTGCGGTGCAGGACATGAATTCGGCTATTCGGTATATGAAAGCAAATGCCGAGGAATGGGGGATTGATACTTCGATGGTGTTTGCTGGTGGAAACAGTGCCGGAGCCATCATGGCCTTGCAATCGGCCTATTTGAATGATGCAGAAAGGGAGCAGGGGCTGCCCGCAACATACAACACGCCAGATCTTGGTTGCCTGAATTGTACCGGATATTATCAAATGCACAGCAGCAAACCCAAGGCGGTTATCAACCTTTGGGGAGCGATCGCCGACACGGCCTGGATTAGAACTTCCGATTATACACCCGTGATTTCTTTTCACGGCACTGCTGACGAAGTTGTGTTTTACGACACCGATCATCCTTTTAGCTTTCCGCTATTTCCGCAGTTATCAGGCTCCGGACCAGTGCACCAAAGGTTGGAGGAACAGAATATTCCGGGCGTGCTGCATACCTTAGCCGATCAGCCGCACGAGGCGTGGAATGACAGTGCTATATTTGATTTTATCGTTGATGAATCGGCCGTTTTTCTTAACGATCATTTTTTGAAGCCTGCTGCTCCCGTACTGACCGCCGATACTTTGATTTGTCTCGAAAACCCGGCTTTACTTTTTTATAACGCCGATGATCCGAATATCACCCATTGCATCTCGACAGCCGATGGGGAAATCACTGGGTTTGGTGAGGGAATGGTGGAAGTGAATTTTCCAGATACTGGCGTTTATAATGTTCATGTGTGGGCTAGAAATCAGTGGGGAGCACTTAGCGATACCGCAACGATCACCATTCATGTGATTCCTACGCCCGAACCATTTGAAATAGTGGCTTCGGGAGATACGCTGCTGGCACCTGAGGCTAACTCATGGCAGTGGTATTTAAACGGCGAACCGATTCCCGGGGGAACAACCGCTTATTTTGTTCCGGCAGAAGCAGGAATGTACAATGTTCAGATTGCCGATCACAATGGCTGTAGCGCTAATTCTACTTTATACAACTGGACGCCGCTCTCATCCGAATCGCTGCTGAAAGACTTGGTTGTGATTTATCCCAATCCATCGCGGGGTTGGCTGCGCATCGAAGGGATAGAACAGGGTAGGGCGAAGATCGATTTACATAGTGCAGATGGGAAACTGGTGTGGAGTGCTGTTGACGATCTTCCAGGGGAGCTGCGCATTGACCGTGTGCCACCGGGACTTTACATTTTGCGCATTCAAAATCCGGTTCAAACGGTGCGGGTTAAAGTGCAGATCCAACTTTAAATTGACAGAAGATCACTATTCTGAATTAAAAAATAATGCATTTGGTAGGGTAAGATTGTATTTTCGCGTATTGAAAGAATGTGTGTATGAATTTTAGAATACCCCTTCTGGCGTTTTTGTGCGTGACTTCAATTTGGGTTAATGCCCAGTTCTCGGTAGATACCATTCCGACAAAAAGCGACATTTCTGCCTATCAGATCGAAACCGCAAGGGCGCATCGCGAGGCGGGAAATCTGTTTTTTAACGATGGGTTGTATCACGATGCCATTTCGGAATACAGCAAAGCCATTGAAGTTAATCCCTACGACCGCATTGCGTGGTACAACCGCGCGGTGAGTAAGGAAATGCTTGAAGATCTTCCTGGAGCCATTCACGATTTAACCGAAATTCTGAAACGCGACAACGGTTTTGTCAGCGCCTACTTTTTGCGCGGTTCTTATTACTACCAGCAGGAAAAATACCGCGATGCCCGTCGTGATTTCACGTCCATATTGTCCGTTCGGCCAAACAGCGCAATGTCATACCGCAAGCGCGGTGCAGTGAATTATCAGATGCGCGATCAACACGGCGCCTTAAAGGATTTTAACGAAAGCATCCGACTTAATCCTTATGATCCGATAACCTTTCACGACCGGGCAGTGACGCGTCAATATCTCGGCGATCGCAAAGGGGCCAAAGCAGACCAACAAAAGGTGAAGGAACTCGAAGCGGTTATAGCGGCGGGTTTAGCGAAATAAATTTACAATGGTCAAGCGGAAATCTATTTCAAAACAACTTCAATTTCTACTTATCGTCATTCCGTAAATACGTAACTTGCCACTGTCCAAATTTCCCCGAATCTTATGAGAAACCTGTTGTTGTTAGTTGTTTGCTTTGCTATTAGTTACACGCCTGGTGCATTTGCTCAAATGACCATTGAAAACGGACTCACCGCGGAGGAGTATATTCAGGATGTATTGCTGGGCGAAGGAGTGAGTGTATCCAATGTCACCATTAATGGACTCCCCGCCAATCAGGTACAGCCACGGGTAGGGTACTTTAACGCCGAAGCATCGAACTTTTATTTTGATGATGGATTGCTCATGGCTACCAAAAATATTCAAATTGCAACTTGTGGGATGGAGGTTGGGGGCAGCGGCTCAGGTTCTGATCCCGATTTGAACCAAATTATAACAGGATCCCTCTACGATGTGACCGTCATTGAGTTCGACTTTGTTCCGCAGGGAGATACCCTTTCTTTTGATTACATCTTCGCCTCTCGCGAATATCATGGATATGTGTGCTCCAACTTTAATGATGTATTTGGATTTTTCCTTAGTGGTCCTGGAATTACTGGACCGTTTACGAATAACGCTGTGAATATTGCTGTTTTGCCCGATGGAACACCGGTCACCATCAATAATGTTAATAATGGTGGGTCAGATTTCTTTGGTGGAGGATCGGGTTTGCCTTGCTCTCCTCCCGGTGGTGGCTCATGCCCTTGCAATGCGGCTTACTTCACTGACAACGGTGGAGGTAATGGTACCAATCTGCATTCCGACGCTTGTTTTGGTGGCTATACCGTGCCGCTGGTTGCCCAAGCCATTGTTCAGTGTGGGCTAACTTATCACATCAAACTGGCCATCGCTAATGCACTTGATAGCGGTCTTGATTCGGGGGTGTTTCTAAAGAGCCGCAGTTTCTCCAGTAGCTCACCCATTTTTGTGGATCTTGCAGTAGAGAGCGGTATCAACGATTCTACCTTGGTAGAGGGTTGTGGTGGAGCCACTTTCTATTTTAACCGCGAAACGGCCAATACGGAGCAAACCATTTACATTACCATGGGCGGAACGGCTACCAATGGTGTGGATTATACCTTGTTTCCCGATAGTCTCGTTTTTCCGGTGGGAGCCACCCAGATTTCTTTTGAAATTGAGGCCTTTCACGACGGAATCACCGAAGGACTCGAATCGGTGGAGCTGATGATAGAAAACGAAAATGTTTGCGGGGGCGAAAGTCAGTTTTCGGTGTTCACATTTTATATCGACGAGTATCCCGAACTGGAATTAACATCGCACAATGGTTTTATCGATTGTGGTGCTCCCATCGACCTCACAGTGACAGCAACAGGAGGAAATCCACCCTACAGTTATCTGTGGAGCACTGGTGAAACATCGCCGACCATAACGGTTTCTCCCATTTCTACCACCACATTTTCTGTAGTGGTTTCCGAATCCTGCGGAATTTATGAGGAAACGGCATTTTTTGAAGTGGAGGTAATGCAATACGACACCCTGCTCGTTGATTTGGGAGACCCGTTGTCGCTGACTTGCCTGACAGATGTGTTGATTGAACCGGAAATTTCTGGCGGTTCCGGAGCGTTTACATATGCCTGGTACAACAATGGTACGCTGAGCCAAACCGACCTGATCTGGAATACGCTGCCCGATGGCGACGGCCAGTTACAGTTGGTGGTGACCGATCATTGTGGCAATGTCGCCAGCGATGTGGTGCAGTACGAAACCCCACCCCAAAGTGTCGATATCACGCTGGCTGATGATTATTACGTTTCGTGTCTCGACAATACATCCATCCCCACTGCTTATTCGGGTGGTGTAGGGGCGTACACTTTTCAGTGGTATGTCAATGGCGTGTTGTACGATTCCATTCCATCGATTCAGATTCAAACGGATATTACCAGCCAAGTTGTAGTCCATATTTTTGATGAGTGCGGCAATACCGATAGTGACGAGGTCATGATTTATGTGCCGAATATTCCGCTCGAACTGACCCTTTCTGAAGATACCACGATTTGTGTGGGTGGACAGGCGCGACTTTCGGCACTGGCCTCCGGCGGCGAAGAGGGATTTACCTATCTGTGGACACCCGGTAATCGAACCACTCCCGAAATTTTTGTTTCTCCGGATGACACCACAACCTATACCGTGACAGCTACTGAAATTTGTGGAAAATCCATCAGTAACGAAGTTACCGTCAACACGAGTAGTGTGCACGCTGCTTTCGAAATGGAGTATACCGGAACTACCGGTGTTGTATTTACCAATCAATCTACTCCTGATGTCAATTACCTTTGGAATTTTGGCGACGGCTTTAAAAGTCACCTTTTTGAACCCGTGCATGAGTATTATTCACCCGGAACCTACAACATTATGCTGCAGGTAACTAATGAGCTGGGCTGCACCGATTATGTTGTACATACCTATAACCCACCGGCTTTTATCTACATTCCTACCGCTTTCACGCCCAATGCCGACGGATTAAACGAAGTATTCAAGGCGACGGGTGTGTCCGTTAAGTCGTTTAAAATGCGCATCTACAACCGCGGCGGTCAATTGCTTTTCGAAACCAACGATATCAACGAAGGGTGGGATGGCAGTGTGAATGGTAGTAGCTATTTTGCCCAAAACGAGGTGTTTGTTGTGCAGTACGAGGCGGAGTCATACTCAGGCGAGCGCATTGAAAGAACAGGCCACGTGACCATCATCCGATAGCACAGAAAAGCTATTCCGTTATCAATCGGGCAGCTTTTTCACCCATACGGCTACCAATAGCGATTCCCATTCCGGCCATCCGAACAGCTACGGCCACACGATCTGACATTAACTGAACAATGGGTTGTTTCGACGGGCCGGTTCCCATTGTGCCCGCCCAGCGCATGGCTATTTGAAACGATTGGTTGGGAAGAATGACTTCGCGCAGCGTTCGCTCCAATTCCGACTGAATATCAATAGAGGTTTGCTGGCTGCTGGTGAATTCGCCGGCAATGTTCAGATTGCGCGCTCCGCCGAGTAGAATGCGGTTTTCGATATTGCGGAAATAATAAAATCCGCGGTCAATATGAAACGTGCCTTTCCATTTCAACCCGGGAATAGGGTCCGTCAGCAATACCTGGGCACGGGTGGGTTTTACCGATAGTTGAGGTACCAGTTCACGTGCAAATCCATTCGTGCAGATCACCAACTTTTCGCACTTTATTTCGTGCCAATTGTTGAGTTGAACCTGCACGCCTTGATCTGTTTCTTCCCAGCCGTTGACGTCAGCCCCGTGCAACAAGTGAATGCCTGATTTTCGACAACGATCCATCATCGCTTTAATCATTAACCCCGGGTGCAGTTGGCCTTCAAAAGGATTGATTAACAGATGGCGCACTCCCGAAAATCCGAATGTTGAAATACGATCGTCAACAGGACTGAAAACCGTTTGCTCAAAGTGACTTTTTAGCAAGGCATTGATCGGGTCAAGCTGCTCGATGCAGCGCTTATACAACGCCTCGTCTTCATCTCGAAATAATTCAAATCCACCGTTATTTTGGTAGCCGATATCATACCCCGCGGTGATTTCAAGCAAAAAATTGAGTCCCGTCCACCGGTCGCGAATCAGCTCAATCACCGCATCGGATCCCATTTTTTCAAGGTCTTCAACAATTTCGGAGAGACTGCCAAAACAGGCAAAACCGGCATTTTTTGTACTGGCACCAGCCGGAATCAACCCGCGTTCCAAAACGGCAATTTCATATTCGGGGTGCTTCATTTTTAGATGAATGGCCGTCGAAAGTCCCACAATCCCCGATCCGATGATCGCCACATCAAATCGTTGTGGCAATATTTGCAGATCCCAATAGCTGCCGTTCAATTTTTGATGATTTTTGTTGCTGAAGTAACAGACCTTGATTTAATTCGTTAAATGTACGGAACCAACCCTTATATTTTAGCGATATTTGTGTGAATAAGTAAAGACTATGCAGGGAAAATCGTTTTTTCTAAAGGCATTATTAATCGGAACACTCCTAGCATTTGGGGCTAAGGGTTACACACAGGGGGAACTCTATATTTTTGGTGTGGTGAAAGACTATACCGACGGTAAACGACTTGGAGATATTACCATTTCTGCATGGGAGAATGGCAGAAAAGTAGATACTTATGTCACCTCCGGAAACGGGAAATACGAGTTTTTTCTCGACCTAGGACGCGAATACGAAGTGAAGTTTGAAGGGAAAGGGCTGGTGGCAAAAAAGGTGTATATGGATTCGAGAAACATCCCCGAAGAAGATGTAGGTGCTGGTTTTTCGATGAATATCGAGATGAGCCTTTTTCAGGAAGTGGAAGGGCTCGATGTGTCTGTGCTCGACAAACCCATCGGAAAAGCCAACTATAATCCCAACACCGGAGCACTGGAGTTTGATTTTGCCTATACCCAGGAAATTAAAGACGAGTTGAGCCGGCTGATGCGCGATTGGGAGAGAAGTTCCAAAGAACAACTC
This sequence comes from uncultured Cryomorphaceae bacterium, assembly GCA_964487545.1. Classification (GTDB taxonomy): domain Bacteria; phylum Bacteroidota; class Bacteroidia; order Flavobacteriales_D; family SKUL01; genus SKUL01. Next base: position 28,249 of record CAZARI010000035.1, read on the forward strand.
GCCGAACAAGCCGCAAAAGAAAAAGAACTAAAGGCGCTTGAAGCAGAATTCGACAAGTTAATAGCAAGTGCTGATAAATCCTACCTCAACGAAAAGTATCAAGAGTCGGTAGCGGATTACAAAGAAGCATTGAAGCTGAAGCCCGACAACCCGATGGCATTGATGAAACTCAATGCGGCCGAAGAAAAGCTGGCGGAGTCGATGGCAGCACAGGTAGAAGAGCAAAAGTATCAATCGGCATTGCAGGCTGGCGACGATTTTATGCGCACTGAAGAGTATGATAACGCCATTGCCAAATACGAAGAAGCCCTCTCCATCAAAGCCGGCGAAAAATATCCGCAAGAACAAATTGCGGAGGCCAATTCCAAAAAAGAGCAGTTGGAGAAGTTGGCAGAAGAGAATGCGAAGTTCAATGAACTGCTCAAGCAGGGTGATAATTTCGTTAAAGCCATGGATTTCGATTCGGGTATCGCCAAATTTGATGAAGCCCTGACGCTAAAACCCAAAAATGCCGAAGCTGAAGAAAAACGAGCAGCCGCTCAACAAGCAAAAACTGATTTTCTGGCCCAAAAAGAAATGCAGGTTCAATACGATAATCTTGTAGCAAAAGCCGACGGTGAGTTTCAAGGCGAAGATTATGAGCAGGCCATTCAAACGTATCAGGAAGCACTGCAGGTAAAACCCGATGAGCAGCACCCAAAAAGTCGGATTGAATTAGCACAACAGCGCTTAGATGAAATGGCGCAAGAAGCTGCCGAAGCCGCGCGTGAAAAAGAATTAGAAGAGGAATTCAACACATTGGTAACCACCGGTAACGAGCATTTTGCGGACGCGGCCTACAACTTGGCGATTGGAAAATATGAAGAAGCGCTTGCCCTGAAGCCCCAGACTGCAGAAATCGAACAAAAGATAGCAGAAGCCCGGCAGAAAATTAAAGAAACCGAAGATGCCGAAACCCTGAATCAGCAATATGCCGAAGCGATTTCGCAAGGTGATGCGCACCTCAAAAACGACGCACATCAGCAAGCACTGAAATCATTTGAAACGGCACTGGAATTAAAGGCAAACGAAGCATATCCTGCAACCAAAATTGCCGAAATAAACGATTACCTCGCAGAGCAAGCGCGAATTGCTGAAGAAAAGCGCTTGGAAGAGGAGGCTCGTAAAGCCGAAGAGGCCACACTGGCCGAAGAACTGGCCCGATTTAATAATCTCGTGGAAAGTGGCGATGAATTCTTTTCCCGAAAGGAATATCAACGAGCCATCGATCAATATGAAGAAGCGCTGACGGTTAAACCCGACAATAAGCACCTGCCCAATAAAATCAAAGAAGCACGCAATCTGATCGATGAAATGCGCAAAATGCAGGACATCGAACAAAATTATACCGAAGCGATTGAGGAGGGCGACCGCAAATTTAAGGGGCAAAACTATGATGGGGCTATCGAAGCCTACCAACGTGCGCTGGAGTTCAAAACCGGCGAGGCTTATCCCCAACAACAGATTGATGCAGCCAACAACGCCATAGCAGAACTGGAAAGAAATAAAGAGCAAGAAGCACTGCTGGCAAAACAGCAAGAGGAGGCCGAACGACTCAAACAGCAGGAGGCTGAATTTGCGCAGTTACAGGCAGAATTTAACCAGCTCATCGCCTCTGGTGACGAGTACGTAGCGGCCAAAGAATATGATAATGCGATTACCCGCTATACCGAAGCATTGGTCATTATTCCCGACGATGCTACCGGGCAGAAGAAACTGGCCGACGCACAACAACTTCGCGACGATATGCTACAGAATCGCGAGATAGACAAGCAGTATAATATGTTTATTGCCGATGCCGACGCGGCCTTTAAAGCCAAAAGTTGGGATACTGCTCTTGCCGGATACAACAGCGCCATACAGGTAAAGCCCGGCGATTCCTACGCCACAGATCGCATTCGGCAGATTGAAGAAACCCTGGCTGCTCATGATCAGGAGCTCGAAGCACAACGGCAGGCAGAACTTGAAGCACAACGACAACGCGAAGCCGAAGAGGCCGAAAGACAGCGTTTGGCGATGCAACAAGCCGAAGGTGAAGCACTCGATGAGGAATACAATACCTACATCCAGGTGGCAGACCGTAGCCTCGATCAGGAGGATTTTGATCTGGCCATCCGAAACTATCAGGAAGCGCTCAATCTAAAACCCAATGAGTATTATCCAAAGTCGAAAATTCAGGAAATTGAATTGTTTTTGAAAGAGCGTCAGGAACGTCGCGCAGAAGAAGAAAGACTCGCCGAACTGGAGCGGGAAAAACAGCGGGCAAATTCCAATAAACGCAGCGGTGGTTCTAGTGTGGACTCAGGTTCTGAAGACGAAGCAGAACGTTTTATGCGCGAAGCCCGACTGCGAGAAGAAGCTGAAAAATACGATCGTATCAAACGGCTTAAAAGAGAAGAATTCGAAAGGAATCAGGCATCGCGAAATGCAGAAACCGAGCGCGGGAAAAACCATCTGGAACAAGTGGATGTTTACAACCAACACTCCGAAAACTTGTATGCCGAGGCTGTTGAGTCACATAAAGAAGTGTCGGAGCGCGTTAAAAATTACAAGGCTGCGGTAGCTTCGGCAAACACTAAAGACCGCCAGAAGGAGCGTCAGCGAATTGAACAGAACGTCACCGAAGTGGAAGCCACAGAAGCCGTGCTGAAACAAATGCGCGAGGATGGTGAGGAGTCGCGGCAACAAGCTTTGGCAGAAATCAACGAACAAAACCGCGAATTCGGCCAGAATATTCAGCAACAGCAGGAAAAGGAACGAAAAAAGAATCAAAAGCAGTATCAAAACACCCGCGATCAGTATGAACAGCAGCAGAAACAGCACGAGCGAATGGATGGACGCAGGAAATCAACCACGCAGCAGATAGAAAGCGATAAAGAATATTTTTCCAATCAGGAAATGCACCGCAATCAACGTGAACGAGAGCAGATTAAAAAAGCTGCAAATCAAGTTGAACAGCAGAAAGACCAAAAGCTCAATGAGCAAAAAGTAATGGACAAAATGGTGGAGGAGAATAGTGAAGAAGTAAATAAGTTGCGCGAATCTGTAGCTCAGAAAAATAAAAGAGATGCCGAAATGGCTTCACGCAGAGCCAAAAAAGCCCTGGAAGATGCCCACGATGTACGCGCCAATGCACCAAAAGATTACAATGATTATTACCTCTCTCAACTCGCTCAGCAATACCCACAAGGAGTGACTGAAATGTCTGATAATGTTGGTAATAAAGTGGTGATTCGCAGGATAGTAGTCCTCGGGAATAAGGCTGATGAATTCCGGAAAGTTATTGATAAAACCGGTAAGTATTATTTTAAGAATGGCGATAGTATTTCAGAATTAACTTGGAGCAGAGAAACCAATCCAAAACTAGATTAACGCCTTGAAAATAATGAAGTAGGGTGTTGTAGGAGAACCCTTGGTTTTACAGTTTGAATTCTTATTTTTGAACATTAACCGAGTCCTAAGTATAACCTCTACTGAAATGCGTAATTGGATTGTTACCTCCGCTCTGTGTTTGATCATTGGCACAGCCTCCTCCCAGAACATTGCCATTAATGAAGATGGTTCTGCTCCCGACCCCTCAGCAATGCTCGACATTTCATCTGCAAACAAGGGCATTCTTGTTCCGCGGCTGGTTACCCATACCTCCATAGCCGCGCCAGCCACGGGGCTCCTGGTGTACAATACCACAACCAGCACGTTTTGGTTTTACAATGGCACAGAGTGGATTGAAATCACTTTTCCAGTTGCCGAGATTCGCGATGCTGATAGTGATAC
>CAZARI010000036.1:0-28686 GCA_964487545.1 uncultured Cryomorphaceae bacterium
CTAAACACTGACTTTTCGAATTCTAAAGTTGGATTTTTGGTTTTCGCGATTTTAGGGAACATTACTTGACTGACTGACATAATATCCCAAATCAGTGAGTTGCCGGCGCATAACTTCCAGCATATCGGGCGAATCATCTACAATCAAGATTTTTTCCATCGCTATAATTTACGCGGCAAAATCACACTAAAGGTAGTGCCTTTGTTTTCGGTAGTACTGAAAAATAGGGTTCCTCGGTGACTTTTAACAATTCCATGTACTACGCTCAATCCCAATCCGGTTCCTTCACCTACCGGGCGAGAGGTAAAAAAGGGTTCAAAAATCCGGTCTCTGATTTCTTTGGGTATTCCTTTTCCTTGGTCGGCAATGATAATGCGCACGTCTTTTTGATCGGATTCTGTTTCTACGGTAATGGTGCTCTTGGCGGGTGATGCGTGAATGGCGTTAATGATCAGGTTAAATACCACTTGGGTAATTTGAATCGGATCGGCCTGAATTGTTGGGTCAGAAGGGTCGGGATGAAACACCGAATCGATTCCAGCGTTGTGCAGCGTCGGTTTTAAGAGTTGAATGGCTTCTTCAACCATTGGATTGAGTGGGCGAATTTCCATCTGTTGGGGCATATCGCAACTAAAAAACATGAGTTTTTTCACCACTTCTCGTGCATAAATGGCCGAGTTGCTGATTTTTCCTGCATCGCGAATTACCTGAGCAGAAGCATCGCTGTCCTGAATGAGTTGGGCAAAACCGAGAATATTTCCCAGCGGTGTGTTTAGTTCGTGCGCGATTCCTGCGGTTATTTCTCCTAAAATCTCGAGTCGGTCGCTGTGTTCTGCCGATCGTTTCAAGGTTTCTTCGCGTGCGCGACGGTTGTAGCGCTCAAGAATAGCGGTAATTTCAAAAGCCACTTTGTGCAGCAGTTGCTTCTCCTCGGGCAGAAAATCATCAATTGAAAATTGCATTTTGGGATAATGCACCCGCACCATTCCGACGTGTTCGCCATTGGCCATTACTGGCTCGGATTGATAAACGCTGGGCGCAGGAAGCTTTGCCGATGAAATGCTTTTTCCTTGAAAGTTGATTTCAGCAACGGCTGCGTATTGGTGTTTCCACGCAGCAGCCACAACGTTCAATATTTGCTTCAGGGTTTCATCGAGATCAGCAGAGGGATTGGCCGCCACACGCGATATTTCATAAAGACAGGTGAGTTCTTTAATTCGCTCGTTGAGGTGGTCAGCAGTTTTTGGTGCGGTCACGGTGTGCGAGTTGTTTACTTTGGTGAAATATACGGAAGTGACCAAACATTTCTATTCTTCAGAAAAGAAAGGACGGCATGGAATGGAAATTGGAAAATAGTGGTTTGGACAAACTGATTTTTGTTCGGGCCCAATCTCCCCAATTAACGAATGAGTGCACCTCCCCATTCATCGTTTTTGTGGTCTTTACCCGATGATTTTCAAGCCTTCAAAAATTTTCTCCAATTTTTCCGAGGTCAGCGGCTTTTCGATAATGTTGTGCAGGGCGTAATGGCGGGCCCGTTCTATGTCACGACTGTTGATTGATGAGGTGAGCATAATAATGGCAGAATCCAATTGATGGTATTCATCGCGCTCACCCAAGGTGTCAAGAAACTCAAAGCCGTCCATTGCGGGCATGTTAATATCGAAAAAGATGAGAAGTTTTTTTGAGGTGTCATTGCCCACCAAATCATCGAGATAATCGAGTGCGGAAATGGCACTTTCCTTGGTGACGATTTCAACGGTATTGACCATATCCGAAATGAGCAGGTTGTTTAAAAAGTTGGTGGTTTCGTCATCATCTATCAGTAAAATGCGCCATTGTTTTTCAGTGTTAGTCATGATTTGGTTTTTCTGTTTCGCGTTTCTAAGTTAGTCGGGAGGGGCGTTGATGAACAGACGCACCTCGGTTCCTTTTCCGGGTTCGCTGTCGAGCTCAATTTTTCCTCCGGCGTTTAAGATAATCTGCCTGATGAGGTGAAGCCCGAGTCCCGATCCTTTGGTGTTTTCGTTAAGACGAGTGTACTTATCAAATACCACTCGGTGTTTACTCTTATCAATTCCAATGCCGTTATCGCGAACCGAAATAACAATGTACTCGGCGCTCTGCAAACATTTCACCATAATTTCTGGTGGAACGTCCGTCGATCGGTATCGCAATGAATTCTGGATCAGGTTATACAGCATGCTTCTCAGTTCGCGGCGGCTAAACCGAATCTGTTTGCATTCTAAATCAAACGTAAAACGGGCTCCGGTGTCGTGAATTTTATCGCGTAGTGTGAGCTGAACGTCTTCTAAGATGCTCTCCAGATTGAGCAGTTCCTTGCGATTTATGTTTTCGTATTCCGCTTTGCGGTGTTCTGATAATTCATCGATAAAGAAAACCAGCTTACTAACCGTAGTTTCAATAATGTCGAGAAAGGATTTAAAGTGCTCGTGGCCAGGATCCGATATCTTTTTTAACTGCCCCGACGCGGTAGTAAGCAACCCAAGCGGACTTTTGATATCGTGTACTATCGTGTCTAACAAACGTTCATTCTCAAGAACGAGCTTCTCTTGCTCCTTCAGGTCCTTGATGCGCGCGGTGATTTCTACAAAGGTGACGATCACACCGTTTGAAACGTTATCCTGACCTCGTATGTAAGGAATGATGTTCATTTGGTACCAGCGCATATCGGTGGTTTGTACCTCCTTCTCCAATACATCGCTGTGCGTAATAACGTAGTTGATGTCTTCTATCAGAGATGGCGTCCGGAAGTGATTAATGATATCGCTCAGGTGTTTGCCGATTTCATCAGCAGTTAAGCTGAATTGCTTCATGGCCGGCGGAGAAAACTTTCTGAGAATTAATTGTGCATCTATGAATAACTGCGGGATGATGGTGTTATTAAAGTAGTTTTCCCACTCCTGATTAAGTGACTGGCTGTTCTCAAGGGCACTGTTTGTGTTTTTATTCATAGGGAAATCATTTATTATTATCCTAATTTAAAAATTTTCTTCTGAAATCACTGATAAGTTTTATAATGTTAATGAGTTGTTGTCATTGAGGCTGAACCACCAGAGGAAAATTTTGTTGTTGCCTGATTACGATATTGCTTCAAAATAATTATATTCGAAGGTTTATTGGATTTATGCAGGAATCACAAGTAACTTTCTTATTGGTCGACGACGATAATGCGGCCAATTTTTTGAATAGACGGGTCATTGAATCCGTCTCGGAGAAAATTCCAGTTCTCAGCGTGTCAAGTGCCGCCGAAGCACTGAAGCATTTTGAATTGCGCAAGCAGTTTAAAAACAGCAACAGGTGTATGGTGGTGCTGCTCGACATCAACATGCCCACCATGGATGGATTCGAATTTCTTCAGGTAATGGGCCCGCAACGACCCGATTTCAGCGAAATTAAGTTCATCATGCTCACCTCTTCCGAAAACAAAAGAGATGTGCAAAAAGCCCAATCGCTTCGGGTTGATGGATATATTGCCAAACCGCTGAGTCGTGAAAAGGTGATCGAAATTCTCAACGACGTGGATTACAAGAGCAAATAAGCTGAAATGATTTGGAAAGGATCGACGAGCGCTGTGAATGCATATTTACAGCACGTTGCCCCCTCTTTGAACTAACTCCTGCATCTGGGCTTCGAATCGTGAAACCTCTAATGCTCTCGTGGCAGAAGTGATCACCGTAGTTTTAAAACCCTCGCGCAAACCGTCAATTGCGGAGAAGTAAACACAAACATCACCGGCAAGCCCACAGAGAAATACCGCTTTGATTTCTTTTCCACGAAGGTAGCTCGCCAGCCCTGTAGATTTGGTGCGGGCGTTGTCGTAAAAGGCGCTGTAGCTGTCAACGGAAGGATTGGTGCCTTTTTTAAAAATAGCCTCTATGGGATTGATGTTCAGGAGGGGCGAAATTTCGGCGCCTGATGTTCCTTGAACACAGTGATCAGGCCATAGGGTTTGAGCGTGGCCTTGCAGTTCAATCGTTTCGAAAAGCTTTCTGCCCGGGTGCTGAGAGGCAAAACTGCAGTGGTCGGCTGGATGCCAGTCTTGCGTGGCGACTACCAGGTCAAAATCATGTTGCATTTGGTTGATCGGCACAATGATTTCATCGCCAAGTGGAACGGCAAGTGATCCGCCGGGAATAAAGTCGTTTTGCACGTCTATAATAATTAGGGCCGTCACGGTTTATTCACTTTTAGTTTCTGAATCAGTTCGTTGCGCTCGTCACGTAGCCTAGTGCTTATTCCCACTTTGTATACGTGCGCGTTGTGGAACCGCTTGTATTCAGAGCCCAACAGGCCCAGGCGCTCTTTGTGATAGGTGGCAATTTCTGGTAAAGATCGTTCAGGATGAATGATCCTGCCGTTTTCCATCACCTTGTGCAGCAATGGCTCAAATCTAAGTTGGTTCAGCTCCATTTCCTTCAGCGGATCCATGGGGTGGTGCATTCGAGTGATATGGGTTTCATCGCGCAGCGCAATAACGTCTGCGCCAATCCACTCACCCATGTCATTAGTGAGCCGATACACTTGGTTTTTTCCGGGCAGCGAAACTTTTTGAATATTTTCTGAGAGTTTAATGCGCGGCTTGTTGTCGGCCAGGGTGAGTTTGTACACGCCATCGAGTGCCGCATCGGGCTTTCCGGTGACGAGTGCGGTTCCCACGCCAAACAAATCTATCGGGGCTTTTTGCTCGCGAAGACTTTTGATGACGAATTCGTCTAGCTGGTTCGAGGCGGCTATTTGAACGTAGTTTAAACCGGCCTCATCAAGCATTTTTCTACTTCGGTGTGCCAGATAAGCCAGGTCTCCACTGTCGAGGCGGATGGCACTAAGTCGTTCGCCGCGAAGTTCCATTTCCTTGGCCACAGTAATGGCATTGGGCACACCACTCTTTAAGGTATTGTAGGTATCCACCAGCAGAATGCAGTCTTTGGAGCGATGCTTTGCAAAATCGCGAAATGCCTCCAATTCTTTGTCGTAGCTCTGCACAAAAGCGTGGGCCATAGTGCCCGATGGTTCTAGTCCGAAGTCGCGTGCGGCCAGCACGTTGCTCGTGGCGTGAAACCCTCCAATGACAGCGGCTCGGGCGGCATAGTATCCTGCAGGACCGTGTGCGCGGCGCAGGCCAAAATCGGCCAGTTTTTTATCGTCAGCCACCAGTTTCATACGACTGGCTTTGGTGGCAATGAGCGTTTGAAAGTTGAGGATGTTCAGCAGAATGGTTTCGATGAGCTGGGCTTCAATCAGGTTGCCTTCTACCTGCACAATGGGTGCTGTGGGAAAAATTAATTCACCTTCGGGAGGGGCGTAGATGGTTCCCCGAAATTTAAAGTCCTTCAGGTAATCAATAAAGTCGCTTGGAAAATGGTGTGCCTTAAGAAATGCCAGATCGCGCTCATCAAAGCGCAGGTTTTCGAGCTCTTTCAGTAGATTGTCGAGTCCAGCAAATACAGCGAAGCCACCCTCAAAAGGAATTTTCCGGAAAAAATAATCAAACACAGCAGGCTGTTCGGCACGGCCGGTCTGAAAATACACCTGTGCCATCGTTAGCTCATACAGATCGGTGTAGGTTGCGGTGAAATTAAACATGCCTGTTGTTTATCACCTAAGGTAAGGATGTGTAGGGAAATGCAACGAGATTCATTTGCAGGTTTTTGTAAAAAAGAAGTGCGTTAAATTCCCGCTCGAATCTTCTCTATCACCGCGTCATCTACCTCTTCGGCGAGGGTGATTTTGAGTTTGGGTTCGTGCTGCATGGCGCGCTCAATCGCAAAACGGGCTTCTTTGTTTCGGGCCCAGGCACGACGGGCAATACCGTTGTTGACGTCCCAGTGCAGCATCGATTTTAATCGCCTATCGGCTTCTGTACTTCCGTCGAGGGTAAGTCCAAAGCCGCCGTTAATGGCCTCGCCCCAGCCCACTCCACCGCCGTTGTGGATGGATACCCAGGTGGCGCCGCGGAATCCATCGCCGATCACATTGTGAATGGCCATATCTGCGGTAAATTGCGAGCCGTCGTAAATGTTTGAGGTTTCGCGATAGGGCGAATCCGTTCCGGAAACGTCGTGGTGGTCGCGCCCCAGTACCACAGCAGCAGTAATTTGGCCGCTGGCAATGGCCTTATTAAATGCTTCGGCAATCTTTATACGTCCTTCGGCATCGGCGTATAGAATGCGGGCTTGAGAGCCAACCACGAGATTGTTTTTGCCAGCCTCTTTAATCCAGTGGATGTTGTCGGCCATTTGCTGTTGAATTTCGGGTGGAGCAGTGCTTCGGATTTCTTCAAGTACCTCTGCGGCAATGCGATCGGTAGCGGATAGGTCGTCTGGATTGCCGGAGGTGCAGACCCAGCGAAAAGGACCAAATCCGTAGTCAAAACACATCGGGCCCATAATGTCCTGAACGTAACTCGGGTATCGGAATTTACCATCGCTATTCAAAATGTCAGCTCCGGCTCGGCTTGCTTCAAGCAAGAATGCGTTGCCGTAATCAAAAAAGTACATTCCTTTTTCGGTGAGCCGGTTGATGGCGCTGACGTGTCGGTGAAGACTTCGGCGAACGTAATCGGCAAATTGATCAGGATCCGTAGCCATCATTTCATTCGACTCTTCATAGGTGAGTCCGGCCGGATAGTACCCGCCTGAAAATGGGTTGTGGAGCGAGGTCTGATCTGATCCGAGATCAACGTGAATGTGCGCATCGGCGAGTTTTTCCCAGAGTTCGACCACATTGCCGAGATAAGCAAATGACCGCGTTCCCTCTACCTGTTGGATGCTTTTTGCTTTTTGTAATAATTCGTCGAGGTCGCTGACCACCTCATCCACCCAACCCTGCTCTTGACGTTTGTGTGCTGCTTTGGGATTTATTTCGGCTGTGATGCTCACCACTCCCGCAATGTTTCCAGCCTTGGGCTGAGCACCAGACATTCCACCCAGACCTGCAGTTACAAAGAGCTTTCCTTTGAGCGATGCGCCGGGTTTAACAATTTTGCGAATGGCGTTAAGCACGGTGATGGTGGTGCCGTGAACAATTCCCTGCGGACCGATGTACATGTATGATCCGGCTGTCATCTGACCATATTGAGTTACGCCCAGTGCATTAAATTTCTCCCAATCGTTGGGTTGCGAGTAGTTGGGGATCATCATGCCGTTGGTAACCACCACCCGCGGAGCATCGGGGTGAGCGGGAAAAAGCCCCATCGGGTGGCCCGAGTAGATGACCAATGTTTGGTTTTCGGTCATTTCGCTCAGATACTTCATGGTGAGCAGGTATTGCGCCCAATTTTGAAATACTGCCCCGTTACCGCCGTAGGTAATGAGCTCGTGTGGGTGCTGTGCTACCGCCGGATCTAGGTTATTCTGGATCATCAGCATGATGCTGGCTGCCTGAGCGCACTGGGCAGGATATTGGTCAATCGATCGTGCATATATTTCATAATCTGGTCGGAGCCGGTACATATAGATGCGGCCGAATTGCTTTAGCTCGGCTGCGAATTCTGGGGCCAACGTGGCGTGGTGTTTTTTCGGAAAATAACGCAACGCGTTTTTCAGCGCGAGTTCTTTCTCTTCAAGGGTAAGGATGTCCTTTCGAACCGGGGCATGGTTAACATTCGCATCGTAAGGTTTGGGTGCCGGAAGATTCTCGGGAATTCCGGCGCGAATCTGGTCTTGAAAAGAAGGGGTGGTTGTTGAAGTTTGCATTGCCATTAATTTAGTCGGTCGGTTTTGGGGTCAAATCCATACGGGCAGTGTCGGCAGCCACTCCGGCAGCAGTAGCCGCGTTTTAACAGGTATTTTTCGGTAAAGACAATATAACCTTCCGGAGTTTTATAAAAATCATCGGGATCGAGTTTGGGCTTTTTGGAGAACCCGCTAAAATCATCTGATGCCATGCTGCAAAGATCGAAAATGTAACCAAAGCAGCTTCATAGCACTATGCAAAGTTACTGCTGAACAGGTCAAGTATGACCATTTTTTATGGACACGTGCCAAAATGCATTAAAAGGTTACATTTAGTGATGTCCCTTTTCATCGAAGCCGCACCTGTCCATCAATTATCTCACACTTTGTTCGAACAACATGGAGTGGAGGTGCTTATCAAGCGCGAAGATTTACTGCACGAGCTTGTTTCGGGAAATAAATGGCGCAAGTTGAAATACAATCTGGCTGCTGCCCGCGATCTGGGCATGGAATGTATCCTAACCTTTGGCGGGGCCTACAGCAATCACCTATACGCTACTGCCGCGGCGTGCAGTGCCCTTGGTTTCGACAGCATTGGCGTGGTGCGTGGTGATCCGGTTTTCCCGCTCAATCCAACGCTCGACTTTGCCGTTAAACGTGGAATGGCGCTACACTATATCTCGCGAAAGGATTATCGTGAAAAAGACAACAACGGTATTCTGCAAAAATTACACGAGCAATACAGTCACGCGTATATCCTCCCCGAAGGCGGATCAAATGTGCTCGGCATCCGAGGCTGTATGGAAATTCTCTCAGAGGTGAATGAGCCTTTTGATGTGGTGGCGGTTCCGTGTGGAACGGGATCAACCTTAACCGGACTGGTGTTGTCGCTCAAAGAGCACCAAAGCGCCATCGGCTTTTCGGCCATGAAAGGCGGCGGTTTTATACAGGATCAGGTCATCAATCAGTTGCAAGCCATTCTGGAAGAGCCATTTCCCGACTCCGAGTTGGTTGGGTCGTTTATGATTGAAACCGGATATCACTTTGGTGGATATGGCAAATACACCCAAGAACTGTCGGATTTTATGCTTCAATTTTATTACGATCACCAAATAAAGCTAGAACCGATTTACACGGCAAAAATGGCCTACGGCATTTACGATTTGATTCGGAAAAAGACCTTTCCCCGCGGAACGCGCATATTGATGGTTCATACCGGAGGATTACAAGGGTTGGCCGGCTTTACCGAAAGATTCGGCGAAAAATTCTATCCCGAAGACTGAGGTTTCAACAACCGGCGCTTCCGTTAACACACGCAACTTAACAGCAGTGCGTTAATAATTCAATCGCTCTTAACTGCACCCCGAGCACCGTAGCTTGTAGTTTAGTGCCTTGGAAATATATCGCATGAATTGGATTAGAATTATTGCACTCGGACTTTCAGGGCTATTGACTTCGGTGCATTTGTATGCTTCGGATAACGGACCGAGAATTACACGACAGCAATATATTGCGCAGTGGAAAGATGTAGCCATACAGCAGATGCATCAGCATGGCATTCCGGCAAGTATTAAGCTGGCGCAAGGAATTCTGGAAAGTGCAGATGGCAACAGTATGCTTGCGCGCAAGGCCAATAATCATTTTGGAATCAAATGCCACGGCTGGAGTGGGCCAGGCGTGTATAAAGACGATGATAAGAAAAACGAATGTTTCCGAAAATACCGCAATGCCAGAGAATCGTTTGATGATCACTCTGCATTTCTGCAACGACCGCGCTATGCCGAGCTGTTTACTTTTAAAACAAGCGATTATAAGCGGTGGGCACATGGATTGAAAAAAGCGGGCTATGCCACTAATCCCAAATATCCGCAACTGCTGATTCGCATCATTGAAGAGAATGAATTGTATAAATACGATGTTGCGGTAAAAGGCAAACCTGCTGTTGCATCCTCTCCAACAAAAGGCAAAGTTGATGGTGGCGCGGAAATCAACTATGAAATCGGTTATCGCGAAATGATTACCGATAACAATGTGCGGTTTGTCTTTGCCAAAGAAGGCGATACGTACGAAAAAATTGCTCGCAGCACCGGGTTGCGCATGTGGCAATTGCTGAAATACAACGATGCAAAAACTTCATATGCGCTCAGCGAAAACGAACGGGTTTATATTAAGCCCAAACGCAACCGAACAAAGGCCAAAGTGCACATGGCAACAGAGGGCCAAACCCTTCGCGACGTTTCCCAACTCCACGCCATAAAGCTGAAGCGCCTGGTGAGGTTTAATGACATCGGTGAAAATTCCGTTTTGCGCGAAGGTCAACAGGTGAAATTGCGCCGCTGACTTATTCCAGAATATAGGTGCTGATCGTATTGCCTTCGCTCACCGCAACGACTTCAGGTATACCGTCTTTGTTGATGTCGCCGATGGCAAAGTTTCCTGTGGCATAAAGTGGAAAGTCGCTGTAAAGCTTGCAGTTGTTTTCCATCAAAAACACGGCATCCTCATCACGGTTAAGAATTCCAATCCGACGCTGTCCACCTTGAGTATAAATTACGGGGTGCGAGCCATAAGCGCTGACGGCATGCACGCATACTTTTGATCCTTCGCTGTCAAAAATCGAAACTTCATCGCTGGACACAATGATCACTTCCTGCCGCTGATCGTTATTGATGTCAGCAGCAATAAAATAGTGGGACGCAGCATCCGTTAGCTGAACCTTATTTTCGGAGTTATCGAATTTCAATGTCACCAAATTGCCCAGCGTATCGGTGTACAATAATTCGGTATTGTTGATGTTTTTTCCCTCGCGGAAATAAAATGGATTATCCGATTTGGCGTTCACGGTGGCTTTTACTCGGTGACGTGTTTTTCCTTGTCGGTTGAGTAGATAGATCTTTCCGCCTGAATCGGCTGCAAAAATGTAGTCCTTGTTCCCCAGTCGCAGGTGGTGCGGTTTGTCTCGAACAATACCTTCGGTGGGTGTACTATTCCAGCCCTTTACTGTTTTTCCGTGACCGTCGAAAAGTGTGAGATGCCGACTTTCACTTGCGATCAAAATGCGGTAATCACGATTTTGGTCGTAATCGAACAATCCGAGCGGAGCTGTGGCATCCGAAGATAGTTTAACGGGATAGCCCGAAACGTCATTGCCGTTTCGGTCGATCAGGTGCAAATGCTGGGTGGTATTGAACAGCAATTGCAGCTTATTGTTTTTGTAAAGATCGATTTGCTGTATCCTCCCCATGATTTCTCCCTCAATTTTTCTACTCCACAACACCTGTCCGGTATTGCTAATCATGTGCAGGTTGTTGTCATCGTCCTGTACCAGAATTTCGCGCGATTGGGTGTAGTGATTCAAAACCAGTTGCGGTCCGTAAGTGATCTCAGTGGCCATGGTGAGCTCCCAGAAAGCACCGCTTTCTCGCGTATAAACTGGGTTGTGGCGGATAAAAATGTTATTGTAAAACAGGTTATCGCCCGACTCCACGAGTTGGTAGGCAAAGCCATCGAAGTTGCGCACGGTTTCCAGTTGAGCTTCCAGTGTTTGTGCACCTTTTGCCGAAAGAAAGGGTCGATACAGATCGGGTGCACGCGATACACCCGAATATACCAGCAAGGCAGAGCGTCGGCTCAAGTTGTCGGTTAGCGACCGAAAGTGCGTGTCTTTGATTAGCGTGTTGCCCGATTCGTAATAGCTGATCAGGTTGCGCAGGGCCGCTCTAGAGGATGCCAGCACAATGTAATTACCGATGCTGGTCATATAAACCTGATCAAATCCGGTGAATGGTGCGCCGAGCAGTATGGAATACGCATTGTTTAATGCCATTTCTGTGACCTGATACTTGCCGATGTCGGAAGTGGTGGGTTCTGTTCCGAGTGCGGTGCTGAAATGGATTAGATTTTCCGTAGCCTGTGCAATATCACGGGTGCTGATGGCGAGATAGGAAAGCTGATCGGAAAGGGAGTGGGTGGGTTCGGTAATGAACAGCCCAATTTCGGAGTCAATCCAGCTCAATAAATAGTCTTCTGCGTTTGCCCCGATCTGCTGATTGAGTTGTTCTCGCCGCTGGTCGTAGCTGAAAAAAGCCTGCTGATCTTGTTTTAGTTTCTGGTATTTGCGGTAAAACGTGTCGAAATGACTCAGCCCGAAATACACCAGGTGAGCGGTATTAGCCGGAAGAATCTTCGCCATATTCAGGTCTTGTCCCTTTTGACCGGCAAAGACGTTAAAATATTGGTCGCTGCTGTCTTCAACTTGCAAAAATCCATTGAGCATGATTTCGTTGGTTCGAACGGTGAGATCGAGTGCAGACCAGCCTGCAAGTGGGTATTTGAAAAACGGTGCTTGCTGCGCCTGATTGTTGAGCAAGGTTTTCGCAAAATCGCGCCAGTGATCGTAGTTGATGTAAACATTGGCATGCGCGTAAAGGCCTGCGGTTTTACCTATTTTTTTAAAAGATTCGCGATCGGCAAGGTTGGTGGGTGTATCAATGATACGGATGGAGCTTTCTACCGGAATGATTTGTGAACTGAGCAGTAGCAATCCTGATTTTCGCGCCCAGTGAAGTACGGGAAGGTTGTTTAGTTGAATGGTTCTCAGCGTGACCCCGTCGTAGTCTTTTTCGGTGGTTTCGGCTCCCTCTGGCAAAAAGCGCTGCATGGTTTGCTCAATTTTGTAATCGGTCCAGTCGGGTGGTGTGGATATCGCAAACAACAAGCTGAACCGCTCGGCTCCCGAAGGCGTGACGGCTATCAATGACTTTCGGTTGGCGAATTGATTTTTGAGCAGAATATCCGATTGAAAAACCGAATCGATGGCCGCCCCAATCAGATGAATGTCGTTCAAAAAAGGGTGGCTTTTCAAGTCTTCCCAAATGATACTGGTGTGGGTTAGCTTTTCCCATAGATCGAGTGCATCACCGGTTTCGATAACCATCGCAGCACCATCGGGTACGGCCATCAACACCGGGCTTACGGGGGTATTGAATCGTTTGAATTTCTGATAGCCGTATATCAACCCACCCAGAATCATCATCACCAATCCCGCAAAAAAATACCTTCTGATCATCCCAAAATATGCTTTATCGCAAAATTACTGTTCGTGGTCAGGAACAAGTGAGTACTGTCATTGAACTTTAAACAGCAGCGTGTGAATGACGACCCGCGTTCAGATCGCGATTTTGAGTTGAGGGTCGGTAACACGAAAAGACTTTCGGTGATAGGGCGTCGGACCGAGTTCAAGTATGGTTTTACGGTGTTCTATCGTCGGATAGCCTTTGTTTTGCAGCCAGTTGTAATCGGGAAATTGCTGGTGAAGCTGGAGCATCAGTTCGTCGCGGTGGGTTTTGGCGAGTATCGAGGCGGCGGCAATGGAGCGGTATATGGCATCGCCTTTAATCTGACAAACATGCCGCAGGGAGGGGTGGGAATTGAACCGGTTTCCGTCGATGAGCAGTAACTCGGGCGCACAGCCGAGTTGGTCAATAGCACGGTGCATGGCCAGAAACGTGGCGTTGAGTATGTTAATGCGGTCAATTTCATCGGGGTGAACCACGCCCACGGCCCAAAAATCTGCTTTGGCTTCAATTTGTTGTCGAAGGGTGTTGCGTTGAAATACAGAGAGTTGTTTGGAATCGTTAAGGCCCGAAATGCGTGTTTTAGGATGGAGCACTACGGCTGCAGCTACAACTGGTCCGGCCAGACAGCCTCGTCCGGCCTCATCGCAGCCAGCTTCAATCAATCCGCGGGTGTGAAATCTTTTAAGTCGCATCAATCGATTTTTCAACAGTTTTCCAGAGCTTTTCGGCAGATTTTTCCCAACTAAACTGCTGTACCCTTCGGCGCCCTTTTTCTATTAATTCGGTTCTTTTTTCGGGATGCGTCAAAAGTAATAACATCGCTTGTGAAATGGCCATTTCTGAAAACGGATCGGTCAGCAATGCAGCATCACCGGCTATTTCGGGCATGGCGGTAATGTTGGCGGTAATCACCGGACAGTCCGTTGCAAATCCTTCGAGAATTGGAATGCCGAATCCTTCAAAATAAGGAACAAAGGGGAGTGCTATGGCTCCCGACAGGGCCGCGTTGAGGTCGTGGGTAGAAAGTCTTCCGGCAAATACCACATCAGCCCGGTGTGTCATGTCCTCAAATTGATTTTTGATTTCATCGTTCCACCAGTATTTGTTGCCGGCCAGCACCAATTTGTAGTTTCCGGGATGGGCGTTTTTTGTCAGGTCAAAAGCCTGAAGCAGGCGCTTGATGTTTTTTCGGGGATGCATGGCACCAACAAATAAAAAGTAAGGATTGCCGCCCGTGTGCTTGATTTTGAAAGCTTCTACATCACCCTTAGATGCGGGCCGATATTTTGGATTGACGCCATTGTACACCACATCTATTTTGGTGGAAGGGATGTTGTAGCGGTTCACAATATCTGTTTTCGAAAATTCAGACACCGTGGCGATGCGGGTAGCTTTCTGCGCAAATATTGGAAAATTGGAACGGTAATATTTGCTGTGCGACGGCTTAAGATCGAGCGGATATTGCTCAAAGTTGAGGTCATGAATTACCGCAATTTGCGGAATGTTGAGCCGATTGCTCAGGAAACCGTCGGCCGAAAGAAAGAGTTGCGCCTTGTGTTTGGCTACGGCAAAAGGCACTGCAAAATCAAACCACATTTTCCACAACAATGGATGGCGTGCAGGTGGAGGAATAACCACCGGACGGATATTTTTGGAGGTGATAAACGAGGGGTGATATTGCCGATCGAACAGGTAGATGAATTCGTGCTCGGGATGAGCAGCGGCCATTCGGCTGATGGTCTCAAAGGTAAACCAGCCGATCCCTTCAAGGCGGTTGTGCAGTAAATGCCGGGTGTTGACAGCAATTTTCAAAATCGAAAAAATGTTCGGGCTTCGAATGTATAAACAAATCTTGAGTTTGGATTTATCAGCGATGTTGACCTCACATCAAAAACATGAATGTTGAGCCGACCTGCCGCGTTTTTGTTAATTTGGCCGCTTCACCCGCAATAGCGCACATGCAGCAAAAGTTTATCGTTAATCTGGGTTTTGTGCTTTTCCTGAATTTGTTGGTCAAGCCTTTTTATATCCTGGGAATCGATACCGAAGTACTCAACCGAGTAGGAGAGGAGGTGTACGGAAACTATTTCGCCTTAATCAGTTTCTCGTTTTTGATGAATATTTTTCTCGACGCGGGAATTACCAATTTCAACACCAAAAATATTGCGCAACACGGTCATTTGTTGCAGAAGCACTTTTCGAATATTCTGGTGGTGCGAATGTTACTGGCACTCGGGTATTTAATTCTGTTGCTGATTGGCGGGATGTTTTTACAATACAATTCGTCGCAGTTGCTGATGCTACTGGTGCTCGGTTTTAACCAGGTGTTGGTTGCCTTTGTGCTTTACTTGCGAAGTAATCTTTCTGGGCTGCATTTGTTTGTTCAGGACAGCATTATTTCGGTTCTCGACCGCTTGTTGCTGATCATTTTTATCGGTTTGTTGCTCTGGGGCAATGTCACTGACAAACCGTTTCAGATTGAGTGGTTTATTTTTGGACAAACCGGAGCGTACGGCATTACTGTTTTGGTGGCTTTTACAATGGTGGTGCGGAAATCGGGCAAGGTCAAACTTTCGTGGAACATACCGTTTACTTACATGGTTTTGAAGCAAAGTGCGCCCTATGCTCTGCTCGTGTTGCTGATGAGTTTATACTACCGCAGCGACAGTGTAATGCTTGAGCGTATGCTTCCTGATGGCGCATATCACGCCGGTGTTTACGCACAAGGCTTTCGATTTTTTGAGGCTGGAAATATGGTGGCCTACCTTTTTGCGGTGTTGCTCTTGCCCATGTTTTCGCGGATGATTGGTCAGCATCAGTCCATAAATGATTTGCTAAAACTTTCCTTTAAGATTTTGATTACCGGAACACTGATTTTGGGAATTAGCTGTGTGTTTTATGCCGAACCTATTCTCAAGTTGCGATATGACGTGGTATCCGAGCAGTCTGTTCTGAATTTTTCTATTTTAATGCTTTGTTTTATAGCGTTTTGTGCCACTTATATATTTGGAACACTGCTGACTGCAAATGGCAGCATGCGATTATTGAACTATTTAGCGGCTGCAGGAATGGTGCTAAACATCGGTTTAAATCTGATTCTCATTCCAGAATACTTTGCGGTAGGGTCGGCTGTGGCAAGTCTCATTACTCAAGTAATCACAGTGGTGGTGCAGATTGTTTTGGTGGTGCGAATATTTAAGTTGAGTACTGACTGGCGCCTGATTCGCTCATTTATTCTCTTCACCTTCGGAATCATTGCATTTGGCTGGTGGACAACCACTATCGACCAGTTTCCCCTGTACAATTTTTTCCTTTTATGGGCGTTTAGTGTGCTTTGGGCATTTCTTTCGGGAATGTTGTCCAAATCAATGATGACCGCCTTTCTAAGTTACCATCGATAACCATCCACAGATTCTTTTTTTTCTAAATTTGCTGCTTCTCAAAAATTCACCTAATTAAATTGTCCCGTTAATGGAGCATAATAACTTTTCATTTGGTTTGTTAGTAGTCATCATCCGTCGGCGATTTAAATTGCTGTTGGCCATTACTGTTTTGGCTATAGTGGTTTCTGCCATATTCTCCGGCCCGACGTTTGTTCCGCCCAAATTTAGATCCTATGCGTTGGTGTATCCCATCAATATGCAGCCTTATGGTCCGGAGACCGTGACCGAACAGTTATTACAATTGTTTCAGGGAAGCGATGTTCGCGACAGTATCATCCATAAATTTAACCTGGCCGAGGTATATGAATTAAAGCCAGATCAGAACGGGTTCAAGCATTCACTCTATCAGGAGTTTGGCGATCACGTAGTGGTGTCCAAAACCAATTATGAATCAGTGCGGATTGAAGTTTATGACCGCGATCCGAGTCGTGCCAAAGCCATTGCAGACGAAATGATCAATCAGATCAACATCAAGATTCGCTCATTGCACCGCAAAAAGGCTTTGGAACACCTCGAAGTGGCATATAATCAAATGGAATTTCAGCGAAATGTACTCGATTCAATCAACGACATTCTAACAGATCTTAGAAAAGACAATGGTTTGCTCGACTACCAATTACAGACTGAGCGCGTCACCGAGGGGTATCTTAAAATGCTGGGTCAAACCACCGTCAATCGCTCGCATCTTGATGAAGTTCGCGAAATGTTGTATCACCTGGGTGAGAAAGGCGGAATGTTTATGGCCTTGTCGAGAATGAGTGAACTGGGTCAAGAAAACTACAACGAGTTGTTTATTCAGTATCAAACAATTTTAAAAGAAGCCAATCAGAAACTGAGCTACACCAATGTGGTGACCTATCCTGAGGTGGCAGATAAAAAGTCTTACCCGGTGCGCTGGCTCATTGTGCTGTCGTCGGTGATGTCAACGCTGTTGATTGCGCTGGTTATTTTACTCTTGTTCGAGAAAAGACAAGAAAAGGCTTGATTGCTACCCTTAGGCCATATCAGCTATACAGCCTCATCGGGCTGGCCGTGTTATTTAACGCATTTCTGATTTCTACAGAGAATTACTTTCTGTTGGCCTATCCGCTGGCCATATTGGTATTCCTTGCAGCCATCTATGCAACCGACAAGGTGCTGCTGTTTGTTGTTTTTTGCACGCCGCTTTCCCTAAATTTGGAAAATCTGGACATTGTGGATGCCGGATTTTACTTTCCCACCGAACCGCTCCTGTTTGGGATCATGGTGTTGTATATTATGCGGGTTTTGGCGGGCGATGGGATAAGTCGGGAGTTTATACGGCATCCAATCACCATCGCCATATTGATATACTTAGGTTGGATGGTCGTCACCACCTTTACGAGCACCATGTTTATGGTGTCGTTGAAGTTCTTGATTGTAAAGTTGTGGTTTATTATCAGTTGCTATTTTTTTGCCAAAGAGATATTTGTGTTTTATCCAAACATAAAGAGATACGTGTGGCTGTATATTATTCCAATGGCAGGAGTCATTTGCTACACCGTTATTTCGCATTCGGCCTATGATTTCGATCAGATAACGGCCCACTGGATTATGTGGCCGTTTTTTAAGGATCACACTTCATACGGAGCCGTGCTGGCGATGTTCTTTCCGCTGATTATTGCATTGCTATTCAACCCCAAATACAATTTTCTGATTCGCGCGGGCATTTTTATCATCGCTGTTATATTCGCCATTGGGATTATACTGTCTTATACACGTGCCGCGTGGGTGAGTCTGGTATGTGCGGCTGCGGTATTCATTGTGATGAAACTCCGAATTGACTTCCGGTTGTTGCTCATTCTCGGTGTGGTGCTCGGTGGATTGTTTGTGATGAATTACGATGCCGTGATGTTGGAATTGGAAAGAAATGAGCAAGACTCTTCTGATGACTTTGGTGAACACGTGCAATCAATTACCAATATTTCATCCGATGCATCCAACCTCGAGCGATTGAACCGATGGAATTCGGCCGTGCGAATGTTTGTCGACAAACCCATCTTTGGATTCGGTCCGGGCACTTATCAGTTTCAGTATGCCACTTATCAGTTTTCGGCGGATAGAACCATTATTAGCACCAATTTTGGCGATGGCGGAAATGCGCACAGCGAATATCTGGGGCCATTGTCTGAGTACGGATTATTGGGGTTCTTGTCAGTGGTATTTATGTTTGGGGTAATTGTTTACAAGGGAATTACGCTCTACTACCGTTTAGAAGACGCTGAACACAAGCTCATCGCGATGGGGGTGGTGCTGGGCATCATAACTTATGTGATTCACGGGGTGCTAAACAATTATCTGGACACCGATAAAGCGTCGGTACCGTTTTGGGGTTTTACGGCCATTATTGTAGCACTTGAAATATATCATGTGCGGCCGCGCGAAAGAAAGTTAGCGGAATCGAAAGGTGCAACTGAGTAGGGCGATATCGTCAAAGTAAGGAGTCGTATCTCTAAACCGATCCATTCCTTCAATGATTTCTTCATTCATCTTCTCCATTCCCTGATGGTGATATTCCAAGATTATTCTACCCAGACGTTCTACACCAAAATCCTCTGATTTGTAATTTTCTAGTTCGGTCAAACCGTCGGTATAGCACACAATAGTCGTGTCGGTTTTCAGCCGAATATTCCCTTCCTTAACCATCGGAATTTCTTCGAG
Source organism: uncultured Cryomorphaceae bacterium (assembly GCA_964487545.1). Taxonomy (GTDB): domain Bacteria; phylum Bacteroidota; class Bacteroidia; order Flavobacteriales_D; family SKUL01; genus SKUL01. Next base: position 18,898 of record CAZARI010000036.1, read on the forward strand.
CATTCCCAATCCGATGCAGCCTTTCTCGAGCAGATAAAGCTCATTGTTGCTGAGCAGAATCGGCGGGTTGTGACCGGCGTTGATGTAGCGCAGCGATCCGGTTTTAAGGTTCAACTTGGCAACAAAAAGCGTAATGAATTTATCTCCGCGCGTAATTTGGTTCACCTTTTCGTTCAGTTCCTCCACAATGTCGGTCAGCGAGTAGTCGGTATAGTTCACCAAAGCGTGTAGGTTGGCCTGAAAGTTAGCCATCAAGAATGCCGCAGAAACCCCTTTTCCCGACACGTCGGCCATACAGAATATTACCTCACTTTCGGTGCGGTGAAGCACATCGTAGTAATCGCCACCTACCTGCAGATGTGGTCGGTAATAAGCTGCCACTTCCATGTATTCGTGCTTCGGAAACTCGGCCGGCACCAGCAGACTTTGTAGTTCGGCAGCCAGTTCCAGTTCTTTGTTCATCAGCTCCTGACGAATATTTTCATTGGCCAGACGCCGGTTTTCAATAGCCACCACCAGAATATTGGTGATGGTTTGTAAAAAATTCATGTGGGTGATGATGGGGCTAATCTGCAATTGATCTTCGTCCAGATCGCCAATCACCAAATAGGCCAGTGGCTCATCGAGGTGATAAACCGGAATCAGAATGTCGAAACCCTCTTGCCCCAGTTGTGAATCAGTAATCAGGCTGATGCCGTTGTAATTTTTAAACTGTTTAGGCGGGTCGATATGATCGTGCGAACTCAGCACGCCATAATGCAGCAACAAATGCCAGTTGTCTTCCCTGAAAAACAACATGAGCTTGCTAATTCCCAGTTGGTCTTTAATAATCGACTGGTACACTTCTAGCAACTCGTGAACTGCAACATTGTTGTTGATGGCCTTGGTCATCTCCAAAATTGACTGGAGTTTGAATTTGTTGAGCTGTAGCTTTTCGTTGAGTCGATTATGCCGTTTCACTCTGGAGGTTTTTTAAACAGTGTTTCTAATTTTCGGGTGAGTGCAATTTCGCGAAATTTTGCACGCGCTTCAATAGCGGGACTACCAAAATAAGTTTTTTCGGGTTCCACGCTACTCATAAGACCCGATTGTGCCAGAATCGTTGCATTCTTTCCAACGGTAATATCGCTGGCCAAACCAGCCTGACCCCAAATGGTAACGTCATCTTCGATGATTGTGCAACCGGCAATGCCAACCTGAGCAGCCAACAAACAGTTTTTACCTACGATGCAGTCGTGACCGATGTGCACCAGATTATCGATTTTAGTGCCTTCACCGATAATCGTTTCAGCCGAAACTCCCCGGTCGATGGTGCAGTGCGCCCCAATTTCTACTCGGTCTTCCAAAATCACCCGTCCGCAAGTGTGCATCCGTTCAAACCCCTCAGCCTGCTTCTTGTAATAAAAGGCGTCGGCACCGATTACCGTTCCAGCGTGAACGATCACCTCGTTGCCCAATATGCAGTGGTCGTATATTACCACGTTGGCATGAATCACGCAGTTTTCGCCAATGGTGACGTGCGGGCCAATAATGGCTCCCGGTCGTATTTGTGTTCCGGCTCCAACTCTAACGGTGGCGTCAACGTTTTGATTCCAAACCGAGGGTGGTCTGAACTTTTTGGTGAGCAGGTTGTAATCGCGAAATGGCGTGTCTGAAATCAACAAGCCCTTTCCCTGTGGGCGTTCTACCTCTTTATCTATCAGTATAGTAGTGGCTGGGCTTAGTAGTGCTTTTTCGTAGTATTTGGGGTGATCCACAAACACAAGATCGCCTTTTTCTACGCGGTGAATTTCATTGATCCCAGTCACCGGATGGTTTTCGGGCCCTACAAAGCGGCAGCCAATTATTTCGGCAATTTCGCCAAGTGTATAGATTCTGGGGAGTTTCAAATGAAATTATTTTGCACGTTCGCTGTAGCTTCCTGTGCGGGTATCTACCTTAATGCGGTCGCCTTGGTTGATAAACAGTGGAACCCGCACCTCAGCACCTGTTTCTACAGTGGCCGGCTTCAGCGTATTGGTGGCCGTATCGCCTTTGAGCCCCGGTTCGGTGTATGTTACTTCCAGTTCCACAAAAGGCGGCAGTTCGCAGGAAAGTACCGACTCTTCTTCTGCGTTAAAAAGCAACTCACAGACCATCTCGTTTTGCAAAAACTGCGGACTGTCGATGAGATGTTCTGGAATGGCGATTTGCTCATAATTTTGCAGATTCATAAAATGAAATCCGGCATCGTCCTGATACAGGAACTGGTACTCACGTCGCTCCACACGCACAATATCGATCTTGTGTCCGGCAGAAAAGGTGTTGTCCAACGTTTTGCCCGTGGTCAGGCTCTTCAACTTTGTACGAACAAATGCTGGTCCTTTGCCTGGTTTAACGTGCTGAAAATCGACCACTTGGAAAAGGTCGTGATTGTACTTAATGCACAACCCGTTTTTAATGTCTGCAGTAGTTGCCATAATTGCGGTTTGGTTTAAGGTTCAAAGTTAACCATTGGGTTTAAACTGCGCGATGTCTACTTGTTGTTGAGTTGGCGCTAGTTCGGTTGGGTGATGGTTTGAACAGATAATCACTGTGCGGCCGTAGCATTCTTTATCCATCAGGTTAAGATACCATTCTCCGCCAGCCTGATCGAGATTGGAAACTGGTTCGTCGAGCAGTAAAATTTTGGTATCGGCAAGTATGGCCAGGGTAAGTCGCACGCGCTGTTTCATGCCCGAAGAAAATTGACGGATAAATTTGTGCTGAGCGCTTTTCAATCCACTGCGTTCAATCACGTCGTCAATGGTGAGCCCGGGACGAAAGGGTTTGAAGTTTGACTGAATTTCCACGGCTTCGCGAAAGGTGAGCCACTCCTCCTGTTCGAGATAAGGTGCAGCAACCGATATATTTCTATAGATGGATTCAATGGCAATTTCCTGCTGTTCGTGATGGAAGTGAAGGGTGCCTTGGGAGGTGGTTTGATAGCCGGAAATGCAGCGCAACAAGGTCGATTTTCCGGATCCGTTGGGCCCGGTGATTCCGGTGCACGATCCGCTCTCAAATTTCAGTTCTACATTCCTGAAAATCCATTCCTGATTAAACCGTTTGCCGATATTTCTCAGTTCAATAGTCATGCTGCGGTTTCAGAACGCCGTGGAGGATTAATGATGTCCGGGGCCGCGTGTAACTCCCTTGTCTGAAGCGTTGATAAAGTCGAGAATAGATTGTTTTTCGGCACTGTCCGGCAATTCGGTTTGAGCAGCTTTGATGCCCGATCCGAGGCTGCGGTTGGTAACGTATAGCAGTCGGTATATGTCTTCTATTTCGGCAATGGTTTCGTCAGACATACCACGGCGGCGCATTCCCACGCTATTTACGCCAGCATAGCTCAATGGTTCGCGGGCGGCTTTAATATAAGGCGGAACATTTTTTCTAACCAGCGATCCGCCGGCAATAAATGCATACTTTCCAATCCGGATAAACTGCTGAACGGCCACCACGCCTTCAATGACCACGTTGTCTTCGATGATAACATGCCCCGCAATGGTAGCGGCATTGGCCAGAATGCAGCCGTTGCCCACAAAGGCGTCGTGCGCGATGTGCACATAGGCCATAAGCAGGCAGTTGCTGCCCACCACGGTTTTCATTCGATCTGAGGTTCCACGGTTAATCGTTACATACTCGCGAATGGTGGTGTTATCGCCGATTTCGGCGGTGGTTACCTCACCGGCAAATTTCAGATCCTGAGGAATGGCCGAGATCACCGCGCCGGGAAATATTCGACAACCCGAGCCAATGCGGGCGCCGTCCATTATGGTGACGTTGGGCATGATAACGGTATTGTCGCCAATTTCGACGTCGGCCGAAATGGATGCAAATGCACCGATAGTTACATTCTTTCCAATTTTTGCATCGGTGTGGATATCTGCTTTGGGGCTGATCATTCTATTTCTTTTACAATTTGCGCCATCATTTCTCCTTCCGAAGCAACCTGACCGTTTACGTATGCCGTACCTTTCATCTGCACTATTCCGCGGCGGATGGGCGCGGTGAGCTCGAGTTCAAAAACAAGCGTGTCTCCCGGAATGACCTTTCGCTTAAAGCGCACCCGGTCGATGCGCAAAAAGTAGGTCGAATATTTTTCAGGCTCTTCGACGGTGCTCAGTGCGAATATGCCGCCAACCTGCGCCATGGCTTCAATCTGCAAAACGCCGGGCATTACAGGGTTGTCGGGAAAGTGTCCCTGAAAAAAGGGTTCGTTAAACGTAACGTTTTTTACCCCAACAATGCTTGTTTCCTTAATGTCAATCACCTTGTCAACCAGCAGAAAAGGATAGCGGTGTGGCAGCATTTTGCTGATGTCATTGATGTTGTATATCGGGTCTTTTTCAACATCAAACGATTTTGTCGCATTTTTCTCTGCCTTGATCATGTCTTTGATGATGCGTGCAAAGGAAACGTTGCCAGCATGCCCGGGACGTGCGGCCAGAATATGTCCGCGCAATGGTCTACCTATCAACGCAAGATCTCCGATAATATCGAGCAGTTTGTGGCGCGCGGGTTCATTTTCAAATTGCAGTTTGGTGGTGTTGAGTACACCGATGCCTTCAACCTTGATTTTGCGGTCTTCTTTGCCAAGTAAAATGGCGAGTTCCCGCAATTTCTCTTCCGAAACCTTTTCACCCACCAGCACAATGGCGTTGTCCAGGTCACCTCCCTTGATGAGGCCGGCTTTGGCCAGTGCTTCGAGTTCGCGCAAAAACACAAAAGTGCGACAATGGGCTATTTCCGATTTAAAATCTTCGATCTGATACATCGAGGCGTGCTGGGTTCCGAGAACCGGTGAGTTGTAATCAACCATCACCGTTATGCGAAACTCTTTTCCCGGAGTGGGAACAGCCAGCATTTCTACATAGCCGTGATCGTCTTCGTAATAGAGATTATCTTTTAATTCAAAATAATCTCTGTTGGCCGATTGTTCTTCGTAGCCTACCGCTTCAAAGGCGTCGACAAATAACTTGGCACTTCCGTCGAGAATCGGAACTTCAGGCCCGTCGAGTTTGATAAGTGCGTTATCTACCTGACAACCATAGAGTGCCGCAAGAATATGCTCGGTGGTATGCACTCGCGCTCCGTTGCTTTCAATGGTCGTTCCGCGTTGGGTGTTCACTACGTTGTCCACATCTGCTTTAACGGTTGGTGCTCCTTCCAGGTCGGTGCGCTGAAAAATGTAGCCGTGGTTTTCCGAAGCCGGCTCGATGGTAATATTTACCATTTTTCCGGTGTGAAGACCTACTCCGTGCAGATTCACCGGGTTTTTTAAAGTTCGCTGTTTATGCGTCATTGATCGATCTGTCTTTTTAAGGCAGCAATTTGTATTGTCAAGTCATTAATCTGTTGTTGCATCTCGGGCAACTTGCGGAAAGACACGTATGATCGTTTGTAATCGCCGATGCCAAATGCTGGAGAACCCTGCACAACAGCTCCATCTTTTAAATCGGCTCCAACGCCCGACTGCGCGGCAATCTTCACGTCGTCGCCAATTTGGATATGGCCCACAATACCTACTTGTCCGCCTATCATACAGTTTTTTCCGATTTTGGTTGAGCCCGCTACGCCGGTTTGGGCCGCAATAACGGTGTTTTCACCAACTTCAACATTGTGTGCAATCTGAATCAGGTTGTCGAGCTTCACACCGCTACCGATTCTGGTGGAACCCAACGTGGCCCGATCAATGGTTGTTCCCGAACCGATTTCCACTCCGTCGCCAATTACTACATTCCCGATTTGTGCCACTTTTTGATATTTATTCTCCTGATTGGGAGCAAAGCCGAATCCGTCACTACCAATTACCACACCAGAGTGAAGGGTGCAATGATTCCCGACTACGCAGTCTGAATAAATCACCACGTTGGGAAAAATCAGACAGTGGTCACCGATGGTTGCGTTGGCGCCGATAACCGCATTGGCGTAAAGTTTTGTGTGATTTCCGATGCGAACATCGGCACCGATATATACGCCGGCGCTTACCAGCACGTTTTCGCCGATGGTGGCCGAGGGATGAATAAAACTTCCTTCTTCAATTCCCGATCGACCGTGTCTGATTTGATTGTACACGTCAAGCAACTTGGCAAAACTCTCGTATGCGTTTTCAACTTTGATTAGCGTGCAGCTTTCAGGAATAGTGTTTTCGGGCAAAAAATCCGCGTTCACAATTACAATGGTTGCCCCGGTAGCGTACAGGTGCTGTGCGTATTTTGGATTGGCGAGAAAGGACAGTGTACCGGTTTCACCTTCTTCAATTTTGGAGAGCCCGCTGACTTTTGCGTCAGGATTTCCATTGATTTCTCCTCCAATTATTTCAGCAATCTGCCGGGCCGTAAATTCCATCCGCCAAAGATAAAAATTATCTCATTCGGCCATTGCGGCTGCATCGTGCTCAACCAAGGTCTTTTGGGTAGCAGATAAAATGTTTGGTGACGGCTTTTGTAAGTATCTGAATGTTCAGTGAGTCAGAGGCGTCGGCAATGTCTTTTACACTGCCGTCTTTCATCAGAATGTTGATGTGCTCGTCGTCGGTTGCATAGGCCAGATTGCTGATGTCGTCGCGCACCAGAAAGTAGCGCAGTTGATCATCGTCGATCTTGAATTTTTGTCGGATTTTATCGGCTATCGGCGCAGCTTCCTCTGCTGTAAACGGTTCTCGTCTCAACTGAACTTTAAACAGTTTGCGGTTCATCAGTCGACGGCAAAGTTCGCTGAGTACAAAATCTGTGTGTTGGCTCCATACTTTAATTGCACCGAAAATATCGTAGTCGTCGAGCCCGGCAAAAGCTAGTAACACTTCGGGGTTTTCCTCAAAAGCGCGCTTGGGCTGGTGCTGGTATAGAAAGGTTTTGAGGTTTGGAGAGCAGAACAGCGTTTCGCCACGGAGCGCAAGAAATCTGGCCCGCTCCATAATTTTAATGAGCATGAATTCGGCCGAGATCACCGTTTTGTGTAGATACACCTGCCAGTACATCAGGCGTCGCGCCACGATGAATTTTTCAATAGAATAGATGCCTTTTTCTTCCACCACCAGTTCATCGTTTACAATGTTTAACATTTTGATGATTCGCTGGCTGCTCACCACGCCTTCGGATACGCCGGTGTAAAAGCTGTCGCGACGCAGATAATCGAGCCGGTCCATATCCATCTGGCCCGAAACAAGCTGGTGCAGAAACTTTTTGGGATAGGTGTTTTTAAAGATCTGAATCGCTATATCGAGCTTGCCGCCAAACTCGCGGTTCAATGCCTTCATAAAAATCAGGGAAAGCGATTCGTGGTTTACATCGTCGACAATGGTGTTTTCGAGCGTGTGCGAAAACGGTCCGTGGCCAATGTCGTGCAGCAGAATAGCGGCCAGCACACCGTCCACTTCTTTGTCGGTTACGTCGTGTCCTTTTGAGCGAATCACCTCCATGGCCATACTCATCAAGTGCATGGCGCCCATGGCGTGATGGAATCGGGTGTGAAGGGCTCCGGGATAGACCAGGTGCGACAGTCCGAGCTGCTTTATTCTGCGTAGTCGCTGAAAATACGGGTGCTCAATCAGATCGGCAATAAAATGGTTGGGAATGGTAATAAAACCATAAACCGGGTCGTTAAATATTTTCCGCTTATTTGACGGGGCAGAAGTGTTCAATAGCTTTATCTTTATGGGCGTTCCGTCAAAAGTATGATTTTTCACCTCCAAAATTAAAAGCAGACCACTAATATGAGCACAACCATACTCTGGGCCGATGATGAAATTGATTTGTTAAAACCGCATATCCTGTTTCTGGAGGAGAAAGGCTACCACGTGATTACGGTAAACAACGGTCACGATGCGATCGATGCCGTTAAGGCCAACGATGTTGACATTGTTTTTCTGGATGAGAACATGCCGGGTTTGTCTGGGCTGGAAACGCTTGGGCTGATCATTGCCGATTTCCCTTCATTGCCCATTATCATGATTACCAAAAGCGAGGAAGAGGCCATTATGGAAGAGGCCATCGGATCCAAAATTTCGGATTACCTGATAAAGCCGGTCAACCCAAAACAGATTTTACTTTCGATCAAGAAAAACCTGGATGAAAAGCGCTTGCGTTCAGAAAAAGCCACAACCAATTACCAGCAAGAGTTTCGGCAGATTGGCATGCGGCTCAACGATCCGCTCGACCTGGCCGACTGGCAGGAACTCTATCGCAAAATAGTGCACTGGGACATGGAGCTGGCTACCGGCGACCAGGGTATGGACGAGGTGTTACAAATGCAAAAAAAAGAGGCCAATCGTGCTTTCTCTAAATTTGTCTCGCGCAATTATATGGACTGGATTAATTCATCGGTAGAAGATACACCGTTAATGTCGCACAATCTTTTTAGGCGAAAAGTGGCACCCGCGCTGGGCGATGATTCGCTCTACCTGATTGTTATTGACAATCTCCGACTCGATCAGTACCTCACGCTGAAGCCGCTGATTACGCAGTTTTTCCGGCTTGAAAGTGAAAGTTTATTTCTGAGCATTCTTCCAACGGCGACGCAATATGCGCGCAATGCATTGTTTGCCGGAATGATGCCGCTGGATATCCAAAAGCACCATCCGAAATTCTGGCTTAACGACGAGGAAGAGGGTGGAAAAAATAGGTTTGAGAAGGAGTTGCTCGAAGCGCAATTCAAAAATCTGCGCAAGGATGTGAAGTTCAGCTATCATAAAATCACCAACCTTAATGCGGGTAAAAGACTTGTGGAAAACTTCAGTAATTTGAGTGTCAATCAGCTTAATGTAATTGTCTACAACTTTGTGGATATGCTGTCACACGCCCGAACCGACATGGAGGTGATCCGTGAGTTGGCAGATGATGAAGCAGCATACCGCTCACTGACCAAAAGCTGGTTTGAGCATTCGCCACTGTTTGAAATTGTGCGGCTGATTGCCGAAACCGGCGGAAGGATGATGATCACTACCGACCACGGTACAATGCACGTAAAAAATCCGGTGAAGGTAGTAGGTGATAAAAATACGTCGACCAATTTGCGCTATAAACAAGGCCGGAATTTGAGTTATAACGCTAGCGAGATGTATGAAGTACAGAATCCTGCCGAAGCAAAATTGCCACAGAGCAATGTGAGTTCACGCTACGTGTTTTGCCGCGAGGATGACTTTTTTGTCTATCCCAACAACCAGAACTACTACGTGAATTATTACCGCAATACTTTTCAGCACGGTGGAATTTCGCTCGAGGAAATGATTATTCCGATGGCTGTATTCCGAAAGCGATAGATCAATGGTCCAGTCATTTAGGGTCGATCATGTCGATCAACTGAAAGAGGTGGCGCGGCAGATAATTCCTCAGTTGAGACCGGGGTTGGTGGTTTGTTTCCTTGGAGAAATGGGCGCCGGAAAAACGACATTCATCAAAGTGCTTTTGAAGCAAATGGGAGTGGAGGAAAACATCGACAGCCCGACTTTTGCGTTGGTGAATGAATATGAGTTGCCGGATAGGACGCCGGTTTTTCATTTCGACCTTTACCGCATCAATTCACTGCAGGAAGCACTAGATATTGGATTTGAAGAATACCTGGACCGCGACGCGCTTTGTCTGATCGAATGGCCGGAAGTGGTGGAGGATTTGTTGCCAGAAGATCGGATGTTGATAAGGATAGAGGACAAAGGTGGGTGTCGGGAGGTGCGGTTGTCTGTGTGATTGGAGAAGCAAATGACTCTGCGTGAAAAAGTTACTCACCAAGACGCCAAGTGTTTCTTTGTAGACATCTCTGCGGCTCTGC